>NZ_JBIVQG010000017.1:0-75683 GCF_044755025.1 Paenarthrobacter sp. NPDC092416
CGGATCATCAAAAACAGAGCGTCGCAATCATGCCGGGACCGGCAGGCCAGCACACCCACATCCTTCACCAGAAAGGGGCTACGAAAAAGGTAACGGGCGATCGGGAATACGCGACGGGAGGTGAGAGGGCGATCGGGAAAACGCGACGGGAGGTGAGAGGGCGATCGGGAAAACGCGACGGGAGGTGAGAGGGCGATCGGGAATACGCGACGGGAGGTGAGGGAGATCAGGAAAATCCGCGGGGACAAACCGCTCCGGATCACTCCGGGTAGCCGTACTCCTCCTCACCCACCAATTCGCCCCAGGTGGTCTCCGAGCCGTCACCAGCGCCAGTGGTCTCCCACATAGCAAGGTGGCTCATGAAATGATCCGGCGCAGCACCATGCCAATGCCATTCTCCCGGCGGTGTGTAAATGGTGTCGCCTTGGCGGATCACTTGGACGTCGCCTCCGCGTGACTGCACCAATCCGACGCCGTCGGTAACGTGCAGGGTCTGGCCAGCGGCGTGGGTGTGCCATGCTGTCCGGGCGCAGGGGGCGAAACGAACGATGTTGACGCGCATCCTTGAGGGTTCCTCGCCCTTGGCGATCACGTCGAAGTAGACATCGCCGGTGAAGAGGCCTGCAGGGCCTTTGGTGCTGGTCGTCTTGGGAGTGATTTCCATGATTCCTTTTTGTGGCGGAATGTTTAGTGGCGCAACTAGTCGTGATTCATGTTCCGGAGAGCTTCTTCGGGTTCGGGTGCAAGGGGAGTCGCGGCCCAGCTGGCAAGTAGCTTGAAGGCGTCGGCCGTGGGCGTACCTGGCTCTGCGTTGTAGACGGTCAAGGTCAGTCCGGCGTCTGCCGAGAACTCCATTGCTTCGTAGAGCATATGGAGTTCACCGACGATCGGATGGCGGAAGAATTTTTGCCCGGTGTAGTGCTGGCGAACGTTGTGCGCAGCCCATCGAACACGGAATTCCTCGCTGCGGGTGGACAGTTCGCCGACCAAATCGGTCAATCCACGGTCGTACGGGTCGCGTCCGGCCTCGGTGCGCATGATGGCCACGGTGTCGTTCGCGGCGCGTTCCCAATCAGGGTAGAAGTCGTGGCTGCGTTGATCGAAGAACAGGTATCGGGCAAGGTTGGGCGGCTCCGCCGCGTTGCCGCGTTGATCCGCATAGACCTCGGAGTAGAGCGCCCGTCCCATGGCATTGCTCGCCAGAATGTCCAGGCGGCCGTTGCGCACGAAGGCCGGCGAGTGCGTGATCGCATCAAGAGTGAGCTGAACGCCGGGACGGATGGCCTGTTTCCGCACCGGCCTGCGGCGCATCTTCCCGCCGTCGCTGGCCGCGCGGGCAAGGTCAAAGAGGTGGGAACGTTCGGCGTCGTCCAGTTGCAGGGCATTGGCCAGCGCCTCAAGGACACTTTCCGAGACACCTGAGAGGTTTCCTCGCTCCAGCCGGGTGTAGTACTCCACGCTGACACCTGCCAGGACGGCAACCTCGCCGCGGCGGAGCCCGGGTACGCGCCGGTTGCCGCCATAGGCGGCAAGTCCCGCCTGCTCGGGTGTGATCTTGGCCCTCCGAGTGGAAAGGAAATCACGCGTCTCGGTCCGATTGTCCATGCTTCCAACGGTATGTCTTCCGGGCGGTTAAGGGAGTCCCTGTCAGTACCCCTAACAGCAGTAACTCCTTCCATGTATCGGAACAGGGTTAGATGGGAACATCCAATAAAGTCCACCCAACAGGAGAAACATGCCTACGGCCAACGCTTACGCCGCCCCGTCCGCCACCGGAGACCTGACTCTGACCACCATCGAACGCCGTGAGGTGGGCGCCCACGACGTGCACATCGACATCAAGTTCGCCGGCATCTGCCACTCGGACATTCACACCGTGCGCGGTGAGTGGGGCCCGCAGCAGTATCCACTTGCACCCGGCCACGAGATCGCCGGCATCGTCACCGAAATCGGCCCAGCAGTCACAAAGCACAAGGTTGGCGATCGTGTCGGCGTCGGCTGCATGGTCAACTCCTGCAAAGAGTGCAAGAACTGTTTGGCCGGCGAGGAGCAGTACTGCCTCAACGGGAACGTCGGCACCTATGGTGCAGTTGACCGCGACGGAAGCATTACCCAGGGCGGTTACTCCAGCAACGTCGTCGTGAACGAAGACTTCGTCGTCTCTATCCCGGATGGGCTGGCCCTCGACGTAGCCGCACCGCTGCTGTGCGCTGGCATCACCACTTACTCGCCGCTGCGCCACTGGGGCGCAGGTCCCGGCAAGAAAGTCGCGGTGGTCGGCCTTGGCGGCCTGGGCCACATGGCCGTCAAGCTCGCCCACGCCATGGGCGCTGAGGTTACTGTGCTCTCGCAGTCCCTGAAGAAGATGGAAGACGGCCTGAGCCTGGGTGCGGACCACTACTTCGCCACCAGCGATCCGTCCACGTTCGAGACGCTCGCCGGCAGCTTCGACCTCATCATCAACACCGTCAGCGCCTCCATCGACATCAGTGCCTACCTGCAGTTGCTGACGCTCGACGGCACGCTGGTCAACGTTGGCGCTCCGGCCGAACCTCTGCCGGTAAACGTCTTCTCGTTGATCACGGGTCGCCGCTCGTTCGCCGGTTCAGCGATCGGCGGCATCCGCGAAACCCAGGAAATGCTCGACTTCTGCGCCGAGCACGGCTTGGGTGCCGAGATCGAGGTCATTCCGGCCAGCAGGATCAACGACGCCTACGAACGCGTCCTCGCCTCGGATGTCCGCTACCGCTTCGTCATTGACGCCTCCACCATCGCCTAAAGCTACCGTTCCGGGGCACCATCAGGCCGCGGCCCTTTGACCACCGTCAAGTGACTGACCAGCGTCAAGTCACTGACCACGGTCAAGGGACCGCGGCCTCGTGTGCTGCTCCCAGCAGGGACAATGGTCTGGTGACTTTCAGACTGGACATCATCGGAACAGGATTGGTCTTCGCTGATTCCTTCACGGACCTAGCCACCGCTTTGGAAGAACAGGGCGACGGCGGTACGGCAGTTGTGCAGGCACCGCCGGGTACGGGCAAGACCACCTTGGTGCCGCCGTTGCTCTCCAACCTCGTGGATAAAAGGCACCCGGGCCAGGCACGCGTCGTCGTGACTCAACCCCGGCGGGTAGCCGCGCGCTCAGCCGCGCGACGCCTGGCCTCGTTGGACGGCAGTCGGCTGGGTGGGCGCGTCGGCTACACAGTCCGCGGTGACAGCAAGACCGGCCCGGACACGATCGTGGAATTCGTCACGCCCGGCATCCTCCTCCGGCGCCTCCTCGCCGACCCCGGCCTTGACGGCGTTCACGCGGTCATCCTGGACGAAGTCCACGAGCGCGGTCTCGAAACCGACCTCCTCGTCGGCATGCTCGCCGAAGTCCGCGAACTGCGCGAGGACCTCACGCTGGTCGCCATGTCTGCCACCTTGGATGCCCCGCGTTTCGCGGCGCTGCTGGGAGGCAAAGCGCACGACGGCGGTCAGCCGGCGCCTGTTGTCGACTGCCCTTCCGCGCTGCACGCCCTGGAGGTCGCCTGGGTTCCGGGCCCCACCCACCGCATGGACGCGCGCGGCGTGGCGCGCAGTTTCCTTGATCATGTTGCAGATACCGCCGCCGCCGCACATGCCGCTGCCCTTGAGGGGAATCCGGAGGTCGACGCCTTGGTCTTCCTCCCGGGGGTCCGTGAAGTGTCCGACGTCGCCGCCAGGCTTCGCGCGCGGGTCCGGGGTGAAATTGAGGTGCTTGAGTTGCACGGCCAGATCGGGCCGGAGGCGCAAGACCGGGCGATCTCGGGCCGCGTGCCCGGCGGATCACCGCGGATCATCGTGTCCACAGCACTGGCCGAGTCATCCCTCACGGTGCCGGGCGTGAGGCTCGTCATAGATTCAGGCCTGTCCCGGGAACCGCGCCGCGACGCTGGCCGCGGAATGTCGGGCCTGGTCACGGTGTCTTGCTCCAGGGCATCAGCTGAACAACGCGCGGGACGTGCCGCACGCCAAGGACCCGGCAAGGTGGTCCGTTGCTACGACCAGAAGGATTTCGCCGCGTCTCCAGCCCACCAAACACCGGAGATCTCCGTGGCAGACCTGACTGGCGCGGCCTTGGTGCTGGCGTGCTGGGGAACACCCCGCGGCGACGGACTCGCCCTGCCGGACGCCCCGCCACGCGCAGCCATGGATGACGCCGTGGAAGTGCTTCGCGAGCTGGGAGCGATAACAATCCACGGCGCTGCCACCGATCTTGGCAAGACCTTGGCGCGCGTCCCTGCGGACCCGCGGCTTGCCCGGGCTTTGTTGGACGGGTCCGCCGTGGTGGGCCGGCGGGCAGCGGCGGAAACGGTCGCCTTGGTGGCTGGCGATCAGCGCGCACCCGGTGCCGATCTCACCAAGTTGCTGGGTTCGCTGCGGGCTGGCACGGACCCGGCCGCCAGGCGTTTCGCTGAGGACGTCAAACGCTTGGAAACGATCGCGCGTCAGGAGGCAGCCGCCGTCGTCCATCCGAAACCAACCTCGGACGTGACGGCAAGGGAGGCACCCGGCTTTGTGGTGGCGCTGGCTTTCCCGGACCGGATCGCCAGGCGCGTCCCCGGTGACGGCCCCGCAAGCTATCTCCTGACATCAGGCACCAGGGCCGGGTTGCCGGCAGGAAGTCCGCTTTCCGGGTACGACTGGTTGGCCGTTGCAGAAGTATCCCGTGCCCAGGGTCGGGACGCCGCCGGGACGGGCGCCGTGATCCGCTCCGCAGCACCGCTTTCGGCGCAGCTGGCGGAAGCGGCCGCGCCGGAGCTCCTCACCGAAACCGTGCATGCCACCTTCAGCGCGGGCCGGGTCACCGCCAGGCTGGAGCGACGGCTGGGTGCCATGGTGTTGTCCTCGACGCCGGTCCGACCGGCCGTTGAGGATGGGCGCCACGCTGTGGCCGAGGCACTGAAGAAGGCAGGCCTGGCCATGATCGGTTGGTCCGCCCCGGCTGATGCCCTGCGTAAACGGCTTGCACTGCTACACCGGGAACTCGGCAATCCTTGGCCGGACGTCAGCGAACAGAGCCTGTTGTCACGGCTGGACGAATGGCTTGGTCCGGAACTCGAAACCATGGCTACGGGCGTGCCCGCCAGCTCCCTTGACCTCACCGAAGCGTTACGGCGACTGCTCCCGTGGCCGGAGGCCGCCCGGATGGAGGGCTTGGTTCCTGAGCGCCTGGAAGTACCGAGCGGCTCACGGGTGCGGATCGACTATCCGGAGGTGGACCACGACGCCGGCCGGCCGGTTGTGGCGGTCAAGCTCCAGGAATGCTTCGGTTGGGACAGCACGCCGCGACTGGTGGACGGCAGGGTGCCGGTGCTCTTCCATTTGTTGTCCCCGGCCGGACGACCATTGGCGGTGACGGACGATCTCGCGTCATTCTGGTCCGGACCGTATTCCCAGGTCCGGGCAGAGATGCGTGGGCGTTACCCCAAGCATCCCTGGCCCGAAGATCCCTGGACGGCGCCGGCTACGGCCAAGACCAAAAACCGGATGTAACGGGCGCTGGCTGCGGGGCTATCCGAGCCGGTCCAGCATGAACTGGATCTCGCCATCCACGAACGTTCCGAGCACAGCGCCCGCAGCGAACTCATCGGGGGCCGTGGTCAGCGGGTCGAGTTCGAACGCTGTGAAGTCGGCGCGCTTGCCCACGGTAATTGACCCTGAAACGTCCCACTGTCCTGCCGCCTTGGCCGCGTGCGAGGTGTATCCCTCAAGGGCCTGCAAGGCAGTGAGGGCTTGACCGGGAGCGATGGGAACCTGATCGGGATGCCCGGAACGGCGCCGCAACTGGGCATCGGCAATGATCGGCAGGGGTTGGTACGGGGCGATGGGCCAGTCGGAGCCGATGCCGAGGACGACGCCGGCATCCCGGAGGTCCCGGCAGCGCCAAGCGTGATTTGCCCTTTCCTTGCCGAGTCGCAGGGACCAATTGTCGCTATGGTCGGCCAGCGAGTAGTGCGTGCAATGGGAGGGCTGCATGCTGGCAACGACACCCGATTCCTTGAACCGCGCCACCAGGTGGTCAGGCACTGTTTCGATGTGCTCAATCCTGTGGACGGTCCGGCGCAGCACATCGGAGGCTACAGATCCGCGCAGCGACTCCAACGCGTCAAGGACATGGGACACGCCCGCGTCGCCAATGGCGTGGGTGGCCGTTGGAATGCCGCGCGCGGCGAAGTAGCTGACAGCGGCAGTGTATTCCTCCGGCCGTGGCCAGAAGGGGGCGGTGGACTCGCCGTAGGTGTCCGGTTCATAGAGCCATGCGGTTCCGTTGTCCACGGTTCCATCGACGAACAGTTTGATGGCTTCGATGGACCAACGGCGCCCACCGGTTCCGATGCTGCGAGCCAACTCTTTCCAGTCAGCTTCGCCGGTGCCGGGCATGCACCATGGCGCCGTCCGAAGCCGCAGGGGCAGCTCGCCGTCGGCCTCCAAAGCGCGGAAAAGCGCTGATGATTCATCGCTGTGGTCCATGACGTGGCCGCCGGTGAGGCCTGACCGCGCGAAGTCCCGAAGGAGCGCGCCCAAGCGGTTCTTCCGCTCATCGAACGACTCTTGGGGCACGTACCGCTGGACAAGTTCAATGGCGGCCGCTTCCAGCAAAAGTCCAGTGGGAACACCCTCGGAATCGCAGACTACCTCGGCCGCCTGCTGGAACTCGTGCCGGCCGCGGATCCCCGCGATCTCCAGCGCCCGGCTGTTCGCCAAGGCGGAGTGCCCGTCGAACAAGCGCACTATTGCCGGCCTGTCGCCGGACACCTCGTCGAGCACGCGCCGATGCAGGGGAACGGTCCCGAAAGCATTCGGGTTCAGTCCCCACCCACGTAACCACCCGGCGTCGTTCGCGGCCTCTGCCCGGAGCAGCGCGCGGACCTCGTCCAGCGTTGTTGCGCCTGACAGATCGCAACCGATGGTCAGATCGAGCCCGAACACGGGGTGAATATGGCAGTCAACCAGGCCAGGGGTCAGGGTCGCGTTGCCGAGGTCCACCACACGGGTGCCGGCCTGCCGCCACTCGTGGGCGTCCAAGCGGCTCCCGATGGCGGTCACCAGACCGCCACGCACCGCTACGGCTTGGACGGGGTCACCGTGGCGATCATCGAGCGTGTGGATGGTGTCGGCAAGGACGATGAGGTCAGGAGTCATGGGTTTCAAAGCTTCCAATTCGGGCGAAGACGTCGGGGCGGGCGGTCCGCAGGCTGCGGGCAATGAGCAGGCCTGCCAGGAAAACGAGCGGCGCCACCAGCAAGAGGATGGTGTTGGTCAGGGCGTCGGCGAACGTCAGGAGTTCGATGTTGATGGCGATCAGCGCAACAACTCCGAAGAGCAGGATCGCCGATGCGATGCTCAGGGGCACTAGCATGCGGTTGGTCGCTGCGGCAGGGTTGCGGCGCAGATAGATGAAGGCGGCCACCGACACCAGGCCCTGCAGGGCAACGATGCCGAAGATGCCTGGAGTATTGACCCAGATGAGCAGCTGCTTGTAGGGGTCTGCTCCTGCGATGGCGCAGATGATGATAACAACGGCGGCCAGGACGGTTTGGATCTGCCCGGCACGGTGTGGCGACTTGTACTTGGGGTGGGTCTTGCCCAGGAAAGCGGGAAGGACGCCGTCTTTGGCGAGCATGTACACGTAGCGGTTGATGGCGTTGTGGAACGCCAGTTGGGATGCGTAAACGCTGGTTACTATCAGCACATACATGACTACCTCGGCCCACGGACCAACGTAGTGGTTGATGGTGGCGAAGAACATGCCATCGGCCAGTTCACCGGCGGCGGCTACCACATCGCCGTCACCGTAGGCCTGGATGACGGTCCACACGATGAAGGCGTAGAAGACTGACATGAAGCCTACGGCGATGTATGTTGCGCGGGGCACGGACTTGTCCGGGTTGCGGGCTTCGCGCCGGTAGAGAACGGTGGATTCGAAGCCCATGAAGGCGGCGAAGCAGATGGCCAGGATGGCAAGGACTCCCGGGGTGAAGGCATGTTCGGGAAGGAAGGACGTCAGGCTGATGCCCTTGGCGCCGCCGCCGGCGAGGATGCCTGCTCCCATGATGGCCAAGATGGCCGTCTCGGCAATGAGCAGGACGCCCAGGACTTTGGCGCCGACGTCGATGCCCCGGTAGCCCAGGAACCAGACGGCTGCGATCGCGACGAGCGCCACTACGGGCCAAGGTACGTCCAGTCCGAACAGGACAAGCAGCATCGCCTGGGTTTGCACGGCGAACAGGCCGTAGACGCCGATTTGCAGGCAGTTGTAGGAAACGATCGCCAGGATGGCGGAGGCCAGGCCGACTGTCTTGCCCATGGCAAGGGTGATGTACGTGTAGAAGCCACCTGCGGCTTTGACGTGGCGCGTCATGGCCATGAAGGAGACGGCGAAGACCAACAGCACGGCACCGGCAATGACATAGCCCATGGGGGCGCCAATGCCCCCGATACCGATGGCAACAGGGGCCACGCCAGCCATGACGGTCAAGGGCGCTGCCGCGGAGATCACCAGGAAGGCGATACCGCCGGTGCCGATGGCATTTCGTTTGAGCCCGTTTCCAGCATCCGCTGCTGGGGGTCGGGTTTCGAGATCAGACATGGGGGTCCTCTGGGTCAATGCGGGGAGTTTGGAGGTTTATAAGCGAAAGGCTTTCGTTTATCGTAGAGCCTTGTGATCCCCGGCACAATACCTGTGGGCAAAGTTCTGGTTAGAGTCGTAACAACAACTGATTGGAGACCTCAATGCCCCGCCCCTTGGTTCCGCTGATTTCCATAGACGCACTCGTCTCGGCTGCCTTGGAGTTGGTGGACGAGGCGGGGGACTTCAGCCTGCCAAAACTGGCCAAGAGGATCGGCGTCAGCCAATCGTCCATTTACAACCACGTCAGCGGACGCGAAGAAATCCTTGAGCTCATGCGTGGCCGGATCATTGCCGAAAGCCCGTATGCCGTCCACGAAGGCCAGGACTGGGAAGCCGCCCTGCGGACCGTAATCCGCAGCTACCGCGACGCGTTCGCCCGGCACCCACGCCTTGCGCCCCTTCTTGTGCTGCAAACCGTCCAGGAGTCCCAGGTTCTGTCCCTCTACGAAAACCTGGCAGTTGCCTTGGAAGACGCCGGGTTCCGGGGACAGGACGTGGTGTCCGCCATTTCCACGATCGACAGTTTCGCGCTGGGCTTCGCCCTGGACCTGGCAGCTCCCGACGTCGTGTGGGCACCTCCCGCCGAGGGTTACCCCACGCTTAGCCGGGCGCTCACTTACGCTGGCCCGTCTGATCAACGCGGCGAGCGGGCCTTCGACTTCGGCCTGGAGATCCTGATTGCGGGACTCCGCTCCCGACTGCAGTCGACGGCAGCCTGACTCCCAGACTTGTTCCGTAGGATTTCCCGTTGATGAGAACCGTGATCCACCGTGGCATTGGCACAGCAACCGAACCAGGAAACCTCGCGGAGGCGTGGTGGCTTGCCGTAGTGCGTGGGTTCACCGATACGCACACCACCGTGGTGCCCCTGCCGGCCCTTCTGGGCATCCTGGCGTGCGCCGTTGTCCTCAGCATCCCGCGGGTCACCTGGCGTTGGTTCGGTCTCTACGTCACGTTCGTCCACGAACTGGGCCACGCTTACGCCGCGCTCATGACGGGCCGATTTGTGCATGGCCTGCGGATCGGGCTGGATCATTCAGGACGTCTGGTCAGCAGCGGCCGCGGCAACTTTGGCGCAGCCTGGTCCGGGTTCTGGGGCTATCCGGCACCGGCCGTGGTGGGGCTCGCCCTCATTGGCGCCGTTGCCGCCGGGCGTTCCGGCGCCGCGATGTCGGTGGGCGCGCTGATCCTGCTGGTTTCCCTGATTTTCCTGCGGAACCTCACCGGGATCCTCGTGGCCGTATGTAGCGCGGCCATCGCCCAGGTGCTCGTTTTGTTCGCGCCGCCCACCACGGTCAACTACGTTGTCCTGGCCCTTGGCATCGCCCTTTCCGTCGGTGGCGTGCGCGACCTGTTCAAGGTGGCCGGCGTCCACACCCGCCGTCGCGACCGCCTGGCCGCGTCGGACGCCTATATTTTGGGCCGGTCCACGGGCGTCCCCGCGTTCGTCTGGTTGTCCGGCTTTGCGGTGGTCATCACCGGATGCGCGGCGGTCTCCGCATGGTTGTTGTGGGGAATGCTCTCCACCTAGCGCGCTGCCCATGGTCCTCGTGCAGAGGCGCACGACGCCGGACTGGCAACTTTTGACCGCTGGTGGCTCTTGCCGTGTGGTCGCCTGAGGGTGTCCAATCCTCTTACACGTTCGAACTTTTCGCGCGTTCGAACTCCGAGCTTGGATACGACACCAGGAGGTGCTCATGTCCGCGAAGGGCACACGCGAGACGGCCAAGGCTGCCGGCCCCGGAACTGCCGAGACCAGGCGCAGCGAGAATGGGACGGTACTTGCGGCCAGCGATCCTGCGAAGATCCGCAACGTTGCGCTTGTGGGACATTCGGGCGCCGGCAAGTCCATGCTGGTCGAAGCCTTGCTGGCCGCAACCGGAGCCATCACCAGGATGGGGTCCATCAGTGAGGGGACCACCGTCAGCGATTCGGACCCGTCAGCCATCCATCAACAAAGATCCGTCACGCTCACGGTCGCACCGATCCTCGTTGGCGACATCAAAGTCAATCTGATCGACACGCCAGGGTACACCGACTTCACCGGGGAACTGCGGGCAGGGCTCCGGGCCGCCGATGCAGCGCTCTTTGTCGTCTCAGCCGTCGACGGCATCGACGGCGCAACGGTGGCCCTCTGGAACGAATGCGAAAAGATCCGCATGCCGCGGGCAGTGGTGGTCAGCCGCCTGGATCATCCGCGCGCGGACTTCAGTGCCGCCGTCGCCAGGTGCCAAGAGGCTTTCGGCGACGCCGTCCTGCCGCTCTATCTACCGGGTGACGGGGGACTGCTGGCTGTACTCCATGGAACCGGCAACGGACCCGCGGTGGAGGAAGTCCGGGGCGCGTTGATCGAAGGGATCATCGCGGAGAGCGAAGACGAAACGCTTATGGACCGCTACCTCGAAGGCGGGGAGCTTCCCCTTCAGGACCTGATCAGCGACCTCGAAACGGCCGTGGCCCGTGGATCGTTCTTCCCCCTGCTTCCTACCTCTGCCGAGACCGGACTCGGACTTCCGGAGCTGATGTCGTTGCTGACCGAGGCCATGCCGTCACCTCCGGAGCGGGCGATTCCGCCCGTGATGCAGCTCGACGGTTCTGCCCTGCGTTCCCTTGAGGGTGACCCGTCGGGGCGACTGGCCGCGGAAGTCGTGCGAACCACCGTTGATCCGTTCCTGGGCAGGGTCTGCCTGGTCCGTGTTTTCTCGGGCACCCTCCGCGAAGACTCGTCGATCCATATTGGCGGGCGGGGCCTGGCTGACCGGGGACATGAGGATCACGACAGCGATGAGCGCGTTACTCATCTTTATGCGCCCGTGGGACAGAGCTTGAAGGCCATTCCGTATTGCATCGCCGGAGATATTTGTGCCATCAGCAAACTGGCCAATGCCGAAACGGGCGACACCGTCTCGGATAAGGACTCGCCTTTGCTGATCGAGACGTGGAGCATGCCGGAACCCTTGATGCCAATAGCCATTGAGGGGGCTTCGCGCAGTGACGAGGACGCGCTGGCCAAGAGTATGGGCAAGGTTGCCGCCGCCGATCCGACCCTTCGCGTGGAGCGTAACCCGGACACGCACCAGCTCATTTTGTGGTGCATGGGCGAGGCGCATGCAGACGTAGTGCTGGACAGGCTGCGGGCCCAAGGGGTCAAACTCCAGACAGTGGAGGTGATCACACCGCTTCGCGAAACCTTCGCGTCCAAGGCGACCGGGCACGGAAGGCATGTTAAGCAGTCGGGCGGCCACGGGCAGTTCGCCATCTGTGACATCGAGGTTGAGCCGCTGGCACGCGGCGAGGGATTCCTGTTCGCCGACAAGATCGTGGGCGGGGTCATTCCGGGGACGTTCGTTACTTCAGTGGAGAAGGGCGTGCGGGCCCAGATGCTCAAGGGGGTATCGGCCGGATTCCCCGTGGTTGACATCAAAGTGACCCTCGTTGGTGGAAAGACCCACAGCGTGGATTCCTCGGACGCAGCGTTCCAGTCAGCCGGAGCCTTGGCTCTCCGCGAAGCCGCGGCCACCGCCAAGATCCAACTGCTCGAACCCGTATCTGCCGTGGTCGTTAGCGTTCCCGACGATTACGTGGGTGCGGTGATGAGCGACCTCTCCACCCGGCGGGGGCGCGTCACCGGGACTACTGCAGCCAACGGCGAAGGAACGGAGATCAGCGCCGAAGTCCCGGACCAGGAACTTCTTCGCTACGCCATTGAACTCCGCGCCCTCACAGCAGGCACCGGGCGTTTCCGCCGGTCCTATCTGCGGCACGAACCCGTGCCGAAGTAGCCTTCAGGCGTTGTCCCTGAGGAAAGCCGCCACCGCAGGCGCGAGCGACGCGCCAAGCTCGGCGCTAGTGCGTTTGACGCCCTTTACGGCGAACGAATGGTCCGCATCTTCGCTCCACTGGAGCGTCGCCGTCGGGCCGATTTTGCCCACCACGGACTCAAGGAGTTCCGGAGTCGCGAAAGTGTCCCGGGTGCCTTGGAGGAAGAGCATGGGGACGGTCACGCCATACAAGTGTTCGTCGCGCAGCTTTTCCGGCTTTCCCGGAGCGTGCAGCGGATAGCCCAGGTACACCAAGCCTTTGGCGCGCATGCCTTCCGCTACGGCCATGGAGGCCATCCGCCCACCGAAGGACTTTCCGGCAGCCCACAGCGGTCCGTGCTCTGCCAGTCCGGCGGCCTTTTCCATGACCGCCCGCCAGGTAGCGATGGCCAGCGGGGGACGATCCGGGAAGCGTCGGCCTGCTTCCCGGTAGGGAAAGTTGAAACGCAGGGTCGCAACGCCTTCAGCTGCCATGGCTTCGGCGAAGCCCTGGAGGAAGGGGTGCTCCATGCCGGCCCCGGCGCCGTGGGCTACCACCAGGGTCGCAAACGACTCGTCGGGGCTCAGATAAAGTCCGGACACCTCGGTATCACCGACAGCAATGGTCACAGGGGTTTCAGTGTTTGGCATGTATCCATCATGGGGCAGCCGCGACGTCCCGCCGGGCACACGGGACGAAAAACGCCTGCAGGTGCTGACGCGCGCCACCTTAACGGGGTAGCTTGTGCCCATGGCGAGCGAAGCAACCACCGTTACTGTGCCCGGTCCCGAAGGCCCCCGCGAGGTTCGTATTTCCAGTCCGAGCCGGGTGGTGTGGCCTGAAGCGGGGCTGACAAAATTGGATCTCGCCAACTACCTCATTGACGTCGGCGAGGCATTCGTTGCGGCCAACGGAAATCGTCCGGTCAGCCTTCAACGCTATTCCGGCACCATCGAGGGTGAGATGTTCTTCTCAAAAAACCCTCCCAAGGGCGCCCCGGACTACATCCGAGCGGTGACGGTGACGTATCCGAGTGGACGTTCCCATCCACAGTTGGTCATCGATGAACCGGCCGCAGCTGTGTGGGCCGCACAAATGAATACCGTGGTGTTCCACCCCTGGGCCTCGCGGGCCAACGATCCGGATAATCCTGACCAGTTGCGGATCGACCTGGACCCGCAGCCCGGAACGGACTTCGATGACGCCATCCCGGCCGCCCAGGAGTTGCGTTCGGTCCTCGCAGAAGCCGGATTAACGGCTTTCATTAAGACCTCGGGTAACCGGGGACTTCACGTCTATGCGCCCATTAACCCCAAGCATGAGTTCCTTGACGTCCGCCACGCCGTGATCGCCGCGGGCCGTGAATTGGAGCGTCGCATGCCGGAAAAGGTCACCACTGCGTGGTGGAAGGAGGAGCGGGGGACCAAGGTCTTTGTAGACTTCAACCAGGCCAACCGGGACCGGACCATCGCCGGCGCCTACAGCCCCCGCGCGGTGCCGCAAGCACAGGTTTCCTGCCCGCTCACCTGGGATGAGCTCGAGAATGCGGACCCGGCCAAATACACCATCAAGACTGTCCCGGACCGGCTGAAGAAGACGGGCGATCCGTGGGCTTCCATGCACGATGAGCCCGGCAACATCGATGCCTTGCTGCAGTGGTGGGAACGTGACGTCAAGAACGGCCAAGGCGAAATGCCCTTCCCACCCGAGTTCCCCAAGATGCCGGGCGAGCCCATGCGTGTGCAGCCGAGCCGGGCGCGTAAGCCGGAGGAGTAGACGGGGAGTCCGTGTGCGGCCGGATCCACGGAAGGGAGGGGCGGGCAGCGCTACTTTGGCAGTCGGCGTGCTCGTGCTCCTCAGCGTGTTTCTGGGCGGCTGCACCGGTGAACCCGGCCCCGGGCCCTTCCAGCCCACCCCGTCGTCGACCGCCTCCGCGCCGAACGTAACGTCGTCGACGTCGAACCCTCAGGCGGTGACTCCGTCACCTCCGGCGCCCTCCCCAACGGAGGTACCGGCGACGGCGTCGCCCGCGTTCCGGGAGCTTATTGCGATGCTTGAGCTGTACAGCCGGGAAACGCTCCAACAAGGTGGATCGGCCGTGCTGATCCACCTCAAGGTGGGGGACCAGGAATGGTCCCATGCGGCAGGCGTCCGAACCCGCGAGGGCGGCGCTGCCGTCCAGCTCAGCGATCCCGTCCACGTCGGGGGACTCACCCAAACCATGGTTGCCGTTTCGGTGTTGAAGCTCGTTGACGAAGGCAAACTCGTATTGGATGACCCGGTCAGCCGGTATGTACCTGAGATCGACGGACTCCTGCGTCCGGCGGGCCAGCTCTCCGTGCGCCAACTCCTGGGCCACACGTCCGGCCTCCCTGACTACTATGGGCCGTTGATTGGCGCCGGCCCAGCCCGGCAAGTTCTCACCACGCCGGTGAGTCCGCAACAGCGGTTGGCTCTTGCCAGGACTCTTCCCTTGCCCTTGGGCGGGCAGCAAGGGTTCAACTTTTCACGCTCGAACTACGTGCTGCTGGGGATCCTGGTGGAGCGGCTTCGCGGCAGGCCGCTCGCTGATGTCCTGAAGGCCGATATCGTGGAGCCGCTGTCGCTGACGGCCACGGCCCTAGTGGG
The DNA here is from genome assembly GCF_044755025.1 of Paenarthrobacter sp. NPDC092416. Taxonomy (NCBI): domain Bacteria; kingdom Bacillati; phylum Actinomycetota; class Actinomycetes; order Micrococcales; family Micrococcaceae; genus Paenarthrobacter; species Paenarthrobacter sp. NPDC092416. The sequence goes on from NZ_JBIVQG010000017.1 coordinate 15,089, forward strand.
CGCGGACCCGCCGCCAGCGGATCTTGTCCATGGCTACTTGGTGCCGGCCGCTGGGGACGGCGAACCGATGGACGTTGCCTACCCGGCCATGTTGAGGGACTCCGCGGCGGACGGCATGGTGTCCACGGTGCAAGAGACGAACACGTTCCACGCCGCCTTGCTGCGCGGAGAGCTCGTGTCGCCAGCCAGCCTCATTGCGATGAAGGGCAGCGCCTACTCCGAGTACGGACTGGGCCTGGACAACTGGAATGACAGGTGCACCAACGGTTCCTATCACGGGGAGTCCGGCGAGGTGCCAGGCTACGGGAGTGTTTCCATGAGCAGCGCTGACGGCAAGCGGCAACTCACGATTTCCGTGGCACTGCCGCCACAGCCATTGTCAGCGGTGCCCTCGGCCGCTGTGCTGGAAATGACCGGGCTCGCGCAGCTTGCGTTGAACGCCGGCTGCCGCTTCCAGTTCCGATAACGCGCGGGCGTGGCCCGCGACATCAGCACAAACGCTGTCTATTCGAACCGGGACGGATCGCCGGTCCCACGGCGCACTACCTCGGCAACGCCGCTGGAGAAGTCGATGACTGTGGTTGGCTCGGCGCCCGTGTCCCCGGAATCGATGACGGCGTCCACTTCGTGATCCAACCGTTCCTTGATCTCCCAGCCTTGGGTGAGTGGTTCGTCCTGGTCCGGGAGCAGCAGGGTGCTGGAGAGCAGCGGCTCCCCGAGTTCAGCGAGGAGCGCTTGCACCACCTTGTGGTTCGGGATGCGCACGCCCACAGTCTTTTTCTTGGGGTGCAGCAGGCGCTTTGGTACTTCCTTGGTGGCAGGAAGGATGAAGGTGTAGCTGCCCGGGGTGACGGCCTTGATGCTCCTGAAGACGTCGTTGTCGATCATGACAAACTGGCCCAGCTGGGCGAAGTCCTTGCAGACAAGGGTGAAATGGTGTTTGTCGTCGAGATGCCGGATGGTCCTGATGCGGTCCAGTGCCTCCCGGTTGCCGATCTGGGCGCCCAGCGCATAGCAGGAGTCTGTGGGATACGCGATCAGGCCGCCGTTCTGCAGCATATTAACCACTTGGCCAATGGCGCGCGGTTGGGGATCTTCAGGGTGGACGTCAAAGAATCTGGCCATGGAACGAGATTACGGCAAAGCTAGGACAAGACGTCCTTGGTAGAGAACTTCCCGTAGGCCAGCGCGCCGCAGACCGCGATGTAGCCGGCCTGCAACAATGCGTTGTCGCCAAACGACGTCCAGGAAATGGGCTGCCGCAACAGGTCCGCGAAACCCAGCCAGTGGTGGCTGAAAAGCCATGGGTGCAGCCACTCCAACTGCGGTAGGTTGTCCAGCACCTGGGAGACCACCGACAGCACGATGGTGGCAGCCATGGCACCCACTGGTACGTCCGTGAACGTGGAGATGAGCAGGCCGATCGCGGAGAGGCCCAGAAGGGATACCGTGATGTAGGCAGCGATCAGCAACGATCGCACGGCCGATTCACCCACGCTGATCGTGTCCCCGGACAACAGCGTCACCGGTCCGACAGGGAATAGTACGACGCCGGCCAAGGCGCCGAACGCTGCCACTGTGGCGGTCGCGGCGAAGCAAAACGTGACGGCCCCGGCATACTTCACCAGGAGGAGGCGGATGCGTCCCGCCGGAGCCAGCAGCAGATACCGCAGGGTGCCCAGGTTTGCTTCCCCGGCGATCGTGTCACCTGCCACCACGCCTACCGTGAGCGGAAGGAACAGTGGAACGCAGACCACCAGGGCAGTGACGGCGACGAACAGTCCGTTTTGGGTGATGCGGTCCAGGAAGAGCGGACCCCGGCCGGGCGTCGTTGGCCGTGACGAGAGTTTCACGGCGATGGCTATCAATATCGGCACCGCTGCCAAGGCAAGGAGCATGGCCCAGGTCCGCAGCCGCCGGAACAACACGGACAATTCCGAGCCCAGCAGTGCCCAACCGACCCCGGGCCGGACAGGTGGTACGGCAGTTTCAGCCGACAACGTCGAACCCCTCTCCCGTCAGGGACACAAAGCGTTCCTCCAAGCTTGCGTTTTCGACGGCGAAGCCGCGCACCCGCACCCCGTCTGCCACGAGCGCGGCAACAATCGCCTCGGGTTCCACACCGTCGAGTCCTGTCCCCAGCAGCGCACCGCCGCCGGGAACCTCGCCAGGGACCAACCCCAGGCGGGTCAACACACGGAAAGCACGTTCGACGTCGGGCGTTCGCACCAGAACATGCGCTTGGCCCGCAGACCGGAGCTCGTCCAGCGTCCCTTGGGCAACGAGACGGCCAGCACTCATGACCCCCACGTGCGTGCACATCTGGTCCACCTCGGCCAGCAGATGGCTCGACACGAAAACCGTGGTGCCGCCGGCAGCGAGCGAACGGACCAGACTGCGGACTTCCCGCGTGCCTTGGGGATCGAGCCCGTTGGTCGGTTCGTCCAGCACCAGCAGCTCCCGTGGCCGGAGCATGGCGTTGGCCAGGCCGAGGCGCTGCTTCATGCCCAGCGAATAGGCGCGCACCTTCTTCCCGGCCGCTTGACCCAAGCCCACTCGGTCCAAGGCGTCGTGGACCCGCTGGCGACGGGTGGACGATGACGCGTGGCGATCGGCTGAGTCGAGCCGCATGAGGTTGCCGGCTCCACTGAGAAACGGATAGAAGCCCGGGCCTTCCACCAGGGCACCCACGTCCGGCAGCACTGACGCGAGCTGCAGTGGCATTTCTTGGCCCAAGACGCGGATCTCACCGCTGTTGGCGGAGGCAAGCCCCAACAGAACACGGATGGTGGTTGTTTTGCCGGAACCGTTGGGCCCGAGGAAGCCGAAGACAGAGCCGCGTGGGACCGAAAGATCGATGCCATCGACCGCAGACCGGTGACCGAAGCGCTTAACGAGCCCATGCGTCTCTATGGCGAGGTCGCCCGATGCGCTGTCTGTCACGAGGCGAGAGCTGCCGACTGCAGCCGGTCCAAAGGCACCATGCCCACGTAGATGCGGCCGTCGTCGAGAATCAGGACGCTCAGCAGGGACGTTGTCAGGGCACGCCCACCGGGAACCGGCTGAAGCGCCTGGGCGAACTGCGGGTTGGTAGTGAGCTCGGCCGGCGCCGATCCTGCGGGCAGGCCAAGCACCGTGTCCCAGCCGCTGCCTGAAACGGAAGGGCCGTTATGCCGAAGAAGCGGCAAATCCTGCGGCGTAGTTCCGTCAGGCAGAGTTCCGTCAGGCGGAGTTCCGTCAGGGGTCGTTCCGTCAGGCGGAGTTCCATCGGGTACCGGCATGGTGGGTTCCGGTACGGTCGTGGCGGGCGTACCAGGTGTGGCGGGGACAGCCTTTTCCGTAACACTGGCCCCCGGCGGAGGAGTGAAGTCAAACAGGCCCGCATCCGGGGTGGAGAGGTTCAACTCTGTGTACTTGAGCGAGTAAGCAGCCTCGGGCTGCCCCTTCGCCCGCACCTCAACACCCACCGGGAGCCCGGTTTCGGAGTCGACGTCGATCGCCACGGAATCCACCAGCGTCTCCGAGCTGCGAGGCAGCAGGCTCAAACGATAAGCGCTCCGGCCAGCCACGGTTGAAGCCTCACCTACGGTGACCTCGGTGGTGGGATCGATCGCTGCCAGGAACCGGCCTGCCATGGCTTCAGGAGTGGGCATCTCCGGACGGACAGTCTTTGACGGAACCGCCTGCTTCAGATCCGCTGCCGACGGAACCGGGACGGCCAAATGCGTGGCGCTGTTATCCGCCGAGTTATAGAACCAGACGTCGCCGCCGTTGACCACCACATCACGTTCGGCCATCCGGTCAAGGACCTGAAGCCGCGCCTTGAAAGGTCCATCCACGTAAACCCGGGCAGTGTGGGAACCCGTCAGGAACTCCAGCGCAGAGGCCGACCCCGGGACGACGCCCGGGCCCATGGTGGGGACCTCGGGGATCCCCAGTTCCGCGGTTTGCACCACAGTGCCGGACAACGCACGCACCTCTGTGCGCGCGATCATCGCAAGAATTTCATCCGCAGTTTTTGGTGGCAGGGAAACAGTGGCTCCAGCCTGGACCGAGCCAAACAATACAGCCACAGCCAGAGCAAGGGGGACCAGCACAGCCGGCAACCAACGCTGCCTGACCCGTGACATGACTACCGACCACCTGAAGCGAAGGGCATGGTTCCAGACTACTCCGCTTGGCTGCATGGATCACGGGCCGCATGAGCACGCGTTGGGTGGCTGGAAGGCGTCTGCACAACCAGCCACCCAACGACGAGCGGCTGCTACCAGGTTTCGGTGACCTTGAGCAGGCCACGCGGAGCATCGGGGTCGTTGCCGCGTTCCACCGACAGCTGCAGGGCCAGCTGCTGCAGGGGCAGGATCTGCAGGATGGGGGAGAGCTCCTCCGGGACACCGGCCGGCAGCGGCAGTACCAATCCACCCGGCAAGGCAGCGGCCGGATCGCCCACGACGCACACGTGGGCGCCACGGTCGGCAAGCCTGTCCAGGACGGGGCGCATGGCTGTTCCGCCAACTCCTTCAGGGACTACCGCGATCACCGGATGCTGCGAGTCGATCATGGCAAACGGCCCATGCAGGAGGTCAGCACCGGAGAAAGCCTGGGCCGGCAAATAGGAGGTTTCCATGAGCTTGAGCGCACCCTCCCTCGCTGACGGGTAAGAGTAGCCGCGGCCGGTGGTGATGATGCGGTCGGCAAAGCGGTACTGGCCGGCAACATCAGCCACTGAGTCGTTGGCCAGGACGGAAGCCGCCCAATCAGGAAGCCCGGCAGCCTCCGACGCCGTGCCGCCACGCCAGGCGTCGATCAACAGCCACAGCGACAACAGCTGGGCGGTGTAGCTCTTCGTCGCGGCTACCGCTGTTTCACTGCCGGCCTGAATATCCAGGTGGTGCTCCGCAGCCGTAGCAAGCGGAGATGCCGGGGAATTCGTCACCGCAATGGTGAGCGCGCCGAGGCGCCGGGCTGCCGCCGTCGACTCCACCAGGTCCGGGGACCCGCCCGACTGGCTGACAGCCAGCCACAGCACGCCGTCCAAGGTGGGCGTCGCGCCATAGGCGGTGAGGGTCGACGGCGAGGCCAGGCCCACCGGCAGCCCCACGCTGATTTCAATGAGGTACTTCGCGTACAACGCCGCGTGGTCACTCGTGCCGCGGGCAGCAAGGAGCACAAACCGGGGAGCAGCCTTTTTGATCGTTTCGGCCATGGCCAGGAAGGGCGCGCGACCCGACTGCAGCAGATTGGCAAGAACTGCCGGCTGCTCCGCGATTTCGCTGGCCATGCGCAGGCCGTGGAGAGTGTTCGGGGACGTGGACGTGCTGGGAGTGATGGTCATGTTTCCTGTCTGTCTAGGGGAGGGACTCTGTCGAGCGGGAGGCTCTCACGTGGCTCGTGCACAACCACGCAGGTTGGGTCCGAACTTCACGGAGCGATCAGCTGGCGGGCAAGGCTCACAGCGCCGCGAACCGGCGCCTCTTCCAGGATCCGGACTGACGCCGCATCCTCTGGTCCAACCTTCCGGGTCACGGCGCTTGCAAGCTGCGGTTGATTGACCAACAGCGCGCCCGCCATCACCAAGGGCAAATCCAGTCCCAGCTCGCCCAGGACCTGGCGGGCCAATCTGGCCAGGGAGTGAGCAGCTTCGGCCTGGATCCGCACCGCTGCCGGTTCGCCTTCTGCAGCGAGATCCAAGACGATTGGTGCCAACGCCGCCCAGTGGTGGGGCTCAGGCTTCGCATAGAACAGATCCATGAGCTGCAGGGCATCGGCGCTCGCCGTCGCGGCCATCAGGGCCTTGACCAGCGTGCCCGGTTCCAGTCCGGCGTAGTACTCGCGCAGTGCTTCGCGGACGGCGTCGCGCACCACGGAGTAGCCGCCGCCTTCGTCGCCCAGCAAGTAGCCGTAGCCGCCGCTGCGGGCCTCTTGTCCGTCCCGGTTGCGACCCCACGCTACCGAGCCGGTTCCTGCCACCAGGACCGCACCGGCGTCGAGCCCTGCCGCGGCGAGGATGATTCGCGTGTCATGGACGACGTCGATTCTGGCGCCGGGAAAATGTTCCGTCAGGAGGGCGGACAGCACCGCCCGGCTGGCTGGAGTGTCTGCCCCCGCCGCGCCGACGCAGACGGCGCTGACGCCGCTGCCAATCTGCGCCGCGATCCTGCGAAATACTGCGTCCACTCCCTGGTGGCCCACCGACGATAAGTTCGCGCTGGACTCGGTGATTTCGACGTCGGCCGTTCCGCCGTTCGCGCCTGACACACCTGCCTGCTGGCCGGCATCCGAGCGGAGGGCGTGGGTTTTGGAGCCACCCACGTGCAGGCCCAACACTGCCGGCGTCACCGGACGGCCGCCGGTTCTGTATTCTCGCTCTTGGTTGCCTGGACTTCGTTGCCGGGTTCAGGCCACGTGCCGCCGTTCTCCCAGTACTGCTGGATCTCCTCCAATTGGCGTCCCTTCGTCTCGGGGGCAAACTTGCGGACAAACACAAAACCGAGAATAGCCAGAACACCGAACACTGCGAAGGTGCCGGCGCCACCCAATCGCTGAAGCATGGTCAGGAAGAAGGCTGCCACCAGGACGTTGGCCACCAGATCCGAGGTCAGCATGGCGCTGGCACCAAGCGAACGAAGCCGGGATGGGAAGCTCTCGCCGGCGTAGACCCACACGAGGGCGCCGAAGCCGAACGTGAAGCCAACGGTGAAGAGAAGGACGCCCAGGAAGCCGAGCACGGTGAGCAACCCGCCGAAGTTCTGGCCTGCCGTGAAGACGCCAACCAGGAGAATGTTGGCCACCACCATCATCCCGATGCCGGTCAGGAGGACCGGACGGCGGCCAACACGGTCCACCAGGGACAACGAGACGAAAACTGCGATCAGGGCGGCCACCTGCACGGCGGCGGGAAGCAACAGGAGGGCGGCGTTGCCCGTGAAGCCCATGGCTTCGAAGATGCGGGGGCTGTAGTAGACCACGGCGTTGATGCCGGTGATCTGGATGAAAAAGCCCAGGCCCACCACGAACACTGTTGCGCGCAGGTAGGGTGTGCGCAGCATTTCGCGGAGCCCACCGCCGCGTTCTTCGTTGATGGCCCGCTGCATTTCGGCCAGCTCGGCTTCGACGTCGGTATCGGGTTCGATTGCAGTCAGTGTGCGGCGGGCATCGGCGGTCCGTCCGCGCATCATGTACCAACGGGCGGTGTCCGGCAGCTTGATCACGATCGCGAGGACGATCACCGCGGGCACGGCAGCGAGCCCCAGCATCCACTGCCACGAGCCGGTTCCTGCCAGCAGGTACGCCGCCAGATAGCCCACGATGATGCCGAAGACCGTGGCAACCTGATAGGCCACCAGAAGAGCGCCGCGAACTTTGGCAGGGGCGGATTCAGCGACGAAGACCGGAACCACCACTACCGAGATGCCGATGGTCAGACCCAGCAGCAGGCGCGCGATCAGGAGCATCGGTACGTCCGTGGCCATGGCACTGAGCAGTGCAAAGAGCGCGTAGCCAATGGACAGCCCCACCATGCAGGCTTTTCGGCCGAGGCGGTTGGAGAGCCAGCCGCCCACCAGGGCACCGAGGACTTCACCGGCCACGACGGCCGTAGTCACCAGCTCCTGCTCGGAGGTGGTGAGGCTGAACTGCTTGGTGATGAACAACAGCGCACCGGCGATGTTGGACATGTCGTAGCCGTAAATCACCCCAATGGTTGCTGCCGCACCGCCCACCAGGAGGCCGAGCTTGGGGGTTTGTCGCAAGTCTTGCAGGATCGACATCTTTGTCCCTTGAATCTGTGGAAATGTAGGGTCTTGCCGGAGTGTTTCCGAAATTGGTTTAGACCAACCTGCACAAGATTGGCATAGACCAATCACCTTGTCTACAAGTAGGATGTCCAATATGTCCACAGATGCCGCCCCGGCGACGCCCAAGTATTACCTCCTGAAGACCGAGGTGCTGGCACTCATCGCCGGGGAGCAGCCAGGCACGCTGATCCCCACGGAGCGGGCGCTGGCTGAGAAGTACAAGACATCGCGCACCACGGTCCGGCAGGCGATCAGTGAACTCGTGGCCGAAGGAAAGCTTGGCCGGATCCAGGGTCACGGAACCTTCGTGGCCCCACCAAAGATGACGCACGTCCGGCAATTGACCTCCTTCTCGGATGATGCGCGGACGCAGGGTCTTCGCCCCGATTCCCGCATGCTGGGCCTCGCCGTCGTCAAGGCGGATGCCGACGTCGCAGCGCACCTTGGCCTGGACCACGGTGAGCCGGCAACCCGATTGGAGCGCATCCGCCTGATAGACGGCGAACCCTTGGCCCACGAAATTGCGTACCTGCCCGGAAAACTGCCCCGTTTCAAAGCCAATCTGGCCAAGGCTGGATCCCTCTATGCGGCGTTGGCGGATATTTACGACATCCGGGTCGCCGACGTCGAAGACACGGTGGAAACCGCCCTTGCCGGCCCGGAGGAGGTCCGGCTGCTGGGCATCGAAATGGGGGCCCCGCTGCTGGTGGTGCACCGGCTCGCCCGGGACGCCGCGGGCGCACCGGTGGAGTGGACCCGCAGCACATTCCGTGGCGACAGGTTCCGGTTCGTCTCGCGGGTGAAGGCAGGCGCCTGACCGCCCCAACAGATCCTGATCGCGGGAGATCCGCATATTCTGGGGGAGTCAACAAGGAGGCGATGTGGCCAATTCCCCGTCGGGCGAGTCAGTCATCCGGCGCGTCGTGCGATTGGTGGGCGCCTTCGACGACGTCCACCGCACCATGAGCGTGGCCACCCTCTCGCGCCGCTCCGGCCTGCCAGTCACCACAACCTATCGCCTGGTGGACGAAATGTTGGCTGAGGGCCTGCTGGAACGGGAAGCCAACTCCGAAGTCCGTGTTGGCACCAAGCTGTGGGAGCTCGTATCCCGCAGCTCCCGGATGATGGGGCTCCGCGAAGCAGCCCTGCCCTTCATGGAGGACGTCCAGGCAGTGGTCCAGCACTCCACCACGCTGGGGATCCTCGATTCTGACGAGGTCCTGTATATCGAACGCATCGGTTCCCGCAATTCCATGGTTGACATCACCAAGGTGGCTGGCCGCCTGCCAGTGCACGGGACATCGTCAGGACTGGTGCTGCTGGCCTACTCGGCGCCCGCTTACCAAGACCTGTTCCTGTCCCGCACGCTGGAGAAGTTCACGGAGTCGACGTTGACTGAACCCGCCGAGCTGCGGCGTCATCTGGCAAACATCCGGCAGCGCGGCTTCGCCTCGATGCCAGGCATCATCGTTCCGGAATCCAGCGGCATTGCTGTTCCCGTATTCGACCGCTCCAACTCCGTCGTGGCCGCCCTCAGCATCGTCGTACCGCGAAACGACGAGAACCCTTCTGCCCGAGTGCCCGTGCTGATGACCGCAGCCCGCGGAATTTCGCGTGCCTTGGGGTGGCGCGGTGAGCTCAAGGGCGCTGTGCGGCAAAGCAACGGCGGGATCTGATTCCCGTTCATCGGTAACTCTGTGGCTCCACTCACAGGGTCACTGGCAGAGTGGAAACCAAGCAGGGCACGCCGGTTGGACGGTCTACCAGGGCCATCCAGTTCGACGAAAAGTCCCAGGGCACCTCGCCCGATCAACGCACACAGCGGCCGCATAGGCGCCATTCCGTGCTGCCCTGCGACGCCGTCAGGATGCTTGATGAGCCGCAACGCCGCGGCGAAAGGGAGTTGGTTATGGAGAACGCAACGCAGCGCGTCGCCGGGAAAACAGCAGTCGTTACCGGAGGCAGGGGAGACCTGGGCAGCGCAACGGTCCGCCTCCTCGCGGAGCACGGGGCGACGGTCGCGAGCCTGGACCGCGCAGGGACCCCCGCCGGCGCGGGCCACGCTTCGGTCACTGAGTACGACGTCGACGTCACCGATGAAGCCGGCGTTGCCGCAACAGTCCGCCGAATCAGCGAGGAACTGGGCTCCCCGGACATCCTCGTCAACGCCGCTGGCATCATCGGCCCGGCAGGCGCCAGCCACACGGCCACCATGGAGGACTTCACCACCATTTTTGATGTCAACGTCAAAGGCGTCTGGCTGATGACTAAGCACGTCGTGCCGGCCATGATCGCCAAACAAGCAGGCAGCATCATCAACTTCTCGTCGATCCACGGATTGACCGGTGGACGAAACGTGCCGCTTTACCACGCCACCAAGGGCGCGGTGCGGCTCCTGAGCAAGTCCGACGCCGCGGCCTATGGCGCCCACGGCGTCCGCGTGAACTCCATCCATCCCGGCTCCATGAACACCAGGATGAGCCGACGCTCGGCCGAGCAATCAGACATCGGCGCGGAGGCCTATTACCAGCAACTCGTCGGCGGAAATCCACTCCCGCGGCAAGGCGAGCCTGAGGAGATCGCTTACGGCGTCCTGTACCTGGCTTCTGACGAATCACGTTTCACCACAGGCTCGGAGCTGGTCATTGACGGCGGATACACGGCCGTCTAGGAGACGCCGCCCCCAAAGACCAGTGTGCCCACACACGAAAGGCAACCCCATGAAATTCCTGAACGGCACTCCCTCAAGCACCTACGACGTCGTGGTTGTAGGCTCCGGGGCAGGCGCCCTTACAGCAGCCGCAACGGCTGCCCGGGCCGGCAAATCCGTGATTGTCCTGGAAAAGACCGCGCTGCTTGGCGGCACCTCGGCCATTTCCGGCGGCATGCTCTGGGTGGCCGACAACCACCACGCCCGCGAGGCCGGCATCAGTGACTCCAAGGAGGCTGCCGCCGAATACGTGCGCGCCGTCGCCCGGGGCCGCAGCCGCGACGAGCTGGTGGCCGCCGCCCTCAACTACGGCGACGCTATGATCCGGTTCACGGAGGAAGAGTGCGGAGTCCGTTTTATCTTCCTGAACAATTTCCCGGACTACCGGCAGGACCTCCCCGGTTCCGTTGAAGGTGGCCGGACAGTGGAGCCGGAACTGTTCAACATCCGCGAAGCACTCGGGGATCTGGCACCACACGTCCGTTCCGATGGGCGGGCACCGTTCACCATGCAGGAATACGAAACCTGGGGTGCATTCACCAAGTTCCCTTGGGAAGAACTGAACCAACGCCAGGAAGCAGGGCTGGTCGCAAAGGGCCATGCCTTGGTGTCGATGTTGCTGGCCAGCCTCGTACGCGACGACGCTGCGCTGGTGGTCGGTGCCCGTGGGCACCGCTTGCTGAACGACGGCGGCAGGGTGGTGGGCGTGGAGCTCGAGTCAGGTGAAACTTTCCACGCGAACGACGGTGTGGTGCTGGCCACCGGCGGGTTCGAATGGGACAAGGACCTTGCCGATTCTTTGCTGGCTTCCCGTCTTTACATCATGTGCTCACCGCCGTCGAATACCGGGGACGGGCTCAAGATGGCGCAACGGATCGGTGCGCAGACCCGGGGTACCAGGGAAGCATGGTGGGCGCCCATGTCCATTACAGGTGACACCCGCGACGGGCAACCGATCGGTACGTTGCTTCGCTTCGAGCGCCAAGGGCCGGGCTCGCTCATGGTTAACCGACACGGGCGGCGCTTTGCCAACGAGTCCCAGAACTACAACGACCTCGCCCGTTGCCTGCAGTCATGGGACTCGCCGAATCATCAGACTCTGAACACTCCGGCCCACGTGGTGTTCGACCGCAGCTACCTGGAGCGCTACGGGGTCCTGGCACACCGGGCAGGGCAGCCCACGCCTGGCTATCTCCTTGAGGGGGCCACCCTGGAGCAGCTGGCGGGGAAGATCGGGGTTCCGGCGGAGAACCTGAAGGCCACCGTTGAGCGCTTCAACGAGTTCGCTGTTAAGGGCGAAGATCCGGACTTCGGCAGGGGCGAAAGCGCCTACGACAAATACTGGGGAGACGACGATAGCCCGTGGCCCAACCCGTCGTTGGGTCCGCTGCAGACCGGGCCGTTCTACGCCATGGAAGTGGTGAACGGCGCCTTTGGCAGCAACGGCGGTGTGGCAACGGATGGCCTGGCGCGAGTCCTGGACGTCGATGGCTGGCCTATCCAGGGCTTGTTTGCTGCCGGTAACACCACGGAGAATGCCTTCGCCGCGGGCTACCCGGGCGCCGGAGCGACCCTCGGTCCCATCATGACCATGGGGTACCTGGCCGGCCGGACCTTGGCCGGCCTGCCCGCCGAATACACCGGGGCCAGAGTGGAGGCAGTGGCATGATCCGCCACACCGTGCTGTTCAAGTTCAAGCCGGACTTCCCGGAAGCGGACAAGGCCACCTGGATTGAAGGCCTTGGCCGGATGGACGGAAATATTCCAGGCCTGCTACGGCTCACCCATGGCCCGGACGTGCTCCAGCAAGACCGGTCGTTCGACTACGCCATCGTGGCTGACTTCCGCACCGTCGAGGACATCGAGGTATACAACACCCACCCTCTGCACGAGCCGCTGAAGAAGTACTCGTTGCCCAACAGCGAGCAGATCATCGCCGTCGATTTCCAGCTGTAGCTTCTACCCCAACCATTCCGTCAGGCCACCTTCGGCCCGGACACCGTCGTCCAAGGAGAATCACATGACAGGCACAACCCAGCAGTTACCACCGCTGCGCAAAACCCCTGGAAAAGCCGCCCTCGCTTCCTTCCTTGGAAGCACCCTCGAGTACTACGACTTCTTCATCTACGGCTCCGCAGCGGCCCTGGTTTTCGGACCCCTGTTCTTCCCCTCGGATGATCCCGCGGTGGGCCTGGTTGGCGCTTTCGCCACGTTCGGCGTCGCGTATGTCGCGCGCCCGGTGGGCGGACTCGTCATGGGCCATTTCGGAGACAAGCTGGGCAGGAAGAAGATCCTGCTCATCACCTTGGGCGTCATGGGCCTGGCGTCTTTGGGGATTGGTTTCCTGCCCAGCTACGAGCAAATCGGTGTCTGGGCGCCGGTGCTGCTGGTCATTGGCCGATTGGCGCAGGGGTTCTCAGCGGGTGCTGAGTCGGCCGGAGCATCCACGCTGACCCTTGAACATTCCCCGGAAGGGCGCCGCGGATTCTTCACGAGCTTCGTGATGACCGGCTACGCATCGGGCATGGTGCTGGCTACGCTCGTGTTCATTCCCGTTGCTGCGCTGCCCACGGAAGCCCTCATGACGTGGGGCTGGCGTATCCCGTTCTGGTTGTCGATCGTGGTCCTCGCCATCGCGTACTGGGTGCGGACCCATCTGGACGAAACCCCGGTTTTCGAAGAGGCCAAGGAACACCATGCCGTGGCACGGCTGCCTCTGGGCGACGTCCTGCGTTTCCAGTTGCCGGATGTGCTGCGCGTGATCGGGATGTCCATCATGTCTGTCATGCAAACCATCTTCACTGTCTTCGGCCTGGCCTATGCCACCGGGTCCGCCGGCTTCGACAAGGCGTCCATCCTCACGGTCAATGCCGTGGCCATTGGCTTGTCCATGTTCGTGATGCCTCTCGTGGCGAAACTTTCGGACCGGGTGGGGCGCAGGCCATTGCTCCTGACCGCGGCCATCGGCTGCTCGGCCACGATCTTCGCTTACTTCTGGGCGTTGTCCACGGGGAACATCTGGCTGGTGTTCGCTGCGGCCTTCGTCAACATGACGTTGCTGTACTCGTGTTTCAACGGCATCTGGCCGTCCTACTTCGCCGAGTTGTTCGCCGCTCCAGTGCGCTATTCGGGGATGGCCTTGGGAAACCAGTTGGGTCTGGTCGTTGCGGGATTCGGTCCTTTGATCGCAGGCCTGCTGCTGGGGAAGGGGACGGACGGATGGCTACCGGTCGCCCTCTTCGCGGTCCTGTGCATGGGGATCGCCGCTGTAGCCGCCTTCTTCTCCAGGGAAACCGCCAAGACCCCTATCCAGTTGCTCGGCGAGCCATATCTCCGAGGAATGGCCCGCCGGAACGCACCTTCAGGTCGACCGCTTGTCAGGAAACCGTGACGCCCAACGTGCTCCGCACAAACGCCTGGCTCGGCTCTTCGTAGGCGGCGACGATCCTGGCGAACAACGCAGTCCCCTCGGCCCCGGGCCAGTCTTCCGGAAGAAATGCCTGGGGCAGCCCGGGGTCCAGGTATGGGATGATCCGCCACCGGTCGATGCACCGCACATACGTGGCAAAGGCCGCGGCCGTCGCATCCACAGACCCATCAGTTCTGGACGGGACGGCCGCGGCTTGCTCCTGGATGAAGTCGCTGTGCAACGAGGCAATGACGTCCAGGTCCCACCATTTGGCGGCAGCTTCCCGCAGATTACCGCCCACCAGTGGTGTTTCCGTCACGAAGATCGTCGCCATGTCCCGCAGTTCCAGGTCGGCGAGGATTTCCTCCACTTCGTCACGGAGCGAATCCGGGCAGATCCACAAACCCGCGGCCACCGTGCCGCAACCGATCCAGTGGAGGCGTCGCCGCAGTTGGTGGCGTTTTTCGCGTTCGGTCTCCGGGATGGAGAAAGAGACCAGGCACCAGGAGTCCGAGGCTGACATGCTGCGCGGGTTGTAGATGCGCCGGTCGCCACGGGCGAGCATGGTGGTGGCGCCTTCGGTCAGGGTGAAGCCCGGGATTCCGTTGCGCGACTCTTGAAGCACCACATCCTTTTTCCGCAGCCGGCCCAGCGCCGTCCGGGCCACTGTGCCGGAGGTGCCCAGGGCCTCCATCAGCGTGACGATGTCCTTGGCTGACATCCACCCACCGGCGTCCCGGAGATACAGGCCAATAACTGTTCGCAGCAACGACGTAGTACTCCCTGGCCGGGAGTCCATGTCGTCAAGGACGGCACTCACTGCAGTTCGGCCAGGGCGTCGCGGATTGCCGCTACTCCCAGCTCAACCTCGGCGTAACTGGTGCTCAGCGGGGACAGGCCGATGCGAAGTCCGTGCGGAGGACGGAAATCGGGAATCACGCCACGTTCCCACAGCTTGGCCGTGACGTCGGCAAAGAGCGGGTGGTCCACGGTGATGTGCGAGCCACGTTCTGTGACGTCGCGCGGACTCACGATCTCGGCGCCCAAAGGAACCAGCATTTCCTCGGAGAGCGCGATCGCGTACTCGGTGAGCTTGATCGACTTCTCCCGGACGGCATCCATGCCCACGGCGGCAATCAGTTCCACCATGTCCTTGAGCGGCTGCATGGCCAGCACAGGTGGGGTGCCGGTGATGAAGCGGCGCATGCCCTGGGCCGGGCGGTACGCGTCCGTCATTCCGAAGGGGTTGTCAGCACCCATCCAACCCCAGATCGGCTGCTGCAGGCGGTCCTGCTGGGAAGCGTTGACATAGGCGAAGGCGGGGGAGCCCGGCCCACCGTTGAGGTACTTGTAGGTGCAGCCGACAGCAAGGTCGACGCCCCACGCATCCAGTTCCAGGGGCACGGATCCCACAGAGTGGCAGAGGTCCCACAGC
Source organism: Paenarthrobacter sp. NPDC092416 (assembly GCF_044755025.1). Taxonomy (NCBI): domain Bacteria; kingdom Bacillati; phylum Actinomycetota; class Actinomycetes; order Micrococcales; family Micrococcaceae; genus Paenarthrobacter; species Paenarthrobacter sp. NPDC092416. The sequence continues at coordinate 30,439 of NZ_JBIVQG010000017.1, forward strand.
ATGAGGGCGCCTGCTTCGTGGACTTTGGCAGTGATCGCAGCCGCGTCGGCCAGGAATCCCGAGCGGTAGGCCACGTGGCTGAGGACTACGACGGCGGTACGCTCACCGAGCAGCCCGTCCAGGTCTGCAGGGCGGACTCCGCTGGCCGGGTTGGAGGCGATCCAGGTGATGGTCGCACCCTTTTCGGCAGCGATGCCTTCAATGATGAATCGGTCGGTGGGGAAGTTGTCCCGGTCCACCACGATTTCGTCCCGGCCTGGCTGTGCGTCCACGGCAGCCCGGATGAGCTTGTACAGCATGACGGACGTAGAGTCGCCTACCGTCACCTGGCCTGCAGCGGCCCCCAAGGTCACTTGGCCGATCCGGTCTCCCACCACTGTGGGTTCGTCCATCCACTGTTCGTCCCATCCGCGGATGAGCCGGCTGCCCCACGCGTCGTGGACGAAAGACGCCAGGTTGGTGGCCGTGGCCTTGAGGGGCCGTCCCAGCGAGTTGCCGTCAAGGTATGAGGCGAGTTGACCGGCGTCGGGCGTGTAAAACGCATCGCGCTGGGCGGCGAGCGGATCGGCGGCGTCCAACTCGGCCGACGTTGGCCGTTGGGTCTGCTGGGCGGTAGTCATAGTTTCTCCTGCGGAGGGCTGGGGCCCGCAATGGGCCGGATGGATGCTTAGTTGCCGATTTCGGTGCGGACGGCGTAGAGCTCAGGGAAGAACGTGAGGTCGAGTGCGCGCTTGAGGAAGTCCACACCCGACGAGCCACCAGTGCCCACCTTGAAGCCGATGGTCCGCTGGACTGTGCGCAGATGGCGGAAGCGCCACGCCTGGAAGTTGTCTTCGATGTCCACCAGGTCTTCGCAGGCCTCATAGAAGCCCCACGGGGTGTCATCGGATTCGTAAATCTTCTGGAAGACCGGAACCAGCTCCTGGCGGAAGGTCCAAGGTTCGCTGGTGTCGCGTTCGAGGATGTCGGCGGGAATGTCGTAGCCGGCACGGGCCAGGACGGCCAGGAACGCGTCGTACAGCGTAGGTTCTTCCAACAGTGTGCTGAGGAGCGCGTGTGCTTCCGGGTCGCTTTCAAAGACCCGCAGCATGCCGCGGTTCTTGTTGCCGAGCAGGAATTCAACGCCGCGGTACTGGTACGACTGGAATCCGGAGGAACTGCCCAGGAAGCCGCGGAACTCGGCGTACTCGCGGGGAGTGAGGGTGCCCAGGACCGACCATTGTTCCGTCATGGTTCGCTGGATGGCCTTCACGCGTGCGATGCACTTCAGGGCCTTGCCGAGGTTGTCGGCGTCAAGGAGCCTGCGGGCTTCCAGCAGTTCATGAAGGACCAGCTTGAGCCAGAGCTCGCTGGTCTGGTGCTGGATGATGAACAGCAGTTCATCGTGGTGTTCCGGTTCGCTCAGGGGGTGTTGTGAGCTCAACAGTCTGTCGAGGTCCAGGTAACCGCCATAAGACATCGCATGCCGGAAATCGGTGCGGACTGTGTCCTCGATGTGGCGGACGCTCTGGGGGGAATGGACTGGGGGCTTTTCCATATCTTCGAGATTATCAGTTTCTTGACGAACGTCAAGAGAATGATTTACCGCTTGTTGGGGTGCGTGTTCTGATGTGACAAGGTGGGCGCCTGTTCCGTGACGTACGCTGGCCTTAAGTTCAGGTGAACGCGCGAGACGAAAGGGGAATCGACCATGGCACCCATCGTGCGCGTGTCCATTTATTTGGACGTCGACGGCGTGGTGAACCCCTTCGGCCCCTCGGGAGTCAGCGATTGGGGTACCGAATGGAGCATCGCAGACGCTGGCATCCTCGACGTCGCCTTCGCGCCGGAAGCAGTTGAAGAGCTCAACGAACTTGCCCGGCATCCCGCCGCGCGTTTCGTGTGGCTCACCACGTGGGAGCGGCTGGCTCCGGAATACCTTTGCCCGGCCATCGGCTTGAACGGCCAGGACTGGCCAGTGCTCTCCAGCCAAGGCTGGGACGAAGGCCCAGAATGGTGGAAACTCGTCGCCCTTCAAAAGGATCTGGCTGCTACGGGGGTCGAACGGATTGTCTGGCTGGATGACCAATTGAGCCAGGAGTCGGATGCGCGTTCGTGGGCCGAGTATCAGCAGGACAGTGTGCTTTGCATCTCACCGGATCCACGCAGGGGTCTCTCCCGACGCGAACTTGCGGCAGTGCGGGCCTTCCTGGGCTAGCCGGGAGTGTGCCCACGTTTGTTAGTGCCGTGGCTGGCACGTAGGATTCTTAAGGTTTCAAGCCGGCCGGAATGAACTCCACAAGTCCACTCAGTTGAACAATCACTGAACTATGCTGTGGATGGCAGGTATGGGGAAGTGAAACTGCTGAACGTCGACTCTGCAGATTGGGCAACAGGTGGAAATCACCTTCATGGTCGCGCTGGTAATAGCGTTGGCCCTATTCTTTGACTTCACTAACGGGTTTCACGACACAGCCAATGCGATGGCTACGCCTATCGCTACGGGGGCGATCAAACCCAAGACGGCGGTGGCCTTGGCTGCCGTGCTCAACCTCGTAGGTGCGTTCCTTTCGACGGAAGTGGCCAAAACCATTTCCGGGGGACTGATCCGGGAAGGGTCGGACGGCATCCACATCACCCCGGACATCATCTTCGCCGGGCTCATGGGTGCTGTGCTCTGGAACATGGTCACCTGGCTCAAGGGCCTGCCGTCAAGCTCCTCGCATGCGCTCTTTGGCGGCCTGATCGGCGCAGCCGTGGTGGGCATCGGCTTCCACTCCATCAACTTTGAGACCGTGCTGCAGAAGGTCATCCTGCCGGCAATCTTTGCCCCGCTGATCGCCGGCGGCGTCGCATACCTCTGCACGCGCCTCGCCTACGCACTGACCTCCCGCCACGATCCCGAAACCGGAGACAAGCTCACGCAGAAGCGTGGGGGCTTCCGGACCGGCCAGATCTTCACCTCCAGCCTCGTGGCCTTGGCTCACGGCACGAACGACGCCCAGAAGACCATGGGTATCATTACCCTGGTCCTGATCGCAGCGGGGACGCAAACCCCGGGCAGCGGTCCGCAGTTCTGGGTTGTGGCAGCCTGTGCCTTCGCCATTGCCATTGGTACGTATGCGGGCGGTTGGCGCATCATCCGGACCATGGGTTCCGGCCTCACTGAGGTGAAGCCAGCACAGGGCTTCTCGGCCGAGACCAGCACCGCCACGGCCATCCTGGCGTCCTCGCACCTTGGTTTTGCCCTGTCCACGACCCAGGTTGCCTCCGGCTCGGTGATTGGTTCCGGCTTGGGCCGCAAGGGCACGTCCGTCCGTTGGGGTACTGCCGGCAAGATTGCCTTGGGCTGGTTGTTCACGCTCCCGGCGTCGGCCATTGTCGGTGGTTTGACCGCCCTTCTGGTAGGTACGGGCGTTGTCGGTGTTGTTATTGCCGCCGTGCTCGGTTCCGCCGCGGTGCTGTTCATGTTTGTGGCCTCCCGCAAATCGCACGTCGGGCACCACAACGCCGTCGAAGTTGAAGAAGCCGGGCATGCTGTCCGGTTCCGCAAGAAAAAGAAGTCCCGCAAGTCCGCCAAGAACGAGGATGTGCAGCGATGAAGTGGTTGGAACTGCTGCAGGTCGCCGGGGTGACCCTGGTGGCTGCCGTGAGCCTGGTAGTGCTCTACTCCCTTGGAGTCCGGCTGACGGCCATTGCCGGAGACGCCCAGCAGAAGTCGCCGGCCCTGGTCCGCTCGCTGGCGTACGTGTGCTTTGGGATCTGTGGCCTGGCCGTGCTCTTTGGGATCTACCTGATCGTTCCATATTTCGGAAAGTAGGGCCGTTTCGCGGCCCACGTGCGACCGGGAACCCAGCACCCTGTTTCTCTGGCAGTAAAGTCCATTCGGGAGAATAATCAGCAGTGTACTGACTGCATGGTCATGATCCGGCAGATGTGGGGCTGTCATGAAGAGCCGTTCCCGAAAACTTCACGTGGGACTGGTGCTGATCCCGGTCCTGGTGGCGGTCCTGTCCGGATGTGTTCCGTCTGCCGGTGACGGCGCGTCGTCGAGCGCCGGGTCGTCGTCAGCCAGCACGACTGCTCAAACCCAAGCCACCAGCGGACCCACCGCGCAGCAGCCAGCAGGTCCGGCCGGTCCGGGAGCTCCGCAGGCGGAGGCCCCTGTGGTGCGCTGGGTTCCCATTGGGCCTGTCGGTCCCAACGATCCCACCTCGGGGCAGCGCTACCTCCTTCTCCAGCAATTCCAATGCGATGCCTTGGCCCAAAGTGTCCAGGATGCCGATGACGCAGCAGTCTGGCTGGCCGCGGCCGCCGTCTGCAAAGCCGTGCAGAGCGGCAGCCAGCAGGACTGGCAGAGGGCGTCCATCGCCGTCGCTGCCACACCACGAATACCGCAGACGCAATGCCTGGAGTACACAGTCGCGGCCACCTCTGCGGCCATGGTCGCCGCGCAGCGGAGCAGCCAGGGTCTCTCGCCCCGGGTTGAGCCGGGGCCCGGGGAGGCCTGCCCCAGGCACTTGAGCGGACTGACCGTCGTCGACGAGCAGCTCAAGGTGGTGCCGGGCCGCACGCGTGCGTCCGGTCCGCGTTCAGGCGGCACGATCGTCCGCTTGGACGGCTACTACGTCCGCATCGGGGACATCCTGTTCGACGGCGAAGTCAGCTTCCCGGAGACCGTCTCCGGAGACGGCGACTACCAGACCCGCTACCTGCGGATGCCAGCGTCCGATGGGCGGGACTCGATCCGGATCAGCATCACAGACACCGTTGATATCAGCGGCACCGTGACGTTCTTCTATGACGATTCCACCACCGGCCCGTCGCCGGATCCCGGTGGCCAAACAACGCCTGATCCAACGGAGAGCACCCCGGCGCCCGGTCCCTCCTCGAATGGGGCCTCCTCGACGGCCGCCCCGTGAGTGAGCATGAGGCCGATCCTGTCGCAGCCGACGGCGCGGACCAGCGCAGCCTGATCAACACCCGGTGGCAACGAACGCTCGAGGTTCTCTCGGTCATCGGTCCGCCGCTGACCGTGGCCACCGCGCTTCTTGTCTATTTCGGGTGGGCACGCACTGACGCCCAGGCAAAATCCATGGGACTGGACGTCAGCTTGTTCGGCTACACGGTGCAGGACTTCATCCTGCGCAGCATCCAGTCCCTGTTCCAGCCCTTGGCGTGGCTGGTGGTCATCGGTCTCCTCTGGCTCATGCTGGACCGGGCCGTGGCAAAGCTGATGGAAACTGCCCGCCATCGAGACTCCATCCGCCGGACGGCGACGGCGGTGATGCTCCTTGGCTTCGCCTACGCGGCGGTGATGTGGGTGGCGATTGTTACCCAACCCGAGCGTGTCCTGCTATACGTGCCCTACTTGATTGCGACCGGACTCGTCGTTGGCGCATGGGGGTTGAGCGTCCGGCGCCGCGCTGTGCCACCAGCTGGGCGCACACTTCGCATCACTCCGCGCGGCCTTGAGAGGTCGCTCATTTTCGTTCTGGTCACCTTGCTCCTCTTCTGGGGCACGTCGGACTACGCCCAGGCCTTGGGGCGCGGCGCGGCGCTGGACTACCAGGAACGGTCCGCTTTGCTGCCAACCGCCGTCGTCTACAGCAAGGCTCGGCTGGCCGTCACGGCACCGAACGTGCGCGAAGTTTCGGCCGGCACGGAGGCAGAACCGCTCTACCGCTACACAGGATTGCGGCTCCTGGTGGTCAGCGGCGGACGGATCTTCCTGCTCAACGACGGCTGGACCCTTGCAGCCGGACGTGTGGTGGTGCTTCCCGACGACGGCAGCGTCCGCGTGGAGTATGGGAACGCCGCAGCGGACTGACTAGTCTTGGGGCCATGTCGATCTTTCAGTACTACGTAGCCTCAACCGTGGACGGCTTCATCGCCTCCCAGGACGACGACCTGGGCTGGCTCCTGCAGTTCGACCGGGTGGAAGGCGTCAACGAGAGTATCGAGTCATTCATGGCCGGCGTTGGATGCATTGCCATGGGCGGCGAGACGTATCGCTGGCTCATGGAACACGAACCAGGCAAATGGCCGTACCCGGACACTCCATGCTGGGTCTTCACGCACCATGAATATTCCGCACCACCGGGTTCGAATGTCACCTTTGTGCGCGGCGACGTCCGCGAATTCGCCCCTGACCTGGTGGCCGACGCCGGTGACAAGAACGTGTGGCTGGTGGGTGGCGGTGACCTCGTGGCGCAGTTCGCCAACGCGGGACTGCTCCACGAGATGATTGTCACCATCATCCCCGTGGTGTTGGGCTCGGGAAAGCGGCTGTTGCCGCTGGACGGCCCGACGGCGCCACTTGAGTTGGTCTCGTCGCGCATCATCGGCGGGGCGGCGGCAGAGTTGCACTATCGGATGCCGCAGAAGGGAACCTAGAAGCGGTTCGGCTCAGTGGCGGTTGTCACGGATCATGTTGGTGATCCGGGCAGTCGAGAGCCGGCGGCCTTTCTCATCCGTGATGACGATCTCGTGCGTGGCCAACGTACCGCCCAGGTGGATCGCAGTGCACGTCCCCGTTACCAGGCCACTGGCAATCGAGCGGTGGTGGGTGGCACCCACCTCAATGCCGACAGCGTGACGCCCCCTGCCCGCATGAAGGGAGGCCGCAAACGAGCCCAGCGTCTCTGCCAGGACCACGTGTGCTCCGCCGTGCAGGATGCCTGCCACCTGGGTGTTTCCTTCCACGGGCATGGTGGCCACCGTTCGTTCGGCGCTCAGCTCCGTGAAGACAATGCCCATTTTGGCCACCAGTGCGCCCACGCCGTGGCGGGAAAGCCAATCGTGGAACTCCTCGGGCACACCTGCCGCCTTGAGTTCGTCGATAAACCTGTTCGGCGTGAAATTGTCCATCATGCCAACTAGGCTGGCACTTGTGAGTGAAACAACCAAACCGGACCAGATTCCAACGGCCTCAGCTGCTGCCATCGCAACAGCACCCACCCCCTCAACAACTGCATCGCCCAGCAACGCTGGGGAGGGCCGGCCCAGGTTGCTGGTCCTGGATGGCCATTCCATGGCTTTCCGGGCCTTCTACGCCCTTCCCGCAGAGAACTTCTCCACTGCCCGAGGTCAGTTCACCAACGCCGTGCACGGCTTCACGTCGATGCTGATCAACCTCATCAAGGACCAGAAGCCCACGCACGTCGCCGTTGCCTTCGACGTCTCTGACGACACCACTTTCCGCAAGGCCGAGTACAGCGAATACAAGGGCGGCCGTAACGCCACTCCGCCTGAATTCGCTGGCCAGATCAACCTCATCTCCCGGGTCATGGAGGCGTGGGGGATCAGGACCATCGCCCTCCCCGGATACGAGGCAGACGACGTCCTGGCCACGTTGGCCTACCAAGGTGACGCAGCAGGCTTCGAAGTCCTCCTGGTTTCGGGCGACCGCGACTCGTTCCAGCTGATCAATGACAACGTCTTTGTCCTGTACCCCAAGCAGGGTGTCAGCAACATCCCCAAGCTGGATGCCGCTGCCATCGAAGAGAAGTACTTCGTGAAGCCTTCCCATTACTCGGACCTCGCGGCCCTGGTGGGGGAGTCTGCGGACAACCTTCCCGGCGTCCCGGGTGTGGGTCCCAAGACCGCGGCAAAGTGGATCAACCTCTATGGCGGCCTTGAAGGCATCCTGGAGAACGTTGAATCCATTGGGGGGAAGGTTGGCGGGGCGCTCCGGGAAAACCTGGAGAACGTCAAGCGCAACCGCCGTCTGAACCGTTTGCTGCATGACCTGGAACTCCCTGTAACCCTGGAGGATCTCCACGAACCACGGCCGGACAGGCAGGCTGTCGAGGAGCTCTTTGAGGAACTCGAATTCCGGACCCTTCGTACCCGGCTGTTTGATCTTTACGGTGACGACACCGCTGGGGCAGCACCGGACACCATCGACGCCCCCGAGTTCGCCACGCTCACGAACGCTGCTGAGCTCGAAGCGTTCTTCTCGGCTGGGTCCGGCGTCCGCTCCGCCCTGGCGGTCCGTCCCGTCCCCGGACGCATCGGCGAGGACGCCAGCGCCCTGGCCGTCGTACGGAACAATGGTGCCGCCTACATCGAGCTGACCAGCCTGGATGCCGACGCTGAATCCGTACTGGCTCGTTGGCTGCAGGATCCCGAAGAAGCCAAGGTCATGCACGAGTTCAAGGCTGCCATCAAGGCATTGGACAACCGCGGGCTTGGCCTCGAAGGCGTCGTTGATGACACGTCGATTTCCGGCTACCTGATCGAACCCGACCGCCGCAGCTACGAGCTGGCAGAGCTCGCCCAGCACCACTTGAAGATCACCATTGCCGCTGCCGCCGCTGCGTCGGGCCAATTGGAACTCGACCTCACCGGAGACACCGATCAGGCCGCGGCCGCAGCGCTGGTGCAGCAGGCCGCCGTCGTGCATTCCCTCAGCAAGCACTTCGAAAAGGAACTGGTCGAGCGCAAGGCGGATGCCCTGCTGACCACCTTGGAACTCCCGGTGGCCCGCGTGCTGGCGCAGATGGAACGCACGGGTATTTTCGTTTCCATCGATCGCATGAATGAACAACTGGCGGACCTCACCAAGGTGATCGAGAACGCGCAGGAACAGGCGTTCGCTGCCATCGGGCACGAGGTCAACCTTGGTTCGCCCAAGCAGTTGCAGACTGTCCTGTTTGAGGAACTCGGCCTCCCCAAGACCAAGAAGATCAAGTCGGGCTACACCACCGATGCCGCGTCATTGAAGGCATTGCTGGAAAAGACCGGTCACGAATTCCTGGTCCAGCTCATGGCTCACCGCGAATCATCCAAGCTTGCCCAGATGGTGGAAACACTGAAGAAGTCGGTGGCGGAAGATGGGCGCATCCATACCACCTACGCCCAGAACATCGCGGCTACCGGCCGTATCTCCTCCAACAACCCGAACCTGCAGAACATCCCGGTCCGCAGTGAAGAAGGCCGCCGGGTCCGCAGCATTTTCGTGGTCAGCGAAGGCTATGAATGCCTCCTGTCCGCTGACTACTCGCAGATTGAAATGCGCATCATGGCGCACCTTTCCGGGGATGAAGGACTCATCCAGGCGTACAAGGACGGCGAGGACCTGCACCGCTTCGTTGGCGCGCGGATCTTCAACGTGGATCCGGCCGATGTCACCAGCGCCATGCGTTCCAAGGTCAAGGCAATGTCCTATGGCCTGGCCTACGGACTCACCTCCTTCGGCTTGTCCAAGCAGTTGGAGATCTCCGTCGACGAAGCCCGGACCCTTATGAAGGACTACTACGACCGTTTCGGTGCCGTCCGCGCATACCTCGATGGCGTCCGTGACGAGGCCCGGGTTGATGGTTACACCGCCACCATCGAAGGTCGTCGCCGCTACCTTCCGGACCTGACCAGCACCAACCGGCAGGCCCGCGAAGCCGCCGAGCGCATCGCTTTGAACTCACCCATCCAGGGCTCAGCTGCTGACCTGATCAAGCGGGCAATGCTGGGCGTTTCGGCGGAGCTTGCCAGCCAGGGCCTCAAATCGCGCATGCTCCTTCAGGTTCACGATGAACTCGTCCTCGAGGTGGCCACCGGTGAGCGTGAAGCTGTGGAGAAGCTGGTGGCCGAGCAAATGGGCAATGCTGCAGACCTTTCTGTTCCTTTGGACGTCCAGATCGGCGTCGGATCCAGCTGGTACGAGGCCGGACACTAGAGGTTCGTCAGGATCGCCGGAGGGCGCGCCGCCGAGATGGTGGCGCGCCCTCCGGCGTCTGGTTAGGCTCGGGGCGTGGCTGATCCCAATGAAAAATATTCTGTCCAACGTTTCCATGCCGTAGACGAGCCGGAGAACCCGGCCTACAGTCGTTGCTCCACGTGGGTGCAGGCAGTCTCCCACGGCTTCCACCAAGAACGACGCAATCCGGAATACCTGGCCAAAACGCTGGCTTCGTACACGATCGATCACCGTGAACTGACGGGCGTGTACGTTAATGGCGCCGTCCCGGACCACGCGCTGGGTGCCGATGTTCCGGTGGCTACCTATGCCACCATGCGCAAGTCCCTGAATGTCGGCTTTGGACGGCAGCTGGAGTCCAACCTGGTGACGTCAGTGACGGTTCGCGGCACGCATCGCCGCAACGGAATTCTGCGTGGAATGATCACGGCGGATCTTCAGGGCGCCAAGGACGACGGCCTGGCCATGGCGGCCCTCACGGCGTCGGAGGGCTCCATCTATGGCCGCTTCGGCTTTGGCGTGGCGACTTTTGAACGCAGCATCAAGGTAGACACCGGTCCGCGGTTCCGGCTCAAGGGCAAGGCCACTGGAACGGTTGAAGTAGCCGATCCAGCCGTCCTTCTCGACGTAGCCCCGAAGGTCTTTGCGCGCGTTCAACGCGTGTCGCCCGGATCCATTGAACGCCAGGAATACTACCGGCTGGCAGCATCGGGATCGATCGGGCACGACGGCAAGCCTGACGCCGCAGTCCGCAGTGCCCTGCATTACGACGCCGCCGGAACGCTGGACGGCTATGTCTCCTACCGCTTCAAAGGGTGGGACAACAAACCGTACACCATGGAGATTGTCGACCTTGTGGCTGCCACGAATGAGGCCTACCTCGATCTTTGGCGTTTCCTCGGCAGCATCGACCTCATTGATCTGGTCACTTGGTCCGAGGCACCAGTAGATGATCCGCTGACCTGGGCGCTTGAGGACCCTCGGGTCATCGAATCCTCGGATGTCCGTGACATGTTGTGGCTGCGCATTCTGGACACGCCGGCGGCGCTCCAAGCCCGCAGCTTTCCTGCGGCCGGGCGGCTCGTCCTGGAGGTCACGGACTCGCTGGGTTTGGCGGGCGGCACCTGGGTGCTGGAGTCCGACGGCGGTGCTGCCGCCGTCGTGGAAGCCGAACCCGGCGAGGCGCCCGACCTGACAATGGACGTCACAGAGCTCGGTTCGATGTACCTTGGTGCAGTGTCGCCGGTGACACTTGCCGCTGCAGGCAGGATCTGTGAGCACCGCCCTGGTGCGGCATTCACGGCCCAGCAGCTCTTTGCGGTGGAACGATCGGCGCACTGCCTCACGCATTTCTAGATAATTCACAACTCAACACCAGATAAGGACATCCATGGGGGATTCCAAGCGGCGGCCGTTGGCCGGCCGGCGATCAGTGCTGCTTGGAATGGCGGGCCTTGCGTCCGCTGCGCTGGCGGCGTGTGCCACCGAACACGTGGACCAGCCCGGGGGATCACGTACTGGTCCGTCGCCGTCGTCAGTTCCGTCCGCTGCCGCACCGGGCCCGGCGCCGAACGTTGCTCCCGGTGGCGCCATCGGGCCGGCCACGCCACCACCGTCCATCGCCGCCCAGTCAAGGGAGCAGGCTGCCGCGGCCTTGGCCGCAGGACCCGGCAACCAGGCGGCAGCACCGCCGTCGAACGCGTCCGCCGTTGTGCCCACCAAGCAGCAGATCATCGACGAGTTCGGGCACCAACGGCCACAGGAGTGGGGGCTGCATGTAACTGGGGTTGTTAACAGTTCGGCCGCCCGGCAGGTGGCGCTGACTTTCGACGCCTGTGGTGGCCCGGGCGGTGCGGGATGCGACCAAAAGCTGCTGCAAACGCTCCGGAAGCTCAACGTGCCGGCCACGTTGTTCATCAACAGCCGTTGGATCCAGGCGAATCCCGGGCTCGTGGCCGAGTTGGCTGCCGATCCGCTGTTCGAGTTGGCCAACCACGGCACACGGCACTTACCGCTGTCCGTCAATGGAAAGGCTGCCTATGGAATCGGTGGCACCGCTGATGTGTCCGGCGTCTACGAGGAACTGACGGGCAACCAGACCGTCATGGAGGACATCACCGGCAAGACGCCACGCTTTTTCCGGCCCGGCACCGCGTTCTATGACGATGTCGCGGCGGCCATGACGCGCAAGCTCGGGATGCTTCCTGTCAACTTCACCGTAAACGGTGACGGCGGAGCTACTTTCCCGCCCGCGACCGTGGCCGCCGAAGTGGGCCGGGTTGGGCCCGGGGACATTGTGATTTCGCACTTCAACCGGCCTGCAGCCGGTACGGCAGAGGGCTATGCCCGGGCATTGCCCCGCCTGATGGATCAGGGAGTGACGTTCGCGCGGCTGGGCGAAGTGCTGCCGCTTTGACCGCCCTTGGCCCATGCGACTAGAATAAACGGGCATGTACTACGTGTACGCATCCATTTTGCAATAATCCACAAATCAGGATGACCCGGCCTTGCGCCGTGCTCTGCCGTCCGGACCCGGACGGCAGCGGTTTGCCTGACCGACTCACTATCCACAACGGAGCCCCTACTACATGACCATCACCTCCACCGAGAAGCCCGGTACCCCCGTAGTCGCCATTAACGACATCGGTACCGCTGAGGACTTCCTCGCAGCTGTCGACGCCACCATCAAGTACTTCAACGACGGAGATCTCGTCGAAGGTACCGTCGTCAAGGTCGACCGCGACGAAGTTCTGCTCGACATCGGTTACAAGACCGAAGGTGTCATCCCTTCCCGTGAGCTTTCCATCAAGCACGACGTTGACCCCGGTGACGTTGTCGCCGTTGGCGATCAGGTCGAAGCCCTGGTTCTCACCAAGGAAGACAAAGAAGGCCGCCTGATCCTCTCCAAGAAGCGTGCTCAGTACGAGCGTGCCTGGGGCGACATCGAGAAGGTCAAGGAAGAAGACGGTGTCGTTACCGGTACCGTCATCGAGGTTGTCAAGGGTGGCCTCATCCTGGACATCGGTCTGCGTGGCTTCCTGCCCGCGTCCCTCGTCGAAATGCGTCGCGTCCGCGACCTCGCTCCGTACATCGGTCAGCAGATCGAAGCCAAGATCATCGAGCTGGACAAGAACCGCAACAACGTTGTTCTGTCCCGCCGTGCATGGCTCGAGCAGACCCAGTCCGAGGTTCGCTCCACGTTCCTCAACAAGCTGGAAAAGGGCCAGGTTCGTCCCGGCGTCGTTTCCTCCATCGTCAACTTCGGTGCATTCGTGGACCTGGGCGGCGTAGACGGTCTCGTTCACGTTTCCGAGCTGTCCTGGAAGCACATCGACCACCCGTCCGAGGTTGTCGAGGTTGGCCAGGAAGTCACCGTCGAGGTCCTCGAAGTGGATCTGGACCGCGAGCGTGTCTCCCTGTCGCTCAAGGCTACGCAGGAAGACCCGTGGCAGACCTTCGCCCGCACCCACGCCCTCGGCCAGGTTGTTCCGGGTAAGGTCACCAAGCTGGTTCCGTTCGGTGCGTTCGTTCGCGTCGAAGACGGCATCGAAGGCCTCGTTCACATCTCCGAGCTGGCCGTCCGCCACGTTGAGCTCGCCGAGCAGGTTGTCTCCGTTGGCGACGAACTGTTCGTCAAGGTCATCGACATCGACCTCGAGCGTCGTCGTATCTCCCTCTCCCTCAAGCAGGCTAACGAGGGCGTTGACGCTGACAGCACCGAGTTCGATCCCGCTCTGTACGGCATGGCCGCTGAGTACGACGAAGAGGGCAACTACAAGTACCCCGAGGGCTTCGACCCCGAGTCGAACGAATGGCTCGAGGGCTACGAGACCCAGCGCGCCGCTTGGGAGCAGCAGTACGCTGACGCCCAGACCCGCTGGGAAGCTCACAAGAAGCAGGTTGCCCAGCACGCTGCTGACGACGCTGCTGCTGCAACGTCCGGTGAGAGCGATTCCGGCACCACCAGCTACTCCTCTGAGCCGGCTGCATCCGAGGCTACCTCGGGCGGCACCCTGGCATCCGACGAGGCTCTCGCAGCACTGCGCGAGAAGCTGACCGGCAACTAATTCCGCCGGCCCTCACGGGACGCGCTGAATAGCCAAAGAAGGACCCCCGCCACACGGTGGGGGTCCTTCTTGCGTATGCGTTCCCGCCTCGTTGCCGCCCGCACCTTTCGCTTTCGCGCCATCCGCGCGCACCCTTTCCCGCCATCCGCCCGCTTCCTTTCCCGCCCACCGCTCCCTTTCCCGCCCAGCGCTCCAGTTACCCCCTCGTGAACCCCCGCCCGCACCCTTTTCCGCTATACGCTCCCGTAAGGACTGGTGCGCCAGGCGGCAACTGGTGCGCCAGCGTGACGTTGGGGGTACGCTCGGCGGCAACTGGTGCGCAGACCTGGCCGTGCACGCGCTGAGAAGGTTCAGCAGCTACGCATTCCGGCAGGGGTGTTCCACGTGCGCTTCCCCGATTGACCCCCTGCCCGCACCTTTTCCCGCTATCCGCACCCGTAAGGACTGGTGCGCCCTGCGGCAAGTGGTGCGCCAGCGTGACGTTGGGGGTGCACCCGGCGGCAACTGGTGCGCAGACCTCGCCGTGCACGCGCTGAGAAGGTTCAGCAGCTACGCATTCCGGCAGGGGGTGTGTCCTCGTGCGCTTCCCTGATTGACCCCCCGTCCGCGCCCGTTCCCGCCCAGCGCTCCAGTTACCTTTCCCGCCCGCACCCGCCCGCACCCGCCCGCACCTTTTCCCGCCATCCGCCCCCGTTAGGACTGGTGCGCTCGGCGGCAAGTGGTGCGCCAGCGTGACGTTGGGGGTGCACCCGGCGGCAGGTGGTGCGCAGACCTGGCGGTGCACGCGCTGGGAAGGTTCAGCAGCTACGCATTCCGGCAGGGGGTGTGTCCTCGTGCGCTTCCCTGATTGACCCCCTGTCCGCGCCCGTTCCCGCCTAGCGCTCCAGTTACCTTTCCTGCCCCCGCCCGCTCGCACCTTTTCCCGCCATCCGCCCCCGTAAGGACAGGTGCGCCGGGCGGCAACTGGTGCGCCAGCGCGACGTTGGGGGTGCGCCCGGCGGCAACTGGTGCGCCAGCGTGACGTTGGGGGGGGGTGCTCGGCGGCAACTGGTGCGCAGGCCTGGCCGTGCGGCAACTGGGGCGGCCCCAGGAACGGATGTGGAGCCTGAAGCGGGAACTGGTGCGCCCTCGCCGCTGCGGTTCCGAAGTACCAGCAACGGACACAACTTGCCCCCGCGGTGGGGCTAATGGGGGACGTCTATCCATTCCGTGCCCTCGGGCCGAAGGACTGCGGTGCCGGCAGTCAGCGAGGCCACCCGCGCGTGCGCTTCAGAGATCGCGGCCGACTCGTCCTGCAGGGCCACCCGAAGTACGGCATGTTTGGCCCCATATCCAGTCGCTGCCATGACGTATCCCGCGCCACGGAGCTCGTTTTCCAGCCGCCCGGCCTCAGCATGTGGAATGTCGATTGCACAGAGGCGAAGCCTGCGGCGTTGCACCAGAGGAGCAAGGTCCAAAGCTGCTGAAACTGATTCGGAGTATGCTCGCACCAACCCACCGGCACCGAGCAGAATCCCACCGAAATAGCGCACGACGACGGCGCTCACGTCGCTGAGGTCGGTGGCCCCGGGCGTCGTCTCACGTTTGATGAGGGCTTCCAGCATGGGAATGCCAGCTGTACCTGAGGGTTCGCCGTCGTCGCTGGAGCGCTGAATCATCCGGTCGGGCCCGATGACGAACGCCGAGCAGTGGTGACGCGCGTCGTGAAACTCCCGCCGGAGTTCCGATACCAGGGCGCGGGCTGTTTCTTCATCTGGCGAACGGCGGAGAACGGTGATGAATCGGGAGCGCCGGATCTCCAGTTCATGGCGGAAATCCGGCCCTTCGGCGAGCGTTGTGTAGGCGATCGCACGACTGTCATCCTCAATTTCCACCGCTTCAGTCTAGTGTGGAGGGGTGTTGAAGATCGGGCTGACGGGCGGCATCGCCTCTGGAAAATCACTGGTGGCATCGAGGCTGCAGGAGTTGGGTGCGATACTCATCGACTCGGACCTCATTGCACGGCAGGTGGTCGAACCCGGCACCAAGGGCCTCGCGCGTGTTGTTGAGGCGTTTGGACCTGGCGTCCTGGACTCTCAGGGCCGGCTCGACCGCCCGGCCCTCGGAGCAATCGTGTTCGCGGACCCGTCTCAGCGTCAGGTGCTCAACGGCATCATCCATCCGTTGGTTCGGGAGGCCGCAGCTGCGGCCATGGCCCACGCCGGAGATGGCGACATTGTGGTCCAAGACATCCCCCTGCTGGTCGAGACCGGCCAGGGGAGCAATTTCCATTTGGTGATAGTGGTGGATGCCCCGGACGACGTGCGGATCCACCGCATGGTGGACCTCCGGGGAATGACTGCCGAGGACGCCGTGGCCCGGATGTCAGCCCAGGCCAGCCGGGAGGCCAGGATTGCTGCTGCGGATGTTGTCCTGGACAACTCGGGAAGTCGGCAGGAGTTGCTTGGAACGGTCGACGCATTGTGGGCGGACAGGCTCGTTCCGTTCGCCGACAACCTCCGGAAGGGCATCCGCGCCCATCGCGCGGACGGTCCGGTGCTGGTGGCGCCAAGGGCTGAATGGGCACAACAGGCAGCCCGGCTTGGCGTGCGGATCATTGCATCAGCACCTAAGGAAATCCTTGCCGTGGACCACGTGGGCTCTACCTCAGTGCCGGGTCTCGCGGCCAAGGATGTGCTGGACCTCCAAATCGCGGTGTCAGGCCTGGACGCGGCAGACCGTATAGCTCCGGCGTTGGCGGCGGCAGGCTTTCCCGTCGTACCCCACGCCAATCAAGACACACCCAAGCCGACACATCCTGACCCTTCGCTCTGGCAAAAACGATTCCATGCGAACGCAGATCCAGGGCGAAGCGTGAATCTCCATGTCCGTGTGGCGGGCTCACCGGGCTGGCGGTACGCACTGCTTTTTCGTGACTGGCTTCGCGCCGATGCGCACGCCCTCGGAATGTACGAGGCGCACAAACGCGAGGTCGCTGCAAAGCATGCTGACGACGCCGGCACCGCGGGTTACGCCGATGCCAAAGAACCGTGGTTCACCGAGGTCGCCTGGCCAATGATGGATGACTGGGCCACGCGCACGGGGTGGCAGCCGCCGTCGTATTCTTCTGTTTCTGCTGGGCGCAAACCCGGACAGTAACTGTCCGGGGCCGGGGGTAGATTGGTTTCATGAGTCTTGCCCAAGAGATCAATCGTGTGGTCGCGCCCTTTGAAGTCATCAGCGAATACCAGCCGGCCGGTGACCAACCGGCCGCCATCGCCGAACTGACCGAGCGTATCAAGAACGGCGAAAAAGACGTCGTGCTGCTCGGTGCTACCGGTACGGGTAAAAGCGCCACTACCGCCTGGCTGATCGAGCAGGTGCAGCGGCCCACACTGGTTATGGTCCAGAACAAGACGCTTGCCGCACAGCTCGCCAATGAATTCCGCGAGCTCCTGCCCAACAACGCGGTGGAATACTTCGTCTCCTACTACGACTATTACCAGCCTGAGGCGTACGTAGCCCAGACGGACACTTTCATCGAGAAGGACTCCTCCATCAACGAGGAAGTCGAACGGCTGCGCCACTCTGCCACCAACGCGTTGCTGACTCGCCGCGATGTGATCGTGGTCGCAACGGTTTCCTGCATCTACGGCTTGGGCACACCGGAAGAATATATTGCCGGGATGGTCACGCTTCGCAAGGGCGCAGAGATGAACCGCGACGACCTCCTCCGAAAATTCGTGTCCATGCAGTACGCGCGTAACGACATGGACTTCCACCGGGGCACGTTCCGGGTTCGGGGCGACACAGTTGAGATCATCCCGATGTACGAAGAGTTGGCCATTCGCATCGAGTTCTTTGGCGACGAGATTGAAAACATCCACACTCTCCACCCGCTGACCGGTGAGGTGATCCGGGACGAGGAGGAGATGTACGTGTTCCCTGCCTCGCACTACGTGGCCGGCCCGGAACGGATGGCTCGCGCCATCAAACGGATCGAGGACGAGCTCGCCGAGCGGTTGCAGGTCCTGGAAAGCCAGAACAAGCTGGTGGAAGCGCAGCGGCTCCGGATGCGCACCAACTACGATCTCGAGATGATGCAGCAGATGGGCTTCTGCAACGGCATCGAAAACTACTCGTCCCACATTGACGGCCGTGCCCGGGGGACCGCTCCGCATTGCCTTCTCGATTACTTCCCGGAAGACTTCCTGCTGGTGGTTGACGAATCCCATGTCACCATTCCCCAGATCGGCGCCATGTATGAAGGCGACATGTCCCGTAAGCGGAACCTCGTGGACTTCGGCTTCCGCTTGCCGTCGGCCATGGATAACCGGCCTTTGAAATGGGACGAATTCCTGGAACGCATCGGCCAGACGGTGTACCTGTCCGCAACGCCCGGCAAGTATGAACTCGGTAAGGCGGACGGCTTTGTCCAGCAGATCATCCGACCCACCGGGCTGATCGACCCCGAAGTGGTGGTCAAGCCCACGAAGGGCCAGATCGATGATCTGCTGGAGGAGATCCGGACCCGCACAGCCAAGAATGAACGCGTCCTGGTCACCACGTTGACCAAGCGGATGGCTGAGGACCTGACGGATTACCTGGTGGGTCACGGCGTCAAGGTGGAGTA
The DNA here is from genome assembly GCF_044755025.1 of Paenarthrobacter sp. NPDC092416. Classification (NCBI taxonomy): domain Bacteria; kingdom Bacillati; phylum Actinomycetota; class Actinomycetes; order Micrococcales; family Micrococcaceae; genus Paenarthrobacter; species Paenarthrobacter sp. NPDC092416. The sequence continues at coordinate 48,794 of NZ_JBIVQG010000017.1, forward strand.
CCTGCACTCCGACGTCGACACGCTCAGGCGTGTTGAGCTGCTCCGTGAACTCCGGATGGGTGTCTTCGATGTCTTGGTGGGCATCAACCTGCTCCGTGAAGGCCTCGACTTGCCCGAAGTCTCCCTCGTGAGCATTCTCGACGCAGACAAGGAGGGCTTCCTCCGCTCTTCTACGTCCCTTATCCAGACGATCGGCCGTGCAGCCCGTAATGTGTCCGGCCAGGTCCACATGTACGCGGACAGGATCACGGATTCCATGGCCCATGCCATTGAGGAAACCAACCGTCGCCGCGCCATCCAGGTCAAGTACAACGCCGACAATGGCATCGACCCCCAGCCGCTGCGAAAGAAGATTGCCGACATCACGGACCAGTTGGCCAAGGAAGATGCCGACACCCAGGAACTACTCAACAACAACCGGCTGGCCAAGGGCGGCAAACGTGGCAAGTCCGCGGCAAAGGGTGCAGTGACCGTCCGCAGGGACGGACTGGCCGCCGCTCCTGCCGAGGACCTCGTTGGCCTCATCGAACAACTGACGGAACAGATGCATGGCGCGGCCGCCGAACTGCAGTTCGAAGTCGCCGCCAGGATCCGTGACGAGGTGGGAGAACTCAAACGCGAATTACGTCAAATGCAGTCTGCCGGGCACGCCTAAGGTAAGGTTTAGGTCACGTAGGGGAGTATCCCAAGCGCTACGTCCGTCAGCACGCAAGGCACAGATGCCTCGCCGGATCTAGCGGGCCGCCACATCAGCATTCAATGCACAGGCAGGCCGGAGAGACTTACACCGCTTTCCCGTACCCTGCGAAAGGCCCTCGTTAATGGAGCTTCCTATTTGGTTTGAGGTCGGCTCATTTGTCGCCCTCGGCATCATTCTGCTGATCGACCTCCTGCTGGTCGTCAAGCGTCCCCACGAACCGTCCATGAAGGAAGCCGGCCTCTGGGTCGCTTTCTACGTGGCATTGGCACTGGTGTTTGCCGGCGCAATGTTCTATTTCACAGGCCCCGAGTACGGCAGCCAGTTCGTTGCCGGCTGGGTGACTGAATACAGCCTGAGCATCGACAACCTGTTTGTCTTCATCATCATCATGGCCCGCTTCTCGGTGCCTCGTAAGTACCAGCAGGAAGTGTTGATGGTGGGCATCATCATCGCGCTCATCCTGCGCGGTATCTTCATCGCACTTGGCGCGGTGGTCATCGAGCAGTTCAGCTGGATCTTCTACATCTTCGGCGCGTTCCTCCTGTGGACTGCCTGGAAGCAGGCCACCGATTCCGGTGAAGATGAAGAAGAAGGTGCGGAGAACCCGCTGGTGGCGCGGCTTCGCAAGGTCTTGCCGATGTCTGAAAAGTTCGACGGCGGCAAGCTGCGGACCACGGTGGACGGCAAGAAGGTCTTCACCCCGATGCTCATTGTCTTTGTGACGATCGGCATGACCGACCTCCTGTTCGCCGTAGACTCGATCCCCGCCATTTTCGGCCTGACTCAAAGCGCATTCATCGTGTTCACGGCCAACATCTTCGCCCTCATGGGCTTGCGCCAGTTGTACTTCCTGCTGGGTGGCCTGATGAGCCGCCTGATCTACTTGAAGCACGCACTTTCCGTCATTCTCGCCTTCATTGGCGTCAAGCTCGTCCTGCACGCCATGCACGTGAACGAACTTCCGTTCATCAACAACGGCCACCACATCGAGTGGGCTCCGGAAATCCCCACTTTCGTTTCGCTGGCGGTCATCGTCGGAACCATCGTTGTAGCGGTTGTCGCGAGCCTGCTGAGCCCCGCGGCACGCCAGTCCAAGCTGGATGCCCGCCTGGAAGAGGACGCGAAGAAGAGCTTGAGCGAAGCAGAGTAACCAGACCAAGAAAGTTGTAGTCTCGTGAGGTGACTACCACTTCAAGAACGGCGCTGGACCCCCAACGGGTCCAGCGCCGTACTGTTTTACTGCTGAGTTCCGCCCAACTGCTGAGCGGCATTGGCAATGGCGCCACCCTGTCCATCGGCTCGTTGCTGGCTGTGGACCTTTCCGGTTCGGAGGCATGGGCAGGGTCGATCACCACGGTGCTCACGCTGGCCGCTGCCATTTCTGCGTTGCCGCTGGCAAAGCTTGCGGAAAACCGGGGTCGTCGGATCGGCCTGGTGACGGGACTTGTGGCGGCCATGCTGGGAGCGCTGCTGGTCATCGCATCCGTGGTGGCCGGTTCGTTCCTGCTCTTGCTGGTAGGGGCGGCCTTCCTGGGACTTGGCACGGCGGCAAACCTGCAGGCGAGGTTCGCCGCCGTCGACCTCGCCGAACCCGAGCACCGCGGCAGGTCCTTGTCCATGGTGGTCTGGGCCATCACCATTGGCGCTGTTGCCGGCCCCAATCTGATCCAGCCCGGGGCCGTGGTGGGTTCCGCACTTGGCCTGCCGCCCATCGCCGGCCCGTTTGTCTTCTCCGTGGTTGGGCTGCTCTTGGCGGCCGTCCTGCTGTTCGCGGGGCTGCGCCCGGACCCGTTGCTGCTCTCACGTCGCCTCGCCTCACAGGCTTTAGGGGCCGACGGCGGTGGGCAGCCACCGGTCAGGGGAACACTCAGGTCCGGGCTTGGTGCCGTTCGCTCGTCCCCTCGGGCAGTCCTGGCCCTGGCGGCCGTGGTAGTCGCCCACGGTGTGATGGTGGCAATCATGTCCATGACCCCGCTTCATCTTCAGCAGCTGGTAGGCGGACCGCACGCGGGCCATCATGGGGCCACTGATGCGGGCACGGATGTCTTGGTGGTGATTGGGCTGACGATTTCATTGCACATCGCCGGGATGTTTGCGTTGTCTCCCATGTGGGGTTGGCTCACGGATAAGGTGGGCCGACTGCAGGTCATTGCTTTGGGCCATGGCCTGCTGGTCATCGCCGTGTTGGTGGCCGGCTTTGGCCAGCATGAGCCCGTTTTGGTCACCATTGGCTTGATGATCCTGGGCCTGGGATGGTCAGCTGCCACGATCGCAGGATCAACCCTATTGGCGGAGAGCGTCGACCAGGACCAGCGCGTCACCGTGCAGGGTGTCTCGGATACGCTGATGGGTGCCGCCGGCGCTATCGGTGGCGCGACATCTGGAATCACACTGGCATGGCTCGGCTATCAGGGCCTCAACATTTCTGTCGGCTTCCTGGCGGCTGTGGTCCTGGTGATGGCCGTAGCCACCGCCGCAGGGATCAGACGCATCAACCCAGGTGCATAAGGAGCTGCCGTCGTTCCGAGGGGCACACAACGACTGCAGCTGCCACTCAAGCCCTGGTCGTTACCGGGGAGCGCGGACCATGCCGAACAGCCGGCGGAAGATGCCCTCGCCGTCCTCCCCAATGCCGTCGTGGTGGAAATCGTCGGTAATCCACGTCTGGAGACCGCGAACCGCCGCCGCAGTTTCGAGCGAGAGATCGTGGTCCACGTAGATGTCGTCCTTGTAGACAGCAGCAGCAACCGGGACCGTGTTCGTGGCCAGTTGGCGCGTGTCGTACAAAGGCTTCCAATCATTCTTGGCAGCGAGCAGTTCCGCTACTTCCCGGAGGGGAGCCAAAGCGGGATCCTGTTCGAAGTACCAGGGGTAGACCATTTCGCCGGTGAAGAGCGGTTCCTCAGCAGAGGGCAGGAACTCGGGAAACTCCTCCAGAACCTTCCATGCGGCCCAATCCGTCGCCTGTCCTTGACCGTAGATGGACTCATGCAGGACGGCATAGAGCGGATTTGCAGCGCGGCTCACCAGCCCACGGACCTGCTCAAGGAAAAGTTCAGATAGCCTCTCCCCGGAGGGCGTGTCGATGAAGGCATCTTCCAAAAGGTAGTGGAGCGAGTCGACCCGTGTATTTCCGCCAAGGAACGAGCCCACCATCTGAAAGCGCTCGGGCGTGAGCTGTTCCCCGCTTGCCAGGAATTCGGGCTGGGTATCAAGATGCCGGGCGATCCGGGTCACGGTCTGCCGGTCTTCGGGGTACCAACGGAAGTATTCGGCGTTGCGCTCCGCGACCCGTTTGAACGTGGCCCGATAGACCCGCTCGGCCGGCCCATGCAAAGGCGCGAGGCCGCCCGTGATGAGGACTTCGCGGAGTCCTTCGGGAGCGAACGAGAGGTAGCTCAGCGCACAGAAGCCGCCAAAGCTTTGACCCAGGACAGACCAAGGGCCGGATTTCAAGAGCCCCCGGATGAACTCGGCGTCCCCAACGATCGAGTCGGCCCGGAAGTGCGTCAGGTACTCCGCTTGTTCCACGGCGTCCCCGCGGCCTGCCAAGGACAAGCGGTCAACAGGCGTGGAGAGGCCAGTCCCGCGCTGATCCAGCATGAGGATGCGGAAGTCCTTGGCGGCAGCCTTCATCCACCCCGCGAGTGAGGTGACCCGGTTGCCCCGGCCACCCGGACCGCCCTGTAGGAAGAGCAACCAGGGCAGCTCGGCAGCTTCCTTGACCGTGTGGTCCGTCGACGAGTACTCCCTGGCGAAAACGGTGATCGTCTCTCCGCCTCCATCGGCGTCGTGGTTGATCAGGCGACCGTTGTCCGACCACGAGTGCTTGAGGGGGACAGTGAAGTAGTGTTCTGCCGTTCGCAGGCCGCGGAATTCGTGGCGAGCCCGGATGCTGTGCAGTTCAGCCACGCGCAAGGGCCTTACTCCCTGTTCCGAAAGCCTCCAGAGCATTGCCGGTCAGCCTGAAGGTGGACCATTCGTCCATGGGGAAGGCGCCAAGATTCTTGTAGAAGTTGATGGACGGTTCGTTCCAGTCCAGGACGCTCCACTCGACGCGGGCATAGCCGCGTTCGACGGCGGTCGCGGCCAGATGCTGCAAGAGCGCCTTGCCGTGGCCCTCACCTCGTGCGTCCGGATCGACGTAGAGGTCTTCGAGGTAGATGCCATGCACGCCTTCCCATGTTGAGTAGTTCAGGAACCACAAGGCGAAGCCCTGGACCTGGCCGGCCGCATTCTCCGCCATGGTGGCGTACACGCGCGGGTTGGCTCCGAACAGCACTTCCGTGAGCATTTCAGGGGTGTTCTTGACGGCGTTGGGCTCTTTTTCGTAGATCGCAAGGTCATGGATCATTCGAAGGATGGCTGGGACGTCGTCAACGGTTGCAGGGCGGATTACACTCATGCCTTCGAGCTTACTAGTGGCCGGCACCACGCCAACGCCGCACTACCGGCAGCCGCAGTACCGGCAACGCCGCACTCCCAGTAACACCGCGACACTACCGCCAGCGAAGCTGCGAGCTGCCGTAGCGGACAGGTGGCCGGGTGTAGGTGAGCGGAACGCCGTCCACCATCAACGGTGGTCCCACATGCCGAAGGCGACCGTAGTCGCAGTCCATGATCCGGTAGCTGGGCTCCCGCAGCCGTTCGTCACCAAGGGAAACGGCAGGGTGCGCCAGGAGTTCCTCCGCGGTACGGGCCAACGACAACCTCGCGATTCCACCAATGCCGGTTTGGAGCCGTTCGGCCAGGAGCGCGATGGTTGCCGCCGCAAGGCCGTAGCCGGTGGCGTGGTCCAGCGCCTGGACCGGCAAAGCACCGGGCCGCCACCCGTCGTCGTATGTCCGCCCGTAGCGGGTAGCAATGCCGCAAGCGGCCTGCACCAGACTGTCGAAACCACGCCGTCCGCGCCAGGGCCCCTCGGTACCCCATGCACTGAGCGCAACCACCACAAGACCGGGCCGTTGGTCCAAGAGCGTCGACGGGTCCAGACCGAACCGGTCCAGCCCACCGGCACGGTAGCCGCTGACGACGACGTCGGCCGCTTCGATCAGCCGCCCCACCTCCACCAGGGCATCGGGATCAGAGAAGTCCGCCTCAGCGCTTCGTTTGTCAAAACCAGTGTCGATGAACGCATCAAGCAGTTCGGGCATCCGCGGCGGGTCGATACGCAAAACGTCAGCACCCAATGCACCGAGCAAGCGGGTGGCGATGGGCCCGGCGATGACCCTGGTCAGGTCCAGGACTTTTAGCCCGGCGAGGGGAGTCGCCCCGGTGGACGGCACCCATTCTGGAGGGGGCGCTGCACCTGAAGCAGAGGGGAGCTCCAACGAGATCCACGGGCCCGATACCGCCGTATGCATGGCCGTTGTGGTCCATTCGGAGCGCGGGCGCACGGCCGCCGCCACGCCGTTGTTCGACGCGATGGCCTGTTCCGCTTCCAAGGAGGTCATCCGGAGAAGCGCCGCGTCTACGCCGGGAGGCCCGGACGCCGAGAGCGCTTCCATCAGGCGGGCAGCGTGGTGCGGATAATTGGCGTGCAGGCGGACCCAACCGTCGGAGGTTCGCCGAAACCCGGACAGCGGCGCGAATCCCTCAGGCTTCCTGTCATCGATCCGAAGATGCCCCAACGAGTCGAACGACGCCGCGGTGATGGCGGACTCAACGGAGTAGTGGTTGGAGTTCGTCAGCGCGTTGAGTGCCGTGGCCGCCGCTTGGACAGCACCCAGGGCCAGACCTTCGACGTCGAGTTCGCCGTGCCACCATCGACGCGGGCCCTCCACGGTGGCCCGTGTCTGGGCGTTGAAGGCCGCAAGCCCCATGAGGCTCGGGGTCAGATCGGGTATGGCCTCCAACGCGTCACCCGCCTACAGCCTGTTGACGTCGGTCACCCGGACCACTGCCGTTCCGGTTTCGTCAGAGGCCGCAAGGTCCACTTCCGCGGAGATGCCCCAGTCGTGGTTCCGTGCGGGATCGTCAAAGATCTGCCGGACCTTCCAGGTTCCCGCTTCTTCGGTGATCATGAGCAGTCCCGGTCCGCGTGCATCGGGTCCTGTGCCGATGTCGTCATGTTCGTCGAAGTAGTCGTCCAAGACGTCTTCCCAGCGCTCCGCGTCCCAGCCGGCATCGCCGTCGAGTTCGCCCAAAGCCGCGGAATCCTCGTCAGCAAACAGTTCCACCCGGCGGAACATCTCATTGCGCACCATGACCCGGAAGGCCCTGATGTTGGATGTGAGCGACGGCGGCGGGGGCGGCGGCGCGTCGTGCGGTGTCGGGGCAAGCCCGGAGGTCAGTTCTTCCCACTCGTCCAGCAGGCTCGAATCCACCTGTCGAACCAGCTCACCCAACCACGCAATGAGGTCCTCAAGATCCTCGCGGAGCGAATCCTGGGGGACTGTCTGCCGCAAGGCGCGGAAACCGTCGGCGAGGTACCGCAGGACGATGCCTTCGGAACGCGCCAGGCTGTAGAACTGTACGAATTCGCCAAAGTTCATGGCGCGCTCGTACATGTCGCGGATGATCGATTTCGGTGCGAGTTCAAAGTCGCCCACCCACGGAGCGGCCTTACGGTACACCTCGAAGGCCTCGCCCAGGATCTCGGCCAGCGGCATGGGGTAAGTGACTTCATCCAGCATCGCCATCCGCTGGTCGTACTCGATCCCGTCGGCCTTCATTGCTGCGACGGCCTCGCCCCGGGCCTTCTTCTGCTGCGCCGAGAGGATCTGACGTGGCTTCTCGAGCGTGGCTTCGATGACTGAAACAACGTCCAGGGCATACGACGGCGACTCCGGATCGAGCAGGTCAAGGGCCGCCAGGGCGAAGGGGGAGAGGGGTTGGTTCAGGGCAAAGTTGGCCTGCAAGTGGACCGTCAAGCGGACAGTTCGGCCTTCGGTTTCCTGCTCATCCTCCGGAATGCGCTCCACCACCCCCGCGGCCAGGAGTTCGCGGTAGATGCCCAGGGCTTTCTTCATCAGTTGCAGCTGGGATGCCCGGCCTTCATGGTTTTCGCTGAGCAGGCGCCGCGTTGCCTGGAAAGGGTCACCAGGACGTTCCATGAGGTTGAGCAGCATCGCATGCGTGACTGTGAAGCTGGATGAGAGCGGGTCCGGGACAGACTCCACCAAGCGGTTGAAGGTGGGTTCCCCCCAGGAAACGAAGCCTTCCGGTGGCTTCTTCTTGACCACCTGACGCAGCTTCTTCTGGTCGTCGCCGAACTTGGCCGTTGCCTTCGCCATGGCTTTGGTATTTTCCACCACGTGCTCGGGTGCCTGGACCACCACTGTCCCGGCGGTGTCGTAGCCTGCGCGGCCCGCGCGTCCGGCAATCTGGTGGAACTCGCGTGAGTTAAGCACTCTGGTGCGTACGCCGTCGTACTTGCTCAAAGCGGTCAACAGGACGGTGCGGATCGGCACGTTGATTCCCACCCCGAGAGTGTCTGTACCGCAGATGACCTTCAGGAGGCCGGCCTGCGCCAACTGCTCCACCAGCCGGCGGTACTTCGGCAGCATGCCGGCGTGGTGGACGCCGATACCGTGGCGGACCAGCCGATTGAGAGTCTTCCCGAACCCGGCAGCGAAGCGGAACCCGGCAATGAGCTCTGCAATGCGGTCCTTTTCCTCACGCGTGCACATGTTGATGCTCATCAGGTTCTGCGCGCGTTCTATTGCCTCAGCCTGGCTGAAGTGGACCACATACACGGGAACCTGCTTGGTGGACAGCAGGTCCTCAAGGGTCTCGTGGACCGGGGTCAGTTGGTAGTAGTAGTGCAGGGGGATTGGGCGTTCCGCGGAGCTCACCGTGGTGGTGGTCCGGCCTGTCAGTTCTGTCAACCCGGTCTCGAACCGGCTGACGTCACCCAACGTGGCAGACATCAGGAGGAACTGGGCCTGGGGCAGTTCAAGGAGCGGAACCTGCCATGCCCAGCCGCGCTGCGGATCCGAATAGAAGTGGAACTCGTCCATGATGACGGCGCCGAGGTCGGCGTCGGAGCCCTCGCGGAGCGCGATGTTGGCAAGGATCTCGGCTGTGCAGCAGATGATCGGGGCGTCCTGGTTGACGCCGGAATCACCTGTGATCATGCCGACGTTCTCGGCGCCGAAAATATCGCACAGGGCGAAGAACTTCTCCGATACCAATGCCTTGATGGGAGCCGTGTAGTAGCTGCGCTTTCCGCGGGCCATGGCCTCGAAGTGGGCAGCGATGGCAACCAATGACTTTCCTGAGCCCGTCGGTGTGGCAAGGATGACGTTGGCGCCCGAGGCCAACTCCATAATCGCCTCGTCCTGAGCGGGGTACAGCTGCAGCCCGCGGCTTTCCGACCACTCGACGAACCGTGTGTAGATTTCATCCGGATCCAAAGGACCGGTAGCGGAGGAACCAGGGAGCTGCTCAAGAAGTTTCATTGTTTTCCAGCTTAGTGCCCGGACGGTTAGGCTCGCCCCGGAACCGTTGGCAGTTACAGAGGAGGCTTGTGGTGAAGTGGGACCCATCCAAATACGTGGAATTTGGCAACCATAGGGACAGGCCGTTCCATGACCTCGTGGCGAGGGTCCTCGCCGACGACCCGCAAAAGGTAGTGGATCTTGGTTGCGGCCCTGGCAATCTCACAGCCACACTGTCCGTCCGCTGGCCCGAGGCACGCGTGGTCGGCCTGGATTCTTCTGCGGAGATGCTGGCCAAGGCAGAGTCGCAGGCCCAACAATTCCCCCGTCTGGAATTTGGACTCGCCGACATCGCCGACTGGAGTCCGGATCAGGACACCGACGTCGTGGTGACCAACGCAGCCCTGCAGTGGGTGCCCGGACACCAGGAAATGCTGGGTAAGTGGTTGAGGGCGCTGAAGCCCGGGGCCTGGTTCGCCCTGCAGGTTCCCGGCAATTTCACCTCTCCGTCGCACACACTGATGCGGACGCTCGCGGAGTCCGGAGACTGGGCGGCCAAGCTCAGCGGCGTGCTCCGTCACGACGGTGCCGTTGCGGGCCCAGCGGACTACTTGGAGACAATGCTCGACGCCGGTTGCTCGGCTGACGCTTGGGAGACCACCTACCAGCAGGTCCTGCAGGGACCGGACCCCGTCCTGGAGTGGGTGCGGGGGACAGGCCTGCGGCCCGTGCTGGCTGCCTTGTCGCCTGAAGACGCCGCCGCGTTCGAAGAGCAATACTCAGCACTGCTTCGCGATGCATATCCGACCACACGCCATGGCACGGTCTTCCCCTTCCGGCGGATATTCGCTGTCGCCCGCAAGAATCCGTGACGTCGCAAGTGCCTCGACTGCACGTAGCAATCCAGCCCGTGGGCCCTGGCGGCTTGTACCGTCACGGCGTCGCTGGTCTAATTCTCGACATGGACCAAGGACGTTTCGCTGAGCACACCATGCACCGCCCGGTGCCATCCGAAGGCCGCGATCAGGCATGAGTGGCGGTCCGGAGTTTCCTGGCATCTGGCGTCCCAATGCCAACAGTGGCGTAGCACTTTTTGAACAGCTGCGGCTGCGAATTATCGAACTCGCAGATTCCGGCGATCTAGCTGTTGGCGCCAAACTTCCGCCTGTCCGCAACTTGGCCGGCGTCCTGGACGTCGCCCCGCACACGGTGGCCCGGGCTTACAAGGAGTTGGAGGCTGCGGGAGTCGTTGCGACGCGCGGGCGCAACGGAACGGTGGTCTGCGCGCGCGACGATCGCTGGGGGGCACTGGCTGCCGTGGCTGCTCAGTATTCTGCGGCCGCCAAGGCCCAGGGAGCATCTTTTGCCGAAGCCGTACAGCTTTTGGCCGCCGCATACGACGCCGATTGATACCGTTCAGTAGCTTGTGAGGCACGACATGGAAATTCGAAGAAGTTTTCGATTAGCATTGATTCGTGCCCAAAGCCGTAGCTGAAGATACAGCCCCCCTTGCCCTGAAGAGCATTTCCGTGCCGCAAGCGTCCAAACCCGCAAGACCGGATCTCTCGCGTCTTGTGGTCAAGGGTGCCCGTGAACACAACTTGCGCAACGTGGATCTCGACCTCCCACGCGACGCCATGATCGTCTTTACGGGTCTTTCGGGTTCGGGAAAGTCTTCCCTGGCCTTCGACACGATCTTCGCCGAGGGCCAGCGACGCTATGTTGAGTCCCTGTCCGCCTATGCGCGCCAGTTCCTGGGCCAGGTGGACAAGCCGGACGTCGATTTCATCGAAGGCCTGTCGCCTGCTGTGTCCATCGACCAAAAGTCCACCAGTAAGAACCCCCGGTCAACGGTGGGCACCATTACCGAGATCTACGACTACATGCGTCTGCTCTGGGCGCGGGTGGGTCGTCCGCACTGCCCGGTGTGCGGGGAGCCGATCGCACGGCAGACCCCGCAACAGATCGTCGACCAACTCCTGGAACTTGAACAGGGCACCCGCTTCCAGGTCCTGGCACCCGTGGTTCGTGGCCGCAAGGGTGAGTTCGTGGAGCTCTTCAAGGAACTGACCGCAAAGGGCTATTCCCGTGCCCGCGTTGACGGCGACCTGATCCAGCTCAGCGAGCCCCCCAAACTCGGCAAGCAATTCAAGCACTCCATTGAAGTTGTGGTGGACCGGCTCGTGGTCAAGGAAGGCATCAGCCAGCGGCTCACGGACTCCGTGGAAACTGCCTTGGGCTTGGCTGAAGGCCGTGTGCTCGTAGAGTTCGTTGACCTCGATGCCGAAGACCCTGCCCGGATCCGGGCGTTTTCCGAGAATCTGGCCTGCCCCAACGAGCACCCGTTGGCCATTGACGAGATCGAGCCACGATCGTTCTCCTTCAACAATCCGTTTGGGGCGTGTTCTGCCTGCAGTGGCATCGGAACCAAGCTGGAAGTCGACGAGGAACTCGTTGTCCCCAATCCGGAGATGTCCCTGGGCCAGGGCGCCATTGCCCCATGGTCTTTGGGAACAGCCACCACCGAGTATTGGAACCGCCTGCTGGAAGGGCTGGCCCTCGAGCTTGACTTCTCCATGGATACTCCGTGGGAGAAACTGCCCAAGGATGTCCGCCAAACGGTGCTCCACGGCAAGGATCACAAGGTGGTGGTCCAGTACCGCAACCGTTTCGGCCGTGAACGCAAGTACAGTACAGGCTTCGAAGGTGCCATTCAGTACGTCCACCGCAAGCACGGGGAGACGGACTCGGATTGGGCCCGCGACCGCTACGAAGAGTACATGCGGCAGATCCCTTGCCCGGAGTGCAACGGAGCGCGCCTCAACCCCGCCTCGTTGTCTGTCCTCATCAATGGCAAGTCCATCGCCGAAGTCGCCGCCTTGCCCATGCGCGAGTGCGCAACGTTCCTTGGCAGCCTGACGCTGACAGACCGCGAAGCCCAGATCGCCCACCAGGTGCTGAAGGAAATCCAGGCACGTTTGACGTTCTTGTTGGACGTTGGCCTGGAGTACCTGAACCTGGAACGGCCGTCCGGCACCTTGTCCGGCGGCGAGGCACAGCGTATCCGCTTGGCCACCCAGATCGGTTCGGGCCTTGTCGGCGTGCTGTACGTCCTGGACGAACCATCCATCGGCCTGCACCAACGCGACAACCGACGCCTCATCGAGACCCTCACTCGCCTTCGCGACCTCGGCAACACGCTGATCGTGGTGGAGCATGACGAGGACACCATTCACGAGGCCGACTGGGTTGTCGATATTGGACCGGGTGCCGGCGAGCATGGCGGCCAGGTAGTGCACTCCGGAACGTACAAAGAACTCCTGGAAAACCATGAGTCCTTGACCGGTGATTACCTCTCCGGCCGTCGGAAGATCGAAATCCCGGCCAAACGCCGGAAGTACGACAAGAAGCGCGAGCTCAAAGTCATCGGTGCGCGGGAGAACAACCTCACCAACGTCGATGCCACGTTCCCCCTTGGCCTGTTTACCGCCGTGACGGGTGTCAGCGGTTCCGGCAAGTCGACGCTGGTCAACGAGATTCTTTACAAGGTTCTCGCGAACAAGCTCAACGGCGCCAAGCAAGTGGCCGGCCGGCACCGTACGGTGGACGGCTTGGAGCACTTGGACAAGGTGGTCCACGTGGACCAGAGCCCTATCGGCCGCACGCCTCGATCCAACCCGGCTACCTATACCGGCGTGTTCGACAACATCCGGAAGCTTTTCGCCGAGACCACCGAAGCCAAGGTCCGTGGCTACCAGCCCGGCAGGTTTTCGTTCAACGTCAAGGGTGGCCGCTGCGAGGCGTGTTCCGGCGACGGCACCTTGAAGATCGAGATGAATTTCCTCCCGGACGTCTACGTTCCGTGCGAGGTCTGCCACGGTGCACGCTACAACCGGGAAACCCTTGAGGTCCACTACAAGGGCAAGACCATCGCTGACGTCTTGAACATGCCCATCGAGGAAGGTGCGGAGTTCTTCGCTGCCTTCACGCCCATTGCGCGGCATTTGAACACGCTGGTGGATGTTGGACTCGGGTATGTTCGGCTCGGCCAGCCTGCCACTACGCTCTCCGGAGGTGAGGCCCAGCGGGTGAAGCTGGCCGCAGAACTTCAGAAGAGGTCGAACGGCCGCAGCGTGTACGTCCTGGACGAGCCCACGACGGGCCTGCATTTCGAAGACATCCGGAAGCTGCTCATGGTCCTTCAGGGACTGGTGGACAAGGGCAACACGGTCATCACGATCGAACACAACCTGGATGTCATCAAGTCCGCTGACTGGATTGTGGATCTGGGCCCGAACGGCGGCTCTGGTGGTGGCAAGATCGTGGCCACAGGAACGCCGGAACAGGTGGCCAAGTCCACTACAAGCCACACCGCTACCTTCCTTGCGGAGATTCTGGGCTAGGGAAGCGGGCGCTTTGAGCAGGGGTCGCGAAGAATTTCTTCGCGGCCCCTTAAGTATTCCCGTAGGGGCATGCGAGTTTCAGGCATGCCGCTACTCGTGAGAAACTAACCCGGTGACTCAAACAACGGTGCCCGTAATTTTCGATCTGGACGGCACCCTTGTCGATCCAGCAGGCGGTATTACAGGGGGAATCGCTCTGGCCTTGCAGGAAATGGGCCTCCCTGTCCCGGATCTGACCGTCTTGAATGCCATGGTGGGCCCCAAGCTCAGCGATTCGCTGCGTCATATGGCGCAAGTGCCCGTAGACCTCGTGGATGAAGCAATCGAGCGGTACCGGCGACATTACAAGGACACCGGGATTGCCCAGAGCGCTCTGTACCCCGGCATCCATGAGCTTCTGGAATTCTTTGCGGAATCAGGCCGACCCGTGGCTGTTGCGACGCAGAAACCACAGGCGATTGCGCGCCTTGTCCTCGAACACCACAGCATTGCCGATTTCTTTGTTTCAATTCGCGGTGCATCCGATGACGAATCCATTGCGGCGAATACAGCGCCCGGCAAGATTGAAATTGTTGGTGCCGCATTGGCGGATCTGCATTCCCAACCTGCCGTCATGGTGGGGGACCGCCACCAGGATGTCGCGGGGGCCATGGCCAACGGGCTGGACTGCATCGGCGTCAGTTGGGGCTTCGCCGTTGACGGCGAGTTGAAGGAAGCCGGCGCCGTGGCCGTCGTCGATGACACCACGGCACTCCGCACCAAAATTGAAGAACTTGACGCTGTCCGCGCGGCGGCACTGAGCGAGGTACAAAACGATGGCAGTCTTTGATGCGATCCGCTGGACAACCCGCGGACTGATTTCCACGACTTGCCGGCCTACGGTCATTGGCTTGGAGAACGTGCCGAAGGATGGTCCGTTCATCGTGGCGCCCAACCATCTTTCGTTCCTGGACAGCGTGATCGTGCAAGCCCTCATGCCACGCCCCGTGGCATTCTTTGCCAAGGCGGAGTACTTCACCACCAAGGGCGTCAAAGGCGCCGTAATGAAGTCCTTCTTCGAAGCAGTAGGTTCCATCCCGGTTGAGCGCGGCGAGCAAGCCGCCAGCGTCCAGGCCCTCAAGACGCTCCTGGACATTCTTGAGTCCGGCAAGGGCATCGGCATCTATCCTGAAGGCACCCGCTCACGGGATGGCATCCTTTACCGCGGCCGTACAGGCGTCGGCTGGCTGGCCCTGACCACGGGCGCCCCCGTGATTCCTGTAGGGCTCATCGGTACGGAGAAACTGCAGCCTGCAGATAAGAACGCCGTGCGCCCGCAGCATTTCACCATGAAGGTTGGCGAGCCCCTCTATTTCGATAAGACCGGCCCCGATCACTCGTTGCCTGCGCGGCGTCAGGTCACTGACAGGATCATGGACGCAATCGCCGAGCTCAGTGGCCAAGAACGATCCACCAGTTATAACCAGAGCAAAAGCGTCGAATAGCTACCGCTGTCGGGTGGCGTGGGCTGTCGGTCCTGTTTACTAGACTGGAAACGTGGCAGATCCAGCGAGTTACCGACCCCAAACGGGTGAAATTCCCACGACCCCCGGCGTCTACCGTTTCCGCGACCCGCACGGCCGGGTCATTTACGTGGGAAAGGCAAAGAACCTTCGGTCGAGGCTGAACTCGTACTTTGCCAATCCAGCGGGACTGCTTCCCAAGACACATGCCATGGTCCACGCCGCCAGCAGCGTGGAATGGACCGTGGTGGGCAGCGAGTTGGAATCCCTCCAGCTGGAGTACACCTGGATCAAGGAATTCAAGCCGCGCTTCAATGTGGTGTTCCGGGACGACAAGACGTACCCGTACTTGGCTGTCACCATGGGGGAGAAGTTCCCTCGCGTGCAAGTCATGCGTGGCGAGCGGAAAAAAGGCACGCGGTACTTCGGGCCGTACACTGCCGGCGCCATCCGCGAAACGATGGATACGCTCCTGCGGGTGTTCCCGGTGCGCAGTTGCAGCGCAGGTGTTCTCAAGCGCGCCCAGGCCAGCGGCCGGCCGTGCCTGCTGGGCTACATTGACAAGTGCTCGGCTCCTTGCGTTGGCCGTGTCACACCGGAAGCCCATCGGGAACTGGCCGAGGACTTCTGTTCCTTCATGGGCGGTGAGGCCAAGCGCTTCATCACTCGTCTGGAAAAAGAGATGTCTGCCGCGGTAGCCGAGCTTGACTATGAGAGCGCCGCCCGTTTGCGTGATGACATTATCGCTCTGCGCAAGGTCTTCGAACGTAACGCCGTGGTCCTCGCAGAGGACACCGACGCCGACGTCTTCGCCCTTCACGACGACGAGCTGGAAGCTTCCGTGCAGGTGTTCCACGTTCGCGGTGGCCGGGTTCGCGGACAACGGGGCTGGGTGGTCGAGAAGGTGGAGGATGCAACCACACCGGAACTCATCGAACACCTGCTCCAGCAGGTCTACGGCGAGGACAGCGAAGTCCAGGGCCGGATCCCCCGGGAGGTGCTCGTGCCGGAGACTCCCAGCAACCACGCAGAGCTGACCGAGTGGCTCGGCGGTCTCCGTGGCGCCAAGGTCGACATTCGGGTGCCACAGCGCGGAGACAAGGCCGCACTGATGTCCACGGTCCGGGAAAATGCCGAACAAGCCTTGAAACTTCATAAGACCAGGCGTGCCGGGGACATCACCGTCCGTTCGCTGGCGCTTCAGGAACTGCAGGAAGCCCTTGAGCTAACCGTGCCGTTGATGCGCATTGAGTGCTACGACATCTCCCACGTCCAGGGCACCAATGTGGTGGCTTCCATGGTGGTCGTGGAAGATGGCCTGCCCAAGAAGTCGGAGTATCGAAAGTTTTCCATCACGGGGGCGGCTGCAACCGATGACACCGCAGCCATGCATGATGTTCTCACCCGCCGTTTCCGCCACTACCTGCAGGACAAAGTAGCCCAGGTCCCGGTTTCCGGCGAGATCGTCAACCCTGCTTTGGCAACGGCTGGCAACGGCACAGCAGTTGGCAGCGGGACGGCAGTTGGCAGCGGCACAGAAGCGCCGCCGTCGGACCCGTCCTTACCGACGCCGAAGGCAAAGTTCGCCTATCCGCCCAACCTCGTGGTGGTGGATGGTGGCCAGCCACAGGTCAACGCCGCGGCCAGGGCGCTTGCGGATCTCGGGATCGACGACGTCTATGTTGTGGGTCTGGCCAAGCGGTTGGAAGAGGTGTGGCTGCCCAACAGCGACTTCCCGGTGATTCTTCCGAGAACTTCCCAAGGGCTGTATTTGCTCCAGCGCATCCGCGATGAAGCCCACCGGTTTGCCATCACGTTCCACCGGCAGAAGCGCGGCAAAGCCATGACCGTCTCGGCGCTCGATGGCGTTCCGGGACTCGGCGAGGCCAAACGCAAAGCCTTGGTGGCCCATTTTGGTTCGTTGAAGAAGATCAGGGCGGCAACAGCGGACGAGCTCACGTCCGCCAAGGGAATCGGACCGGCGCTGGCTGCAGCAGTGGTCCAACATCTGGGTTCCACGGCGGATAACAGTGAGGCGGTTCCGGCCATCAACATGACCACCGGCGAAATCCTCGAATCTTAGCTAGGGTAAGAACTTGACCTGTGGGCGCGCAGCGACGCCGCAGGTCAAGCCTGCATTGGCTCGAAAAGCTGAGCAGGCGGCAGTACACGATCACATCCGAGGAAACGGGGACAACTGATGGACGAGGCAACGGCAGGATCCGGAGAGGTGCAGGACGACCTCACGCCCGTCAAGCCCCCCGAAGCGGAGCTGCTCGTGGTGACGGGGATGTCCGGAGCCGGTCGCAGCACCGCATCGGACGCGTTGGAGGACCACGGCTGGTACGTCGTGGACAACCTGCCTCCGCAGATGCTGGGCACCCTCGCCGAGATCGTTTCGCACGCCCCTAAATCGATTCCCAAGCTGGCGGTCGTGGTCGATGTCCGCAGCAAGGATTTGTTCACGGACATCCAGACGGCCCTGGGCGCCCTCAGTGCCAGTGGCATCACCTTCCGCGTGTTGTTCCTCGATGCCAGTGACGACGTTCTGGTTCGACGCTTTGAGCAGGGCCGGCGCCCGCATCCGTTGCAGGGCGGAGGCAGGATCCTTGACGGGATTGGCATCGAACGCGAGGTCCTGCGCGAGCTCCGTGAACACGCGGACGTGGTCCTGGACACCTCGGAATTCAATGTGCACGGGCTGGCTACGGCCATCACGGAATTATTCAGCGACACCGGCCCCGTGACGCTCCGCTTGAACGTCATGAGCTTCGGGTTCAAATATGGGCTGCCCGTGGATGCCAACTTCGTGGCGGACGCCAGGTTCATCCCGAACCCGCACTGGGTCCCTCAGCTCCGTCCGCACACAGGCCTGGACCAGGACGTCAGCGACTACGTCCTCGCCGCTGAAGGCGTCCACGAATTCGTGGACCGGTATGTCAAAGCCCTGGAGCCGGTTCTGGACGGCTACCGCCAGGAAAACAAGCATTACGCCACCTTGGCCGTGGGCTGCACCGGCGGAAAGCACCGCTCGGTGGCGGTCGCCGTCGAGCTTTCCAAGCGTTTGGCGCAGTACCCACGGGTCACTGTGACCACCACGCATCGCGACCTGGGACGCGAGTAATGGGGGTCCTGACGGGTCCGCTGCCGCTCATTCCGCCCAAGGGCGTCCCTGGCAGCCAGCAAAACAAGAGTCCGTCGGTGGTCGCCCTGGGTGGCGGCCATGGCCTTTCGGCCTCGCTGTCCGCGCTGCGCCTGCTGACCTCGGAGTTGACGGCAATCGTCACGGTAGCTGACGACGGCGGCTCTTCCGGGCGGCTCCGCGAAGAGTATGGCGTCCTTCCGCCGGGCGACCTGCGCATGGCCCTCAGCGCTCTCTGTGACGACACCGACTGGGGCCGAACCTGGCGTGACGTCATGCAGCACCGTTTCAAGGCAGGAACAGCCAAGGGCGGGTCGCTGGACGACCACGCCATGGGCAATCTGCTGATCGTCACCCTGTGGGAGCTGCTCGGAGACACGGTGGCGGGTCTCAAGTGGGCCGGCGCGTTGCTTGGCGCCAGGGGCCAGGTACTGCCCATGTCCAGTGTGCCCCTGACCATCGAAGGCAAAGCCCGCGTCCCGCAGCCCAATGGCGATTACGAACTTCAAACCGTGCGGGGCCAAGCCAAGTGCGCGGTGGCTGGTTCACTTGAAGAGGTGCAACTGCTTCCCGAGGATGCCCCGGCGTGCACGGAGGCCTTGACGGCCATTGAGCTCGCTGACTGGGTCATTCTCGGCCCTGGTTCCTGGTACACCTCTGTCCTGCCGCATCTGCTTCTCCCCGAGTTGCGGCAGGCGCTGGGCAATACTGCGGCCAAACGCTGCCTCACCATGAACCTGGATGTCGAAACCAGGGAAACATCCGGCATGACGGCGGCGGACCACCTTGACGTGCTGCGCCGTTACGCGCCGGAGTTCAGCGTGGACGTTGTCTTGGCCGACCCCACAGCGATTCAGGACCTGAAGGCCTTCGAGAAGGCAGCAGGGATGATCGGTGCCGAGGTGGTGTTGGGTAGAGTAGGGGCGTCGAGGCGCCGCCCCGTCCATGATCCTCTGCTACTGGCGGCGGCGTACCACGATATTTTCGGGAACAGTTAGGAACACACGCGATGGCACTGACCGCGTCGGTCAAGGACGAACTGTCCCGGCTGGACATCAAGAAGTCTTCAGTTCGCAAGGCCGAGGTGTCGGCGATGCTCCGTTTTGCGGGTGGGCTGCACATCATCTCCGGTCGCATTGTCATTGAGGCGGAAGTCGATCTCGCCTCTACGGCACGGCGGCTCAGGGCCGCGATAGCGGAGGTTTACGGACACCAAAGCGAGATCATCGTCGTTTCGGGCGGCGGGCTGCGCCGCGGGAGCCGGTACGTTGTGCGGGTGGTGCGCGACGGCGAAGCACTCGCCCGCCAGACGGGCCTGCTGGACGGCCGGGGCCGTCCCGTGCGGGGCTTGCCGTCCGTCGTCGTGAATGGCTCCGCAGCGGATGCCGAAGCCGTATGGCGTGGCGCCTTCCTGGCCCACGGCTCTCTGACTGAGCCCGGCCGCTCTTCGTCGCTGGAAGTCACGTGTCCCGGCCCGGAGTCCGCGCTGGCGCTTGTGGGTGCCGCCCGCCGTTTGGGTATCCAAGCCAAAGCCCGCGAGGTCCGCGGTGTTGACCGCGTCGTCATTCGTGACGGCGACACCATCGCTGCGCTCTTGACACGCATGGGCGCCCACGATGCCCTCATGGTCTGGGAAGAGCGGCGCATGCGCAAGGAAGTCAGGGCGACGGCCAACAGGCTCGCCAATTTCGATGACGCCAACCTTCGCCGCTCGGCACAGGCCGCAGTGGCAGCAGGGGCACGCGTTGACCGGGCACTGGAAATCCTGGGCGACGACGTCCCGGACCATCTTAAGTACGCAGGTGAACTTCGCGTGGCCCACAAGCAGGCCAGCTTGGACGAACTAGGCCGACTCGCTGATCCGCCCATGACCAAGGACGCCATTGCGGGCCGGATCCGTCGCCTGCTGGCCATGGCCGACAAACGTGCCCTTGACTTGGGAATTCCGGGCACCGAGGCAAATGTGACTCCGGAAATGATGGACGAGTAGTTCCCACCCATAGAATCGACAATGTGTGGAGGAAATACTGCGAGGCTGCGACGGGTTGTTCCCGGTGGCGGAGGCAGCAGGTTTCTTCCCCAGGGATTTCCGGCTGGTCCGCCGGCCGGATGAACACAACGAGAGTTACCAACCGGACTTCGGTCCACTACATTGGAGGATTTCGTGACAGAGTACGTTCTGCCCGAGCTCGGCTACGACTATGCAGCACTTGAGCCGCACATTTCGGCGAAGATCATGGAGCTGCACCACAGCAAGCACCACGCTGCCTATGTGGCAGGCGCCAACAACGCGCTCGCGCAGCTCGCCGAAGCACGTGAGAAGGGCGACTTCGCCAACATCAACCGCCTCTCGAAGGACCTCGCGTTCCACACCGGCGGCCACATCAACCACTCCGTGTTCTGGAACAACATCTCCCCGGACGGCGGCGACAAGCCCGAGGGCGAGCTCGCAGCTGCCATCGACGACGCTTTCGGTTCGTTCGATGCTTTCCGCGCACAGTTCAGCGCTGCTGCCCTTGGCCTCCAGGGTTCCGGCTGGGCCTTCCTTGCCTACGAGCCCATCGGCGGCAACCTGCTGATTGAACAGCTCTACGATCAGCAGGGCAACGTCGCAGTTGGCACCACCCCGCTGCTGATGCTGGACATGTGGGAGCACGCCTTCTACCTGGACTACGTCAACGTCAAGGCTGACTACGTCAAGGCGTTCTGGAACATCGCCAACTGGGCCGACGTCGCCAAGCGCTTCGAAGCAGCCCGCGCCAACGCCACAGGCCTCATCGTCCTGTAGCTGGTGAGCCCCAATTCACCCGGATGTAACAAAAGTCACTTTTCGAGCGAATTGGGACCAAATGCTGGAAAGCCTGCCTCCGCAGTTGCGGGGGCAGGCTTAGTTAAACGTAAGATGGATCACGGAAGGCGGTTAGCCTTCAGCAACGTGGCTGGTCGCCCTCCGATCTGATAATCACCTCTGCCCAATGACGTGCGGGGTCTGTTAGTTGGAACTCTAGATCCGACTCACTAGGCGTGCTTGCAAGAGCACCAAGGAGATTGACACATAGTGACCACCCGTATTGGTATCAACGGCTTCGGCCGCATCGGCCGTAACTACTTCCGCGCAGCACTGGCTCAGGGCGCAGACCTTGAGATCGTCGCAGTCAACGACCTCACCAGCCCTGAGACCCTCGCCCACCTCCTGAAGTACGACTCCGTCGGCGGCCGTCTGACCCAGTCCGTGGAGGTCGTTGATGGCAACCTGGTAGTCGATGGCAAGTCCATCACCGTCCTTGCCGAGCGCGATCCCGCAAACCTCCCCTGGGGCGAACTGGGCGTTGACATCGTTATCGAGTCCACCGGTTTCTTCACCAAGGCCGCAGCAGCGCAGAAGCACATCGATGCCGGCGCCAAGAAGGTCCTCATCTCGGCACCCGCCAGCGACGAAGACATCACCATCGTTATGGGCGTGAACCACGAGCTCTACGACCCCGCTGCACACAACATCATTTCCAACGCATCCTGCACCACCAACTGCCTCGGCCCGCTGGCCAAGGTTGTCAACGATGCTTTCGGTATCGAACGCGGTCTGATGACCACGATTCACGCCTACACGGCTGACCAGAACCTGCAGGACGGCCCGCACGGCGACCTCCGCCGCGCACGCGCCGCAGCCATCAACATGGTTCCCACCTCCACCGGTGCAGCCAAGGCCATCGGCCTGGTCCTCCCGGAACTCAAGGGCAAGCTGGATGGCTACGCCATCCGCGTTCCCGTCCCCACGGGCTCTGCCACGGACCTCACGGTCACCGTTTCGCGCGAAGTCACGGTTGAGGAAGTCAATGCCGCTCTCAAGGCTGCATCCGAGAGCGAGCAGTTCGCAGGGATCCTCACCTACACGGACGCCCCCATCGTGTCCTCGGACATCGTGGGCGACCCGGCCTCGTCCATCTTCGATTCCGGCCTCACCAAGGTCATTGGCAACCAGGTCAAGGTTGTTTCCTGGTATGACAACGAATGGGGCTACTCCAACCGCCTCGTTGACCTCACGGAGCTCGTCGCATCCAAGCTGGGCTAGGGTAGACACATGACATCTCACACCCTCAACGAACTCATCGCTGAAGGTGTCCGCGGGCGGTACATTCTGGTCAGAAGTGACCTGAATGTGCCGCTCGACGGCTCTGCAGTGACCGACGACGGCCGCATCAAGGCCTCCCTCCCGGTCCTTAAGAAGCTCTCGGACGCCGGTGCCCGTGTGCTCGTAACAGCCCACCTCGGACGCCCCAAGGGCGCCCCCGAGGACAAGTACTCCCTGAAGCCCGCAGCGGCCCGCCTCGCGGAACTGGCCGACTTCAAGGTGGAACTCGCCGCAGATACTGTTGGAGACTCCGCAAAGAAGCTCGCAGCAGCCCTGCAGGACGGCGAGGTCCTCGTCCTGGAGAACGTCCGCTTCGACGCCCGCGAGACCAGCAAGGACGACGCCGATCGCGGCGCCTTCGCTGACGAACTCGTGGCCCTGACGGGCGTCAACGGCGCCTTTGTGGACGATGCTTTCGGCGCTGTGCACCGCAAACACGCCAGTGTTTACGACGTCGCCACGCGACTCCCGTCGTACCTCGGTGACCTCGTGCACACTGAGGTCGAGGTTCTCCGGAAGCTCACCACGGACACCCAGCGTCCCTACGTTGTGGTCCTTGGCGGATCCAAGGTCTCCGACAAGCTCGCGGTCATCGACAACCTCCTGGGCAAGGCAGACACCATCCTCGTGGGTGGCGGCATGCTGTTCACGTTCCTGGCTGCAGATGGCCACAAGGTTGCAGGCAGCCTTCTTGAGGAAGACCAGATCCCCGTGGTCCAGGACTACCTCAAGCGTGCTGCCGATGCCGGTACGTCGTTCGTGATCCCCACGGACGTGGTTGTTGCCAGCCGCTTCGCAGCGGATGCCGATCATGAAGTGGTCAATGCGGATGCCATTGAGGACAGCGCTTTTGGTGCCTCCGGCATCGGTCTGGACATCGGACCCGAGTCTGCAGCTGCTTTCGCAGAGCAGATCGCGGGAGCCAAGACCGTCTTCTGGAACGGCCCCATGGGTGTCTTCGAGTTCGAGGCCTTCTCTGGTGGTACTCGTGCAATCGCACAGGCACTGACACAGACCGGCGCCTTTACCGTGGTAGGCGGTGGCGACTCTGCCGCAGCCGTGCGGACCCTCGGCTTCGAGGACTCCCAGTTCGGCCACATTTCCACCGGCGGCGGCGCCAGCTTGGAATACCTTGAAGGCAAGGAACTTCCCGGCCTGAGCGTTCTGGATCGCTAAAGCCAAACCGGCCGGCAGGACGCCTCGTGCGTCCTGCCGGCTGTTCACTATTTCAACGCATTCTTTTGGAGTTCATGTGACTACCTCTGCCAACGGCAACTTCGTCCGCAAGCCCTTCATCGCTGGTAACTGGAAGATGAACATGGACCACGTCCAGGGCATCACCTTGCTACAGAAGCTCGCGTGGACGCTTTCCGATGCAAAGCACGATTACAGCCGCGCTGAGGTTGCTGTGTTCCCTCCGTTCACGGATCTGCGTGGCGTACAGACCCTCGTCCAGGGTGATGATCTTGAGATCGTTTACGGCGGCCAGGACCTCTCGCAGTTCGACTCCGGCGCCTACACCGGCGATATCTCCGGTCAGTTCCTGAACAAGCTTGGTTGCGCATACGTCTTGGTGGGGCACAGTGAACGCCGCACCATCCATAACGAGTCTGACGATGTGCTGAACGCCAAGGTCAAAGCCGGCTTCCGCCACGAGGTGACTCCCGTCCTCTGCGTTGGCGAAGGACTCGAGATCCGCCAAGCAGGCACCCACGTGGAGCACACGCTGGCGCAACTGCGTGCCGGTGTCGCGGGCCTCACTGCAGAGCAGGCTGCCGAACTTGTCGTCGCTTACGAGCCCGTATGGGCAATCGGTACCGGGGAAGTCGCCGGTCCGGAAGACGCGCAGGAAATGTGCGCCGCCATCCGTGCCGAGCTCACGGAACTGTTCGACGAAGCTGTTGCCGGCAAGACACGCCTTCTCTATGGAGGCTCGGTCAAGGCCAACAATGCGGCTGCGATCATGTCGGAAACCGACGTCGACGGATTGCTTGTGGGTGGCGCCAGCCTTGACCCCGCGGAGTTTGCTAACATTGTCAGGTTCGAGAGCCACCTCGTTACGGACTAGTCCGGCTCCCGCTTTCCACTCCTTCGAAAGGCCGTCGTGGACGTTCTTCAAGTTATTCTGCAGATTCTGCTGGGTGTTACCAGCCTTCTGCTGACGCTGCTCATTCTTCTTCACAAAGGCCGCGGCGGCGGCCTGTCCGACATGTTCGGTGGAGGAATGAGCTCGGGATTGAGCTCGTCCGGTGTCGCTGAGCGCAACCTGAATCGCTTCACCATCATTCTTGGCGTCACGTGGGGTGTAGTTATCATCGCTCTGGGCCTCATCATGCGCTTTGCGTCGGGTGGCGATTCCTAAGCCTCCGAACTGGCGCCGGACGGTTGGCAGCAAACACTACTGCCGCCGTCGGGCCCCTCGCATTAGACTGGCCATGTTGGCCGCAAGGCCTTTGGGCCGTGACGGCCAACCGCCGAGTCGCTAGGGGTTCGAAAATGGTTCATGGCACATCTGGTTACCGAGGTACCCGAGTGGGTGTGACCATTGGGTCTACTCCGAAGAATCAAAGCGACCACGGCGACGGAGAACAACTGCCGCGTATTCGTGTCCCCTATTGGTGCGCCAAGGGACACGAAACGCGGCTTGTTTTCATTAAGCTGCCGGATGAGCAGATTCCCAAGAACTGGGACTGCCCCAAGTGTGGACTAACGGCGTCCCGTGACCCCGGCCACGCGGATGCGACCCGTCCTGAGGACGAAATCTTCAAGTCGCACCTCGATTACGTTAAAGAGCGACGCTCCAGCCAGGACGCGGAAATCGTCCTGGCTGGAGCGTTGGAGCGTCTACGCGCCCGCGGGGTCCTTCCGGACCAACTGATGCGGGACACGTGATGCTGCGTTCTCGTCGATAAGCCACAGGGTCCTCGAACGGCCTGCAGGTCCGGCCGCAGGCACCTGCACGGGGTTGGCGCCTGCAAGGGCCAGACCTACAGCGCCTGCCTTGTCCTCACCTGCAACGACCATCCAGACTTCCTGTGCCGTGTTGATCGCCGGCAGAGTGAGGGACACCCGCGACGCCGGAGGCTTGGGGGAGTTTTCGACACCCACCACGGTGCGGTCCTTCTCACGGATGCCGGCCTGCTCCGGGAAGAGTGAGGCTACGTGTGCGTCCGGGCCAACACCAAGCAGGAGCACGTCGAAGCGCGGTAGATCACCCGGTTCCTCGGTGCGGTCGTCCGACATGTCCGCCGAGTGCTCAGCCTGGGCAGCTTCCTTGAGCCTGGCTGCGTAGTCCGCAGCTGCCTCGTCTGCGGTAGCGAACTCGTCCGACGAGCCGGGCTCGTGGACGCGGGCCGGATCCACCGGCAGGTGGGCAAGCAGTGCCTGCCGCGCCTGAACGGTATTCCGATCCTCGCTGTCAGCGGCGACGAAACGCTCGTCACCCCACCAGAAATTCACCCGGGACCAGTCGACGGCGCCAGCTGCTGCCGAGTCCGCCACCGCCCTCAGGGTTCCGATGCCGACGGTGCCGCCGGTGAGAACCACGGTCGCTTCGCCGTGTTTGTCCTGGACGTCCACGAGTTTGGTGATCAGGCGGGCCGCGATGGCCGCCATCAGTACCTTGGAGTCGGGGTGGATGCTTACTCTGGGGTCAGCGTGCACTTGTCTGGACTCTCCTCTGACTGGTTAGTGGCAGTCCCATCGTAATCACTTCTCCGAAGACTTCGTCGGGGTCGAGCCGGCGGAGTTCTTCGGCGAGGCAGTCTTTGAGGCTGCGCCGGGGGAGTGTGATCCGTTGCGCAGGCTGACCTGGCTGTGTCAGCTCAGCTACTGACAAGCCCGGCCGGAAGAGCTGGACGTCGCCACTTGCCCTCGTGAGCCGGACACGTCGGATGCCTGTGCCCGCAGGGTCCGCCACGATCGTCACGGGGGCCTGCAGGGCCAGGCTCAGCCACCCTGCCAGCAGCAACGTGCTGGGGGAGTCCGAGGCACCTTCGACGGCAACCGCTGAGACAGGGTCTCCGTCGACTTGGTCGAACACTGCGGCGAGTTGCATGCGCCAGTTGGTCAGGCGGGTCCAGGCGAGGTCGGTGTCGCCGGCTTTGTAGGTGGCGCGGATGTTCTCGAGTGCTTTCGCGGGGTCGGGCTCGTTGGCCGAATCCGTGATCCGGCGGTGCGCGATCCTTCCGATCGAGGTCTCGCATGCGCTTTCCGGGGCGCCGTGCGGCCACCAGGCAACGATCGGTGCGTCCGGGAGCAACAGTCCGGCCACGAGCGATTCGCTTTCGTGGGCCATGTGCCCGAAGCCGCGCAGCACGATCACCTCGGACGCTCCGGCGTCACCACCGACACGGATCTGCGCGTCCAGACGGTCCGGTGCCTGTTCACCGGCATCGGCCAGGACAATGATCCGGCACGGGTGTTCGCGGCTGGCTTCGTTGGCTGCCTCGATGGCGTCTTCTTCCTGCCCGGACTTGGTCACCACCACCAGGGTCAACACACGGCCCAGGGCGATCACCCCGCCTTGTTCGCGCAGGGCCATGATCTTCTTGGAGATCTTGGAGGTAGTGGTATCGGGAAGATCTACGATCATGGCCTTCTCCAGGTTCGTCCGTCCCGGGCCAGGAGCTCA
>NZ_JBIVQG010000018.1:0-70646 GCF_044755025.1 Paenarthrobacter sp. NPDC092416
GCCGTCATCATGATGCTCCCACCCATCATCGTCTTCGCCGCCCTCAACAAATACTTCAGCGTCGGCGGCATCGGCGGATCCCTCGCAGGCCGCTAGTACACAACGGAAAGTCCACCGGTACGAGCGCCGTTTTCTCTTTTGAGGGGGCGGTGCACGTCCGCGCAAACACTCAGGGGAAGCTTCCATGCACGTGCCTCCCGGGCATATTTACAACGGAGTAGTAATGATCCACACGCAAACAAGGACAGATCTTCAATCATCCGAAGAGGGTGCACCTGAAAGAAACATCAGGCTTACCGGCCAACAGGTTGGAAAGTGGTTCATCGCCAAATACATCGCGGCGCTGATTGGTATCTACCTGGCTTTGGTCACTCCAGCCTCCGTGACCATCGCCCTGCGGGTCGGGCAAATCGATCCCGAGGGCAAAGCGGGGTCCTTTGCCCTGGTTTCCGCAGTCGGTGCGGGTGCCGCGTTGATATCCAACCCCATCTTCGGAGCCTTGAGTGATCGTTCGACATCACGCTGGGGACAGCGCCGCCCGTTCCTCATCGTGGGGTTCGCCTGCGGTGCGCTGGCGCTCCTGGCGATCGGCTTCGCCCCCTCCATTCTGTGGGTTGCTGTCGGTTGGGCCGCTGCGCAGTGCGCGTTCAATGCAGCACTGGCGGCCATCATGTCTGTTCTCCCGGAGCGGGTTCCGGTAGCCCTGCGCGGCCGGGTTTCCGGGTTCATGGGCATGACCGGACAGATGGGAGTTGTGGGCGGAACCTTCCTCATCCAATTGGTCGGTACGTCCGGCGCCTCCATGTTCATCTGGCCCACTGTTGTGGGTGCCCTCATGGTCCTTCCCTTCGCACTTACCCTTCGCGAGGTCCCGAAAGCCCGGGTAGAGCGCGTCAAGGAAACAGCGCGCACGGTGCTTAGTTCCTTCTGGATCAACCCTCTGAAACACCCCGACTTTGGTTTTGCTTGGTTCGGCCGGTTTTTTGCCTGGATTGCCCTCTACCTGCTGACTACCTATAAGACGTATTTCCTCATCGACCACTTGGGGTACACCACAGCCACAGTTGCCCCAGTACTGACGCTTGCCATGTTCGTGCTTGCCCTGGCCATCGCGGTCTCGAGTATCGGCGGCGGCTGGCTGTCTGACCGTATTGGTCGCAGGAAACCTTTTGTCATTGCAGCGTCCCTGTTGTTCGTGATCGCTATGGTGATCGTCGCGATGTCTACCACCGTGGAGATGTTCCTGATCGGAATGGTCATTGCCGGGTTGGGCAATGGCCTCTATCTCGGTGTCGATTTGGCGCTTATTGCGGAGGTCCTCCCGGACAGCGGAACCGCAGCGGGCAAGGGGATGGGAGTATTCAATCTCTCCAGCACCATCCCCCAAACTGTTGCCCCGGTACTGGCGCCTGCGCTGCTGCTCATCAACGCTGACGGTACAAGTGGCAACTACACATCCCTCTACCTCATAGCCGCGGGACTCGCATTTGCAGGGGCAGTTCTCATCCAATTTATTCGAGGAACCCGATGACCGACGTAATCCCTCAAACAGCCATGGCCCGCAGCGACCCGTCATCAGCGGGCGTCTCCCACGCTCTAGCCGCAGCCCTGACCACGGGCGCGAACTACTGGACCACCCAGGAAGTCCCGGACATCGGACTGCGCTCTCTGCGGTTTGCGGACGGTCCGCACGGCCTGCGCGTCCAGGACGACGAGAACCCCGATCATCTCGGGCTGGAACGAAGTGCCCCCGCCACATGTTTTCCACCGGCCGTTACCCTAGCCTCATCTTGGGACCCCGCACTGGTTGAGACCATCGGCGCGGCCCTGGGACACGAGGCGAGAGTCGCCGGCGTTGATGTGGTCCTCGGTCCCGGACTGAATATCAAGCGCAGCCCATTGTGCGGCAGGAACTTTGAGTACTACTCCGAAGACCCGCTCCTGGCCGGCGGCCTTGCAGCTGCCGCAGTGCGGGGCCTCCAAAGCCAGAACGTGGCTGCCTGCTTGAAGCACTTCGCCGTAAACAACCAGGAAACCGACCGTCTTCGGATCAGTGCTGAGGTGGATGAACGTACACTTCGCGAGATTTACCTCAGGGCATTCCAAGTCGCCCTGCGTGAGTCCCAACCCTGGTCAATGATGAGCTCGTACAACCGCATCAACGGGGTTTATGCCTCGGAGAATCGCTGGCTGCTCACGGACCTGCTGCGCGGAGAGTGGGGCTATGACGGGGTTGTGGTGTCCGACTGGGGCGCCGTGCACGATCCTGTTGCCGCCGTCAACGCCGGGTTGGAGCTCCGCATGCCGGGCAGACCGGAAGACACACGTGTCAGCGGCGCTCTGAAGAACGGCCGGATCCCGCCGGTCGTGCTTGAGCGAAGTGCGGAACGGCTCCTTCGCCTCGCCGCCCGGACCACGCAAGACAGCCCAGCCCTGGCACTTGACCACGATGCGCATCACGAGCTTGTACGGCATGCTGCTGCTGAGTCCGCTGTCTTGCTGACCAACGACGGAGCACTGCCGTTGGACGTGTCAATGCCGCGGCGGGTGGCGATCATCGGCGAACTCGCCCGTACGCCTAGATATCAGGGTGCCGGCAGTTCGCGGGTGAACGCTTCGCGCGTGGTGTCGGCACTCGACGCGCTGACGGGCCGATTGGAGTCCGGCGGCTGGGTGGTCGATTTCGTGCCTGGATATCACGTGGATGCCGGCGCTGAATCAGCCGAATTGGTCGAGGAGGCTGTTAACGCGGCCCGCGGCGCCGATGTGGTTCTATTGTTCCTTGGGTTGCCCGGCGCCTACGAATCCGAGGGCGTTGATCGTTCGTCGATCGATCTCCCGGAAGATCAGCTGGAACTTCTCCGCAACCTTGGCCCGGTGGACGTTCCCAAGATTGCCAGCCTCAGCAACGGCGCAGTGATCACCACGGCGGCCTGGCGCTCGTCAGTCAATGCGATCGTGGAATTTTGGCTGACCGGTCAAGCTCACGGGGACAGCATTGCGGATGTCCTCTTGGGAGATGCCGAGCCCGGTGGACGTCTGGCCGAGACCATTCCGGTGCGCCTTGAAGACACTGCGTCCTTCCTTTCCTTCCCGGGGGAGGCGGGGAGAGTTGTCTATGGCGAGGGGATTCACGTGGGCTATCGCTATCACGATGCGAGGGACACCGTCGTGGATTATCCGTTTGGGCATGGACTTTCCTACACCACGTTCAGTTATTCAGACCTTGCTGTCAGTGTCCGCCCGCTCGAAGATGCCATCGCCTTTGAGGTGGAGGTGCTGGTCACCAACACTGGTATCCGTTCCGGCTCCGAGGTAGTACAGGTTTATGTGACGGATCATTCCTGTGGTGTGCAGACTCCGCCTCGCGAGCTGAGGGGCTGGAGGAAAATCAAGCTCGACGGCGGCGCTTCCGACGTCGTTCGGATCCCCGTCCGCAGGGCCGATTTGGAGCACTGGCACAGTGGCGTAGGAGGCTGGGCCTACGAGGGCGGACTGGCTACGGTTCACATCGGTTCATCGTCAAGGGACCTCAAATTGGCCGCGGACGTTGCCGTGCCGGGCAAAGCGATTGTGGTTCCGCTCAATCAGTGGTCCACGTTTGGGGACTTCATGGATCACGCCGTCATCGGGCCGCAGCTCAGGGCATTGGCCGAGAGCCGCGGCGGCTTCCGAGGCAGGATCGGTGACCTTCTTGGCGAGGAAGCAGGCCGTGCCAACGTTCTGGCTATGCCCCTTGCGACCATCGTTGAGTTCCCGGGCATCCCTCTGGAACCAGGGGATCTCCAGGATTTCATCAGCCGGCAGAACCAGTAGTTCCGCCTGCGGTATCGAATCAAGGAAAGGGATCCATCATAAGTGGCGTGGGATACAGAACGAACAAAAACCCAATTGCTGGACGCCGCCGTTTCGGAGTTCAGCGCCAAGGGACTGGCCGGGGCCCGCATGGATCACATCGCAAAGGCAGCCGGCGTCAGCAAGGAGCGCATCTACCAATACTTTGGCAACAAGGATGCGCTCTACGGTGCGGTGATAACGGCTGAATTGAACCGATTCTTCATGGGCCTCAGTATCGAGGGCAGCGGCGTAGCGGCAGTGGGCGAGTTCGCGGGTCGCCTGTTTGACTTCCATGCAGCGGAGCCCAGCACAGCCAGGCTTTTGTTCTGGGTAGGCCTGGAAGAGGGGGTGCCGGCAGTTCGCGAAGCCATTTGCAGGGAACAAACACCCCGACTCATCAGGGAGATGCGCCGGGCGCTCCCGGGTATTCGTGATCATGACGCCACTGACTTGCTTGTCACCATCCTGACTCTGTGCTGTGCGGGGGTTGTCTTGTCGCAGGTGGATCTATTGATGGCCGGGGCAGGGTCTGGACGTACTGACCGTCGCAGGAAAGCCATCGTGCTGGTCGCCACGCTTGCAGCGGAAGATCTGGCCACGAAAATGGCTGGGCAGCATGAATAAGGCGGGCTCGACGGTCGCCCGTGACGGGTGGGCACTGGTTGTTGGGTTGTCCGGAGTGGCCGGGCGCCAGGTCGAGGACCTCACGTACATCCGGTTCCGAGTGGGAGCCGGGCAATATGGACAGATATGTCAATTAAGCCTTGAGGCTCCATATGTCATGTCATGTTGTGACTGACTGCAGGTTCCCGCCGCCAGGGTAACTAGAGTATGGCTGCTTCAGCTTCCGTAGTCAGCAGATCGCCACGTTGCTTGTATTTGCGACTGGTGATGTACAGGCCGATGCATAGGACGAGGCACAGGGCTGCGGAGACTGCGTAGAGTCCAAAGACTGCGGTCGGCCCGCTGGCGGCGAAGATGGTGCCGCCGAGAGCTGGGCCGAGGAAGGACCCGATGAAGGCCATGGCGTTGGTCAGGCCGAGGATGGTTCCGCGGGAGTGTGCTGCCACGGATCCTGATGCGGTGGCGTTGATGAGGTTCTGGGTGGAGTGGCCGCCGATGCCCATGAGGGCGACGAAAAGCAGAGCCATGGGAAGTGATCTCGGTCCGGCCAGAACGCCGATGAGCCCGGTCAGGGTCAGTGTCGCGCAGATGATGGTGACCCTGGCGGATCCGAACCGGTCTGCTGCGCCGGCGGCGATGAATGAGCCGAAAACTGCTGCACCGGTGAGGGAGAAGACGAAGAGCAGGGCCGTAGTGAGGTCGAAACCGAGTCCCTTCATTGCTTCGGCGAGCCAGACGTTCAAGCCTAGCCAGGTAACCATGTTGGTTACGGCGCTCAGTGCGACGAAAAGAACCAGGATTGAGCCGCCGCTTTCGAACAGCGCGGTGAATTTCTGGGACGGGGTCAGGTGGGCTGCGTGGACTTCTTCGGGTTCGCTGATCCGGCAGGAGAGGATGACGACGAGAACGATCAGGGTCATTGCGGCACCGGCGAGGAACATTGGGCGCCATCCCCAGACGGGCATGGCAAACATGCCAAGGAGTGCGGCGAGTGTTCCGCCGAGGGGCACTCCGGCCATCGTGACCGTGATGACCAGGCTGGCCCTGCCGTGAGGGGCGTGGTTGCGGGCCAGCGTCATGGCGGTAGTGATGGCTCCGCCGACGCCGATGCCGGTGATGAACCGGGCGAGTCCGAGGAGTTCGGGGTTGGGGGCCATGGATGCCATTACGGCGCCGATGGCGAAAACGGCGGCGGCGGCGGCCATGACTTTGTGGCGGCCGAAGCGGTCAGCGAGGCTGGTTCCGAGCAGCACTCCGGTCAGTGCGCCGAGATAGACGATGCCGCCGACTGTGCCGGTGGTCTGTTCGTCGATGCCAAGGCCTGGATCCTGGAGCAAGAGGGGGACGACGGCCCCGAAGACGATGAGGTTGTAGCCTTCCATGACCGTGACGAGCATGCAGAGGACGACGACGGCGGTGTTGGAAAGGTATGGCCGGGCGGAGCGGCCGGTTTGGGGCTGCCCGGTTGCTGGAGTTGTCATGGTGGGGTCCTTGAATAGGAAGGGGCGGCACGTCGTTGTGCCTTGGAGGGTTAGCGTGTGATCACCCGGTGCTCCGACCAAATAAGTGCGGCTGCAACGGGGGTGAAGCTGCCGGCGTAGTGACCGAGCGCTTCACAGACGGGAGCCGTGGGATCTGCCACGGACCATCGTTGGTAGATGGCGTTGTATTCGATGCCGTTCGTACCCGGCTCGATCGTCAGGTTGCTGACCAGGTGGCGGGTGCGCGACGGGTTTGGAAACACAGTGGCGAAGAACGCGGCGATCTCGCGGCGTCCCTGCAGTGGGGGGTTGTTTTTGAAGTGCAGTTCGGCGTTGGCGAGCAGCGTTGCGGCTGTTTCCGGGTCCTGGTTGTCTATGGCCCGGGTGTAGCGGGCCAGGCATTCTTCGATGGTGTAGCGGATCTCCGGCAGCGCCGGGGCGCTGCCGGAAGCAAGGGGTGTGGTCACAGTGCGGCAGCGCTGAGATGGGAAGTCTTCATGGCCTCGATGGGTGCGCCCAGATCCGAGAGGAAGTCGCGGACCAGCGTCTGAAGACCATCAACCCCGGCGACGCCGTAGATGTAGAAGTCGGGGCGGACGAGCACGGCATCGGCGCCGAGGGCATCGAACCACTGGCCGTAGGCTCCGGTAGCGTCCACTGCTGTCGTATCCGAGGGCTCCTGGCCAAACTCGATGATCTGGAATCCGAGGCCGGTCAGTCCGCTGGCGGCATCTGAAGGCAGGTGGGCGCGGACGTCGGCGTTTTTGAGCAGCAGTGTTCCGGAGGGAACGAAGACGTCATCGAAGAGCGCCTGTCCGGCCCCGGCCTGGACGGGGGCCTGGATAGAGAGCGTGCCACCGCCGGCGTCGGCACGGTGCAGGCCTTCACCGAGTTTGGGCAGCGGGCGGGGAGGAATCGAGGCGCCGTCGGCGATGTCCTTTGCCATCGCTGCGTCCCGCGTGGCAACGGCGCCGGGATCGGTCAGGCAGATGACTTCTCCGAGCTGCATGGAACGGTCGATGAAGTGGCGGACATGTTCGGAGCGTTCGGGGCCGTAGCTGTCCAGCAGCGAATCGGGTGCGAGGTCCCGCAGGATCAGGTCGAGCTTCCAGTCGAGGTTGGCTACATCGCGCAGGCCCGAGCACATACCTTGCCCGGCGAAGGGTGGCATCAGGTGGGCGGAGTCTCCGGCCAGGAGAAGGCGGCCGCGGCGCCACTGGTCGCACCAGCGTGCCTGGAAGGTGTAGACGGTGTGGCGTTCCATTTTGGCGGTCTCGGGGGTGACGCCCCAAGGCTTCAGGAGTTCCCAGGCCCGGCTTTCGGTGTTCAGTTCGTCCTTGGTCTCGTGTTCGAGGCGCATGAATTCAAAGCGTCGGCGCCCGGGGCCGCCCGGGACGACGGTGGTGGGCCGGTCGGGGTCGCAGAATTGGGACGCGGGAGGGCTGATCTGCAGCGGAGTCACGGGGATGAGGTCCACGACGAGCCAGTCGTGGAAGTATCCAAGGTCGGTCATCGGTGTGCCGATCCAGTCCCTGACCTTGCTGTTGGCGCCGTCGGCGCCGATGACGTACCGCGCGTTGAGTTCGCGGCGTTCGTCGGCGGCGTTGCGGATCTGCAGCAGGACCCCGTCTTCAGTTTCGGTGTGGGTGATGGCTTCCCATCCGCGCAGGATGGTCGCCGAGGGGAGAGAGATGACCTTGGCGTCGAGGAAGTTTTCCATTCCTGGCTGGTAGAAAAAGTTGCTGACATTCCAGCCGGAGGGACCGGCTCCGCGCCAGTCCAGGTGCAGGAGTGTCTCGTGGTTGGCGTTGCGCCATTCGTAGAAGTCGTCGTAGGGCTCTACAATCTCGGCCATGATGTTCGGCCCGGCTCCCACAGACTGGAAGATGCGGCCGATTTCATCGTCGAAGTGTACGGCCCGGGGGAGCGGGTAGACCTTTTCCTGTCGTTCGATCACGGCCACGCGGTGACCGCGGCGGCCCAGTTGCAGGGCGAGCAGTCGCCCGACCGGTCCGTAGCCGACGATGACTACGTCGAAGTCCCCGTCGTGGGCTGCTGTAGTTTGGGCGTCCCTGCCCGGTGAATGGCTCATGATTGTTTGCTCTCTGTTTCCTTTGCTGTTCCCTGGAGGAAAAGCTAGCTGTCCGCCCAGCGGACACTTGTACGTTGTTCTGAGTCGATGGTGACAGAAGGCGAAGAGGCGTGTCAAGAGTCACGCGGTGAGGGCTGAGTATATTGGGTCGGGCCTTAGGGCTTCAGGGACTTTACCGGCCGGGACTGCCAGCGCGCCCAGTCCTTCCCGACGGCCGCGGCCGCATCCTGCAGCAAGGGCAGGTACTCGGAGGTCAGCTTTTGCAGGCTCGTTTCCTGGGCCTGGACGGTAATGTTCATCGACGCGCGAACCGCATTTTCTCCGTCGCGAACTCCCACGGAGATGGAGCGGACACCCGGGGCCAGTTCCTCGTCCGCCAGCGCCCACCCCTGACGGCGGACGTCTGCAAGAATCTGTACGATGCGTTTCTCATCCAGCTGGCTTGGTGCCGGCACGCTTGACCGGGAAGGCTGAGACAGGACCCGCAGGGCGTCCTGAGGGGCGAGGGCGGCCAGGAGGATTTTCCCCTGGGAGGTCAGCATCGCCGGGAACCTTGTCCCGACGTCAACCCTGAGTGCGATCAGTTTGGGCACGGCGACCCGGGCGACATAAATGATGTCGGAGCCATCGAGCTGAGCCATGGAGGAGGACTCGCCGGTCTTCCCCACGAGATCTTCCAGATGGGGCCGGGCCATGTCCCAGAGCCCGAGCGCCCCGATGTAGGCCATTCCGAGCTCCAAGACCTTGGGCGTCAGAGTGAAGACGCCATTGGTTGCTCTGACATAGCCGAGCTCTTCCAAGGTGAGAAGGATTCTTCTGGCCGTGGGGCGTGCCAGGTCCGCGGCCTGTGCCACCTGGCTCAGGCTCATGTGCGGCTGTTCCGGTGAAAAGCAGCGCAGGACATCCAGGCCGCGCGCCAATGCCTCTATGAAGTCTGGACCCGTTCCCCGTTGCGCCATCGCGCGCCTCCTTTTGCTTTTGGTGAGCCTTGACACATCCTTGCCAAAAGCTCATTCTATAAATATCTCACATCTTCGGACGGTTGTCCGCTAGGCGGACAATGAGTTGAAGCCGAAAGGAACCACTATGATCAGCCACTCCCATCCGGAGGCCGCCAAGGCCCGGACGGCCCGCCCCCTTGACGGGATCGTCATCGCCGACTTTTCCCGTGTGCTGGCCGGGCCGTATGCCACCATGCTCCTGGCTGACATGGGCGCCGAAGTCATCAAAGTCGAAAGCCCAGGCGGGGATGACACGCGCTCGTGGGTGCCCCCGGTCCGCCCCGACGGAGTGTCGACCTACTACTCGGCCATCAACCGCAACAAAAAGTCCGTCGTGCTGAACCTGAAGGACAAGGACGACCTCGCCGCGGCCAAGGAGCTCGCCGCCCGCGCCGACGTCGTCATCGAAAATTTCAAGCCCGGCGGACTGAAGCGGTTCGGACTGGACTACCGCTCGGTCAGGGAACGCAACGAGGCCGTCATTTACTGCTCCATCAGCGGATTCGGCACGGCCGAAGGCGCCGACCTTCCCGGTTATGACCTGATCGTCCAGGCTATGTCCGGGCTCATGAGCCTCACCGGTGACCCCAATGGTGAACCCTACCGCGCCGGCATCAGCGTCTTCGACGTCATGGCAGGGCTGCATTCGACCATCGGCATCCTCGCCGCCCTGCACCACCGCGACCGCACCGGCGAGGGGCAAAATATAGAGACGAGCCTCATGGCCTCGGCCATGAGCGGGCTCGTCAATCAAACCGCCGCCTATGTTGCCGGCGGCGTCACGCCCTTCAGGATGGGCAACGCCCACCCGAGCCTGTTCCCCTACGAAGCATTGCCGACCAAGGACGATGACCTGATCATCACCGCCGGGAACAACGCCCAATTCCGTAAGCTCTGCGCCGTACTGGACGTGCCCGAACTCGCCGACGATGAACGGTTCGCTGACAACGGCGACCGTACCCGGCTCCGCGAAGAACTCCGCCCCCTGCTGGTGGAACGGCTGAAGACCCGGACCGCCGAAGAATGGTTCGGGAAGCTGAACAAAGCCGGCGTTCCCAACGGACCCATCAACACCATCAAACAAGGCGTTGAATACGCCCAGAAACTCGGGCTGCAGCCCGTCGTCCAGGTCGGCACCGGCGCCAAAACCGTCCCGGGCGTGCGCAACCCCATTACGTTCTCTGCCACCCCGGCACGGTACGATCTGGCACCGCCGGAGCTGGGTGAACACACCGACGAAATCCGTGCCTGGCTTGCCGCCGCCTCCGTCCCGACCGCCTCAACCCCTGGAGAATCATGATTCCCACCCTCGAGCAGGAAAAGCTGCAATTCCCGACTTCACTGGGAACATCCACCGCCACAGAAATCCGCCTTTTGGGCCAGGACCTCGCCGCGGACCTGATGGGCAAAGTCAGCTTCGGCGAACTCTCCTTCTGGCTCGTCGCCATGCGCCGCCCTACCACCGGCGAGTTGCGTGTCTTTGAATCCGTGCTGGTCGCACTGGCCGACCACGGTTTCACGCCCACAGCCATCGCCGCCCGGCTCACCTACCTCAGCGCCCCCGATTCCCTCCAGGGAGCCATGGCCGCCGGCCTGCTCGGCGGCGGCTCCAGGTTCCTAGGCGTCACCGAAGACTGCGGCCAGTTCCTCGCCACGACCCTCGCAGCCCACAAGGGGAACCTCCCGGACACCGATGCGGGATGGGATGACCTCGCACTGGGTGCCATCACCGCCCAGCGGGCTGTCGGCAAATTCGTCCCCGGACTGGGCCACCCGAACCACAAGGACGGCGACCCCCGGACGCCGGTGCTGATCAGCATCGCCGAGGAGGAAGGCCTGCGCGGGCCACACCTGCGCCTGTTCGAAGCCATCGGCCGGATGAGCGAAAAGGCCCTTGGACGCAAATTGCCGCTCAACGGCGCTGGCGTTTGCGGTGCCGCCCTGGCCGACCTCGGCCTGCCACCCGAACTGCTCCGAGGTTTCGCCCTCCTCGCCCGCGCCGCCGGGTTGCTCGGGCAGATAGCCGAGGAACGGCGCAACCCCACAGCTAACGAGATCTACATGGCAGTGGACCGGAACGCCGTCTACGTCGACCCGCAGTCACCCGCAGTCATGGAAGACAACTAAAACCAACAAGGCCCGCACGGCCCGCAGCCGAACCCGGCGGCTCCCGGAGCACGCCGGCCGAAATCAAAGGAGATGCAATGGCTGAACTGACAGCCGTACTGGCCAGCACCCACCACCCTTTCTACCTCAAGGCCACCACCGCGCCCCCGGAAGAACGGATGCCGCAGGCTGACGAGTGGAAACGCAAAGTCGAGGCCTACCGGGAAACGCTCACCGCAGCGGAACCGGACATCCTGGTCATGGTCGGCGCCGACCATTTCCACCAGTTCTTCCTGGACAACTACCCGACGTTCATGATCGGCAAACAGGAAAAATACGACGCCACCTTCTACAACGAGGAGCGCGAATTCGGCATCCCGAAGTACGTCCTGGACGGGGATGTCGACTTCTCCAATTTCATGCACCAGGGCCTGATGGACCACGGCTTCGACTTCTCGTTCAGCCACGAACTGAAAATCGACCACTCCATCATCTGCCCGATCATCACCGTCCGCCCGGACGCTGACCTGCCGGTGATACCCATCTACACCAATATCTTCGCCCCGCCGCTGCCCTCCCCCAAACGGTTCTGGGACCTCGGGCGCGCCATCCGCCAGGTGATCGATGAATACCCGACGGAGAAGAAGGTCGCAGCCATCGGAACAGGGCACCTGTCTCTGGAACTCGGTGGACCCCGACAGTTCGGCGAGCACGGGCCAGACCCAGAATTTGACCGTCAGGCCATCGAATGGCTCTCCACCGGCAATATTGAGGCCATCTTGGAGAACGTGACCCATGAATCCATGTCCGGCTCCGGCAACGCCACACACGGATTCATGGACCTGATCCTGATGATGGGCATCGCCGGACCCGAAAACGCCGACTACGTGGACCAGCTGGATCTGTACCACACTAGGGAAATGTTCATGACCTGGTACCCGAACAAGAACGAAAAGCAGGCCGCCGCAGCCGAGCAGTCCGCCGCCGTGTCCGGTGGCACCGCCGGTCCTGTCACTGCCAAAGAAGGTGTCACAGCGTGAGCAAGTACTACGTCAACAAGTTCCTGTACACCGTGGACCGGGACCCCAGCTGGGTCGCCCGATACAAGGAAGACGCCGCCACCGCCCTTGCCGACTGGGAGAAAGAGGTCGGCATTTGGCTCAATGACGTCGAGAAAACGTCATGGGTGTCCTTCACCGACCAGGAACGCCAGGCACTGATTAACTACGACTACGTCTGGCTGTTCGAAAACGGTGCGCACTTCTTCCTTTCGCTGACACTCTTTATCGCTGTCTTTGAAGAGGACTACACCAAAGAGCACGGTCCCCTGTCTTTCCAGAAGGAATTCGCCAGGAAACTGGACCACTGGCTGGGCAAGGACTACCCGTCCGTGGCCCTCTAAGGAACGGGCGGATGCCGCCCCGGACCGTCTCTGTCATCAAGGGAATGGGTGTGCCGCTCCGGCGGACCAAAGTCGACACCGACCAGCATTCCGGCGGTCTATTTGATATGGATCACTCGGACAGGCTTTGAAGATGGGCCCTTCGCCGCCTGGCGAAGGGCCCGAAGTAAGACGTGACGATGCGAGCCTGGCGCGTCATTGACCGTTACTGCAGCCTTATCCTGCGCTTCAACCCGCCCTCCGGCCGTACGCGCCAGTTCGACGGAGGTCCGCGTTCCAACTACTACTTCGATGAGGCGGTAACCGGGTTGAAGAAGTCCGGTCCAGGAAGTTTGTGAACGGCCCGGAAGCGAAGGGCCAGCAAAATCTGCTCACCCCGGGGCTGTGCGAAAGAAATGGCATTCCCACTGAACGAATTGCAGAAGGGCGCCTGCCAGCGGGATGTTAGCGCCCAAAGGGACCGTTTGATCCCCGCATTTCAGGAATCCATCTCCGCCTGCAAGGGCTCAGCAGCGCTCGCTAACCTGACGTAGGGTGAATCGCTAGACACGCTCCAGGAGCATCGCTGTGCCCTGGCCTACACCGACGCACAAAGTGGCAAGGCCGATGCGCGCGTCTTCGCGCTCCATTCTGCCCAGCAATGTAATGTCAATCCTGGAACCGCGGGAACCCGGCGGGTCGCCCAACGCGATAGCTACGTCGTCGTTGTTATCAGTCTCGGGATCGATGCCTAGTCGCGGTATGCAAGCAAAAGATTATGGGGCAAACTCCTCATTAAGTTCCACCGCTCCGATTGGCCGACTCTCAAGACGACGAGATGCCAAGTCACTGGATTACATGGACGGATTGACAGTCGCGCACATAT
The DNA here is from genome assembly GCF_044755025.1 of Paenarthrobacter sp. NPDC092416. Taxonomy (NCBI): domain Bacteria; kingdom Bacillati; phylum Actinomycetota; class Actinomycetes; order Micrococcales; family Micrococcaceae; genus Paenarthrobacter; species Paenarthrobacter sp. NPDC092416. The sequence continues at coordinate 13,409 of NZ_JBIVQG010000018.1, forward strand.
CGTTTAGCTCGTCTTCATCCAGTTGATGAGGCCGTCGCTCGTCTTGGACTCAATGATTCCCTCGTAAGTCCGAGCGTTGTCTCCATGGTGTAACAGGACGTCGCCTCAAGCGTTTCTCTCCCTCGCGAAGAGGCGCTTCGTCTGCGGGGTCGCGCTGCTGCGGCTCTAACACCGAACCTTCTTTTCGCTGCTGGTATGCGCAGTGCATCGGCATACGGAATGGGACGGCATTTCTTAGGTATTTCGTGCTGCTTACGACAAGGTTATGTCACGATGAGGCAACATCGACGATGAACTGAGGGGCGACGATGTTAGCAATGAGTTGATCCCGGGCAATCAGTAGGCGGCCCCTGGAGCTCCCGGGCGGGGAGGTGTCCAGGTCCATGCAGGTTTGCCGGTGCCTCGATTCAGGGTCTTGGAGTTCCAAGGCTGCTGAGCTAAGTCCTGGCTGTAGGCCGCTTGATACCGTGTGCGACCAGAGAGTCTACGATGACGTGTCCTGCAGACTTCAGCGCGGCTCTTTGGGTGCAGTGGCCGCTGGTGATGACACTGCCACGCCTGTCATGACTGGATAGTCCGTGAGTTGAGGTTGCCGGCTGCAGCCTGCGCAGGGTAACCGGCCAGCTCAATCTCGCTAGCGAGCGCATATTCTGTCTTGCAGGAGAGCTTCATTGTTTCTTTTCCTTGTCTTTTTTGGCGTTGAGTAACCTTGCAGGGCTGCCCGACGCGGAAGGCCGGCTCCCGGATTTCGGTCAGGATGGATTCAGTCCCCTAGCGGGCTGGCCACGCATCAGGAGACGTCGGCACAGTCAGGCCGGTTCGGCCTGGACACTCACCCGGTGACGCTCGCCGCGACGGCAGTAGTGCAGGCTGGGGCGTCCAATCAACGAATCTCAGGTGACGTTTAGCGGAGGGAGGGCCGGATTCACCGGCCCAGATCTTGGTATTGCAATGGCTGGAGGGCGCCGCAATTGTCCGTCAGGGTCAGTTCAAGTCGTTCGGCTTCGGGGTAGCGCGACACAGGATTCTCGCCGCCCCATATCTGTACCGTCTGCTCTGGGCCCCATTGTGGCCATCCCGGGTTTCCGGTTGCGGCGAAGCGGGTCCACGCAGTGCGCATCCTGACGCCGGATTCGATAACGGAGGCAGTTGGTTCCGGGATCAGCGCTCCTAATCCGGTGTCAAGGGTATCGAAGGTCAAGGGCAGGTCGATGGCGTGCGGTGAGCCAATGCCCCCAACCGGGTCGATGCACAGTTCGTAGACGAAAACGTGTCCCCCGGCATCAGTGGCGGCGATTGCAGCCTCCATTGTTGGGGCAAGGAACAGGTAGTCGGTGATGACTTTTTCGTATACCTCCCCGGGTTCTGCCTGCGGCATGATGGCGCGGTAGCTGTCGGCGTCTCCGTTGGGTGCGAAGATGTGCAGAGCGGTATCCGCTTCATCGCTTGAGATGTTAAACCGCTTCTGTTGGGCGGTGAAGATACGGTATTCATCGCGGGTGTGACCTGTGATCAGCGGGATATCACGGGCGGCGCCACCACGAAGCGCCGTCCAGGGGTCCTCGGGCAAGGTGTCCCCATCCACGATCGGCCCAAAGGGCGAGGGAGAGTGGGCAAGAGGTCCCCAATGGTCTGCGCGTTCTCCCATAGTGCTCATAACAAGCCGCGTTGCGTCTGCCAGCGCTTGAGGACTCAACTTCTTTAGGAAGCTCGAATCTGCTGTTCCTTCTATGCCAGCTGCGGTGGCAATGGCCTGGGTGACCGAGTGCGCGAGCGGTTGGGTGAGGAACATGCGCGGAATACTTTGGGCGATGGCACGGTGGAACAGGCCGCGGGCGCATGGCATGGCGAGCATGGCCAGGACACAGCCGGCTCCTGAGGATTCTCCGAAGATCGTGACTTTTTGCGGATCACCGCCGAAGCCGGCAATGTTGTCCCGCACCCATTCCAAGGCCGCGATCTGGTCGAGAATCCCGCGGTTTGAGACGGTGTCCTCGATCTGTCCGAAGCCGTCCACGCCCATCCGGTAGTTCACGGTGACCAGGACGACGCCTTCACGGACCAGTGACGTTCCGTTGTAGGCCTTTTCTGATCCTGCACCTGCGAGGTAAGCTCCGCCGTGGAGCCACACCATGACCGGCAACGGTTCTGGCGTTGGAGTTGGGGCCCACACGTTTAGGGTCAGACAGTCTGGTGCGGGATCAGTCGACGGCGCGATATCCGAGCCTGGCAGCTGCAAACCTTGGGGTGCCGGGGGCCCGTAGGAGCAGGCATCACGAACAGTGTTCCATGGGGTACGTGGCTGGGGCGGTGCAAAGCGGTGCTGGCCCCAAGGTGGCGCGGCGTAGGGGATGCCAAGCCAACTGCGGACGCCGTTATTTTCACGGCCTTGGACTGGACCTAGTTGAGTTGGAACTGGGTTGAGCATGGCATCTCTTTCATGATTTCGTTGACTTGGATAAGGGCCTGCGAAGCGGCGACAAGGTCTGACTACTGGGGTTCGTGCCTACCTCGTGGTGTCGGCACTGGGAGAAAGAGTTGTGGTTGGCATCAAGGCTTGCCGACTAAACCCTGTCACGGAGGGCCCGGTCCCTGCTGTACCCAGCGGCTACGACGAGAATCAGGATCCCGTAGATAATCGTCTGATCTGAACTGGAAAACCCCACCCCAATGAGAATGGTCGATAGTACCGTTAGAAGCAACGCGCCGATGAAGGTATGCCAATAGTCTCCCCGGGCGCCAAAGGCAGTGCCTCCGACTATTACTGCCGTCAGGCTCTGGAACAGGTAGGGGTCACCCATTGTGAGATCCGCGCTTCCGCTGAAGCCTGCAAGGAGGGCGCCTACGACGGCGGCAGAAAGGGCGCTGAGGGAGAATGCTGACACCCAGATTCTGCGGGTGGGGACAAGGGCTAATTCTGCTGCTCGGATACTCGATCCTGTCGCGTAAAGAGATTTCCCGAACTTTGTGTGCCGCAGAATAAACCCGACGCCTACTGCAAGTAGGCACCAGAGCACCACAGCAGGGGGTATTTTGAGACCAAAGGTTGTGCCGACGGGGGATACGAAATTTGAAAGAAAGGCGGGTGCGGAGCCTGGCTGCTTTCCGCCGATCCAAATAAGGGTCGCCCCGGTCACTACTGTTCCAACTCCCAGAGTGACAATTAGTGGTTGGACGCGATATTTGTGGGAAATATAGCCACTGATTCCGCCGACCACAAGCGATACGATAACTATGAATGCCGCAATGGCGAGGAAGGGCCAGTCATAGGTACCGTATAGTTCGGATGTTAACATTGCGCTCAGCACAATGAACGCTGGCACTGAAAGGTCAAGGCCCCCCAAAAGAACGACAAGAGTTTGTCCCAGTGCTGCAAGTCCAAGAAAACTTGCGATTATCAACATGGAGTAGACGCTGTTCAAGCGGGTAAACCCGGGTATGAGCGAAGCACCCAGGATTATCAGCGTCGCGAGCATAACGAGTTGCAGCATCGGCACGCGGCCGTTGCCCCGGGTAAGAATGTCACGGATCCTTCCGGATTTCGCCCGTGAAGTGTCCGTTGATACGGCGTTGGTGGGGGAGCTCATGCCACTTTTCCTTTGGTCTTGTTGGCCGTTGAGGTCCGGACTGTCACGATGATGGCTCCAATGAGCAGTGCTCCGTATGTTAGGTTCAGCCAGGGCGTTGGCACGCGCATGGCGGAGAGCAGTATCTGAAACAGGAAAATGGCCGCTGCCGCCGCGAGGGAACCTCCCATGCCGCCCCGGCCGCCGGTCATGGAAGTCCCGCCCAGCACGACGGCGGTGATTGCGATCAGCGTGTACTGCATGCCCACGGTACTGTCGCCCGAGCGTAGGATTCCCGTCAGCGCTATGCCTCCGATTCCCGCGAAGAGCCCACCTGTCGCGTATGCAACGACCCGCACGGCCGTGACATTTACGCCAGAGGTGAAGGCTGCGGTGTCGCTTCCTCCCACCGAGTAGAGGTTTGTCATCCAGGCCGTTTTGCCCAAGAGCGCCCAAAGCGCAAGAGGAGCAAGAATGAGGACCGCCGCGACGGGGACAGGGCCCCAGGAGCTGCTGACGGCGTCTGTCCAGTTGTCACCGGCCTGCATGGGAGAAGGGGCGAGCCGAATATTGATACCGATGAGGATCAACATGGCACAAAGGGTAGCGATGATGGGCTGATACCTGAGCACTGCGACCAGGACACCGTTAAGCGCCCCTATGCCAAGGCCGAGAACCAGCGCGGCAGTAACTCCCATAACTGGTCCGTCCAGCAATTGGCTTGGCAGGAGTAGAGTAACGATGACTATGTTGACTAGCGACATGACTGGGCCCACGGATATGTCTATGCCGCCGCCGCCTCCGAGTATCGCAGGTGTTGACGCCATGGCAGCCAATGCAAAGGGTGCGAATGCGGCAATGGTCTGCGGCATGTACTGGGGCGAGAAGGCAGCGGGATTGACGATGAGATTAGCTGCAAGCAGAGCTATTGTCAGCATCGCGGCAATGGCGTAGGGGCGTTGCCATAACCTCGATATTTTATTGGTCCTTGTCACTGGGAATCCTCATGTCCGAAGAAACTCGAAACCAGTTTCTCTCTGGTGGTCATCGTCCGATCAAGCTCTACGAAGACGTTATTTTCTCTGAAAACCAAAGTGCGATCTGCAATTTCCAGGATTTCATCCACTTCTGTGGAAAGAACAATGAATGACACTCCTTGCTGAGTCATTCGCCTCATGAGCGCGTAAATATCTCGTTTTGCACCGAGGTCAACTCCTCTGGTCGGGTCGTTGAGGAGAACTACGTCCGGCTGCGCAGCCAGCCATCGGGCAAGGACAACCTTTTGCTGGTTGCCTCCGCTGAGTGTTGTTATGGGGTCTCGGTCGCTGCTCATTTTGATCTTCAGCGTCTCTTTGAAGGCTTTCAATCGTGTTAAGGACCGAGACGGCTTCACTACACCAAACTGCACGTCCTGCGACAGTGTTGCTATAGAGAAGTTGTCTCCAATGGATTGATTGGGAAAGATACCCTCCGTCCGGCGGTCGCGAGGAACGTAAACAATGGAAGCCCTCACGGCATCTGCGGGCGAAGTGATCTTTTGGGCCTGATTCTTGGTGTAAGCGACGACGGCGCCGGCCACAGGTTCCAAGGCCCATAGGGCCCTGAGGAAGTGGTCCTGGCCGTGGCCTTCGAGCCCCGCCAGGGCGACGACCTCGCCCTTCCTCAAATGGAAATTGATGCCTTTTGACTCTGCCGACAGTTTGAGTTCCTGCGTCTCCAGCTGGACTTTGTCATCCAGTCTTGACGTTCGTACGTCAACCGATTCTTCGGTCTGGGAAAATGTTTTTCCGGTCATCGAACTGACAAGGACTTCAGGGGTTGCTTCGCCGCGGGTGAAGTGGCCGACTGTTCTGCCCGACCTCAGCACTGTGACCCGGTCAGCAATCGCCATTACTTCGTCCATACGATGAGAAATGAAGATGATGCTGGTGCCTTCGCCGGTTAGCTGGCTGCAGGTCTTGAAAAGTCGATCCCGAGTGGCGATATCAAGTGCCGATGTCGACTCGTCGAGAATGAGTATCCTCGGTTTCTTGACGAGGGCGCGGGCAATGCAACACGCCTGCTGATCGGACAACGACAGGGATTCGGTGTGCTGGTCAAGGTCCAACTGTCGGCCCAAGAGTGCCTTGAGCACCTTGTCTGCAATTTGACGCTTCTCAGCCTTTCGAAGCCTGTTTCTGAACATTCCGTCGTAACCGACCCATATGTTGTCCAATATGGTTTGGTTTTCAATGATGGGTACTTCCTGAAACACTGCGACGATACCTGCGCTTATCCCGTCCACCGGGTTGGAGAATGGGCGCAGCCGTCGGCCGTCCATTGAGAGTGTTCCCTCGTCGAGATTTTGAACTCCGGTCAAAATCTTCACGAGCGTGCTTTTCCCCGAGCCGTTTTCGCCCATGACGGCGAGGATTTCGCCGGGAAATAGTTCCATGTCGCAAGCCGTGAGGGCGCGGGTATGGCCGTACGACTTGGCTACCTTCTCAACGCGCAGTACCGGGGTCACCGACGTCGCTGGCGTGTTGTCCTCTCTCGCCGGCTGCAAACCCATGCTGCTGTCCCTGTCGGGGCCTGCGAGCATCATTGCGTTCACTTCGCAAAAAACTGGTCAATATAGCCCGCTGGCGGAAAGGTGCCAGCTGGCGGTTCGGCGGACTTGCCAGAGGACACTTCCGCGCCGCTGACGGCCCAGTCATCCAGGTTTTTGTCCGTGACAAGAGCCGGCTCAAGCAGGACGGTGTTCACCTTTACGCCGTCTCCATTCAAGACCCGGAGAGCAACATCAGCGATTACACCACCCATGGCCTGGGGGCCCTGCCCGGTTGCGGCACCCCGATAACCTTCGGGTGCGTTTTTCTGCCAGTAGGCGAGGCTTCCTTCGCTCGCCGCGGCATCGGCCATGGGCGGCATCGGCCGGCCTGCCTGTTCGAACGCGCTGATGACTCCGTTGCCCATGATGGCTGCGTGGACCACGCCGCCAACGTCAGTCTGATGAGTGCTTAGCCACTTCAGCACTTCCGTCTTTGCGGTTGTGGGGTTGTAGGCGCCGACCACGGAGTCGTCCAGGGTGATTTCGGGGCACAGCCCGATGACCTGCTTGATTCCTTCGAAGGTCTCCGTTTCGATTGAGACGCCTTTGACCCCGCGTACTCCCAGCATGGTTCCCTTGCCCCCCATCAATTTTGCTACTTCGGCTGCTGGCCGGGCTCCGAGAAGGAAGGAATTGGGGGAGATGTTTATGACTTTGTCGGAGGGAACAACTGACTGCATGGTGAGCGAAGGAATGCCTGCCGCGGCTGCCTGCTCACTCAGTGGCACGAAAGGATCAGGTGCCAGCGGCTGATAGAGGATGAGATCCGGGGCGGCCTGGATGGCCGCCTGGAACTGCTGCAACTGTGTCGGAAGGTTGTTCTCGGCGAATGACACAGTGACTTTCCCAATGAGTGGGTCTTTCTCCAGCGCCTCCTTCACAGTCTTCAGAAGGGTCGCCTGGTACGGCACGGCTTCTGTTGAGTAGACGATGGCGACGTCATATGGCGGAGGCGTGGCCGGCTTCCAGTTGCTCCAGAAACTGGGCTTGAGGGCTCCCGAGAATCCTGTGTAGGCTGCCTTGGCGGCAGCGTCCATCTTTGAAATGAGCCCTTCGGGATCATTCAGCGGCGTTGTCGGGATGCTTCCGCATTGCCCGTCTCCGGCCGTTTCAATCGCTGACGGCGCTTGCCCTGCGGGATCTGCGGCTGCGCAGCCGGACAGAATAGCCCCGAGGGCGAGTATGCCTACCAGTGCAGGAGTGCCTGCCCTGCGCGTGATGATCGTGGTATTCATCAAATCTCCTTTGATTCGCAAAATGATTTTGGGTGGGTGTGACGTCTTCGGTTGGTTCTCTGATATTGGGGTCGCTCCTGAGACGGCTGAAAAGAAGCTGTGGGGGCGTCGTTGCGTTCCGTGGCTCTGGTCGGACAGGGTGGTTCGTCGACCTACCCATGCTGGTGATGACCAGATCCGCGAGGGGTCCGGTTCACTCGGGTTGCTGCCCGGGAATGAGGCGGGTTATTCGCCTTGTTTCCGTTCGAAAGGCACGTCAAAGGTCTGCGAGTCGACGGGTTGTCGTCGTGGAACAGAATTTGGGATTTCTGGGGTGATGTCCCGCTGCCTGTTGGCGAGGAACACCGTCAAATGTTTCTGTATGTTTTTCTGGAGGGCGGCGGTCTCCGCCCTCCAGAAGGTGACACAAGGCCGATCAGCGTTTGACGACGGGGAGGTAGAGGTGGCTGTCGAACTCTCCGCCTGTGTGGATTGTGTGGTTGCCGGCGTTGTGCAGGGGCGCGAAGACGATTTCGAACCTTCCGCTGTAGCGTTGTACGGGCGTTCCCTTGACAATAACGCGGAGGCTCTCTCCGGGTTCGAAAAGGACGCTGTTAGGCCAGATCTCGATGTCCACAGGCACCGGTTTGCCGTGGACAAGCCAGTCCCGCCGGGCGTGCGAGTGCCAGGGTCGCTCCGGCGTAGACCGCTCCTCATCCAGTGCGCGATGGGAGGCCCGCAGCCAGCCGAAGCCCATCGGCCCGTCGTCATACATTTGGGAGAACGTGAAGGGTACCCGTTTCCCGTGCTGATCGAGTTTTTCAACTCCAACGAAAAGATCGGCGTCATTGCTGAGGTCAGTTGAAATCCACAGCCTGAGCTTGGCGTTGCCGGTCATCTCAACGCGCTCGTCGAAACGGATATCGAATGTAGCGGCTCCGCTGTCGTCAGTTGACGCATACGATACGGCGGCGGCCATTTCCGGTCGTTGGGTGTTCAATGTCCCTGCGTCCGCGTCCAGCCACAATGTCTCGTACGTGACGTCGGGCAGGGGCCAATCGGTTTCGTCCCGGAAGGTCCACTGGTCCTCGCGGGTGCGCACGCCGATGCGGACCCGCGGCCACTCGCTGACGCCGTTGTCGACGGTTTTGAGGTAGCGGTCGAAGAACTCCTTTTGGCGCTGGACGGACTCGGGCTGGTAAAAGCCCTCCCATTCCTTATCCCCGCGTATCTCGAGGAACTTGTCCGGCGAACTAATACCTCTCCAAGCCTCGACTGTTCCCCGAAGATGAAGGTTGTTGGGGAACTCGGTCACGGCGTAAGTGGGTACGTCCACGGCTTTCCAGTCCGCGACCCTGCACTGCCAGTATTCATCGAAGGTTGGGTGGTCGCGCATCCCAGCTTCCATGTCCTCGACGCGTTGCTGGCCGGTGCCGGTGAGCTGCATCCAGCCGTGGATGAAAGGGAAAGACGGGATGCCAGCGTGCAGGAAGGCCTCACGGTAACAGTCGCTGGCAGCATCCCAGGGCAAAATAGCAGCTAGGTGGGGCGGCTTTGTTGCCGCGACAGACCAGGCGGTCATGGCGAAGTACGACACTCCACCCCAGCCCACCTTGCCCGTTGACCAGTCGCACTGGGCGAGCCACTCGACAATGTCATGACCCGCCCAAGCTTCTTCTGGCGTGAAGTAGGTCGCGTCCCCCTCGGAGTACCAGTTGCCCACGCCATCGACGATGGCGATGGCATAGCCCCATTCCGTCCAGGGAACGGGGTCGAACTGTTCCCAGGGCACAAAATCCGAAAGCGTCTCGAACGGGATGCCGGACCCGGCCCACAGCGTTTCGATGTCGAGGTGGGGGTGCTTACCGAAAGGTGCGTAGCCCACGATCACCGGAACCTGGGTTGCGTTGCGCGGCCGGAAGACATCAGCGTAAACGGTTCCTCTTCGGGTTGGAATGGCCACGTCACGTTCGATGAGCATGTTGCCGTGTTCCTCCCGTCGGTAGCCGAAACCCGGGTGAGGCTCTGCGCCGGGCAGAGGCTGGGAGGGCTCCCTGCCGGGGCGGTAGGTGCGCCCGAGACGTGCGTCTGTTTGGGTTTGTTCCTCCGTTGAGCAAGCCGGGCCTGTGCGTGCAGTAGTTGCTTCTGTCATGTCAGTACTCCATCCTTGGCAGAGATCTCTGTATTCCACTGCCCCCAATTGCGCTCCGTGGCGAGCGTTCCCGCCTCGACACTGCCGGGCGTCTCCACCGCAGGGCGCGGGAGAGGATCTGGGCCGGTGTAATCCCACACCACTCGCTCCACCACCGTCATCGAGAAACTGCGCCCCGCATCAATAATGCTGCTTTCAAGTTCCCTGCACTTCTGGTCCGATTCCCGGCGCTCCCTGAAGCGGCGTGCTGCCTCCCGGTCGGGAAACCAAAGCTCTTCGATTCCGGAGTAGGTCTGCACGCCACCCGCTTCAAACAGGGTGCCTTTGAACATCGCTGCGTCCAGGGGCAGCTGAGTGTTTTGCACGTAACGGCGGAGGTCTTCGCCCTCGCCGGCAAGTTCAGCGATACGCGCCGAATACTCACCGCGTCCCACACGCTCGAACGTGTCACGATCGATGCCCTCTGCCGGAGCGACGAAATTGACGACTTTCACCCCATGGCCCGGCTTCATTCCGGGACCAAATGAGTGGTCGGTAACCACGGAGGTAAGTTCGATAACGAACTCCTTGTCACCAAATGAGTGCGGCTGCATCCGGCGAGGGTAGTCCTCTCCTCCGAAAATCGCCTCCAAAGCATGAACATCCGGCATGACATGGTTCGCAATGGAATACCAGCCCTTTTCATGACGCCCATAAGGGAAACAGCTATCCGGTACATCGTCGACCGCACGGTGTTGGGAGTATTTCGTGAAACCCGCCATCACGCTCGGGGTGGTCAGCATGAGGGCGACATGAATTACGCCCCACTCAAAGTCGAACATGTCGCGGTCCGCACCCGGCTTTGGGCGGGAAGCAAGCCAAAAGTTGATCATCTTTGATCCTTACCTAGGTGGTCCCAGAGCCCTTCAGGAATTCTGGTCTACCTAAAGCATGTGACACCAGTTACATTTCGTCCATGTCGAAATCGGCCGCGATCATTAACTACGTGTTAATAGTTCCTGTGCGCTTACCCGGAGCATGCCGATGTTGCCCTGGAGTAGGAGCTTAGGCGGCCGCTGGCTAGGGTGCAGCTGGACGCGGTAAGCCCGCACCTAGGGCATCGCGTTCGGTACTGTCTTGGGCGAATTCCGCGCTCACCAGCCTGGCAAAGCGATCCCCCAGCGAGGAGGCGGGGCGCTGCCAGGTGCATACGTTGAATGTCACCGCAGGAATGTCATTCACCGTTGCCCAAAACACCCCAGGGTGTTGAATGGCCTGAGCCACAGGTTCCGGGACGAGGCAGACACCCAATCCGGTGACCACCATCGCCAATGCCTCGTCCAGATTGTGCACACGAGGACCGCGCTTAGGTCGGCTGCCGTCGGGACGAGGATCCGCCAAGGCCCAGCTGGTGTACCGCTCGTCCGCGGACGCCGGAACGAGGAACGGCATACTGCTCAGCTGAGTTATGGAAATTTGGTCGTGGCTTGACCGGATGAGATCGCGAGATGTGTTTGCGCTGAAGAGGACTGCGCGGGGAGCCGTTGAGAGGGTCCTTGTAGTTACCCCGTCGAACCAGTTGGGGCCCCAGCTGAAGGCGACGTCGATGCTGCCGTCACGCAACGCGCCAAGGATGGTGTCCCGGTCGATATGACGGAACTCCAAGCGGGCGCCATCCAAACGCTCGGGCACTTCCGTGAAGATGCCGGCCAGCCTGTCCGGTGCTCCCACGTGCACAAAGCCTACGCTGAGTACTTTTTCCAGGCGCTTGTTGGACCAGTACTGAATTCGGTCGACTGCGTCAATAGCCTCTTTGGCCAGGGGCAACAGTTCAGTTCCCTGCACGCTGAGTTCAACGCGCCGGGAAGACCTGACGAAGAGCGGCGCCCCGAGTAGAGACTCCAATCGATGGACCTGCTGGCTCAACGCAGGAGTCGTCATGTGAAGTGACTGCGCCGCACGCGTGAAATGCAGGTGCTCCGCCACTGCGACAAAAGCACGCAGGGCGATCGTGCTTGGTTCAGCCACGGCCACTCCTGAAACGTTAAACTTCTCTTAAGAATAGGAACCTTTGAGCTGGCCCGCCAGACCTATAGGCCTGCAGGCTGGCTGCTTTTTCATTTTGGTCTCCGGCCTTTCGTGATGCGCGGCCAATCCGGTCTCGATCGGATCCAGTTTCCGGTGCTGATGGCCTCTGTCAGAAGGGCCCGTAAAGTGTGGGTTTGGGGGCTGGAACCTCCCTTTCAAAGCAAGGCGTGGGGTGCCTGCCACACTTGGCGGACAGGTAGTGCCACATTGGAAATTCGGAGCTTTCAGCTATGTTCGACCGTACAAGCGTTGGCTTGGGTGTCCGTGCCCGAACTGATGTCTTATGCGCGTTGGACACGCAGACCGGCGAAATCATTCTGCACCGGATGACTCCGGACCAGGGAGAGATTCGTGTCTGGATTTTCTCCCTGCCATCGCCGGTCAGAGTCGTTTACGAGGCAGGCCCGACGGGCTTCGGGATGGCCCGGTTACTTCTGGTCTCCGGGATCGGCATAGTGGTCGCGGCACCGTCGAAGCTTCAGTGTTCGTCCGGTGACCGGATCAAGACCGACGCGAAGGATGCGTTGTATCCGGTCCGGCTGCCGAGGTTGGCTGAGGTCACGGGGGTAAGAATTCCCTCAGCGGACCAGGAAGCAGCGCGGGATCTGCTCCGTTCCCGCGAAGACGTCCGCGGAGTCTCATGCGTTCCTGGCACCCGATCTCTAAACTCTTGCTGCGCCAAGGTATCGTCTATTTCGGCGGGTGGGCCTGGTCGCGGCAGAGCATGCCTCCGGCACGTCCCGGCCATTTGGCTCCATCCCCAAAAACCGGCAATGGACACACCCGGCGGCTGCTTGTCGAGGCCGTCTGGCACCACCGCCGACCCGTCCCGGCTGATACGGTCCCGCGAGGAAGAAGCCACCTCAGAGGCGCGAACCTGGGGTCACGCCAAGAACGGGCGCCTGCACGAGCGCTGGATCAGCTCCTCGATCGCCGCAAGCGTCCAGTCATCGCCAACGTCGCCATCGCCCGCGAACTCGCCGGATATGTGCTGGTCACCGCCACCGGCACACATCCGATCGCGGCCAGCTCCCTAACATCGTTGCCCTCGGGTACGACCCGCGGCAGAGGGTGGCGTCTCGGGAAGGACCAGGTGAATGCCTAACCCGAACTTCATAGCCGTGACGTTCGCCGGCGACAGGCAGTTCGTCCAGTGAGGCACGCCCCATCCGGGGGCAGCCTGAGTGCAGGTAAGGCCTGCTGACGGATGCCGTCACACTATTCCTGGTGGCGGCGGGGCAGTTGCCGTGGCGATTTCCGACGGCCCGGACGGCCTTCATTCTGCCCCGCCGCAGTCAAGGGCGAAGCGGGTAAGTTCCGAGGGAAATTGCTGTACCGCTCGTAGAGGTCCCATATACCAAGCTTGGCCGGTCTTCTACGGTCCACGCTTCGTAGCGTGAGGCCTTGTCTGTCGTGGAGCCGTCTACCGCCCCTGTGTTGCTGGGCCCAAAGGATGTCTCCGTTTGGAGTGACAGCATCAACAAGGTCCCGGCAGACGCTGAACCCGTCTTGTCGAATTTTCACCCCCATATCGGGCAGAGCGCTCCAGTCCAGTACGCGGCGCATCCATTACTCCTAAAAGGCGGCGGCGAGATGCCGGGAGCGAAGTCCTGCCAGGAAGCCCGAGGTGAGCTCCTTGGTTCTAGCGCCGGTGGCTGTCCCGTACAGATGGAAGTCCGGCCTGATCAGTACGACGTCGACGGGGGACTCGGGTGTGCTGAGGGTGTCCAGCCATTGGTGGTATGTTCCATCGATGTCATTGATGATCTCCACGCCGTCAGAGACGACACTGTCCTCTTCGAAGCTGGCCAGGCGGATCCCGATGAGCCCGAGGCGCCTCTGGTCTTCCAAGGAGATGCCCGTGAGCATGGAGCTGCGCTTCGTGAGAAGTACGCCTGGGCCGCCCAGTAGGTCATCCAACAGCATGGTCGTCTTGCCGGGCCCGGTCACGCGCCCCTGAATGGCGAGTTCTCCACCGTGCGGGCCGGTGTGCAGGCCAAGACCTAGCCCGGGGCGGGGTGGGGCCGGTGCTTTCCGGGTGGTTTCCCATTCAGCGATCATGCGCCCGTCGCGTGTCGCTGCTTCCCCCGGCTCGGTAAGGCAGATGACCTGACCAAGACTTATCGAGAACTTCACGAAGGCGGTGGCATGCTGGGAACGCTCCGGACCGTATGTGTCCAGCAAAGAGTCATCAGCGAGGCCGTCGACTACTGCAGCCAGCTTCCACGCCAGATTCATGGCATCGCGGACGCCAGCTCCCAGCCCCTGACCGGCGAACGGGGGCATGAGGTGGGCCGCGTCGCCGGCAAGGAGAATTCGCCCTCGGCGCCACTCGGTTGCCCAGCATGCCTGGAAGGTGTACACCGAGTGCCGTTCGAGCTTCGCGTTCTCCGCCGTGACGCCGTGAGGGGCCAGCAGTTCCCATGCCTTCTGCGTGCGGTTGAGTTCTTCCCGGGTTTCCCCCGGCAGGCGCATGAACTCCCAGCGGCGCCGCCCGGGCCCGCCGGGGACCATCGTCGCCGGGCGGGAGGTATCGCACAACTGAGAGGCGACGTGGGGAAATTTGAGGCCAGGTCCGGGCTTGACGTCAACTACTAGCCAGTCGTAAAAGAAACCCTCGTCATGCCATTCAATCCCGGCGTGCTGGCGCACTGCACTGTTGGCTCCGTCGGCACCGATAAGCCAGTCGGACACGGCGGTAACATGTTCTCCGTCGCTGGTCCGGGTCAGTTTGACGCGGATGCTGTCCTTGTCTTGGGATATGTCCCCGGCTTCCCAACCACGGAGGACGGTGACCGTGGGCAGTTCCTTGACCATGGCGTCAAGACGGTCCTCCAGTGCAGGCTGGTTGAAGAAGTAAGTGTTGTACCAACCGGATTCTCCGCGCCCGCTCCAGTCAACCTCGACAAGAGTTTCGCCTTGACCGTTCCGCCAGATGTACATGTCGTCATAGGGCTGGGTCACGTCAGGGATGCTGTCGGGGGCGAGCCCCACGGATTGCAGGATCCGCGCAAAATCGGAGCAATGCGTCACGGCGCGAGGAAGCGGATATCCGGTTTCCTTGCGGTCGACGACGAGCACCCGGTGCCCCCGGCGTCCAAGCTGGAGCGCGAGCAGTTTCCCCACGGGACCGAAACCGACGATGGTTACGTCTGCACTCTGAAGGCCTGAGCCGCCGATGGTCTTCATTGATATACCTTTCGATCTCACGCCTCCACTTCGAGGCATCACTGCATCAAACGTAAGGAATTCAACGTGATTCGACTCACAGAGTGTCCCGATTTGCGGGACGGTAATTGCCTGAGGCGGCACTCTTCCTGATTTCAGGGCAGCTATTGTTCAGCTCACACTCTGGTCCTCCACTAATGCCATGGAACGCCGTCGAAGGAGGTGCGGCCAGTTGGAGACCCTGTTCACCTCAGCGGCCGCTCCCAACCCCTCCAGCACGCCTACGACCAGCTCACGTTCTTCTCACGGATCCTACCGCCGCTCTGCGTCGCAGAAACGGGGCATGAGTGTCCCGCGGCCCTCGTAAATAAGTCCAGAGGAAACACCACAAATAGGCGGGCCGGACTCAACCGAGTCCGGCCCGCTTCTTGCGCTCCAAATGCTCCTTGGCACCCGGTAGGTCAATGACCGGATTGAGCTCCTTCAGGGCCTCTAGGGCTGCGGGGCTTTTGGCGGCGAAGCGGCTTGTCGGCATAACGACAGCTATGGCCTGCAGTGCACCGGTTGGACCGGTCATTGCTGTCGCGAGGGCACAGATGCCCAGATCATGTTCTTCAATGTCCACGGCCACGCCGACACGTCGAACGAGCTGCACTTCGTTCTGAAGCTCCAGCCTGTTAATGACGGTGGTGTCCGTGAATTGTTCGAGTTCCTGGGGGAGGAGGTCCTCGGCCCGGGCCGGTGGAAGCGCCGCCAGCAGGGCCTTGCCGACGCAGCTGGCGTGTAGTGAGAAGCTCCTGCCGACCTTGGTGACACCCTTGAGGCGCTCAGGGGAGGCTACCTGGTCGACGATGACAACTTCGCGGCCACTGAAGATGGCCAACTCGGCGTTCTCGTTTGTTGCCCGCGCCAGGGCGACAAGCTGTCCGCGGTTGGCGCTTAGCAGGTGAAGATGGCCGGCCATGCCGAATTTCAGCACGCCCGGGCCCAGGGCGTATCCGGGGCGGCCTGGTGTGCGGACAACGTAAAGCTCTTCCTCCAGGTCCTGGATGGTCCGGTGCACGGACGATCGGGGAAGGCCTGTGCGGGCAGCGAGTTCAGACAGGCTAAGACGCCCCCGGCTTTCGGCGAGGGCGTCCAGGACCAGACTGACACGGGAAAGGGTCGTCACGGCTTCATCACCGGAACATCATTGCCTCTTAGGATCCGGCTGTCCAAATGCGGCTGACGGTCAAGTGCCGAACGGACCAATCCCCGCTGTTCACCAGGAGCTCGTACTGGCCAAGGGTGTGCACAAATGGAGTGCCGCCCGTAAGTAGCCATCGCGTGTAATGGGCTGAGGCGCGCCACTGGCCCTCCTCAGGTCCGGGGTTGACGATCAGATTGCTCACGTCGTGGCGGTGCCCGTCGGGGCTGCTCCACAACCGTGTGAACAGTTCACGTGCTCCTTCCGGATTCGTGGACGTGGCAGTGGGAAACTGGACGTGGCTGTTTCCCAGCATGTCCACCACGGCGTCTACGTCCTTGCGGTCTGCGACGGCGACGTACGTGTGCAGGAGATTTGCGATTTGGTGTCTGGCTTCGGCGGCTTGAATGCTCATCGGGCTACCTCCGAATGTGCTGCCTGCCATTGACGGACCCAGGACCGGCCATAGTCGTTGCCGTGTGGGGTCCGCAGAACCGTGTGGACATGGAATTGCTTGGGCGTGCGGTAGTCGAGAAACACTCCGCAGTGATGGTCAAGTTCGGCAATGACAACTGGGGACTGGATCCGGTAGTAGAAGACATCGCCGGGCTTGTGCCCGCCGATCCAGGAGAACCAGGTTTCCTCCAGGTGTTCTTTGACCTCGCGCATCCGTGCCGCACGGGGGCCTTCCGGCAAGGGGAGGACGAATTTTTCGACGATTGAAAGGGCGATCTGTTGTGCTTCGGCGGGCATGTCCGCCACCCGGATCCCTTCAAAGGGGATGACCCGGTTGTCCTGGAACGCGCCCGCTAGGTGCCTTTCGTCTCCGGGATGAACCCGTCCCTCCGGCATGGCCGGGTCGACCATCTGCTGGTAGACCGTCGCGGCGGCCAGTTGGTCGGCCGGCAGCGCTGCCATGAGGTTGGTCCCAAGCTGGATCCGGTCTTCGAAGGCGGCAGTGCCGGCGTGGGGTCCTTCGTCGATCTCGTTGGGCTCTGCTCCGAAGAAGACCGGGCTGAGGGACATACGTCCATCAATGACAAGGCAATTCACTGCGCAGTGGTGCCCGTATAGCTGCCAGCCCCACGGTGCGCTGTGGTGGGGTGTCCCGTACAAGGCGAAGTTGTAGCTGAACTCGTTCAGGACACTTTGGAGCCCCACGACTTCTCCCAGGAAACCGTTGATCAGCATCATGCCGTGTGCGAGCTCATAGCCTTCCGGGCTTAGGGACGCCTTTACAAGCGCCAGAGCTTTTTCACGGACGTCCTGGGGCTGGAACTCGAGCCTGAGGCCCGAATCGAACTGCATGAATTCGGGGTTGGCCCAGGTTTGCCACTCCACCGCATCCACCGGGTAGGTGAGCTTGTCCCGGTCCTCAGCCGAAACCGCAGCCAGCAGGGCCTCCGCTGCCTCGACCATGGCGGTAACGGGAGCCTCCTCACCGGGCAGCGCCGGCGCAAACGGGTAGAGGCCCTCCCGCAAAGTGCCGTCCTCGGTGACTCCACGGAATTCATTCAAATAGAGAGGTGTCCAGCCCTCAACCAGTTCACCGGTGAAGGTTCCGGCCTTGCGGGCCTCCTGGCGGTAGGCGTAGGCATCAAGGCCCTTCACGTCTTCAATGCGGGGATGTCCTTGCGGGAAAAGGAACTGGCGGAATTCTGCTGTGCTCATGGGCGCACTCCTTCGTGCTCGTATAACCGGGTCAGTGGTTGTGGTCGGTGACCGCTTGCCGGACAGCCGCGAGTTCGCCGCTGGCGATCGCTTCCACAAGTTCGGCATGAACCCTCAGGCGGTCAGCCCTGTAGGCTGCGGCTGCGGCTTCGTCCTCATCGAAGCGTGATGAAGCCGACGACGATAAATGCCCGAGCGTGCCGATGTATACTGCCCGGGCCATTGCGTTCGGGCAGATAGCGGCGATCCTTTCGTGCAGCGCCCAGTTCGCCCGCATGAACCCGTCCCAGTCCGTCGAGGATTCCATATTGCCCACGAGAAGGCGCAGCTCGGCGAGGTCCGCGTCGGTACGGCATCGGGCAGCCCCGACGTCGATGAGCTCTTCGAGGTGGTCCCGCAGTTCAATGGCATCCATCACGGCAGATGGCTGTTCCCCGACCGTCAGGAGCGTGTGGCGCAATCGGACAACGGGGCTCGTTTCGGCCACGAACAGGCCCCCGGTGCGGCCCGGGCGGATTTCCAGCACTCCGCGCTCCCGCAGAAGCCGGACCGCTTCGCTGACCGTCGCCCGGGCATAGCCGGTTTCTTCACGCAACGACGGCAGGGTCCCCACGAGGGCACCTGGCTCAAGACCCTGGGCGCGGACCCTCTCCTCCAGCGCGGCAGCAAGGTGTTCAGCCCGTGAACGCGGTGCGCGCAGATTCAATCCTGAAGCTGCGGCGTTCTGAGGTGTCTCGGAATCCTGAACGGCGGGCTGTACGGCGCCGGAGTTCTGTGTCATGCTCCTATTAAAGCACAAAAAGGTGCGAATGTTTTAGCTCTTTTCGCCATTGGCTGTCGGAGCACGAAGGGAATACTCATGAGAATCGTAGGTATCCGCCGCAATGCTGGTCCGGTGGAAGTCGCTGCGCTTTCCCGGGACGGGCAGACCGTCTCCGTCTTGGCCGGGCTGGAGCAGTTCTGGGCCGCACCTGCCCATCACCTCGCATCAGAAGCATCGGGGGAGGTCCTGCCGGCAAGTTCAGTGGAGTTCGTCCCGCCGGTTCTGCCAGGAGCCCGGGTGATCTGCATAGGTCTGAACTACCTCAAGCACGTCGCTGAGGGCTCCTTTAAGGACCAGGAACTTCCCGAACACCCGACCTTGTTCGCACGGTGGACGCAGTCCCTCACCGTGGACGGTGCCGCAGTTCCGGTTCCGTTCGGGGAGGATGGTCTGGACTGGGAAGGCGAGATCGTTGCCTGGGTCGGTGAGACGCTCGTGGACGCTTCCCCGGAAGAAGCGTTGAACGCTGTTATCGGCTATTCGGTCTTCAACGACCTCACGGCCCGCCGGGCCCAGAAACTCACTTCACAGTGGATCCTGGGGAAAAACGCTGACCTTTCCGGTCCGGTTGGACCCATGGTCCTAGCCGGCGAGGTCGGTGACCTCCGCGATGGTCTGCGGGTCCAAACCCGTGTCAACGGCGAGACGGTGCAGGACGGGAATACGACTGAGATGGTCTACACCGTCGGTGAAACTCTGGCGCACATTTCCAAGACCTTCACCCTTCGCCCTGGGGACCTGCTCGCCACCGGAACGCCCTCCGGTGTTGGCTACGCACGCACCCCCCAATGGCTCCTCCAGCCCGGGGACACCGTCGAAGTCGAGGTCGAGAAAATCGGCACGCTGCGCAACTCCATAGTTGGCAACGAAGCCCGCCACGCCGCCACCCGCGAGGTCCAGGGAGCACTGCGGTGAGGGTCCAGCTCATCCTGCCGTCTGTCACAGTCCCTGCGTCAGGCCGGCCCTCTAGCCTGCTCATCGGCAAAGGTGCCGGTGGAGAACCCGGGTACCGGAGACGACACCCGGGGCTGGGGCCCGCCCTTTGTGGGCCCCGAGGATGACTTGCAGTCCACCTACTTCATGTCCTGCAACCGCAACAAGGAGTCCATCAGTCTGGACCTCAAGAGCGGGGAGGGCAAGGCTGTGCTCCGCGGGCTGCTGGAACGCGCCGACGTTGTAATCGAAAACTTCCGCCCAGGCGTCATGGCCGGCTGGGGTTCTCCCCGGCAGCCATGCATGCGCCTAATCCCCGCCTGGTGATCCTTTCCATCACCGGCTTCGGCCACGACGGGCCGGAATCGCAACGCAGCGGCTACGACCAGATTCTCCAGGGCGAGGCCGGCCTGATGTCCCTCACCGGTCCCGGGCCGGACGACCCGCAGCGCGTCGGCGTCCCCATCGCCGACCTGCTGGCCGGGATGAACGGGGCCTTCGGGGTGCTGGCAGCGCTGGTGGAACGGGACCGGACCGGCCAGGGCAAGGTGGTGCGCACCTCGCTACTGGCGTCACTGATCGGTGTTCATGCGTTCCAAGGTACCCGCACCACCGTGGCGGGCGAAGTGTCGCAGGCCCAGGGCAACCACCACCCGTCCATCGCGCCCTACGGCCTCTTCGCCTGCAAGGACGGCAGCGTCCAGATCAGTGTGGGCAGCGAAAAGTTGTGGGCTTCCTTCGCGGACGCTTTCGGCTTGGAGCTCGCCGCGCCCGGCTTTGCCAGCAACGCCGAAAGGGTGCGGAATCGGGCCGGGGTGATCGCCGCCGTCGAACGCGTCTTTTCCGGCTACGGCGCCACGGAACTCCTCCAAAAGCTTAACGACGCCGGGATCCCGGCCGGGAAGGTCCGCTCGCTGAACGAGGTGTACGCCTGGGAGCAAGTTGCCTCCCAAGGCCTCGTGGTGGACGTTGTTCACCCGTTGCTGGCCAAGGTCATCCTGCCCGGCCCGCCGCTGAGGTTCTTCGCAGCCGGCGACGCTGCCGAAACCACCCTGACCGCACACGACGCGCCACCGCTGCTCAATGAAGACGGGCCGGCGATCCGGCAATGGCTGGGCCTCGTTCCCGTAGATACGGCTGCCGCCGCGGCGTCGGAGGCGAATTAGCATGGCAACAACAGAAAAAATGTGCCACCTGACTGCCGCCGAACTGCTGGACGCAGTCGTGGACGAGGGCTCCTTCTTCTCTTGGGACACTGAGCCGGAGCAACCCGTGGTATCCGCAGAGTATGCCCGCGACCTGGCCCGGGCGCGTGAGCGCAGCGGCGTCGACGAGTCTGTGATCACCGGCGCGGGGCTCATCCGTGGCCGACAAGTGGCGTTGGTTGTCAGTGAATTCTCCTTCCTGGCCGGTTCAATCGGCCATGCGGCGGCGCAGAGGATTGTTGCCGCCGTGGAGCGCGCCACCGCGGAGGGGTTGCCTCTGCTGGCCGGCCCCGCCTCAGGGGGAACGCGGATGCAGGAAGGGACGCTCGCGTTCCTCTCCATGGTGAAGATCACTGGCGCAGTCCGCGCGCACCGGAAGGCAGGGCTTCCGTACCTTGTCTATCTCCGTCACCCCACCACAGGGGGCGTCATGGCATCTTGGGGATCCCTGGGGCACATCAACGTTGCCGAACCAGGCGCTCTATTGGGATTTCTTGGCCCCCGCGTGTACGAAGCGCTCCACTCCGTACCGTTCCCGCAGAACGTGCAGGTTACAGAGAACCTGTTCAACAAGGGGCTGATCGATGGCGTGGTGAACACCGCCTCCCTGGCTGACCTGGTGGACCGGGCACTGCGCATCCTCATGCCCCACCGGTACCCCGTCCCATCGCTGGCCGCTCCCTCCACCCTGTCCGTCAGCCCCGCCGAGGTAGACGCTTGGACCTCCATCGGAATCACCCGCCAGCCGCGGCGGCCCGATCTCCGACAGCTCCTCAAGTACGGCGCCACCGACGCGCTGCCCCTAAGTGGAACCGGGCAAGGGGAGAAGGACCCCGGTCTGCTGCTGGCCTTGGCCCGGTTCGGCACCCAGTCCTGCATAGTCCTGGGCCACTCGCGCCCTCTGAGGAAGGACGCACCCGGCATGGGCCCAGGCTCCCTCCGGGAGGCGCGGCGCGGCATGAAGCTCGCCGAGGAACTGCGCCTGCCACTTCTCACGGTCATCGACACCGCCGGCGCCGCACTGTCCCAGGAGGCCGAGGAGGGCGGATTGGCCGGCGAGATCGCGCGGTCGCTGTATGACCTGATCGGACTGGAATCACCGTCCGTCTCGGTCCTGCTGGGACAGGGCACTGGGGGAGGGGCGTTAGCGCTGCTGCCTGCGGACCGCACAATAGCGGCGCAGCACAGCTGGCTCTCGCCGCTCCCGCCCGAAGGAGCCAGCGCAATCGTACATCGCACCACAGCTTTCGCTCCTGACATGGCGGAGGTACAGGGCGTGAACGTGGCATCCCTCTACGCCAGCGGCCTGGTGGACCACATCGTGGACGAACGCGACGACGCTGCACTGGAACCCCGTGAATTCTGCACACGGATGGCGCATGCGATCGAATACGAGCTCGCGTCCGTGGCTGGCGTCCCCATCTCGAAACTGGTGGCAGCCCGCGGACGGAAATACAGTAACCTGGGTGTTTTCTGACTGGCATTGGGGCCGCCTTGGCTGCGTCATGAGCCGCCGACGGACGCTGGCGCGCAGCTGAGGATGGGGCATAATCGGTGTTCGCCGACCCCCGCCGCACCAGCACGGCCTCCGGGTTCTCACACGTTAACGAGAAAGACACCCGTTGCTTCTTCTGTGTGGGGAGTACCCGGGCGCGGGTGTAGCAGGGCCTGGCAACGGGCGCCCGTCACACCGAGCAACTCGCTAACAAAACAGATTCGATAAAGCTGATCGGGCATGCACCCGAGCGGTTAGGGCATGTCGAGTCTGGTTTTGTAGGCGGTGTTTTTGTTGGTGTTCCAGCCGGCGATGATGCCAGCTCCGAGCATTTGGTCGGTGAGGCGTGCGAAGCGGTAGCCGGGGTCGGTGTCGAGGGCGAGTTGCATGTATTGGTGTGCTTTGGATCCTCGTCCTTCCCACCAGTTGATGTAGCCGATGGTGGTGAGGATGGGTGCTGCGTGTTGGGGGCTGGTTCTGGTGTAGGCGTGGAGGAGGAGTTGTTGGGCCCATTCGATCCGTGACCATTGAGGTGCGGTGTCAGTTTGGGCGAAGAGGATGTGTTGGGGTGGTTCGTTGATGCCGGGGATGTCCGCCATGAGCCGATCGCGAATGTGGGGAAATTGGAAGTTCGCGACGAGCGTGGTGCAGTCTTCGTCGGTTGGGAAGTCGTTTGACTCCAGCATGCCCGTCCAGAGCTGGCTGGCTTGTAGCGCCGCTTGATGGGGCGCCTGGGCGCGGATGGTGTTCATGCGGTTTTCGACGGCGGTGGCGTGGTCGGCTTCGTGGGTCGGCGCTGGAAGGACGATGCGGTTGGTAGGTTCGATAGTGCTGCCGCGGTAGATGAATTCGGCGTTGATGCGGCTGTACTCGGTAGTGCTGATGGGCAGGCTGATGTCTTGTCCGGGTTCACTGTCGTAGGGGGAGTAGGTGTCGTCGCTAACGAAGATGCCGTCGCGGATGGTGATGCCGTTTTCGGAGAGGACTCCGGTGAGTGCGGCGATGGTCGCTGCATGCGGTTTCGGTTGCCCTGTTTGGCAGTGCTGGGAGGTGTAGAGGGCGAAGACGATGCTCGTCGCGGTGGTGTCACTGGTGAGATAACTGCTGACAGTCCTGGCGTAGGGGAGTTCTGTTCCCGGTTGGCGGGGTAGGTCGATGCGCAGGGTGGCGCCGACCTTGCCTTTATCCAGGGTGATGCAGACCAGGCTCTCCTCGGGCCAGAACCCTAGGGTGTGCCCGATGAAGCTGAGCAGGTCTGCCGGGTCTTTGATGGTGAGCGCATTCATTGTCCCTTTCCTTTGCCCTTGTCTGTTGTGTCTTTGGTCGTTGGTGTTGTGCGTCGTTCCGATAGGGGGCCATTGCGCTGGTAAGGGGCTGGAGTGCAGCCAGGCGACCGTGGTAGGGCCGGAAAGTTCGGGAGGAGATAAGCGACGTAGGAGCGCGGAGTGAAGTTTCCGGATGGGCTCCGGCGCGGTAGCGGTTTGGTTGTGCCAAGTGCCTGCCCAGCGGTGATCGGGATATAAGAATGACAAACGGCGGTGTTGCTTCTGACCGTTCATGGATAGGTGGGAGACTCACGGCATGACATCGCGTCGCTGTTCTTCAGCTCTGAAAGGTTCTGCTTCCCGGTGTCAGGGCTGTGTGGTCAGGGTTCGGTGTTGTGTTCTGTTCAGTGGGCTAGGCGCAGATGTCTTGGATCAGGGCCGTCCGATGGTCGCCGCAGTAAGAGCTCCACGTCGTCGCTGCCAGCATCATCAGGTACAGGGGCAGGAAGAAACCGTCGCGCGCCTCGAGGACTAACGAAGCCCCGCACCGTTGAGGGCGACCCGGGGACACTTCTTGATCAATTCTTGAGGCATTCCATCCGGGAACCTGATGAAGGGCTGCCAGATTGGTAGTGTCTCGCGAAAGCACAGGCATGCTGGACGGCCCGTTTTGCAGTAGGCGGGCTGTTCAGATTCTCTACGAGCCTCCTGCGTCCCCATCCGATCAGGGTCAGTATGGCCAGCAGGGAGGCATCCCGTTTTAACCCGCTGAGACCTCTGCGCCGCCAGGACTGGCCAGGAGCGTCTGGTGCTTGAAATCGAACACCGCCACCCCTGCTGAAATTTCCGTGTATCTCTACCGTCTGGTTCAGGGCCGGTGGCATGTCAAATGCCGGAGTTCTTGCTAGATTGCTGTCGAGTGATTGACAGGCAGCTTCTCTCAGTAGTTCTGTTGGCTAGTGCACGAGGTACTTGCTTGATGGGCTTGTGAGGCTTAGGTGTATTGACTTGGAGAACACGACAGCCTGGAACTGGGCGGCGGACTTGGATTGCCTTAGTGACCTCATTGTCACCAGCGAGGACATGCAGGCCTTTCTTGATGGTTTGGCGTGCCTGGCTGCGAACGCTGTTTCCCGCGCTGCCGGGATGCGGGTTGAATGCGCCGTGACGCTGGACCGCCGGAAACGGCCCAGGACCATCGGCGGCAGCACCGACACAGCGATTGACCTGAAGCGACTCGAACAAGCACCAGGGGAGTGGCCCTGCATCGATGCGGTGGCCGGTGGCGGACCGTTTTCGTCTCATGATGTCCTGACATCACCGCACTGGGGTCAGTGTTGCGGCGCGTTGAGCGCGGCGGGCGATCGTAGCCTGCTTGGGCTTCCGCTGGCGTTGGCCGAGGATGGCGCAGCTGCGATGACCTTCCTCGCGGGACCCCCAGGCTGGTTCAGCAGCGCAGTAGTCGCTGAGGCAGTGTCCTTCTCCGTGCTGGCCAGCAAAGCCGTTCGCGTAGCACTCCGGATCAGGAGACTGAACGAACTGACGGAAGACTTGGACGCGGCCATGACAACCCGGTCCGTGATCAACATCGCCTGCGGGGTGATCATCGCTCAAAACGGGTGCACCCAGGACGAAGCCATCGCCATCCTGCGCAAGGCCTCCAGCGACAGGAACCAGAAACTCCGCGACCTCGCGCGTGATCTCGTAAACGGCGTAAGCCGCCACCAAACATCCGCCGTGAGTGGCGGGGCCTTTCGTTCAGGGCCTCAAGGGCCCACCCGATGACGGTCAGTTCGAACGTCGGCGGGCTCAACGCTTCATAATATAGGCGTCAAATTCCAGTGGTTCGGCCTCTCCGCCTTCGCCCCAGCACATGAACCACAAGCCTTTAAGGGTGATGGTATGCCGCTGGAGGAGGGCTCGTACGCTATGGATAAGCTTCCTGCACGGAAACCAAATCTCTAACTTGCCTACTTCGGTCCTACATCGCCTTGTGGATGACAACGCTGGTGTGGTGCCAGCAACGCAGAGCCTTCAAACCCGCAGGAGCTTCCCCTGTTGCCTCACGTCAATAGGTCCGGGAAGCGTGATTCGTTGACTCATGCGAAAAGGTCCGTTTCGGGGCCTTGTTGAACCAGGTGTTGGTTTTGTAGTCCCTGGCTGGTGCTTTGGCTTTGGCCAGGGCTTCCAGTTCACCGGTCAGGGCGAGGATTTGTCGGGACAAGGCTGCGGGTTTGAGCCGTTTGAGTTGGGCGTTCATCCCGATGACTGCCCGTTTTCGGACCTCGGGGTGGTGGACGGCACGCTGGTGTGGGGTGAGTGCCTGGTCGTGTTTCTTGATAACTTTCGCGCCGTGGCGCGTCTTCGAAACCAGCTTTTGTTGCGGTAGAAGATAGTTCGTGAAGAGCGCGTCCAAGTCCCAGATCTCGTTGAGTTTGGCTAGTTCGGTCGGGGTGTCGTAACGGTAGTAGCCCACGAGCTCCCGCACCCTGGCCCAGTTCTTCTGCTCCACATGAGCACCGTCGTTCTTGTTCCCCGGCCGGGACCGGGTGAACGTGATCTGGTGGGCGTGACAGTACTCGAGCAGGTAGTCGTTGATGAACTCGGTGCCGTTGTCCGAGTCGATGCCCACGATCGGAAACGGAAAGCGTCCCATCGCGTACTGCAGGGCCTCGAACACCCATTTCTGGGCCTTGTTCGGCACAGACCTGTTCACGGTCCAGCCGGTGGCGATATCGGTGACCGTCAACGTGAAACAGAAACTGTCCGGACGCCACGCCGCCTTCATGGCCGACCAGATCGATCTCCACGAAACCCGGGACCGCGTCGTCCCACTCGGCCCAGGTCCGGATCGGGATTTGTGACTTCAGCAACGACCCCGGCTTGGTATGGGACCTGCCCCGCAGCACCAACTTCGCCCGTTCCGGTGCAAGTTTCCGGTCGATCGCCGCCGCGCTCATCCGCATCAACAACGCAGCCTCCTCATCATCCAAGGACAGCTCACCGTCACGCTAAGCATCGGCACCAGTACAGGCAGCATCGGCCCCAGGCGCTTACCGGCCGGGGCCCTCATCACCGCCCAACACACGACCAGTGCCTCCACAATGCGCGGACCATACACCGGCACCGGAGCCGGCCTGGCCCGCACGGGTCGCAGCTCCAACGCCCGCCTTAACGCCCGCCGGGCATAATCCCGATTCCACCCCGTCAGCTCGACGAGTTCATCAAGGATCCGGACCTTCTCCGCACGGCTGCCCCTGGCGTAAGCACGTGCCTTGATCAGTGTGACTGCCCTGCGTTGGCTCATCGTCAAACCCATCCCTCAAGGATTTCCGCGACCAATCCCATCCGGACCTTTTCAGATGAGGCAACGTATCCGGCCCCGCGGACCTTTTCCATGAGTCAACGCGCTTCCTTGTAATCCCGACGCGGGCGGCTAGTCTTACTTCACACGACGCTGGGGGAGCAAAAAGATGAAACCAATCACAGTCGACGGCGGCAAAGGGACCGTGGAACTCGACACCGAGGGAGTTCTGCAACTGATATGGAAACCGGGCACGGTCCTGGAGGCTGAGGATGTTCACGCCGCGATGGCTACGGTCAATGAGATTGCCGACGGTTGCGAGTATCCGATGTTGATTGACATTTCGAACACTCAGGCTGTGACCCGTCAGGCCAAGTCGGTCTTCAGCCTCAAATGCGCCGCCTCCAGGATTGCCTTGCTCGGATCAAACCCGGTCAATCGAGTCATTGCCAACTTCGCTATGGCGCGGCGAACTTTGCCGTGCCCGACGCGGTTCTGCGCCTCCCGTGACGAGGCCATGGCCTGGCTTGTCCGATCCCTTCCCTGACATAGGCGCCAACATAGGTGTGCTGTGCGGGGACACGGAGCTCAAGTGATTACTCCGCCTGCCGACATATGCGCCGTTATCGGCGACTCAGGCAGTCGTGAGTATAGCCGCCTGGACCAGCGGAAACCTCGAGGCAGACGAACTTCCTAGTGCTGAGCACGAGCTGATCCGTCGATACTATGAGTGAAGCGAGGTGAGTGGTTTGATCTATCGGTCCCGAGCGTAAAGGGGTGAAGACATAGGAGTTAGATTTTGACAGAGATGATGGGGTCGACCGATAGCCTTCCTTTGCGTTCGGCTGCCGATCTGGCGGTCTTGTATAAGTTGGGGCGCCACCGTTTTTGCTTCGCTTGCGGAAAGCAGGTCGAGCCAGGGGTAGATCTATCGGCCGAACACATCGTTCCGCAATGGCTGATACGACAACTCGATCTCACGAAAGGGGGCATGCAGCTTCCAAACTTTGAGAAAGGCGCGTCTTTAAGAAGTTTTCTGAGATCTAAAGTCGACTGCTGTCTCACGTGTAACAATGCTCTCTCTAAGAGCTTGGAGCCGCTGGTTAAGGACATCTTGAGTGTGGCTCGCCAAGGCGACCTACGAACGGAGCATCGCCATCTAATGCTCTTGTGGTTGGCTAAGATTTACTACGCAAATTCTTTTGCCGGGATGTCCTTCGCAGATGACCCGAGGCGTATCAACGATCCCACTCATGGCAAGCTGACCCACATGCCGGACCACATTGCCATTCTGGACAACATACAGGCACATCTAGCTAACTTTATTGCGGATCCTGAAGAAGCCACGATGGAACAACTGGGATCCGTATTTACGTTCAGATGTCAGTCTACCGTGGAGCCAGACTTCTACTATGGTGACGGCCACCAGCAAATGCCAATCGTAGTATTTCGTTATGGGTCCTTGGGAATTATTGCGTACTTGGCTGGCGGCAACAGGGCGGAGGGAATGTTTGATCGCCGCAGCTTGGCTTGGAACGAAGGCTCAAACCCCTTCGACCTGGATGTTGAGCACATTCAGTCCGCAAAAAGGATGCGGCTTATCAATGAACAGTTACTCGACGTTGCTTCAATTATTGCCCAAATTGGGACAGCGTACTTAGATGCTCCTCCTGTCCGCATAGCCGGTATCAAAGCCCGGTCCTACCAAAAAAACTCAGTGTTCGGTGGGCGGGTTGTAATTCCATTGCGTCAGTACTACTTCAGATCGCTCCTGGGCGGCAACACCGATTTCTACGATCGCTGGCTGTACAACGGGGGATCTTTATTAGTTGATAGAAGGACGGGTCGTCCAATTAGTTTTTCATATGTGAGGGGTCCTGCGGAGGGTGGACTGGCCATGTCGCATGTCCGCCACATTGATGAGAAGAGTCCGGCAAGGAAACGTAGGAATCCTCGAGCATAGGTCCGCGGGTTGAGAAGACATGCCCCGGCCCCTGGCGTAACCTAACTCGCCCGTGTTGTCCTCGGTCAAGCGCCGGGGCCTCTTCTGGGCGGGCGGGCGACTCTACCCCCTGAACTTAAGGCGAACATTAGCGCCGAGAGCGCCGTGGGCAGATTTAGCACGCCTACGAAGGGTAAAGCAATTACAATGATGTATTTCCCCTCACGGGTACTCAAGGGAGTCGCACGACAGCAATTGCCGGTGTATCTGTTGAATCCGATGAATCGGGCTCGGGGGGCAATTGGCTTTCTTTCTGCAGTCCAGCGCGTCATCCAGTCGTCCCCCCTCAAACGAGGTGGATCTGCTTTGCGCAGCGGCCTGCCAGTTCTTGCATGGTCGGCAGCGCGCAGAAGCTCAGGAGGTTCGTCAAACGGTTTCGGAGATGTAGCCGTGAAGTCGGAGGCAGAATTACGCTCGGAATGGTAGATCCGAGTGGCGCGCCTTTGGAACGTGTAGTTGCACTCGAAAAAGTTCTATGCGGCCGATCTGTAGTCTGCTCTACGAAGTCAAAAAGTTGGGAGATGAGAATATACAAAGCTGACATTCTCGCAATATCGGGCGTCATCGTTGTATCTGCGGATCAAATTGAGCAGTCGTTCCGGCACCTGCTCTGAGTCCGTCTGCTCGGGATCGCGAGTAAGGAGCCCATGTGCCTCGATTATCGACTCAACGTCGGAAAGCGGTCTTTGCGAACGGACTTGGGCAATTCCGACCGTTAGCTCCATGCCTGTAAGTCGCACGGCCCAGCGTTCGATAGCACGAACCCAAAATGGGCGATTCATGTCTTCAAATACTAAAATCGCACGAAGCAGTCGACTAAGTAACCGATCCGGCCCGCAGAGTTCATCTATCTGCTGCCCGAAACGTTGTTCGATCTTGTTCAAGGAGCTTTCAACGAAATGCTCAGCTACGCGTTCTCTCTCTCGCTGTACGTCCATAGGGCCCCTCTGAGAGGACTCGATGAAAGCCACCACTATGAGGCTTACGAATAGCGATGACCAGATGTTGTCCACAATGCCTTCTAGCGAAGGCGTGACGGCTGCTAGCCAGGTCGAGTGACTGGCTAGCTGTGTCGCGAGTGCAGTGAGATTTACGACCGCTACATTGTAGAGGTGGATTATCCTCTCGGAAAAGAAGAGACCTTTTTTGAACGATGCTCGCAAGCTACCCAACGCCACGGATGAAGAAGTTGCGAGAAGTAGGAACGGGAGGGTCCATAGTTCTGGGTAAAGCTTGTTCAGGAGGCCGCACAACAGCATCGTTACGATCAAGGGTGGCAAATGCCGAAAAAATAGGTAGTACAGTCTCCTGCGTCTCTTCGTGGTCACATAGTCTGACACCGATAGATACCCAGGATGAGCAGGCAGTTGTCCATGGGAGCCCGCGAGAGCTGCGCGTCGAATTACCCTGAAGAAGAGATGTATGGCCCACCCGGCGAGGAGACTCATTAGGGTTGCACTTAGGTAAGTGCTCACTCCGCCAGTTTTCCTTCCACTCTTCGGGCTTGTGTATTAGGTTCCTCTTCCCGGATAACGGCTGTATTCGGCGACGGAGGAGCGGATAGTAGAAGATATTCTAAGCGTCTTCCAGTGTTCATATGGAGGCTACGTCTTGTCCGGGCTATCAAATCGTCCAAAGTGTCTACCCTGGCCCCATCATGGCGTTACCCGAGAACTGACGCGCAGTGAACGACCTTCCTTTGATCTGCTTCACAGTTGGAAACGAAAGCCAGTTTTCTCTGTGTCTGACAGTCATTGAATTCGTGGCAACACCCAGCCACTTTAATATCTTTAGGGCGTGCTGGTCTGTGAGTTCCAACCCGTTGCCAACTTGTACGTCGACCCGATCGATTTTAAGGCCCTTGGCTCTCACATAGATTGATATGTTGAATGACGGGTACGCTGTCTGCAATCCGCCCAGAAGGTCGGGGAGGAGGCCGACGATTAAAGATGCGGTGTCATGATGTGTGTCTGCTGTTTGGCGTCGTAAAGGTACATGATCCGCAAGGATCGTCACGATAACTGGCGGACGCATCCGTCTACGTGTAATCGTTGCCGCCCTGGTGCGCCACGCCAGCACCTGTTTGACGACCGTTCCCAGAAGCCCAGCAAGCTTGGCAAGAGGTCCGAAGCTGTCCATCAGCCCCGGCCCGCCCGTGGTTGAACCGATTGGCACTACAATGGCCTCGGCATTATTCAGGCCAAGTTGGTCAAAAAATTTCTCAACATACTCGGACACAGGCGCGATTTCGGGCTGGATCAGCAGTGAAACCGGTCTGCAACGCACGTGGAATCCGATCACGTCCCTAGGAAGATCCTCATAGTCAGGCCAAAACCGTTGGCTCCAATTCGCGGCCGCACACATATACGTACTCTCCATCGTAGAAGAACTGCCTAATGTAGCTTACGTATTCACGAGCCGCTACGCCGTCCCATTGGCGTGAAGCTGGTTCTAGTTGACAGATGTTTAGCACGACCAGTCGCGGCCGACGGAGCTTCCGTATAGCCTAGCCTTCGGGCGAGGACTTAGTCTGACGAGAATCGGATGCATCGCAGAGCTGTTCCCTTGTGACCTGCCGCAGAAATCGTCCCAATTGGACTGGGAGTGGATTAGGACGCTAACCGTCCACGAGCGCGGCTGCCGATGAGTCGCCTAGTTGCAGATTTGCCGCCCGAAATTCCAGCCCGTTGTTGCGAGTCAGACCGAATCTCACTGGAGTCGCTCGGTACGCGGCGGCCCAGACGAATGTCGCCAAGGGTTACATTTCAGTTGGCAAAGGGCTCGGTTTGCCTCAAGCGGCATTGTTCATTGCCATCATGATGTCGCTACAGGAGTCCGGCCTGCGGATGTTGGCCAACATCAACGTCCCGGAGTCCTTTACTTCCCGCACGACGGAGTTGGTAGCGACCACGATTCTGTTGGTTTGGCTCAGCAGCGTCCTGCCGCGGGCTGGGGGAGCGTCTCGGAGTTGATGGATGTTTCTTACAACGCTCGAGCCTTTTACGGCGGACCGACAGGGGTTCCGGCACCACGGGACAGGGGCAAAGAGGGAGTGTGGACAATGTCCACACTTTCCACCTCGGACTGCCTCGAACAGCCACCGGACTGGCCCGGATTCCGCATGTTTCCACAACTTCCCAGTGCTACCAAGGCTTGGAATCGCGTTCGAGTCCCACCTCGGGCACAGCATACCCCCTCGTCAGAGGGGGTTTTTGCTTTAACGTGTTGACAAATTAGATGGTCAGGTCCCTCTGACACTGGCCGCGGGGCGTGCCTGGCGCCGCGGGTCGCCTGTTTGGTTGTGGGGGAGCGGGTTCAGGGCCGTGGCTGGCGGGCCCTCCGCTGGCTGTGATCTGGGGTTTGAGTTCCTTTCCTGGTTCGTCCGGTAGGTCGTGGTTGGCCTACACCCCTTCATGGGTAGGAGGACTGAGCGCAACATGACTTGGAGATCCTTCGTCTAATGTCTTGGTTTCGGCTCCAGTGCGGCCTGCAGGTCGGCTTCCGCCGCGGCCGACGCGAGGAGCCATGACCGGGAGAGGGTGGGAGGCAGCTTTTCGGCTCGGCTGTTCCGGGTGAACCGGCGCGAGGCGTTGGTGGTGGTTCCGTGCTTTGACGTTGGGAGCATGTTCGGTCCTATGCGGGGGCTTCAGTGGGGAGCTGGGGGCGGGCCAAGTGTTCGGGGCGGAGCAGTTGGTCGAGTTGTTCTTTGGTGAGCAGTTGGCGTTCCAGGACGATGTCGGTCACGCTACGGCCGCTGGCCAGTGCAGCGCGGGCAATGGAGGTAGCAGCGTCGTAGCCGATGATGGGGTTCAGGATGGTGACGATCCCGATGCTTCCTTCGACCTGGGAACGAAGAAACTCGCTATTTGCCGTAATGCCGTCCACGCAATGGCTGGCCAGTGTTGTGCAGGCCGCGGTGAGGTGGGTAAGACTCGCGAACAGCGACCGGCCGATGATGGGTTCGAAGGCGTTGAGTTGGAGTTGGCCCGATTCAGCTGCCAGGGTGACGGTCAGGTCGTTGCCGATCACTTCGAAGGCGACCTGGTTCACGACTTCGGGGATCACGGGGTTCACTTTGCCGGGCATGATGCTTGACCCGGCCTGTCGTGGTGGGAGTTTGATTTCGTTAAATCCTGCACGAGGACCGGAAGAGAGCAGTCTGAGGTCATTGCAGATTTTGGACAGCTTTACCGCTACCCGCTTGAGGGTTCCGGAGAACTGCACGAAGGAGCCGCAGTCTTGGGTGGCTTCGACGAGGTTCGCGGCGGTCACAAGTGGCAGACCCGTTATCGAGCGAAGGTAGGTGCAGGCAAGGGCGGCGTAGTCGGGGTGGGTGTTGATTCCCGTGCCGATGGCTGTCGCTCCCAGGTTGATTTCGTGCAGGAGCGTCGCAGCTTCCTGGACGCGCAGTTGGTCTTCGCCGATCATGACGGCGTAGGTACTGAACTCCTGACCCAGGGTCATCGGAACGGCGTCTTGAAGCTGCGTTCTCCCGACTTTGACGACGTCGGCGAATTCTTCGGCTTTGCGCTCGAAGGACTGGCGAAGGTGGTCCATTGCGGCCAGGAGTTCGCTGGCGCCGTGGATGGCAGCGATCCGCAGGGCGGAGGGGTAGACGTCGTTCGTTGACTGGCCCATGTTGACATCGCCGTTCGGGTGGATGGCGTTGTACTGGCCTTTTGGCAGGCCGAGATGTTCAAGGGCGCGGTTGGCAATGACCTCATTGGCGTTCATGTTCGTTGAGGTTCCGGCTCCGCCTTGGATGACGTCGACGACAAACTGGTCGATGAACATGCCGTTTTCGATTTCGGCGCAGGCTTTGGTGATGGCGCTGGTCTTTCCGGGGCTGACGAGCCCGAGGTCGAAGTTGGTCAGTACAGCTGCATGCTTGACCTGGGCCAAAGCCTTGACGAGGACGGGGTAGGAAGAGATCGGGATACCGGTAATGGGGAAGTTCTCTACGGCCCGCAATGTCTGGATTCCCCAGTATGCGGTGTCGGGGACCTCGCGCGTGCCGAGGAAGTCTGTCTCCTGGCGGCTGCTTGGCACCGTTGGTGGCGTTATTGCGGCGTCTGTTTGGCTCGTCATTTTCTTGCTCAGTTCGTTATCCCAGCTGAGCTGGTCTTTGGGGGTGGTATGCCGGAGACCATCAGGGAGGGCATATGGTCTCCGGCCGTTTCGCGTCACCGTGAAGTTGCTCGCCCTCGGGAGCCCTCTCGCTGGATGGCTAGGCGGGGAGGCCTGCTATTGCGTCGTAGCCGGCTTCTTCCGCTTGAGTGATCCGGGCATCGAACGGAAGTGCTGCGAGAGCTGCGAGGCGTTCCTTGTTCCATTCCAGGCCGTCAACACACTTTTCCTGGAGGACCGGAAGCACGGAGATCAGTTCGTTAAGAGCGGGAGACAGCGACGCCACGATGGAGGGGGTGTTCGAGTTGAAGTCGGGTTCGCCGCCTGCGACGGCCAGGCTGACTGCCGTTGCTGCTGCTCGTATGGCGAAGCTGACTTGGCCGACCATGCTGGGGACAACAGGGTTTACCTTGCCCGGCATGATGGACGAGCCGGGCTGCAGCTTCGGCAGGATGAGCTCTGACAGTCCACCGTTCGGCCCCGAGCTCAGGACCCGGAGGTCGTGGGAGAGCTTGTACAGGATCGAGCCGTAGCGGGCAGTGGTGTCAGCAAGGACTGAGTACCTGTCGGCGTGTGCGAACGCGTCGATGAGGCTGGGGCTGGAATACAGGGGAAGCCCGGTGACGGTCGCCAGTTCAGCCGCAACCTCCGACGCAAAGCCTGCCGGTGCCCCCACGCCTGTACCCAGAACAGTGCCACCGAGGGGAACGGCGAAGAGGGTTTGGGCTGCAACGTCGAATTGATCGGCGAAGCGCTCCGCTACAAGGGCTTGTGCCCTGTGTATTTCGGGCACAGACACCAGGACAGCGTCCTGCCAGCCGGTTCGTCCCATCCGCTCCAGGCCTGCGTGCCGTTCGGCCAACCGGTAGAAGCTGCCTGCCAGGCTTCGCAGTGCCGCGGCAACATCGAGTGCCTGCCGGGCAAGAAGGATCCTCGCCGCTGTCGGGTAGGCATCGTTGGAGGATTGTGACCGGTTCACGTGATCGTTGGGATGAATGGTGAGCGAGGTTCCGGCCGGTAGGAGTTGCATCGCTCTGGCGGCCAGGACTTCGTTGACGTTCATGTTCGTTGACGTTCCGCCGCCGGTGGCGACCACGCGCAGCTGGAACTGTTCCAGAAGCCCGCCCTCGGCGACCTCGATGGCGGCCTTGGAGATCGCGGTGGTACGGGTCGTGTCAAGGAGCCCTAATCGGCAGTTGGTGCGTGCTGCCGCCAATTTCACCTCGGCGAAAGCCTTGATGAAATCGGGGA
This sequence comes from Paenarthrobacter sp. NPDC092416, assembly GCF_044755025.1. Classification (NCBI taxonomy): domain Bacteria; kingdom Bacillati; phylum Actinomycetota; class Actinomycetes; order Micrococcales; family Micrococcaceae; genus Paenarthrobacter; species Paenarthrobacter sp. NPDC092416. The sequence continues at coordinate 48,428 of NZ_JBIVQG010000018.1, forward strand.
GCTGATACAGCCGAAGCCCGAGTGCCGGCGAATTCTGGAGTGCGAGCGATGTCACTTTGCCCCAGAGCGGGGCCTCCACGGTGCTGGACGGGTCTGACACTTTCTTGCCTTTCGATTGGATGACGGCGCGCTCGGCTAAGGGCCTGGGCGTCGCCAAAGCGGATGGCTATCCTGCTCGGTGATGAATGTTGAGCGGGGCAGCTTCCGTGTAGTGGGTATTTGTTTGAAGATGACGACGTCACCAGAGGCGCTGAACCTAGCGAGGTTGCTGGCTCATCTCATAGGACTCGGGCGAGGAAGGCTTTGGTCCGTTCGTTTTGGGGGTTGTTGAGCAGTTCATCAGGGGTGCCGTGTTCAACGATCCACCCATCGGCCATGAAGACAACGACGTCTGCTGCTGCGCGGGCGAATTCCATTTCGTGGGTCACGACGATCATGGTCATCCCGGAACGGGCGAGGTCATTCATCACCTGGATCACTTCGCCGACCAGTTCGGGGTCCAGCGCTGACGTGGGCTCGTCGAAGAGCATCAGCTTCGGTTCCATGGCCAGGGCCCGGGCGATAGCGACGCGTTGCTGCTGGCCCCCGGAGAGCTGCCGGGGGTAAGCCTCGGCCTTGTTCTCCAGCCCGACCCGTCGGAGCAGGTCCATGGCGCGGGCCTTGGCAACGGATCGCTTTTCCTTCTTGACCCGGGTTGGTGCTTCGATCAGATTTTCCATGACCGTCATGTGGGGGAAGAGGTTGAACTGCTGGAAGACCATGCCGATCTCGGTCCGTCGCCTGCAGGCTTCGGCTTCTTTGATCTCGTGAAGGACGTTGCCTCGGAGTTCGTAACCTACATGGGCGCCGTCGACGGTGAGTTCACCGCCGTCGATGGTTTCGAGGTGGTTGATGCATCGAAGCATGGTGCTCTTGCCGGATCCGGATGGGCCGATAAGGCACACGACCTGTCCTGACTCGACGGTGAAATCGATGCCTTTGAGTACTTCGTTGTGGCCGAATGCTTTGCGGACGCCCGCTACGCGGACCAGGGGGGTGCTCATCGCTTATGCTCCGTTCGTACGGCCGTAGGGGTGGAGTTTCTTCCGGCGCGTGTCTGAATCCATTTAATGAGGGGAGACGAGGAACTTGGAGTGCGGGTATTTCCGCGTCCGAAGCGTCGTTCCAGCATGCCCTGCAGGATGGTGAGTGCTGCTGTCAGCACCAGGTACCAGAAGGTGGCCACGATGAGCAGGGGGATCGTTTGGTAGGTCCGTGCGTAGATGGTCTGTGCGGAGTTAAGCAGGTCTGGGACGGCGATAATGCTTACCAAGGACGTTGTCTTCATCATGCTGATGACTTCGTTGCCCATGGGAGGGATGATTGCGCGCATGGCCTGGGGGAGGATGACTCGGCGAAGGGTCATGAGGGGAGGCATCCCCAGCGCTGTCGCGGCTTCGCGTTGGCCCGAGTCCACTGAAACGATTCCTGCCCGGACGATCTCGGCCGTGTAGGCCGCCTGATGCAGGGACAAACCCAGCAGGGCTGCTGTCCACGGGCTGATGACGTCGTTGGCGGACATGCTGAAGAACATCTCGCCGCCTGGGATGCCTATCCCGAGTTCGGGGTACAAGGCGCCCAGATTGTACCAGAACAGCAACTGTACAAGGGTAGGCGTTGCCCTGAAGATCCACACGTACGCTCCGACGGCCCCTGACATGATGGGGTTGGGGGAGAGCCGACAGATTGCCAGGAGCACTCCGAACACGGTGCCGATGACCATTGAGGTGATCGTCAAATTGATGGTGTTCAGGATTCCGTTGAGGATCGAAGTGCTGAAGAGGTACTTGGCAACCACGTCCCATTCGAAACGGGGGTTGGTGACCATGGAGTTCACGGCGATGAGTGTGAGCAGAAGGACAACGATTGCGCCCACCCAACGTGAAGGGTGGCGGAGCGGTTGAATCCTGTAGCCGGAGGTCGCAGCTTTCAGGTCAGTGCTCTGTTGAGAAGCCATGAGAGAGTTCACTTTCAATTACTAGCCGGGTTAATCTCGGCGGTTGGGATGGCATTGTCCTCAAGCCCCCACTTCTTGAGGATCTTTGTATAGGTGCCGTCGTCCATGAGGTGCTGCACTGCTGCGTGCACGACTGGAGTGAGTGCTGAGTTCTTGGGCAGTGCGGCCGCGACGGTCGTGCGCTTGTATACGCCGGCCACCCTGACATCGGGATTTTGCTTTGCGCTGTATCCCACGATTGAAATGCTGGCGTACATGACGTCGGCACGTTCACTGCTGATGGCAAGTACTGACTGGTTGTTATTCGGGTAGGGCTGAACGGTGTAGTCTTCCAGCCCCGCGGCCTTGCAAATGCCTGCACTGTCGGCCAATGCGGTCTGCTGGACGGACCCGACGCTGACTGCCACGCGGCGTCCGCAGAGATCTTCGAGCTTGCTGATTTCGAAGTCTGTCTTTTTGGTGGCCAGGAATCCCTGGCCACCCTTGTAATAGGAGACGAAATCGATGCTCTTCTGACGTTCGGGGGTGACCCCGATGGTCGCCAGAGCCATGGTGTAGCGGTTGGCGGCCAGGCCGGGGATGATGGTGTCGAGGCCGGCTTCAGTTGTTTCGAGTTTGACGTCGAGTACCTTCCCGATCGCACGGGCCATGTCCAGATCGAAGCCGACGAGGGTTTTGCCGTCTTCAGCGACGTAGGTCATGGGTGGGCTGTGCGGGTTGGTGACCACGGTGAAACCGGAGTCGCGCAGTTCCTGGGGGACGCGCGCCGCCAGCTCAGCAACGGGCTTGACCTCTGGAAGGGCAGTAAGCTCCGAAGAGGCTGCACCGGATTCACTGGAATTCGAGGCGGCATTGTCGACGACAGGGCCACAAGCACTCAGGCCCAGTGCGACGATGGAAGCCAATGTAACAGCGACAGATTTCTTGTGTAAGGACACGGCGGTGTGACCTTTCATGAGTGGGGATGTCTACCTCTTCAATGTAATCGGGGTTACACTGAAGTGTCAATAGATGTAATGGAGATTTCATGAACGCAATATCAATTGAAGAGCGTCTGGAAGCTAACCGGGAGAGTATGTCGCCCGCTGCTCTCCGTGTTTCGCGGTTCCTGGTGGAGCATCCGGAGCGCGCGCTGATGGCTACGGCCTCTGAGATTGCAGAGGCCGCTGAAACCAGTACCGCAACGGTCGTCCGCGCGGTCCAAACGCTGGGATACGCTGGCCTGCCCGGGCTCCGGAAGGACATTGGCGAACGTTTGGCTGGCCACTACGACCGCCGAACGCGGTGGGAAGACCGCTTTACGCGTGTCAGTGCCGACCCGAAGTCTGTTCTCGACTCGCTTCTTCACGACGCCACCGACCTGATGGGGGAGATGCGAAGTGCTGACCATGATGAGTTCCTGGCCGCCGTGAAGCTCCTCGCTGACGCCGATGTCATTACGTTCTTTGGCTGGGGTGCCGGAGGGACGATGGCCGAGTACGCGGCCCTTGGAATGGTTCGGCTGGGTTCCTCAGCGACCAGCGTTGTCCAGTCGGGGTACCTCTTGGCAGATTCTCTCTCGCGGCTTAAGCCCGGGAGCGCAGTTGTTGTGCTGGCACCGCTGCTTCATTTACACGAAATCGATGTGGTGCTCAGCAGGGCATCGGCTGTTGGCGCGCATTGCATTCTCATTACTGAGGTGCTGGGCGAGAAACTGCGCGCAATGGTCGATCACGTGCTGACCCTGCCTTCATCCCAGCGATTCACCGTGAGCGAGAACTTGGCTCTGCTTCTCGTGTTGGACGCACTGCTTCTTGGGGTCGCTGTATCCAACCCGGATCGTGCCCGCTCCACCTGGGAGGTCATCAACGAAGTACGCGGAGCCTTCTCCACCGGTTCAGTCGGGCCGCACCGACTGGGCGTCGTCACGTCACCACAGGAGCAGGACTAACCATCGTCAACAGGACCCACCCACGTAACGCGCCACGGCTGGTAGACCCAGCCCTACAATGCAGCCAGTTTCCGCAACGGCCGGCGAAGTGTACTGTGCCGAGGGCCTACGGGCCCGTCCCCGCAGACACGGGGTCTGTCCGATAAACGGTGTGTGGATTCCGGCGGTTTTCATTAGTTGATGGTTCTTTCGAACCGTCCGGCGAACGCGTTGAGCGCGGGCTTCCACCTCATGGTCCAGCGTGCGCGTCCGGCGGCGAGTGGGATGGCGTGTTCGCCGTATTTATCGTATGCGAGGTCGACGGCCTCGGCGGCGTTGGTGATGTTGAGTCGGGCGCAGGAGCCGGGCGATGTCGAGGGTGTCTTTGTCTCGTTCGGCCGCGATTTTCATGGCCAGGAGTGTTTCGGTGTCTGCGGCCTGGATGGTGAGTCCGTCGAGCTGTTCGATGTCGACCCAGGTGGCGTTCTCGGGGACGAAGGCTGAGGCGTTGGTGTTGAGCCAGTCGGGGGCGAGGTCGTAGTCTGCTGCCATTTCCGTGACGACGGTGTGGATGGTGTGTGGGTCGGCGTAGCTGGCGTCGATGTCTGCGGTGGGCCGGTTGCCGATGCCCTGGAGGATGAGGGCGGCACCGCCCACTAACTTGACGTCGCCGTGAGCACCGGCGGCCTGCAGGCGCCTGCCGAGTTCATGGAGGAGAGCCCGGATTTGTGCGGCGGTGAGTTCTCCGGCCGGTCATGCCGTGACCAGGCTACGTTCGCGGATGAAGACGTTCAAAGCGGCGAGTTCCGGCGGGGTTTCCGTGCGGATGAGTTCCTTCATGGGTGTGCGGATGGTGCGGTAGGACTCTGCCGGCATCCATGCCGTGTCGAGGGGTTTGATCCGTCGTGTCCAGGATGGCGTGGGTTGGCCGAGGCGGTGTGCGGTGTAGTTGGTGATTCCGGCGAGGGCCGCTGACCAGTGCGGGTCTTTGAGGCGGGGGCTGCGCTGGAGCAGCGGTCTGCCGGCGGAGAGGGAAGCGGTGGCGTAGTCGGCGAGCATTTTGATGGCGAACTCAAAGTCCCGTTCGGAGATGAGTCGGGTGAAGGTTGCCGCGTAGTCTCGCCGCGAAGGGTCGAAGTCGCTGCCGCGGGGGATGGGATCTGTGGCGGCCAAGGTCAGGCCGACGGCGGCCATGACGGCTAGGGTTTTGCCGAGTTCGGCGCGGTCATGGCCGGCTTCCAGATCGATGAGGAACTTCCGTGACACACCGGCCATGTCGGCAAGGGTTTGCTGGGACAGTCCGCGGGCTGTGCGGCGGGCGCGGATGATGGCGCCCGCTGATGCGGGGGTATCGATGGTGCTTTCCAGTGTCATGGCATCCCTTCTACCGTCCATTATGTCACCGAATGGTGACATATGCATTTGAGGGCGGGCGTCCGGCGGTCAGCTGGCTCGTATGGGGATGCCAAGCATAGTGGACGCTATTGATCGGTCAGGTGAGTTTCGGCCGAGCGGATCATGAGATTGCCGAAGGGAGGTGCAGCCGCCGTGGAGAGATTGGATGCGGGTAAGGTTTTGGACGCAGGGAGCTACTGCCTGCGGGCGTGCCCTCGGCCGTGGGTTCAGGCCGGGTGGAGCCTCGGATTGTTTGCCAGCACAATGAAGAAACCGCGCCCCTTCCATATGGGGTGCGGTCGGCGGTTGGAGAGCTTGAATCGGCGAAATTGGCGTGTGGACAATGTCCACACTTTGGGCCTCGGACTGGGCCGGATTCGGCATGCTTCCGCGAGTTCCCAGCAATACCAAGGCCCAGATTCCCGTTCGAGTCCCACCTCGGGCACGGCAAACCCCCTCGTCAGAGGGGGTTTTTGCTTTAACGTGTGTACAAATGTGGACACGAGTCTCTGATGTGTGGTGACGGCTGGTGCCTGGCCGCCGGTTGGCCTGTTCAGTTGTGGGGGACCGGTCGACCGGCTGCTGTGAGGGAGGGAACGTCTGCCCTGTTCTGTCCTTCTTACTGCCAGCGTCGGCGACGCCGAGAGCGCCTGCGCCTGGATGTGAACGTCGAGACGTTCCGCGGCGAGTTGTTTTGGCCGCGTGAATGGAGTCCCGAGGCTTTCGGCTAGATGCTTAGTGCGTGTAGCCGGTCGCGATCGCGGTCAGTGTCTTTCTTTCGTTGCCGGGGCCAGCCATTGGGATAGGCCTGCCCCGGCCAGGGCTACCGCGGCGGCGATCAGCATGGTGGGGCCGGGCCCTGGGGATTCCATGGACATGGGCATGAGGAAGATGCCGATGTCTGCTCCGACCCCGCTAAGGGCGGCGGCGAACCCGGGTCCGATGCCGCGGATTTCGTTCGCCAGCGTGTTGTATCCGGCGTTGAAGGAGGAGAGACCAAAAACAGGATGAGCACCGCGATAGCCGGAGCGCCAGCCCACAGCCCGATGATTGGAGAACAGCCTTCCAATGCTCCCTTTTCGAGCGTCCTCATGTCGGACATCGTCAATGACGTCATCCGGCAGGTACTTCTTTGCAAGTGCTTTGTCCCACCCCTGGCGGCTGACGCTCCATAACCAGCACGGCGACTTCGGCATCCCCATCCGGTCAAGGAACATGACAATAGCTTTGGACGTGGTGGTGCCAATGATGAAGTGTCAACTCAGGTTGGTGTACTTGTTCAAGAGGTGGCTGACCAGGAACGCGATCATGAAACCGTAACTGTCACGGTATATGTGGTCTTGAATCAGTCCGCTTCTCAGATTTGGCGTGGCCCGGGGTGTGGTACTCACCGGCCGTCCGGTTGGGTATGGGCGAGACTGGCATGGCCACAACTGCCCCCGGGTCCATTTGTATGCCTACTGCGTGGGTGTGTAGGAGGAGAGCAGTGGAAATGCGTTCGAACCGGCGAACTTGGCAATGGCCGAGTAGGCGCTCAGTGCGGTGTCGCTGCGACGATCAAGGTTTGCTTTGACCAGCGCCGCATCCAGAGTGGAACCGTCAGTGAAGGTCACGCCCTCCTTGAGGGTCAGCGTTAACACGGTGTTGTCTGCGTTGTAGTTGAATTCCTTCGCGAGGCCCGGACCCACGCTGCCATCGGGCTGCGGAGTCATCAGGTTTTCATACAGGCCTTCGAAGAACTGCCGCTGGGCGTCCGAAACCCGCAACGGATCGTATCCGAACGAGGCACTGTCGCTGTCGGTGGCGAAGACCACCGTGCTCCGACGTGTAGGGGAGACCAGATATCTCATGTACTGCGCCTTTGCTGTCAGTGTAACTACGGATGAGAGACGGGCGAAAATTGACGAGGTCCGATGGGGCCGTGCGGCCTAGGTGTAGTGTCCCGGCAGGTTGGTGACACGGGATTGATGTGACGCAATAAGAGGACCTCCGGGTGTTGTGTGGTGCTTGTCGAGAGCAAACACGCAATCCAGGAGGTCCTCGTGTCCCACTCTAACGCGATCCTTGCCCCTGCCGGTCGCCTGAAACTCGCCCGGTGCGTGGTCGATGGTCATTTGCCTTTGCGCCGCGCCGCCGAACGATTCAATGTCTCCGTGCCGACCGCGGCCCGCTGGGCGAGACGGTACATCGAACTCGGGGAAGCTGGCATGCTGGATCGTCCCAGCCGACCACTGAGCTGCTCGCACCGCAGTTCAGTGCGAACAGAACATCGAGTCGTGGGCCTTCGGACGTCCAGGCGTTGGGGGCCGGCGAGGATCGCCTACCACCTCCATCTGAACATCTCCACGGTTCATCGGATCCTGCGCCGCTACCACTGCCCGCCGCTGCGCTATACGGACCGTTCCACCGGGATCAGGATCCGTCAGGAACGCGCCCGCCGCTACGAGTACGCGCGGCCAGGGGAGATGATCCACGTCGATGTGAAGAAGCTCGGCAGGATCCCCGACGGCGGGGGCCACCGGAGCCTGGGCCGCGTCGCGGGAAAAGTCCAACGCACGTGCCCGTAATCTGGCTGAAGGCGCCCGGAAGAACAGAGGTCTGCTCCGCGGTTTCACCTTCATCCACCATGCCGTCGATGACCACTCCCGCTACGTCTACTCAGAAATCCTCGCCGAAGAGACCAAGGAAACCGCCGCAGCCTTCATGCGTAACGCAATCGCTGCGTTCGCCGCGCACGGTGTGAAGATACAACGGGTACTGACCGATAACGGCTCCTGCTACCGGTCTCGCCTCTTTACCCAGACCCTGACGGAGGCAGGTATCCGGCACAAACGCACCAGACCCTACCGGCCCCAGACCAACGGCAAAGTAGAACGCTTCAACCGCATCCTTCTGGAGGAATGGGCCTACGCCCAGACCTACACTTCAGAAGCCGCACGCCAAGCCTGTTACCCGACCTTCATCGAGCACTACAATCGCAGCAGGCCACACACGGCACTCAAAGGTGCCTCCCCTGCCAGTCGTGTCACCAACCAACCGGGTTAGTACACCTGGGTTGCGCGGCCGTTACCCGACGGTCCGGGATTCTGATAGGCCGGCGGATGTCTGGGTCCCTGGCAATGAAACCCGGCTCGGCCCCGGACCCGTGATGACGTTTGTCAGCGCGTGGTGCGCGTGTGCAGGATTTCATCGATGGAGGCCTGATCCAAACCCATTCCGAAGTAAGCGAATTTGCCCATGGTGGTTCCGCCGACAAGTTTCAGGACTTCGGGATCGTCGAGGGGCACGGGCAGAAGGTCAGTGTCGTGCTTGAGGCCGAATGCGGCTCGAACGAGAGGGCCGGTTTCAGGATCATCCAGCCATTCATGAAGTGTGTGTCCCAGGGTCATCGGTTCACGTACCCCGTTGCCGGGCAGAGTTACTGTGTGGGTCTCGCGGATGTCGTGCGACGAGGCGCCAATTTCAAGGGTGAGGGGTCCTTCGGTCACAGCCCAGTCCGCAGCGGCAACGGACCAGTAGGCCAGATCCTCATTGGCGATTTTGATCTTGACGGTGCCGGTTTCGCCGGGCGGAAGAGCGATGGAACCGAAACCGACCAGTTCACGCCGGGGGCGGTGAATTCCAGGGGTTCGATGGTTTGCGTAAACCTGGACCACCTCGCGTCCGGAACGGGCTCCGGCGTTTTTGACGGTCGTGCTGACCCAGATGCCGTCGCTGACCACATCAGCCGTGGAGGTGTACTCGAAGTTGGTGTAGGAAAGACCGTGGCCGAAGGGAAATGCCACAGGGATGTTGTATGTGTCGTAGTAGCGGTAGCCCACATGGATGCCCTCACCGTAACGGACGTGCCCCTCTTCGCCGGGCCACCCGATGTTGGCCGGACAGTCCGTAAGCCTGATCGGAATGCTCTCCGCGAGCCGGCCGGAAGGGTTGATCGCTCCCAGTAAAACGTCGATGACCGCGGACCCGCCGGCCTGCCCACCCAGCCAAGTCTCCAGGATCGCTGCCGGGCGGTGGGCCCACGAGTGCATTTCCACTGCCGAGCCGTTGGAGAGGATCACTATGACACGTTCGTGTACGTCAAGAACGTCCCCGAGTAGGCGTAGCTGAGAGGGGGGAAGGGAGAAGTCAGTGCGGTCTGTTCCTTCCGCTTCGTCACCTTCAGGAAGCCCCAAGAACAGGAGGACGACGTCGGCTGTCCGGGCGACGTCAATCGCCTGTCGCCGATGGCTGTCGTCGGCGAACGGATCCTCGGTACTGAACCCCGGGGCAAAGTCGACCTGGACGCCGGAGGGCAGGGCATAGTTGAGTGCCGTTAGCGCATCATCAACTCGCGTAGAGGTCACGCGTGAACTGCCGGCTCCTTGATAACGGGGTGTCGCCGCGAATGCTCCAATGACCGCTATTCGCTGCCCTGGGCTTGGGTGGAGAGGAAGTGTGCCGTCGTTGGTGAGAAGCACGCAACCTTGAGCGGCGGCTGCACGGGCCAGTTCATGATGGGCATCATAGTCAGCCTTGCTGTTGTCGGTTTCGTGGGTGATCCGATCAGCCAGGCGTAGAAGATTGCGGGCTGTTTCCTGCGCGGCTGCTCTGATAGCTGGATCGCGCACTATTGCGGCATGCACTTCGCTGTCGGCGCGGGTATTAGCTGGCATTTCGAGGTCAAGCCCGGCCCGTAACGCCGCAACCCGGTCATATACTGAGCCCCAGTCGGACAGGACAACGCCGTCAAAACCCCACACGTTGCGCAGCACAGAGAGAAGCTCGGCATGTTCGGAGGCGTAGACACCGTTGATGCGGTTGTTTGCCGTCATCAGTGTCCAAGGCTTGGCCGAACGGACGACGCGTTCGAAAGGTCTCAGATAGATTTCGCGGAGGGCGCGTTCGTCGACGTCCGCAGATATTCGTGCGCGGTTGGTCTCCTGGTTGTTGCACGCAAAGTGCTTCACGGAAGCGCCTACGCCTTGACTCTGAATGCCCCGCACCAGAGCGGCGCCAAGGTCACCTGCTAGGAGTGGGTCTTCAGAAAGATACTCGAAGTTCCGGCCGTTCAACGGATGACGTTTGATATTTACACCGGGGCCGAGAATTACGCCGACACGCTGACTGCGAGTCTCCGTGCCGAGCGCGGCTCCCACCGACTGCAGGATGCCCGGATCCCACGTCGAAGCGAGGGCGGCAGCCGTGGGGAAGCATGTCGCTGGGACAGCGCCGTTGAGTGTTATTCCGGTGCTGTCCGCTGTTTGCTTGCGTAGACCGTGAGGGCCGTCGGTAACCATGATGGGCGTCAGACCTATGCGATTGTTGCCCTGAGTGTTCCAAAAGTCAGAGCCTGAGGTTAAGGCGGCGAGCTCCTCGTCCGTAAGATTCTCAATTAGTGCATCGAGCTTTGCATTCGGTTCGGACACGGTGGTTCTCCTGTTTCTACCGCCTGTGAAGACGTGTTGTGGTGGGGGCAAGAATAATGCTGGTTGTCGGTGGTCAGCGCACTCTGCGTATGAAAGCGATGGCGAGGGCTCCGATCAGCGCTGAGATGGCGCCGGCTATGAAGGGTGCACTGAAGTTCTTGGCATCGTTTGCTGTTACCCCTATGGCTAAGATTGCCGGCGCGACCGTAGCGACAATTGATACCGGCAGGTTGTTTGCCACATTTATCAGAGCGAGATCTTTGGCGGGATTTTCAGGGTCCGGAAGCACCTGTGTTGCCAGTGCAAGCTCGACGCTGAAGTAGACGCCCTGTCCAACGGCAATCACGACGAGGGCCACCAGGTAGAACGCGAACGTTTCGGCTGATGCCGCCATCAGGAGTCCGACGGCAAGGATTGTGGCGGCGATAACGACGAAGGGCTTTCTGCGTCCGAGCCGGTCGGAGAGGCTGCCCATGAGCGGAGCCACTAGCAACGAGACCACAGTGTTGATGAGAACTGTAAGCAGGATCGCTTGACCCAGATCTTTCGGCGCGAAACCAAAATTGTCGATCAAATAGATCGCCTGGAAAGTATTGAGGGCTGCCACCCCGGAGAACACGAGCATTCGACTGGCAAACGCGAGAGCAAACCCGGGATAGCGGAGTGGATTGACCCAGAAGACGCCGATGACTTCGAGGAAACTGAAGGGCCGCCGCTCCTGAGTGACCTGCGGGTCGTGAAGAAACACAGTGAGGCTGACCAGACCTGCTACGGCCAAGAGTGTTGGGCTGAGCACCAATGCCACGATCGAGGTCCCGAACGGCTGGCCCAGACCGATACCGACCAGGGCTCCGACCGGCGTGCTCAGACTGATGAGGGCTGAAGGCAGGCCACGCCGGTTCGACGGCAGTTGATCTGCGATTAATGCCGTCGTGCTGACCCCTGCGCATACGGAGCCGAGCGTAAACGCAAGATTTGCCAGCATGAGTGACCAAGCATCGTTGGCAACGATCATTGTCACGGCACCGACAGAGAACGCAGCGGCCGCTGCAAGCAGGAACGGGCGTCGCCGTCCGGCCCGGGAACGTGTCTGATCGCTCAATCGCCCGATGATCGGCAGGCCGACTAAGCTAACAATTCCCGCCGCTCCGCTGACAAGAGCCAGGATTGAGGTGGCGTCACTGGCATCAATCTGATTAGCCTTCAGCGAAAGAGTCAATAGGGTCACACTCATCTGAGCAGCGGCGGCACCAATGGCAGCAAAGACGAGGAAGAACAAGAATCCACGGCGAGGAGTCGGGGACGTGAAGGATGCAGCCGTCGAAGGTGGCTTAAGGCTGTTCGCCGACGGGGTGGGGAGAGCGGGCATGACAAGCACCTTTGCTTCATAATGAACTTTCCGCGGTCACATAAACGATTCGCCTGTCGGCGGCAGTGTCGAAGACCGCGAAGTCTGCATTGAATATTTACCAAGTTGGTAAATATTGGAAAGTGTCCCGATCCTAACAGACCCATTCCACTCTGGTAAAGGTTTGTGTAGAACCCCCAGGGGGTGCACTGACGCGACCGGCAGCTTCTTCGGGTGATGGACGCGGTCCTCCAGTGGTGGGGTGCCGCGACGCCCCAAGCCGCGGCCGCAGTACAGCTCAGCAATAACCGAGAACGACGTCTTCCCCGCGTTCCCTAGGGCTGACGCTCATCCGAGTTACACCTCAGTGCGGCGGATCCTCGTTAGAGGGTGCTTGTGTTTTACGGTGTGACGTTGCTTGACCAGTGCCTCCACTGGAGTTTTCGGGCTGGCGCCTGGCTGTCGGTCATGAATTGGCTAGTTCGCCGTGGGGGCGGGTCGAAATTCGCAGCATCTCGGTCTTCCGCTGGCTGCACATAGGGTCATTCAGTGCCCTCGCTGCGAGGGTGTGGCGGCGCCTGCGAGCCGATAACTATTGGCCGGAATCTACGACTAGGGCGGGGCGGGATCGCCAATTATTCGTCGCGGCCCATCTTGCATCATTGGTCCGACCCTGGCGGCGGGTTGCTGGTTGGAAGTGCGCAGCAGGCGGTGGAGAAGATCCTTGCCGCTGAAATCATGCCTGCGGTCAGGCGAGAACTCGGGGTTTCGTCGCGCGCCTCATGAGGCCAGGGTTTCCTTGATCCACGCGATCTCGGCGCGACTTGCTACCCGGCCGATGGTGATCATTCCTTGGCGGTAAGTGTCCGTAATCTCCGCCTTCCGCAGTGGTCGCCCATCCTCATAGAAGAAGCTGGCGGGGGCCTCGAGGAACTCCAGCCGCCGTTGGAGCACTTGATGCTGCTCCGCGATGTCGGGGAGTTCCGATAGGAAGGCAAGGATCACCATGAACCTTCCAAGATCTGTGACGTCGCTCCCGGAAGCGTTTCGAAGCCGCGACCGAAGGTCCTTGCGGCCTTCGCCGGTCAGTTCCAAAGTGTGGCGTTGTGCCGCTTTCCCCTTCTCTAGGTGGCGTTCCACGAGTCCGGCTTTGATGAGCCGGGCGATGGCGGGGTAGAGGCTGCCGTCGCTGATGTCCCGGGCGAAGCCGTACAGCTCGTGCATCTTCCTGCGTAGTTCGTAGCCGTGGAGCGGCCCCTTGGTGAGGAATCCCAGAATCATAAGTTCAAGCACAAACCTCATACTACCTGAAGGAATACATCGAAACGAGGTATCGTTGGGATGAAGAGTACCTCGCTTCGAGGTAAAGCCCATCCCTGTTCCCTGCGAAGGACTTCCCCATGCCGACATCACCAGCAACTGCCACATCGCCGCCTGGCCTAAGCCGCGGACGGCTCACCATTGCCGTCTTCTCAACTGTGGTGGAATGGTACGACTTCACGCTGTTCCTGTATCTGAGCGCCGTCCTGTCCGGAGTGTTCTTCGGTGATAGCGCTACAAGCGTCCTCATGACCCTTGGAACGTTCGCTGTTTCCTACCTGCTGCGGCCGGTGGGCGGCTTGGTATTTGGTTATGTGGGGGACCGCTGGGGGCGGCGACCCGTGCTGTTGGCGTCCATGGCATTGATGCTGTTGGCAACCATCGGCACGGCTATCCTGCCCACCCATGCCCAGGTTGGCGATGCCGCTGCGGTGTGGCTCCTGCTGCTCCGCTGTGTGATGGCCTTCTCTGTGGGCGGCGAATACACGGGCGTCATGACTTACCTCTTGGAGAGCAGTCATCCTAAGAGGCGGGGGCTGGTGACGTCCCTCGCCGCTGCGGCCAGCGAAATTGGGGCGCTGCTGGCCGCTGGTGTCGCTGCCATCACCATCGCAGTTCTTCCCGCGCCACAGATGGAGGAGTGGGGGTGGCGGGTCCCCTTCATGGTGGGCGGTGTGCTCGCCGCAGTGATCCTTGCTCTGAGGACCCGTCTGCCGGAGACGCCGCTCTTCATTAAGAGCAGTGAACAGAAAGCCAAGGAACCGATGCCTCTGGTCATCAGGCGCCAATGGCGGGCCATAGTTCGCACCTTCGTCATTTCTGGTCTCGTTTCCGCTGCTTACTACGTCGGCATTATCTACCTGCCCACGTATTTGGTTTCCCTCCAAGGCTGGACCGAATCGTCCGCACTTGCGCTGGCGACGCTCGCGGCCGCCGTCGTCGTTATTGCGTCACCTTTGGCCGGTTGGCTGTCAGACCGCTTCGGGCGGCGCCGGTCGTTGCTCATCCTGGCGATAGGGGCTGTGGTTCTTCCGGTTCCGGTGTTCGCCGCGGCAGGCCAATCCTCGGCACCCCTGGCCATTGCGGCAGTGGTGGTTCTGGCGTGCCTGGCCGGAAGCCTTAGCGCAGTCGGTGCCTCCGCCATCCCAGAGCAGTTCGATGTTCGTGGCCGACTCACAGCCCTTGCGATCGGCGGAACCATCGCAACCACCATCTTCGGCGGCACCGCACCCTACGCCGTCCAAGCGCTCAGCGAAACCAGCGGGTGGCCGCTGATCCCCGGCGTCTTGATTGCCGTCGTCGCCCTTGCCGCGATCCCGGCGATCCGCCGCGGACCGGAAACCGCAGGGCACCAAACACCTTCGACGGCGGGTATGTCGCCCGTCGTGACCGACCACGAAACCGAACCAGAAGGAGCAAGCAACCATGCCTGAGTTGATGCGTGCAATCGTCCTCGACGGTCCCGGAGCGCCCGATGCCCTCAAGATTCGGGACGTTCCGCGACCAGTCGCCACGCCAGGCTGGGTCCTGCTCAAGGTCCGTGCCTTCGGACTCAACCGCTCGGAGTTCCATTTCCGCAGAGGATTGGGCTCGTTCGGATCCTTCCCGCGCATTCCCGGGATCGAGGCCACCGGAGTTGTCGTTGAAGCCCCCGGCGGTGAATTCGAAGCTGGCGTTCAGGCCGCCGCCCTGATGGGCGGCATGGGCAGGACGTTCGACGGCGGTTACGCCGAGTACGTCCTGGTGCCCGCGGCCAATGTAGTTCCTTTTAGGAGCAGCCTCGACTGGGCCACCCTCGGCGCGGTGCCGGAAATGCTGCAAACCGCCAACGGCTCCCTGACGGTGGGGGTGAATGCCGCGCCCGGCAGCAGCCTGCTCATCCGCGGTGGTACCTCATCCATCGGTTTGGCGTTGGCAGTGCTAGCTAAGAGTCGGGGCATGACGGTGGTTTCCACCACCAGGAATCACGCCAAAACCCAGGCCCTCCTCGATGCTGGCGTTGACCATGTGGTGGTTGATTCAGGGGCGATCGCCGAGGAAGTCCGGGCGCTTTTCCCGGAGGGAGTGGGCAGTGCCGTGGAGCTGGTGGGCACGCCCACGCTGAAGGACACATTGCGGGCCACAGCGGTCCACGGAACGGTTTGCTTTACTGGCATGCTCTCGGATGAATGGACCGTCAAGGACTTCTATCCGATCGACTTCATTCCCAACGGCGTCCGTCTCACGGCATATTCCGGCGAAGCGAGTGACCTGCCGGAGGCTGTCCTGCAGGACTTCCTGAAGGCTGTCGAGGACGGACATGTTACGGTCCCCATCGGCAAAACCTATGCCTTTGATCAGATTGTCCAAGCGCACCAGGACATGGAAGACGGCTCGGTAGCTGGAAAACTTGTGGTCACAGTGGAAGGAAACCTCAATGACTGACTCAGACGTAGTAACGCTGCCTCTGGACGAGCTGCCCGAAGGTGCCTTGTTGAAGTCCGTCACCGCGCAGCCCATCGAGGTTGCGGGTCGGGCGGCACTTCGAGTCGAGCTAACAGAGGAAGCCGCCGGGGGCGTTCCGGGAGTGGACTACATTGACCAACCCACGTTCGTGCTGCTTCCCTTGGAATTCGAGAACGGCGTCGTCGAAGTGGATGTGTTCGCCCGTTTAGCTGCCGGGGCTCCCGACTATGCGCGGGCCTTTGCCGGTATTGCTTACCGCATTTCGGAGGATGATCGCCGCTTTGAGGCTGTCTATGTTCGGCCGCTCAACGGCGCGAAGCTCAACCCACCAGGTCCCCGAGTGAACCGCGGCCTGCAGTATTTCGCTTACCCCGAGTGGGACTTTGAACGACTCCGCCACGAGTATCCGGACGGTCGCTATGAAGCCAAGGCAGACATTGGCCCGGACGAATGGATCCGACTGAGGCTCGAAGTGGAGGGCCGGAGTGTCCGGGTCAGCGTCAACGGCGTGCCAGTGCTTTCCGTGAATGAGACCAAGGCAACGCCGGTTCGCGGGAGGATGGGACTGTGGGTCGATATTGGAACCGAAGCGTTCTTCTCCAAGCTGAGTGTCACAGCGCTCTAGGTGTACCCGGCCATTAGGTTGGTGACACTCGGGTGATCGGGGTGTCCTTGATGGCGGTGTGGATGCGTTCAGTGGTGTAGTAGTTCAGCCAAGGGTCAAGCGCTGCGGCTCTTTCGGTATTGCTGGCGAATGGTTTGGCGTAGGCCCATTCGGCTGCCATGGTCCGGTTGAAGCGTTCGATTTTGCCGTTGGTCCAGGGGCAGTGGGGTTTGATGAATCGTTGTTGCGCGCCGATCTGTGTTGCGGCGGTCTTGAATGCGGTGGAGTGTCTGTAGGCGAAGGCGTTATCGGTGAAGATGCGTTCGATTTTCCCGATGCCCTGGGTTTTGAAGAAAGCTGCAGCTCGAAGGAGGAACCCGGCAGCGGTTGTGCCTTTTTCGTCCGGATTGATTTCGGCGTAGGCCAGTCGGGTGTGGTCATCGATGGCTGCGTGGATGTAGTTGAACCCGATGCCGCGCCCACGGACTTTCTCCGAGCGGCCGTGGGCGCGCCAGCCTCCACCATCAGGGATTCTCCCGAGTTTCTTCACGTCCACATGGATCAACTCGCCTGGGTGTTGGCGTTCGTAGCGGACCGTCGTTGCCCGGGTGGCCCGGATGAGCGTCCCGGTAACGGGATCGCAGGCAGCAAGGGGCGGCAGGCCGCGTCGGACAAGGATCCGCGAGATCGTTCGTTCGGGGACCCCGGTGGCTCGGCTCAACCGCGCCGGCCCACATCTGAGTTCCGTCCGGGCCGCGACCACAGCGTCCTCCCGCTCGGAACAGGTCTTCGACGGACTCCTGTGAGGGCGGCTGGATCTGTCGAGAAGGCCGGACTCGGCCTCGGCCCGGAACCGTTTTACCCAGCGGTGGGCGCACTGCCGGGAAATACCCAATTCCTTCGCCACGTGGGCAACCGGCCGCTGATCACCGATCACCCTCTCAACGAGAAGAAATCTCCCGTGAATGGTCAAGCGGGCATTAGCGTGGGACATGAGGACCTCCGTGGCCGTGAAGATGTCAGATACCTCCACTAAGCCCCGGGGGTCCTCCTCACTTCAAGACCCATGTCACCAACGTCATGGCCGAGTACATCTAGGCGACGGAATCTTCTGGCAATCCGTTGCGGTAGCGGAGTGTGCTTCGCTTAAAGACTTCCGCGAACATCGATGACCGGGCGGAGACGACACCCTCGCGGCCGTGGAGTTCGTTCACCAGGATGCGCAGGTCATCCATCGTGGCCGCTGCTACCTGGGCGTGAAGCTGGTCGCCGGATGCAGCGGCCCACCTCGTTACGGAAAGACCGGCCAGATACTCGCCCAGTTTCTGCGTCTGCCCTCCAGCGCAGCTGATGGTCAGAAGAGATTCAAGGGGGAACCCGAACAGGTTCAGATCCAGGACAGCCCTGATGAACAGCGCTCCGGAACCGGTCATGGTGTCAAGGCGTCGGCTGACGGTTGCTTTGGAGACACCCAGTTCCGAAGCAATCTCGTCCACTGAGGCCCGCCCGTTGTTCTGGAGGTGTCGTGCAATCATGAGGTTGGTCTCATCGAGGGGCCCATGGTGGCCCAAGGGCCGCGCCAACCGGCCATCTTCATCGTTGTGCAAGGCGTCGTATTGCTCCCTGTCCAAGACGTCGGGCCTCCAGCCGGATGGTGTCCTGAAGTAGTCAAACAGCGGCGTCATGGTGAACGACTGGACACCATCGATGTCGGCAAGACGTTCATAGAGCAGCTCGGCCAAACCGTCGTTGGGAAGAAAAAGTTCGGCCACCCCTTCGTTCGACCCGGCCAATCCGCTGACCCAAGCGGATTCTTCAAGGTCGGCAAGCCAGGAACAGGCACTTCTCAGATATCTGGGAGTTACCTTCAAGCGGAGCAGAAAGGCGGTCTTCGTGCTGACGGCCATAGGATTTACGAAGGCATTAATGCGAACAACGCCGGACTCCAGCAACTTGTTTCCCCGGCGGGCAACCGTCCGTTCCTGCTGGCCCAGGACCTCAGCGATCAGCCTCCACGGTGCCCGACCGTTGCGGACGAGCGCGGCCAATACTTGCCGGTCCAGTGTGTCCAACTGTTCCAATTCGGTTCCTTTCGCCGGCGCCCACCCGCGTTTGGGTCAAACAGATGCCGCCGGCGGAGGGGTGGCGCGCTCGTGGGCCACCCCTCTCCATCAGTCCCGGCCCAGATAGGCTAGCACTCCGGAGAGTGCCGACCCGGTTCCGCCGATGACGGCGGTGTGGGCGTCGGGTGCGAAAAACGGCGAGTGGTTGCCGGCCGGTGAGGTTCCATCGGCGAAGAGTTCGGGTTCGTAGGCGCCGAATGCCCAATACACCCCTGGAACGCCTATGGCGTCACTGAGCCATCCTGCGTCCTCGGATCCCATGCCCAAGGGAGCTTCCGTTACGGCGTCGGGGCCAAAGTCCGCGGCGAACGCGTCCATGACGCGCAGCGCGGCTTGAGGATCGTTGTAACAGCGTGGAAAGCTGTTCAGTTCCGTTACGGTGGGTGCGGGCATGGCCGATGCGGCAGCCTCGGCAGCGATGATCCGGCGGATGGCCGTGAGCACAGTGTCCCTGGTCGCCTCATCCGGGGTGCGAACATTGATAGTGAATTCCGCAGACTCGGGAATAATGTTTTCCTTGAGACCGGCATGGAACGTTCCGACGGTCACCACTGCGGGGGTCGAGGGCGCGAGCTCCCGGGAGACGATGGTTTGGAGGCGGAGGACCATGGCGGCGGCGGCCACGATGGGATCGATCGATTCCTGCGGCTGCGAACCGTGGGCTTGCTTGCCGTGGACTGTGACTTTCCACGAGTCTGCCAGGCTTGCCATGTGGCCGCCGCGGATCAGGATCTTCCCCCGTTCAAGGGCTAGGACGTGCTGTGCGAGGACGGCTTCGGGCTTTGGTGCCCGTTCCCACAAACCATCGTCAACCATGGCCTTTGCTCCGTAGGCTGTTTCTTCCCCTGGCTGGAATATGAGAACCAACGTGCCGGACCAGAGGTCCCTCCGTTCAGTGAGGAGTGCTGCCAGCGCCAACGCGGCCGTGATGTGAGTGTCGTGGCCGCAACCGTGCATCACGGGAACAGTGGCGCCATCGGGCAGCCTCCCGGTGTCGGTGCTCGCGTAGTCCAATTTAGTCTGTTCGGCTATTGGCAAGCCATCTGTGTCGGCCCGAAACCCGACGACAGGTCCGTCGCCATTTTCAAGGATGCCGACGACTCCCGTGACGCCGCAACGAAAATTTTCTATCCCCAGTCCTGTGAGATGCGATTCGATGTACGACGCTGTCTCGAATTCCTGCCCTGAAAGTTCGGGATGGGCGTGCAGATGCTTGTAGACCTCGACGTAATCGTTGATAAACGATTCGGGAACCTCTGTTGTGGCGGTTAGTTGGACCTTAGTGGTAGTGGACAATTCCGTGTTTCCTTTCAGTGGGTGTGTGGCTCAGCGGGTTTGTGTGGCGGAATCGCCTGACACCACAGGATCAGCGACACGTGGCGGCGTTTTGGCCCTGGCAAACCAGGCGATGGCTATGGTGGTGACCACTGCCAGTGCCGTGGCGTAGTGTGTCAGGGCCGGGGCCAGCGGCACTACGACGAAGACCATGAGTGCAGCAACAATGACCGCCACGATGGTGGTGCGGCGGCTTTTCATGGCTAGGACGCTCTGCAGCACCACCGCTCCGAAGACTGCGGGAAGAATGTAGACGCGGGCGGTGGCAATAAGTGGGGCGGGCAGGGTGCCCAGCAACCACGTACCCAGGACGCCGACAAAGAGAACCAACGTGGTGATGTGGACCAGCACCGCTCCGATGATGGCACTGCCCGCGATGAGCTCGGCCCGGCGCGTCCCGGGCCTTTCGGCCAGATTGGCTTGAGCCACAACGGCTGCCGGGAGGAGCTTGTTGGCGATGTTGCCGATGAGGAACGCCTGGTACATGGCTGACCGACCGAGAATCGGGAAGTACGAGATCGGCTCAATGATGGCGATCACTCCGAACGTCGCGAGGACGGCAGCCACTGCGGTAAGCAGTTCAGTAGTGGAGATTCCCATGCCGGAGCCAAAGGCAGCGTAGAGTGCTGCGCCGAGGGAGATGAGTAGCCCGAGTCCCAAGGTGATTGGTCCCCAGATGGAGGTGGTGCGGTCGAACGTGGCAAATCCTGCGGACTTGTCAGTAGATGTTGTCGTAGACATCAGGTTGCTCCTTTCGGGGGTTTCAGGATGCGGTCATGAAGAAGGCAGCCGCGAGGGCCACAATGATGGCAAGCCCGAGCCCCCACTCGCGCAGCCACGGAAGCCGCAGCTTGCGTGCCAGCAGCAGGAAGACACCCATTGCTGCGGCTGAAACCGCGATGGTGACCATATGGACTGGCGATTTAACCACCTCTGTGAATACCAGTGTGAAGAAGGCGCCCAAAAGAGCCGCTGTTGGCACCACGGTCATGACGGCTGGGTTGACTTTCCGCAGCGAGGCGTCGCCCTTACTCAGGATGGGAGTGAGGACCAGGGCTGAGAGCATCCATGCCAACCCGCCGATCGTCATGGCTGCGAAGGCCAGAGCGAAGATTTTCTGTGTGTAAGTGGGGCCACCGAGCTGTGCGCCCTGTGTGCCGGCGGATATTCCGGCTGCGGCGACGTCAAAGGCCGCTGACCCCACCAGACCTACGCGGGTGAGCACGGCAGGCGTCCCGAACAGCGGGAGCAACGAAATGGCAATGAGCGCTACAGCAAGCGAGGGTCCTATAGCTGCTACGGCACCGGTTCGGACTGAAGCCGTGACTTGCTCAGGAGTGAGATCCGCGGCTGGGGCTGCCTTGCGGATCGCCTTGTAATAGATGACCGATTGAAGGACTACGACGGCGAAAACTCCGGCGGCGCACACCCAGAACACCGGGTGCTGAATGAGGGGGGTGATGTCTGTGGAACTGGGATCGATAGCTGCAACAACCATGTTTTCTCCCTTGAAGGAATGACAGCGTCCGCCATTGGACGTCTGAAAGGCTTGATTGATTTGACTACAGTGACTGCTTGTTTCATTTCTACAGCACTATGTGTCGTTAAGTACATACTTTGCACGTTTCTGTCGTGTATCCACTGTGGGGCCGCAGTGTTAATTGACCGGAGGCACGGTTAAATGCGATGAGCCCCCTCTGTTGCTTGAGGGGGCTCATCGGTGGCGCGGACAGTCGCGCGGTTCAGGAAAGCTAGGTAGCTGGTGTTGGTCTTAACCTCAGGGCAATTGCCGTGAGGACACGGTCGGTAACTTCATCGATACCGCCGATGCCATCAACCTGCGTGAGGATGCCACGCTCGGCGTACTTGGCCACAACCGCCTCGGTCTGCTCGTGGTTGAGATCCAGGCGGTGCCGGATGACGGTCTCGTTGTCGTCGGAGCGGCCGGTCTCCTTGGCACGTCCCAGGAGACGGGTGACCAGTTCTTCGTCGTCAGCGGTCAGCTGGAGCACGACGTCGAGCTCCTGCTCATCCTCAGCGAGAATCTGGTCCCGGTAGTCGACCTGCGCGGTGGTGCGCGGGTAGCCATCCAGGAGGAAGCCGTTTTCGACATCGCTCTGGCTCAGGCGGTCGCGAACCATGTTGTTCGTGACGCTGTCCGGAACAAAGTCACCGGCGTCCATGTACTTCTTGGCTTCGATGCCCAAAGGGGTTTCGCCCTTTACGTTGGCACGGAAGATGTCGCCGGTGGAGATGGCGACTACGCCGAGGCGCTCGGAAATCCGCTCAGCCTGCGTACCCTTGCCCGAACCGGGAGGTCCAATGATCAGCATTCT
>NZ_JBIVQG010000019.1:0-68924 GCF_044755025.1 Paenarthrobacter sp. NPDC092416
TCATCAAAAACAGAGCGTCGCAATCATGCCGGGACCGGCAGGCCAGCACACCCACATCCTTCACCAGAAAGGGGCTACGAAAAAGGTAACGGGCGTTCACGAATAGGCGCCGGGACGTGAGGGGGCGTTCGGGAAAAGCGGTAATGATGTGAGAGAGCGCTGGTCGCTCGGCGCAACTACGTTGGTGTATCTGCAACAAATTCGGACCTCCAGCGCATCGAGGATAACGCCGTGGATGTCGGCCGGCTTCTATCTGCTCGTCGTAATCCAGTTTCCAACAAACCCTTGACCGTAACGTCGCGCACACTTAGTCTGGTGCAACAGTGTTGCGCTGAATGCAACCCAAAAGATTTTGGTGGACACATGAGTAACGAAATTTCCTCTGTGGCGGCCGCTGCGGGAAATCGGTCCAATGACGGACACGCCCCCCTTCCCGCAGGCTCCACGTCTAGCGCCAACTACACAGTCAGCAAGGACACGCGCCGCCGCGTCGTCACCGCAAGCTTCATCGGCAACTTCGTCGAATGGTTCGATTACGCGGTCTACGGGTACCTGGCGGGCATCATTGCGACCGTCTTCTTCCCTGAGTCCGATCGTCAAACGGCCCTGCTCGCGACATTCGGAGTCTTTGCCATCAGCTTCTTCGTGAGGCCGCTGGGTGGCTTCATCTGGGGCCACATCGGCGACCGGCTGGGCCGCAAACAAGCGCTCTCGCTGTCGATCGTCCTGATGTCCGTAGCCACTTTCTGCATCGCCTTGATCCCGGGGTACGCGACCATCGGCGTGATGGCCCCGATCCTGCTGTTGCTCGTCAGGGTGGTCCAGGGCTTCTCGGCGGCAGGGGAGTACGCCGGAGCTTCCGCGTTCCTGGTGGAGTACGCGCCGGCCAATCGACGCGGACTCTATGCCGCCGTCGTGCCTGCCAGTACAGCAGCGGGACTGCTGCTGGGCTCTTTGCTGGCCGCGTTGCTGAGTTCGGTGTTGACTGCCGAGCAGCTCAACGAGTGGGGCTGGCGCCTGCCGTTCCTGCTGGCGGCGCCCATGGGCTTGATCGGCAGGTACATCCGGACCAAGCTCGAGGACACGCCGGCATTCCGGGAACTGTCCGAAAAGGACACGGCCGTCAAGGCACCCGCCTTGGCCATGTTCAGGACATACCGAAAGCAACTCATCATCGCCACGGGCGCGGTGTTGCTGAACGCGGTGGGGTTCTACGTGATCCTCAGTTACATGCCCACGTACCTGTCGGTGGAACTGGGATTCGGTGCGGCTGAGTCATTCCTGGCCACCACCATCGCCCTGGCCAGCTACATCGGCTTCATCTTCCTGACGGGCATCGCATCCGACAAATTCGGGCGCAAACGCATGCTCATCACCGCATCAGTCCTGTTCATACTGTTGACCGTCCCGGCCTTCATGCTCCTCGACACGCGCAATTTCCTGGTGATTGTCCTGGTGCAGATCCTGCTGGGCGGAATGCTCACCCTCAACGACGGCACCCTGCCGAGCTTCTTGGCGGAGCTGTTCCCCACGAAGGTTCGCTACACAGGATTCGCCGTCAGCTTCAACCTCTCCAACGCCCTGTTCGGCGGCACTGCACCGTTCATGGCAACGCTCCTCATCGGCATGACCCATAACCAGCTGGCCCCCGGTTGGTACCTCGTGGCCGCCGCCCTCGTTTCCCTCGTCGCAGTCCTCTTCGCTGCGGAGACTTCCAAGAAGCCTCTGCTGCAGGACTGAAAACCAACCCATTGAAAGGAACCACCGCATGACCATCACCGAGAACGAAGCCATCAACGACGTCGCCAAGCTCGAGCGCCTCAAGGTCCTCAACAACGGCGGGAAAGTCTCATTGACCTTCTCCGACGCCGAATTCGAGCGCCGGCTCGCCGGCCTCCGCCGGATCATGGCCGAGAAGGACCTCGACGCCGTCATCCTCACCAGCTACCACTCCATCAAGTACTACTCCGATTTCCTCTTCACCTACTTTGGCCGCTCCTACGGCATGGTGGTCACCAAGGATGACACTGTCACCATTACGGCAAACATCGACGCCGGTATGCCTTGGCGCCGCAGCTACGGCGACAACCTGGTGTACACGGATTGGCGCCGTGACAACTACATCCACGCCATCCAGGAAGTCCTTCGCACCCGCGGCATCAACCCGCGCCGCATCGGCGTCGAAGATGACTCCTTGCCGCTGGACAATCGCAACAAGATCCAGGCCGCCTTCTCCGGAGCCACGCTGGTGGACGTCGCCCAGGCTGCGATGCGTCAGCGCATGATCAAATCGGATGAGGAAATCGCGGTCATCAAGCACGGTGCCCGCATTGGCGACCTGGGCGGCGAGGCCATCCGCAACGCGATCACCGCAGGAATCACGGAGTACGAGGTTGCCCTGATCGGCACCGAAGCCATGGTCCACGAGATCGCCCGCACCTTCCCGGACTCGGAGATCCGCGATACCTGGGTCTGGTTCCAGTCCGGAATCAACACGGACGGCGCGCACAACTGGGCCACCACTCGCAAGATCCAGGAGCACGACATCCTGTCTCTGAACTGCTTCCCGATGACCAGCGGCTACTACACGGCACTGGAGCGGACTCTGTTCTATGGTGAACCGGATGCCCGTTCGCTGGAACTGTGGAACATCAACGTCGAGGTCCACAAACGCGGCCTGGAGCTCATCAAGCCCGGTGCCGTTTGCAAGGACATCGCGGCCGAGCTCAACGAGATCTATGTCAACCACGGTCTGCTCGCCAACCGCACCTTCGGTTACGGGCACTCGTTCGGCGTGCTCAGCCACTACTACGGCCGCGAAGCCGGCCTGGAACTGCGCGAAGACATCGACACCGTGCTCGAACCCGGCATGGTGGTGTCCATGGAACCGATGATCACGGTCCTGGACGGGCAGCCCGGGGCCGGTGGCTACCGCGAGCACGACATCCTGGTGGTCGGTGAAGACGGTGCCGAGAACATCACCAAGTTCCCGTTCGGCCCCGAGTACAACATCGTCGGAGCCTAGGTGATGCGGCCGGTGGGTGCAGTGCACGGCGTCCACCGGTCCGATCGGGTCCGGTTGCGCGGACCCAGGCGAAATATAGTGAACTCATGACTCCCTCGGAAACCAACGACGCACCCAGCAACGGCGACAGCAAGGGCACCTCGGTTATCGTCAACGCCATCGCAGTGTTGCGAAGCTTCACCGCCGATGAACCTCTCCTGGGAGTCACGGAGATCGCCGGACGGATCGGCCTGCACAAGAGTACGGTGTCCCGCATCCTGGCAACGTTGGAGCAGGAACACCTGGTAGAGCGCGACGTCGATTCGCGCAGGTTCCGCTTGGGGCTTGGAATGATCGCCATGGCGGGCCCGCTCCTGGCGGAACTCGAGGAGCGCCGGGTGGCCTACCCCGTGCTCCGCGAACTTACGGAGCGCACAGGGGAGACCAGCGCACTCATGGTCTGGAACGGCAGTGAGTCCATGTGCGTGGAACAGATCCCCAGCCGGCACCAGGTTAAGCACCTTGCTCCGTTGGGGGCGCGATACAACGAAGCACTCAGCTCCTCGGTCCAGGTATTCCTTGCCGTCGAGAATGCCGACCGGGTGCGGAACCTGCTGAGCAGCGGCACTATCACGCTTCCGGGTTTGGACGAGACCTCCATGGAGGCCTACCTGCTCCGCTTGGAGGACTCGACGAAGCGTGGGTGGGCCGTGAACTTTGGGGAGACGTCCATCGAAGAAGTCGGTGTGGCCTCGCCTGTCTATGACCACAGGGGCGACATCGTGGCCTCCGTTCTGATCCCGGCGCCCAAATTCCGGGTCTCACAAGATACCCTCAACAGCTTGGGCGAAGCCTGCGCGGACGCGGCCGCCAAGGTCACCACGCGGTTGGGTGGGCGAGCCCCGCGCTAAGCCGGGCATCATCGACTGCCAACTGGGCACAAGAAGACGGCGACCGCCCCCGCTGAGGGGACGGCCGTCGTCGTTGGTTAACCAAACCGGAGGAAGGCGCTACCTGGCGCTTCTCCTCGGAGTTTCGTCCATGGCGTCCCTACCGAGCCACGCACCCAAACCGATCATGGCCACGCCGAGGATCAGGTGCAGCCAGTTATCAGCGGTGTTGAACGGAACGAAGTTGGCGCCCGTTTCCTGGTTGATGACCAAGCCGTAGATCCAGAGGACGATATAGACGGCGCCGCCACCCAAGAGGAACAAACGTGACATGCGAGCGGTCCTCGCCATGGTCAAGCCAGCCACGCCGAACAGCAGATGGACGATGTTGTGGAGTATGGATACTTGGAAAACTCCAAGCAGCATGGCGCCGGATTCATGTCCCGCAAAGGTCATGGCGCCGTAATTGGTGGTGATTCCCGGGATGAATCCCAAGACGCCTACCAGCAGAAATACAATGCCAACGCCCATGGCGGTGTTGTGGAGTGTCAACCCCATCATGTGGTGGTGTTCGGCTGGGTGCGAAGCGGTGGTCATAAGTCCTCCCTTTCACGCTGTTTTCCGGCTCTTCTCTTGGAGAGCCGGACCGCGGCAGGGTTGTCGGAAAACCTTGCCGACGCCGCCATAATACTCCTGAATTGCCTCCAATAGCAGGGGAAACGGCCGGTTCCGCGCCGGTTAGCATGGGTTCATGAGTGAAGGACCGAACGGAGAATTCCAGTCGATCTTCCATGACACCCGCGATCTAACCCCTTTTCGGGACGGATATGTCCGGACGCCGGTGCGCGGGTTGGCGGACGGCGTGGGAGAGGTGCTGTCCGGCGTGCTGACCGGTCGCGACCCTGCCCGGTTGACTGTGGTCGGTGACGTTCCCCGGCTGAAGCGGCTTTCCAGCAAACAGGCCAAGGCCATGCATGCGGCTGTTTTCGCGTCCACTGAACCGGATCGCCTTATCGCGGTGGGCCGGCTTTATCCAGGGTGGGCGGGCCTTTGCCACGTGATGGCAGGGCTGTTGGCGTATAAACATGGCGGTTTCCTGCGTGCCTCGGAACTGCTGCAGCGCGGTTTGGCGACAAGGATCGACGACGACGCCAGCCAGTTCTCGGCGATCTATCTTGGGCAGGTGGTCACCCGGGTGGAAGTCGCCGAACGCATCGAGGTGCCGGTTCTGTTCAGTGAGGAGTCCGTTTTCCTGGCGCTCTCCCATTGCTTGCGGGAAATGGGGATGACCGAGTCTGCTTTGGAGGCGGTGGTGGGGTTGCCGCCGTCGTTGCCTTCCGCCTTGGCGCGGTGCACAGCTGCGTCTCAGCTGGGCCGGCACCGGGACGTGGTTCTCTGGACGGAAGGCTTGCTGAACACCGATGATCTCTCGGCCGCGTTGCTGCTGATCCGGGCGCGTTCCCAGCGGAGCCGTGGAGACTTCGAATCCGCCCAGACTGCCCTGAAAGAGGTTCTTCGTCGGCGGAAAACGAGCCTGGCCTTGCGTAATGACGCACTCACGGACCGTGCCCTGTTGGCCCTGGATCAGGGTCGTCGCACTTTGACTCCCCGTTCCAAACGCCAGGCTCCTCCCGAGCTTGAGACCCTTGAAGTGATCCGCAAGGACGCCGAAATGCGCAGACTATGGGAGAACGACTTCAAGCGCCTGGGCGGCGAGTAAACCTTCTTGTTTCCCTGTTGGTTCAGGCGTAGTCTGTAATCAATCAAATGGTTGATAAAGCATTTGATTGACAAAGGAAGGTCGCACACGCGATGGATCCCAACGCACTGGATAAGGCCTTCATGGCACTGGCGGATCCCGTCCGCCGCGCCATCGTTGCCCGCCTGTCCCGGGGCGATGCCACCGTCAACGAGCTCGCGGCACCTTTCGCCATCACCAAACAGGCCGTTTCCAAACACATCCAAGTCCTCGAGCATGCGGGCCTGGTAACGCGCTCCCGCGACGCCCAGCGCAGGCCCGTTCACCTGGACGCCGCCGCCCTCGAGCAATTGACGGCATGGATCGACCAATACCGAATGATCGCCGAGCGTCAGTTCCGGCGGCTCGACGATCTCCTGTCCGGCTCAGTCCCGGCAGAAAACCTGAAGGAAAAACACAAGGAAGAGGAACTGAAATGAGCAATCCAACAACAATCACTGCTGATGAAGGCGTGCCGTTCGTCGACACCGTCCGGGAGTTTGACGCTCCCGTCAGCGCCGTTTTCAAAGCGCATGTGGACCCGGATCTCCTGGCCAAATGGCTCGGACCCCGCGACACTTCGCTGAATATCGGCGAATACAACGCCACCACTGGCGGCAGCTGGAACTACGGGGGAGGGGACGGCAGCGGCGGGACCTATGGCTTCCGCGGCATCTTCCACACCGTGGACGCCGAATCTTTGATCATCATGACCTTCGAATTCGACGGCGCCCCGAGCCAGGTAGGCCTCAGCACCACCAGGTTCGAGGAAATCGAGGGCCGCACCAAGATCGTCGTGCACGAGGTGTACCCGTCAGTGGAAGCGCGCGACATGGCACTCGCCACCGGGATGAACTCCGGCGTGGTCGAAGGATACGAAAAGCTGGATGAGTTGCTGGTGGCGTAGCTCGCCAATGGCGGAGCCGGTTATGCGTGGGCAGTGATCAGTGGGACCACCTGTTCGGCCAGGAGTACGGCGCCGAGGCCGACCATGATGATCCCACTTGCCAACGTCACTACACGGGCGGCCCCCGGCCGCGAGGCCAGCAACCTGCGTGATGTCAGGGCAACTCCGGTGTAAACGGCGGCGGCCAGTATCACGAACGTCAAACCCAGCAGTCCCGATTGGACGGGTACCGGAAGAGCAGCCTCGGGGCTCACGAACTGGGGAACCAGCGCGACGAAGAACAGCAGGCCTTTGGGGTTGATGCCACTGGTGCCCATGCCCTGCAGGAAGGTGCGGAGTTGGGTTCCGGACTGCACGACGGCGCCTTCCGCCGAAAAACTGGCGCCTCGCCACGAGCGGATGGTGGTAAAGCCAAGCCACAGAAGATATGCGGCGCCGGCGATCGTGAGCCATCCGAGCAGGCCGGGGACACCGGCAAGAAGCGCCGCGAGCCCGGCCACCATCAGGCCCGTGTGAACTACGTAGCCGCTGCACAGCCCCGCGACCGCCGGCACGAAGCTCCGCTGACGGAGGCCCGCTGAAATCGAGTACGCCCAGTCGATGCCGGGGGTGCAGGCCAATGCGGCTGCAACAAGTATGAAGGCGAGGAACAGTTGCGGATTCACGATCTCTCCAAGGGTTGTGCTGGTAGGAAAACTCTAGGGAAAAACGCCCCATAAGTGTTCGCCTTTTTATCCCTCGGATCAGTGTTTTGGGTAAGATATTTGCGTGATTGATGGAATCGACAGAAGCATTTTGCGCCATCTTAAAGAGGATGGTCGAATGACTGCCACCGCGCTCGCCTCGAAGGTGGGTCTGACAGTGGCGCCCTGCCATCGACGGCTCCGCGATTTGGAGCAATCCGGCGTGATCCGCGGCTACCGTGCGGACATAGACCCGGCCGCAGTCGGGCTTGGTTTCGAGGCGATCGTGTTCGTCACTTTGAGGCAAGTGGACCGGGCGATAATGGCGGCGTTCGAGGCCAGGGTGACCGCCAGCCCCAACATCGTCGAAGCCCAACGCCTCTTTGGCTCGCCGGACTACCTGTTGAAGGTCATCGCTGTGGACCTTCCCGCCTACCAGCGCTTCTACGACGACGAGCTGGCGGCGCTTCCCGGCGTCGAACGTCTCACGTCAACGCTGGTGATGAAGAACCTGAAGTCCAACAGCGGCCCGCCGGTCTGACTGGCGTTTGCCCCAGTTCTGCTGACGGTTTCAGCTGGCTGTCCGGCAGACCGTTCAGCTGACCGGTCAGCCGACCGTTCAGCCGACGGGGCTGACGTGCACGATGATGACCTGCGTGTCCTTGGCCCCGTCGAACCGGAGATCGTAATTGACGTCCAACCCGATGCTGGCGCCCGAGGTAAGGGAGTAGTCGCTTTTCGAGGCGGGGTCCTGGGTGGTGGAAGTGATCCAACGTTCGGCGTCGCCCTTGTCGATCCCGTACTTTTCTACGCCGTCACGGATCAGCGCGTAGAAGTCCTCCGCCGATTCTGCCGTGAGGAAGTACGTGATCTCGGTGAAATCCGGGCGGGCGTCCGTGGTCTTGAAGCGGATCCGGTCCGTTTGGGCGGTGATATCGCCGGCCGGCCCAACGATTGTGAGCGCGATCTTGCCTGAACCCTGATTGTTGATTTCAGGTCCGTAGCTGTCATCGGAAACACGGACCGCTGCCTTGAGCAGCGTTCCATTGCTCATATCGAGCCGGGCTTGTTGATCGGACTTGATCTTTTCAACGCCGCTGGCATCGAGGCTGGAGTATTCCGAGGTAATCACTGTGCTCCCTTGGGACGATGAGGATGTTCCTGAGGCTGGGGACGTTGAAGCCGGCAGCGGTTGGCAAGCCGTGGTGGCGAGAGTTCCGATGACGATGAGGATGGCACTCCCGAGTTTGAAGAGGTGGACTGCGGGACGGCGAAACGACCGGGTCACTGGTGAACCTCCGCGTCGAAGCCGTCCAGGAAACGGTCCATGATTCCGGGAATGTTGTTGGTGGGCCTGTACTGCTCAACGCGATCGTTGAAGTCGGAGCCAATGATGCGTCGGGCTTCCTGAGGATCGTTGGCAAGAAGGTCCTGGTAGGCCGGCAAGGTGTCCTGCTTGATGAGCGCCCAGCGCTGGTCGGCGTCGGCAATATTGCCGTCGGGGAATCCCGTGGTGAAGTCAGTGCGGAACTGGGTGGGGTTGTCCCAGTTGGTGAACGGTACGTTCTCCGGGCCCGGACTTTCAACGCTGAACTTGTAGGGGAAAACCTCCGGGTAGCTCTTGGCTCCCGGGATGGACGGCTCACCTGCCAGGGTCACCATGTAGGTCACGGCTTCACCGCCGGGGTGGTCGCGCATCGCCGTGTAGTCGTCTGCGATGATCTCGTTCTGTTCTCGGTACAGCAGGGCAGCGTTGCCCTCCTTGATGTGAGCGGGGTCGCCGGAATCGATCTGGGCCCATGCTTCTGCGGTGCCTGGATCGATGGCGCCAGAGTCGCGGAGCCTGTTGATTTCCTCGAGGCCGCCGTTCATGTAGGCCTGATGCTGCCGGGCTTGGTCCAGGAAGATCTCTTTGTTCATGTCCAGCATGGACGTCTCGTAGAACTTGATCTCGGCGTCGGTCATGTTGGCGAGCTGCTCGATCTGGTCCAGCACCGGGACGGGGATATCCGATGCCGGGTTGTCGGCGATCTGCTGGGCCAATTCCCGCAACATGGCCATGTCCTTGAAGCCCCCGGCAAAGGAGGGGCCAATCATGTTGGCCATCCCTGCCCACTGCAGGTCGGGGTTGGAGAGGAAGGCCTGGCCGTAGAAGTCGTAGACCTTCTTGATGGTTTCCCAGTTGTATTCCGTACCCTTGCTGGTGTCCCACGTAGACGGATCGATGCCCATCTCACGCATGGCCTGCTGATTCCAGTAGTCGCTGAGGAACTGTGAGTACTCGGTGGACTTCTTGTTGATCAGTCCCGTATCGGCGGCCGCGTCCATGGCGGCTTTGGCCTCATCAGGGTGCTCGAGGGCCCACGCCTTGAAGTCGTCGCCCCGTAGGTAGGCGGCGCGTTCTTCCGGCGTCATCCCGTTCAAGAGATCCGTCAAATCCTGGCCACTTCCCCCGCCCGGAGTGCCGGACCCGCCGGAACCTGCAGGGCCGCCACCCGAACTGGCGGACTCTTGCTCCTGGGCATTCTTCAGAAGGCCTTCGGACGCAGCCATGATGCCGGAAGCCGCACTCTGGAGGGCCCGTAAGTGTGAGCTGTTCCAGACGTCACGGAACCGATCGCCGTCGGACCCTTTCCACGGGCTGTTGGTGATGGAACCCGATAACTGCTGGCCCAGTTCGGTGAGCCGATCAGCATTGCGGGCCAGGTTCTTGGCCAGTTGCCGCAGTTGCGCGACGTCTGCGCCGTAGAAATTGCCCGCCACTTTTCCCCCATGAGTTGTAAGCCGTTGAAGCTGCCCCCATCCTAGGCAGACAACGGAAGCGGGCACATGGGCACAACTTCCCTATGTGCATAACTTTGGGGCCGAAATCCAGGCTAGCTGTGATCTTCTGCCAGCAGGCCCGTGGTCCTGTAGGGAATGACTTCCCGCAGGAACATGCTGGTGGAGGTTCGAACGATTCCCGGGCACAGCCTGATTTCCTCCGAGACCCGGTACAGATCGTCAGGGCTCTTGGCAACAACCCTGATGATGAGGTCGGTATCGCCCGCGGGTGCGTGGCATTCCAGTACCTCCGGGATTTCGCGCAGCGCCGCGATGGCCTCATTAAGGTGGCTCTGGTCCAGTTCGGCACTGACTGCCGCCGCCACTCCGCGTCCAAGTGCCGAGGGCAGCACCCGGCTGCTGTTGGCACGCAGGGCTCCCGACGCCGTCATCCGTTCGAGGCGCGATTGGACGGTGCCGCGCGCCAAGTGAAGCCTCTGCGCCAGGACCATGATCGGGACCCTGGGATCCTCGTCCAAGGCGGCGATGATCCGGCGGTCGGTGGCGTCCAGTTCCTGCAAAGTGACCACTTCCTGTCGATGTTTCTGCATCAGAGTGGTCAGATCGACCAATTAATCATATGACTATTGCACCAACTGTATGCCTCCTGCTGAAATAGTGGCAACGAAGCAGGGCGAGGCTACCGCCGGACCCCGCAGGCACCAGGAATCCGGAACACCACCCGGAGCCCTGCGCAGGTTTCCCGCAAGGAAGCAGCCGCTGATTGACTCTTGTTCACAGCATTGTCATTCTGCACTCGCCCGTCGTAAGGGCAGCACAGTAAGAGCCCCTGAGCCACCGGATCGTTGCGGTAGCTGAGGGGCTCTTGTGTTGGGTCAGGCCGGGGCGCATAGGCTTGGACCATGACTTCCGCAGGACGATTCGCCCCAAGCCCCTCGGGCGAATTGCACGTCGGCAACCTGCGGACAGCAATCCTGGCTTGGCTCTTCGCCAAGTCCACAGGTCGCGACTTCCTCCTGCGCGTGGAGGACCTGGACCGCGCCCGATCCGGGGCGGAGGCCGAGCAGCTCCGCGATTTGCAGGCCATCGGCGTCAGTTGGGACGCCGCCGTCGTGCGCCAGACCGAGCGGGGCGCGCTGTACGCGCAGGCGATTGACCGGCTTGCCGTTGAAGGCCGCACTTACGAGTGTTTTTGCACGCGTCGCGAAATCCAGGAGGCGCCGTCTGCGCCGCACTCGCCGCAGGGCGCCTATCCGGGGACGTGCCGGATGCTGTCCGACGCCGAACGAGAGATCCGGCGGGCGTCGCGGCCGGCGTCGATACGCTTGCGATCTGACGTGACTGAGTGGGCTGTTGAGGACCAGTTGCACGGGAAATATGTGGGTGTGGTGGACGACTTTGTGCTTCGCCGAAATGACGGCGTCACCGCCTACAACCTGGCAGTTGTGGTGGATGACGCCGCCCAGGGAATTGACCAAGTCGTGCGCGGCGACGACCTCCTTCCGTCCACTCCGCGGCAGGCGTATCTGGCCACGCTGTTGGGGCTCCAGGCCCCGAAATACGCGCATGTGCCGCTGGTGGTAAACCACGACGGCGTGAGGCTGGCAAAGCGCGACGGTGCTGTAACGCTGGGCGACCTTGCCGCCGTCGGAGTCCCCGCCGAGCGGGTGCGTGACCTCATCCTGGAGTCCCTTGGACTGCCCGCCGGGACCTTGGCGGAAGCCCTCCTGGACTTCGACCCCGCGAGCCTTCCAAAAGAGCCTTGGGTGTGGACAACTTCCAGCAGCCGGTTGACATCCCAGTAGGCTGTCTGGATGCATTCACAGGTGATCGCCCCAGGCTTCGAACCCGTCGCAGAGTTGTTCGGTCGTTTTCTCGAACAGGATCCGGAGTATTCCGCGCAGGTCGCCGCGTATCACCGCGGTATCAAGGTGCTGGACCTTAGTGGTGGCCCGCATATCCGACCCGATTCTGTGACCGGAGTCTTCTCGTGTTCGAAGGGAATGGCTGGGCTGGTCATTGCCCTCCTGGTGCAGGGCGGCGAGCTGGATTTGGATGCCGAAGTGGTCAAGTACTGGCCCGGGTTCGGGGTTGAAGGGAAGGCATCGATCACCGTTGCGCAACTCTTGTCCCACCAGGCCGGGCTTCTGGGAGTCGAGGGTGGACTGACCCTCGAGGAGGTCAACAACTCAGAGCTGGCGGCCGCCAAGCTCGCCAAACTCCCTCCCCTGTGGAAGCCCGGGGCTGCTTTTGGGTATCACGCGCTGACCATCGGCATCTTCATGGAAGAACTGTGCCGTCGAATCACGGGTTCCACGCTCCAGGAGGTCTTTGAACAGCGCATCCGATCCGTCACGGGTGCCCACTTCTACCTTGGCCTACCGGATGCTGAGGAAGAACGCTTCGCGCCTTTCCGCTGGGCGGCCGACCCCACCTGGCCCTGGGTAGACCCTGCCAGTCACTTTGGCCTGGCAGCCAACGCCTCTGTGGGTGACATCCTGGATTTGCCGAACATTCGCGAAGTCCGATCCGCCGGGTTGAGTTCGGCCGCCGGGGTGGCCAGTGCTGAGGGCATGGCCAGGATCTACGCTGCGGCGGTAACGGGGTTGGCGGGTGAAGCGGCCGACGCGGGGGCCGCGGAAGGTGGCCAGGGCGCCGTCATGCCTTTCCTGACGGAGGAGACCATTCGGGCGGTGTCCGCCGAGCAGGTCTTCGGAATCGACCGCGTGTTTGGCGAGGCCGGCTGCTTCGCCACAGTTTTCATGAAGTCGCATAGCCGGATGCCGTTCGGCAGCCATCGAGCGTTCGGGCACGACGGCGCCAGCGCGTCTTTGGGGTTTGCGGACCCTGTGTATGAGCTCGGGTTTGGTTACGTGCCCCAGCAGGCTGAGCCGGGTGGAATAGGTTGCCGCAACGTCCAGCTCAGTTCTGCCGTCCGGCAGGCTATTGCGGGACTGGCTGGCTAGTTCGTCCGGCTGATGGGACCCCGGCCACCATGCCCGCCCACAGGGTGTCGGTGGTTGCGGTAACCACGTCAGAAACGGAGAGGGCATCCAGGTGTTTGCCCGCGGCCAGGACAGCAGCACCGTGGAGGCTCACGAAACACACGAAGGCCAGGGTTTCGGCGTCGCCCTGCGCGAGTGCTCCAGCGGCCTGGGCCTCGGTGATGAGGTCGCGGGCAACCTTGATCCCCAGTTCGCCGATGCTGCGGAGCTCGGAACCGGAATCGGTGTGGTGTTTAGTGGCGTACATGACGGTTAGCAGGGCAGGGTGCGCCACGGCGAAGTCCACGTAGGCAGTGGCAACGCTGGCGAAGCGGCCACGAAGATCCTTCGTCGCTTGGGAAGCCGCCAGGATCCGCCCGTTCATCGACTCGAAGCCGGCCAGGGCCAAGGCGTCGATGAGTGCTTGCCTGTCGCGGAAATGCTTCGCCGGAGCACCGTGGCTTACGTTCAAATCCCGGGCCAGTTGCCTCAGGGAAAGGCCTTCGACGCCGGCGTCCTCGATGGTCACCATGGCACGCTGCAACAGGGCCTCGCGCAGATTTCCGTGGTGATAGGGCTGGGTCATGTGACAAGTATAGCCCGCAAGTAGTCATTGACAACAATGTAGACACTGCCTACGATGTTGACATTGACTACTTCAAGTCGATCGTCCACAGATTGGAATTGCCATGACCATGACCTACTCCGGCACCACCGCCCTCATCACGGGTGCAAGCTCGGGACTCGGCGCTGAGTTCGCCACGCGATTCGCGGAACGCGGCTCGGACCTTGTCTTGGTAGCCCGCCGTGCTGATCGAATGGAAACCTTGGCGCGGGACCTGCGCTCAGCCCATGGCGTCACGGTTACTGTCCTTCCCCTGGACCTCGGTCGCGCGGGAGTCGGTGCCGAGCTGCAACGTGAACTGTCCAGCCGTGGCATTACGGTGGATACCCTGATCAACAACGCCGGTTTTGGTACCAGGGCTCCCCTTGTGGAGGAAGACCCGGAAGTTATCGCTTCCGAGATCGCCCTGAACGTGGCAGCACTGGTGGACATCACCCGCGCGTTCCTGCCGGGCATGCTCGCCTCCGGTAAGGGTGCCTTGGTGAACGTCGCCAGCACGGCGGCTTTCCAGCCGATTCCGGGCATGGCCGTCTACGGAGCCACCAAAGCGTTCGTCCTGAGCTTCACTGAAGCTGTGGCCCATGAGACCAAGAGCTCAGGTCTCCGTGTGCTGGCACTCTGCCCGGGTGCCACGAAAACTGAGTTCTTCGATGTCCTCGGCAGCGAGTCAGCAGCGTTTGGCCGGATGCAGAGCCCTGCCCAAGTGGTGAAAACAGCCCTCAAGGCCATCGACCGGAGCGCGACTCCGGCCAGCATGGTTTCGGGGTGGGCCAATAGGGTGGCGGCAGGATTTGCTCAGCGCTTGCCACGGGCCGTGACGCTTGCGATCGCTGCGCGGGCTGTTCAGGAGTAGTGCTGTGCAGGACAGGTGAGCGGCAGCGTGGTTTCCGATGTCGCAGCCAGCGGATAGCCTGAACGGAGGGTTTCGCTTGCTGCGAGGCCACATCTATCCGGAGGCCAGCATGCCCGAACCACGCTTCACCGTTGAGACCGCCAAGGTCCTTGCCGAGGTGGCCCACAACCGCCAAAAGGACAAACTGAAGCGACCTTACCGGGAGCATGTGCTGGCAGTGGGGGATGCGCTCGCCGACTTTGACGAGGACATCCAGATTGCCGGCTACCTCCACGACATCGCGGAAGATACGCCCATAACGCGGCAGGCCCTGTTGGACATGGGCGTCTCCAACCGAGCCCTGGCCATCATTGAACGGGTCACGCGCCGATTCCATGACGATCCCGACGATTACCAAGCGGGCATTCTGTACGTAGCCGAGGACCACGACGCCACCTTGGTGAAGATTGCGGACAACGCACACAACTCACTTCCTGAGAGGGTTCAGGCGCTCGCCGAGAAATGGCCGGACAAGCCGCAGACAACGCGCTACGCGGACGCCCGCCCGGTTCTTTACTCGGCTGTTCCCCGGGCGGAAGTGCGCCTGATCCTGCAGCGCATCAACCCGCACCTGCTGCCGGAGCTTGAGAGGATCGTGCCCGAGTAGGCTTCGAGCCCGGACCGGTCGTTCAGAGACAGGACTGGCCTCAACAACCCGACCGCCTCACCCTTCAACCAGGCGGCGACGGTGTTTGAGTTCCTTGACCCATTCCCTTGTCTGCGTTGTCCCGAATGGCGATGCTCCGGCGTCGAGGTCGCCGATCAGCGGACCGCTTGCCTTGAGCGCGAGGTCAAGAGAATGCTGGGCCGCCCGATCGGTAAGCCCCAGTTTCTCCGCCCAGCCCAGGAAGTGCTTCCGGGAGATGCCCGTCTTCTTGCCGCCCATGGCCAGCGCCAGGGTCTTATCTCCGTAGACCACTGTGGAGGGGATGTCATAGACCGGCGCAATGGTGAATTCTCGCTGGCCGAGAATGCCCGGCGACTCTACGATCGAAACGTTCTTGGCGTGCAGATCACCGTTTCCTGTCAGCCACGCGAAGGCCAATTGGATGACGAGATTCCGCAGTGCCGGAAGGGGAGCAGGGCAGTGTGCGGCCAGGGCTCCGCACACGTCGCCGAAAGGAATGCTGTACTTGTCGGCCGGGTAGAGGCCCAACACCTGGGCTCCGTCCTCCACGGCCAGCCGCAGTGGTGAGCCGTCGGCCGCGGTGATCCGATCGAAACGCTCCACGAGCAGCCCGGCCCGCCCACCGACGTCGTGCACCAACTGCACGGTGCTGACCGGAATCCGCAGCTTCCTCGCGTAACGGAACATCAGGAACTCGTTCTCCACCACGAACGGGAACTCCGGAGCATTGAGCTTGAGGATGTAGCGCTTACCGGCCTGCGCGACCGGCAGCGAGATCATCCCGGCGGACAACTTGTCCTGCACACCCGCCAACGCCACCGGGTCGATCAGCCCCGAGTCGCCCAACAGGGCATCGAAGTCGAGCGGCAGCTTTGGGTCAAGTACGACGGCGGCACCTCCTTCTGTGGGCACCTCGCCATGGGGGACGGTTTGGACATCGCCCACCGCATCGCCGCCTGCTGCCATGAGGAGGGCGAGTTCGTCGTCTGCGCTGGCCTTGACCTGCCGCCGGAGCGAATTGAGTCGACGGCCCTCCGGGAGCAGGCCCGTGAAGTAGGGTGGGACGGCGCCGCTGGCCGTGAACACGGGCCTGGCCGATACCGGCAGTGTGCTGGCGACGGCGGGGAGCCCGGCGTCGAGGTAGCGCGGCAGGTAGCTGAACTTTGTGCCGCCCTGATGGCGTTCCAACCTGGCGGCGAGCGTGCCTTGCTTGTAGACGTCGGCGATGCGGTGGAACGTCATTTCATTGCCTCGGCGGCTCCAGGGCTTCCGGCCGCGTTGACGATCGGGCTGCCGGCTGAACGGATTGCCAACTCCAAACCGAGCGTCGTGAGGACGGCCAGCAGCGGCTCAAGTTGGACGGTTGCTTTGCCCTTCTCGACGAAGCGCACAAATCGTTCCGAAACTCCGGCCAGGTCCGCAAGGTCTCGCTGGCTCAGGCTCAACGAATCGCGGCGCGCGCGAACTTCGGAACCCAGGCCGGCCATGAAATCCTCAACTGCCACGCGTTTCTCCTGCCCTGGCTTATCGGCAC
Organism: Paenarthrobacter sp. NPDC092416; assembly: GCF_044755025.1. NCBI lineage: Bacteria > Bacillati > Actinomycetota > Actinomycetes > Micrococcales > Micrococcaceae > Paenarthrobacter > Paenarthrobacter sp. NPDC092416. The sequence continues at coordinate 16,670 of NZ_JBIVQG010000019.1, forward strand.
GAACGTGCCGGTTCGCTCATTTTGCGCTTGTATTCGGAGGGAATCAAGGTGCCGCCTCCATAAACCGGTACGTTCGTGCCGCCCATATCAACGCGAATCCTGCGTTGCGGGGCCAGGTCTGCGCGCTTGGGCTGTGGTTTGGGGCGCAGAGCGGGCCCCACAACGGCCGAAGAAGTGCCTATCCCGCCGCGGCCTCCAAGCGCCGAAGCGCTGCTGCGCGGCCTTTATGCCCTCGGCGTTCGTCGAACACGATGGAGAGGCCCAGGACCACCATCATTTCCAGCATGCACATGGGCACCGATGCTCCCGCCGCAGCCATGGCGACACTCCCGGCAAGGGCAGCCACCACTATGGCAGTGCTCCAGAGAAGCGTGCGATCGGGCCCAAGCATGGTGCTGTAGAGCGTTGTGAGGGAAATCTTGAACAGCACAATCGGGATCGCGATCGAAGCAACGGCCACGGCGGCGGGGATGTGGGCTTCGTGGTCGATGAAGTACGCGGCCACGTGCAGCCCTGCGCCTGTGGCCGCGATGGCAGCAAAAATGAAGATGTGCCCGTAGCCGAAGATCCATGACCTGTGCCGCTGGAAGTGAAGAGCTGGCCCGGAAGGCAGGATGAAGTAGATCCACCACATGGCGAAGGCCAAGCCCGTTCCGCTCAAGCCAACCAAAGCCGCGTCCACGGACCAGCCGTGGAGGGCCACTATGGCGCGGAGCGTTTCAATGGCGCCGATCAGGCACTCGCCCAAGGCGATGATCGCCAGAAGCCCGTACCTCTCAGCGATGTGATGGGCATGCCAGGGCGTGCGGATCTTTCGTTCGGCGAAGTACGGTGTGGCCATTTCCAGGAAGAACAACGGTGCAGCCATGAGGAACGTGGTCAGCACGTCGGTCTCGATCACCAACGCGATAATCCAGCCCACTTGCACCACGGCCAGGTACTTCGCGTAGCGCAGGCAGGTTTCCCGCCGGTCCGGGTCCTGGCTCGCCGCCCGTATCCACTGGAAGATCAGGGCAACGCGCATGACGATGTAGCCGATCAGTATGGCGACGTTGTCCACATGGTCGCCCTCCAGGAGCGAGTGGAACATCGGCTCGATGCCCATGGCCAGAATGAGGACACCCACCATCTGCACCATGGTGACTACGCGGAAAACCCAGTCGTCGGTGTCGTAGGCGCTGGCGAACCAGGTGAAGTTGATCCATGCCCAGATCACCGCGAACATGGCGAACGCGAAGCCAAGAAGTCCGGCGCCAAAGTGGGCCTCAGCGACGGCGTGGGCGAACTGGCTTCCCGCGACGCCGAAGGCAATGACGAAGGTCAGGTCGAAGAACAGCTCCAGCGGGGTGGCGGTGCGGTGCTTTTCGTGGGGATCGCGACCGCCCATGCGGGCCATGGCATGCCGAAGTGGATTCGTGGACATGGCTCAAAGATTACCGGTGCCCGCGCTACATGCCGAGATCGCGGGAACGCGTCCGGATCGCCGGATGGCTCCGGCGATCCCGCAGCATTCCGGCGAACTCGACGAAAACCCCTACACGCGCCCCAGTACGTCGATGTCTTCGAGGAAGTCCTGGTGCACTTCCTCGCTCACAGTTGTCCGGGTATCAGCGATCGCATCGAGGTAGTCCTGGGTGATCGGCCCCTTTCGGCCGTTGGACGCAACCCCGGAGCCGCCGTCGTCGTACACGGCTTTTTCCAGCGCCCGCTGGGAGGCGCTTCGCGCGGCGAACTCGATATCGGCGGGCGAGAACCCCTCGGTCCGTTCCACCAACAACGAGATGTCCACCGAATCCACCACTGTGGCCGGAATGAAGCGCTGCCACATGGCTTCGCGGGCATGCACGTCGGGGAGGCCGATGGGGATGACGTAGTCGAACCGGCCGTGGCGCAGGAATGCGGTGTCCAGGGCGCGGATGAAGTTGGTGGCGCACACCAGCAGGCGGCCGGGCTGTTCACGGAACGCCGGGATGATCTTGAGCAGCTCGTTGGTGACGCCCTGCAGCGGCGATGGCGGATCGCCCGCGCGCTGCGACGCGATCTCCTCCACCTCGTCGATGAACACCACGGCGTGCTCCAGCTCGGCGATTTCCAGGAACGTCTCACGCAGTGCGCCGGCCAGGCCCTTGGGGTCAGCAGCGAGCCGGGATGGGAAGACCTCCACGAACGGCCACTCGAGGCGCGAAGCGATCGCCTTGGCGAACGTCGTCTTGCCCGTCCCCGGCGGACCGAAAAGGACGACGGCGCGCGGCGGCACCACACCGTACTCGTCGGCGAGGTCGGCCTCTGCCAGCGGCAGCACCAATCGCCGCTCCAGCAGTTCCTTTTCGCGACGCATTCCCGCCACGTTCTCCCAGAGATCCCGTGCCAGGATGCGCCCGCCGAGGAGGCTCAGAGGCTCAAGTTCCTGGCGTTGCACGGGAATGGTCCGCTCGAAGTACCGCAGGTTCTTCTTCACCACGAATCCACGGCCGAGGAACGCCTCAACTCGCGTCTCGGTTTCGGGCATGAGTGCCGACAACTTGTTGAGGCCGTGCGGCGCCATGCGGTTCTCGACGGCGGACAGCAGCGACGTGCCGATGCCGCGGCCACGGAACTCAGTCAGGGTGGCGAGGAACACGATCCAGCCTTGGTCGTGCGCGGCGCGTCCGACGGCCGCGCCCACCACTTGATCGCCGTGCACGGCGACCACAGCGTGGTCCTTTTCGCACGAGGCCAGGACCTCGGACAACGCATAAACCGGCTCTACACCGTCTGCCTTGAGGGACTCCCAGAGATGCAGGATGCCGTCCAAGTCGGACGAGTGGAAGTCCCTGATGCGCCAGTTGCTCATGGCCGTGTCTCCTGGGTCTGTGAAGTGAGTCGCCGTTGATTCCTTGGTGTTGAGCATAGGCGAACCATCGGCGTCGGACGTTGCGGGTCCGTTGCGTTACGGAGCGACGTACGACGGCGGCCTGTCGCCGCGGGCGTTCCGTTCACTGTCCTAGCTCCCACCTAAGATGGGCGCAACAAAGCGGTGTGGCGAATGTTGGCGAGGGAGAGTCGTGGGCCTGTTTTCTGGGAAAAGAATCGCCGGAACAGGCGTGCTTGCCGCTGTGCTCCTTTGGATATCACTGGTGCCAGCCGCCCAGGCAGCAGATGCGGAGGACGTCCGGGTGCATGGACATCCGATCGTGGGCGCGGAGTTGTCCGTTGACGGCGCTCAGGAATATTTCGCGAACTGTGGGGGATTCGGGGACCCTGGATACACCATCCAGTGGCTGCGCGATGGCGAGCCGGTGGAATCGAACCCAAAATATTCCCCCTCCCTCTACGTCCTTGAAGCGAATGACGAAGGAGGGCGGATCTCGGCGATCGTCACGGGTTCACCCAGCAAGTGCGCCGATCAGAAAGTGGTCACCGGCGAATCGGCGGAGATCCGGAAGGAACCAATGCGCGCGGAGGGCTTCACGGGCCGCGGAGTCTTCGAACTGCTGGGCCGGACCCACGACGGCTCCCTCATGCTGTACCTCGGCAAGGACGCATCCAAGGGTTGGAAGGACATTCGACGGGTAGGGCCTGGTTGGGGTGGCTTCACCAAGATCATTGCCGGCGGCGATCTGACCCACGACGGCGTCGCCGACCTCATGGTCGAGGACAGCCCGGATACGCTTTACCGCTTCCCAGGAACCGGCGACGGCGGGTTCCATACCCTTTACCCCAACGCCACTTGGGAGTGGAGTGCCATGGACAAAGCGGTGGGACCCGGAGACTTCGACGGTGATGGTCTGAATGATCTTCTGGGCAGCGAGGCAAATGGCAGCCTCTATGTCTTCCCGTCGCAGCCCTTTGGAGGCTGGAGTCCGCGCATCAAGGTCGGCCAGGGCTGGGACGTGATGGATCTGCTGATTGGCCCCGGGGATTGGGACGGCGACGGCAACGTCGACCTTCTGGCCAAGGACAAAGTGGGACGCCTGTACTTCTACGGCGGAGATGGCCACGGCGGCTGGACCACTGTGCGCCAGATCGGCCAGGGGTGGAACGTCTTGACCATGATTGGAAGCGCCGGAGATTTCGACCGCGATGGCTTCAACGACGTCCACGGCGTCAACGCAGCCGGCGATCTGGTCATGTACTACGGTGACGGCCGCGGCGGTTGGAAGGGCGCGGAGACAGTCGGTTGGGGCTGGAACATTTTCAACGGGCTCTACTGAACCAGCCCCCGAACCTACTGAACCAGCCCCAGAACCTACTGAACGGGCCGCAACCGCAGACCCTGCATGCCGCCGTCGACCGCCAAGGAGGTTCCCGACGTCGAGCCTGACAACGGACTGGCGAGGTACGCGACGGCGCCTGCTACCTCTGCCGGGTCCACCATCCGGCCGTGCGGCTGGCGGGCGTTGAGGGCAGCACGCTCGGCGTCCGGGTTCCCGGCGGAATCCAGCAGGCGGTTGACCCACGGGGTGTCCACGGTGCCCGGGTTCACGCAGTTCACACGGATGCCCTCACGCACGTGGTCCGCGGCCATCGCGAGTGTCAGTGACAGGACTGCTCCCTTCGAGGCGGAGTACAGTGCGCGCTGCGGCAGCCCCGCCGTCGCGGCAATCGAGCAGGTGTTCACGATCGCCGCGGCGGGGGACTCGCGCAAGTACGCCAGGGCTGCGCGGCTGACGCGGGCGATGCCCACAACGTTGACGTTGAGGACGCGCAGCCATTCGTCGTCGTCGTTCGCTGCGATGTCGCCCTGTGCGCCGATCCCGGCGTTATTGACCACGATGTCGAGGCGGCCGAACTGCTTGGCGACGGTCTCGACGGCGGAACGCACCGAGGCGTCATCGGCCACGTTGCACTGCACACCGAAGTGCGGGCTGGCTTCCGGGGCGAGATCGAGGACTGCTACCTGCGCACCGCCCGCGGCGAGCCGGTCAGCGATGGCCGCTCCGATACCGGAGGCGCCGCCGGTGACAAGTGCTGTGAGGCCTTCGAATTCCATGATCGACGACGCCATCAGGCGTTGGTGCCGGCGAAGGACGCTGACGCTTGGCTGCCAGAGCTGCCGGAACCGCCGGCCTGTGCGCGGTAGTACTCCTGGCGCTGGCGACCGAGTCCGTCCACTTCGAGTTCCACGACGTCGCCGGGCTGGATGTACGGGAACCGTCCGGAGAGGGCAACGCCTTCCGGGGTGCCGGTGAGGATGACGTCGCCCGGTTCCAGGACCATGTACTGGCTAAGGTGGTGAACCACGGTGGCAGGGTCGAAGATCATGTCCGAGGTGTTCGAATCCTGGCGGACCTCGCCGTTGACCCAGGTTCGCAGGCCGAGGTTTCCGGCGTCGACCTCTGACGCCGGAACCAGCCATGGGCCGATGGGGGTGGAGGCCGGAAGGGACTTGCCCTTGGTCCACTGACCTGCGGCGCCGGGGATCTGGTACTCGCGCTCGGAGAGATCGTTGGTCACGGTGTAGCCGGCGATGCAGGCTGCAGCCTCTTGCACCGACGAAAGGTATGACGCTTCGCGGCCGATCACTATGCCCAATTCGACTTCCCAGTCGTACTTTTCCGACGACGGCGGAATGGGCGCGGCGTCGAACGGGCCAGTAATGGTGTTTGTCGGTTTCAGGAAAACCACGGGAACCTCGGGCGGCGTTGCGCCGGATTCGGCCGCGTGGGCGGTGTAGTTGAGGCCGATGCAAATGACCGATCCCGGGCGTGCAACCGGCGCTCCAATGCGCTGGCCTTCGGCGTGGATTTCACGGAGGTTCCCGGATTTCAGGGCTTCGCGGGTGCGGGCGATACCGTCCGCGGCGAGGAACCCGCCGTCGATGTCTGTGGTCAGCGTGGCGAGGCTGAAGTATTTCTCATTGCCGTCGGCGTCCTGGGCGATGACTGCCGGTTGTTCGTTTCCGGCCGTGCCCAGCCTGGCGAATTTCAAGGTCATGGCTTCCTCCGTGCGTTTGGGACTAACATCCGAGCTCTAGTGTGCTGTTTCCGTCCATAATACGGAAATGTGACCCATTGACAAGGTAGACATCGGATGTTTAGGCTCTGGGGAGAATCGTGACACCAAACCAGGAGCCCCATGAGCATCATTACTGCAGTGGATACGTTTGATATCCGCTTCCCCACATCTTTGGAACTCGATGGTTCAGATGCCATGAACCCGGACCCCGACTATTCGGCGGCGTACTTGATCATCCGCACGGACGCCGGCGACGGGCACGAGGGCCACGGCTTCGTGTTCACCATCGGACGCGGTAACGAGGTTGAAACGGCGGCACTCGATGCCCTGCGGAATCACATTCTGGGCCGCGACGTAGAAGAGCTGTTGGCTGACATGGGCGCCACGTGGAAACTACTTGCCCACGATTCCCAACTCCGTTGGCTCGGTCCTGAAAAGGGCGTCATGCACATGGCGATCGGCGCCGTCGTAAATGCTCTGTGGGACCTGAAGGCCAAGCGTGCAGGGTTGCCGCTCTGGGAACTCCTGGCAAATATGAGCCCGGAGGAACTCGTAGCGTTAGTGGACTTCCGCTACCTCACAGACGCACTGACGCCCGACGAAGCCCTGACGATTCTGCGCACCGCGGCACCCGGCAGGGAAGCGCGCACAGCGGCACTTCGCGCCGAGGGCTATCCTGCTTACACCACAACGCCGGGCTGGTTGGGTTACAGCGACGAAAAGCTCGCGCGGCTGGCCAAGGAAGCCGTGGCAGACGGATTCACCCAGATCAAGCTGAAGGTCGGTGCCTCCTTGGAGGACGACATCCGGCGTGTCCGGACTGCGCGGGACGCTGTGGGGCCGGACATCAGGATTGCCGTGGACGCGAACCAACGCTGGGACGTCCAGGACGCGATCGACTGGATGGCCCATTTGGCGCCCTACGACATCGCGTGGATCGAGGAACCCACCAGCCCGGACGACATCCTTGGCCATGCTGCCATCGCCCGCGGTGTTGCGCCGATCCCCGTGGCCACCGGTGAACACGTCCAGAACCGTGTGGTCTTCAAACAGATGCTCCAGGCAGGTGCCCTTCAGGTCCTGCAGATTGATGCGGCACGGGTTGCCGGCGTCAACGAGAACATCGCCATCCTCCTGCTGGCGGCCAAGTTCGGAGTCCGTGTCTGCCCGCATGCCGGGGGAGTGGGCCTCTGCGAAGCGGTGCAGCACTTGTCCATGTTCGATTTCGTGGCCGTTTCCGGGACCAGGGAGGGCCGGATGATCGAGTTCGTGGACCACCTCCACGAGCACTTCATCACTCCCGTGGTTGTGCACAGCGGCGCCTACTGGCCGCCGTCGGCTCCTGGCGCCGGAAACGAAATGCTCCCCGAAACACTGTCCGCATTCAGCTTCCCTGACGGTCCCATGTGGGCCTGATAAGCCACACCGCAACGCACGTGCACGCGCACTCACAAGGAAGTGATGGCATGACCCAGCAAGCATCACCGCTGCTCTCGGTCCACGGGGTCAGCAAGAGTTTCCCAGGCGTCCGGGCCCTTCACAATATGGGGCTCGATCTCCATCATGGCGAAGTCCTGGCGCTCGTCGGCGAGAACGGCGCCGGAAAGTCGACCCTCATGAAACTGTTGTCCGGCATCCATGTCCCGGACAGTGGAAGCTTTGAACTGGACGGCAAAGCCTTCATGCCAAACGGTCCCAAGCACGCCCAGGAACTTGGCATCAGCATCATCCACCAGGAATTCAACCTGATGCCGGACCTCACCGTGGCCCAGAACATCTTCGTTGGCCGCGAGCCCCGGCGCTTCGGACTGCTCAATGAGCGTGCCCTCAACCATCGCACCCAGGAGTTGCTGGACCGCATCGGGCTGCAGTTGAATCCGCGGCAAAAAGTGGGCCAGCTGACCGTGGCCAAGCAACAGATGGTGGAAATTGCCAAGGCACTGAGCCACCACTCCAAAGTGATCATCATGGATGAGCCAACGGCTGCACTGAACGACGCCGAGGTCGCCACCCTGCACAGGATTATCCGGGGTTTCATCTCGCCGCAGACCGGAGTCATCTACATCTCCCACCGCATGGACGAACTCAAGCAGATATCGCAGCGCATCACCGTCATACGCGACGGCGAATACGTTGATACCGTCAGCACGGCCGACACCACCATGAAGGAAGTCATATCGCTGATGGTGGGACGACCGATTTCGGGAGAACAGCGGCCGACCGTGGTCCCCGCTGAAGTGCCGGACGACGTCGTTCTTTCCGTCGAGGGACTGTCCACCCGGAGCCTGCTGCGCGATGTCAGCTTCGAGCTGCGCCGCGGCGAAATACTTGGCTTCGCCGGGCTTATGGGCGCAGGCCGGACTGAGGTGGCCCGCGCATTGGTGGGCGCCGACCGCGCCGCCTTCACCCGGTTGAGGGTACGCGGTGCTGACACCACCATCCCCAATCCGGCCGCTGCCGCGAAGCTGGGCATCGGATACCTCTCAGAGGACCGCAAGCACCTGGGCCTCATGCTTGAGCGAGACGTGAAGGAAAACATCATGCTCTCCTCGCTGGCCGCGAATGCCCCTGGCGTTTTCATCAAGGAGGCTGCGCTGCGCCGGACCGCTGAGGAATACAGCCGGAAGTTGCGGATCAAGACGCCGTCCATCCACCAGCTGGCACGCAATCTCTCCGGTGGCAACCAGCAGAAGGTGGTCATTGCCAAATGGCTGGTCAAGGACTGCGACATTCTCATTTTCGATGAACCCACCAGGGGAATCGACGTTGGCGCCAAGGAGGAAATCTACAAACTCCTTGACGAACTGGCCGCAGGCGGGAAATCGATCATCATGATCTCCTCCGAGCTTCCCGAAGTACTGCGCATGTCACACCGGATCGCCGTCATGAGCGAAGGCCGGATCACAGGCTTCCTTAGCAACGCTGAAGCCACCCAGGAAGAAATCATGGAGCTGGCCACACGCCGCGCCCCCGCCACACCAGGAGCAGTGACAACTTGAGCCTTGTAGAGACACCAGCACCCCGGAATACGGACACCCAGCCTGAACCCGCAGCACCGGCGCCCGTGCGCCAACTCGCGGTCCGGTTCCGTTCATCCCTCCAGCAGCTCCTGGCATTCGGTTCGCTCATTGTCCTGGTGATCTTCTTCGGGGTGATGAACTCGAGGTTCCTGGTTCCCAGCAACCTCTCGGACATACTGCTGTCCACAGTAGTGATCGGTTTGCTGGCCCTGGGCGCAACCTTCGTCATCATTACTGGCGGCATCGATCTCTCCGTAGGAACCGGAATGAGCCTGTGCTCGGTGATGACCGGTGTGGTCCTGACTTATCTGGGACTCCCGCTCTGGGCCGGTGTGGTTGGTGGCATCCTGATGGGTGCCTTGATCGGGGCAGTCAATGGATTCCTGATTTCCTTCCTCAAGATTCCGCCGTTCATTGCAACACTTGCCACCATGCTCGTGGCCCAGGGCCTGGCTTTGGTGGTTTCCGGCACCAAACCCATCTACTTCACCAGCACGGAAGGCTTCTCCAACCTCGCCCTCGGCAAGCCGATCCCAGGACTGGTGGTACCCAACGCAGTCTTCATCTTCTTCGCTGTGGCGGTACTGGCTGGGCTCGTCATGAGTAAGACTCTTCTGGGCCGATACACGTTCTCCATCGGCTCCAACGAGGAGGCCACCGCGCTGTCCGGTATCAACGTCCGCAATTGGAAGCTGTGGATCTACACGGCCGCTGGCGCATTCACAGGGCTCGCCGGCGTCATTATTGCTGCTCGGCTTAACTCGGCGCAGCCGGGGCAGGGCATGGGCTACGAGCTTCAGGCGATTGCCGCCGTCGTGATCGGTGGAACGTCTCTCGCCGGCGGCAAAGGCTCCATTGTGGGAACAGTGATCGGCGCCCTCATCATGTCCGTCCTGACTAACGGCCTGCGCATCATCTCCGTGCCGCAGGAATGGCAGAACGTGGCAATCGGCATCGTGATCCTCGTGGCGGTCTACCTGGACATGCTTCGCAGGAAGGAGACCGCCAAATAGCCGTTGCATTCGCTCCAACCATTCGCATCCTCAGAGAACAATCCTCAGAGAAAAAGGGAGTCTTCAAATCGTGAGCAAATCCATTCATAACCGCCGTTCATTTCTCACCCTGACCGGTCTGGCCCTCGGCGCCGTGGCCATTGCCGGCTGCGAGGCACCCGCCGGATCCGCCAGCGCGGCCACAGCCAATGGCGCCAAACCCTACATCGCGGTTGTATCCAAGGGTTTCCAACATCAGTTCTGGCAGGCCGTGAAGCAGGGAGCGGACAAAGCGGCCAAGGAATTCAACGTCGAAGTCAGCTTTGAGGGCCCCAACACCGAGAAGGACGTGGATCAGCAGATTCAGATGCTCACCACGGCCCTGGGCAAGTCCCCTGCAGCCATCGGCTTCGCTGCACTGGATTCACAGGCAGCCACCCCACTCCTGGAAGAGGCCAAGAGCAAGAACATCCCAGTGATTGCCTTCGACTCCGGCGTTGACTCCAACATTCCGGCCACCACCGCCTCCACCGACAACAAGGCCGCCGCCGCGGAGGCTGCCAAGCATCTGGCGGAACTGATTGGTGGGACGGGCGAGATCGCCATCATCGGTCACGACCAGACTTCCAAGTCCGGCACCGACCGCCGGGACGGCTTCAAGGAATACATCGAGAAGAACCACGCCGGCATCAAGATCGTGGCCGTCCAATATGCCGGTGGCGACCAATTGCTCTCTGCAGACGCCGCCAAAGCAATCATTACCGCCAACCCGAACCTCAAAGGCATGTACGGCACGAACGAAGGCTCGGCGATCGGCGTGGTGAAGGCCGTAGAGGAGCTCGGCCTCAAGGGGAAGCTGACCATCGTCGGCTTCGATTCCGGCAAGGCACAGATCGACGCCATCAGGTCCGGGCTCATGGCCGGCGCGGTGACCCAAAACCCCGTCGGTATTGGCTACGAGACCGTGAAGGCGGCAGTCGCGGCGATCAAGGGAGAACAATTGCCGGGCAAGATCGATACGGGTTTCTACTGGTACGACGCCAAGAACATCGACTCCGAGACCATCAAGCCAAACCTGTACGAATAGAATCACGCTCGGATTGGGTGGGGCTGCACTCCTCCCAATCCGAGCCCGCTTGACGCTCCAAGAAGGTCCAAGGCACATCGGCACACGGAAGGCATCCCGTTGATTCAGCACGCACCATGGTTCGAGGAGGCACGATTTGGCATGTTTGTGCACTGGGGCCTGTACGCCCTGCCTGCCCGCCACGAGTGGGTGATGAACCGTGAGGAAATCACTGTTGAGGAGTACTCCAAGTACTTCCGCCGTTTTGACCCCGACCTCTACGATCCCCACGAGTGGGCCCGCGCCGCGCGTCAGGCCGGGATGAGGTACGTGGTCCTCACCACCAAGCACCACGACGGCTTCTGCCTGTGGGATTCGGCGCTGACGGACTACAAGGCCAATAACACGCCTGCGGGCCGGGACCTGGTGGGTCCCTACGTTGATGCACTCCGTGCCGAAGGTTTGAAAGTTGGCTTCTACCATTCGCTCATCGACTGGCACCACCCTGACTTCACGGTTGACGGCGTTCACCCGCAACGCAACGCGGCCGACGTCGAAAGCCTCAACGCCGGACGCGACATGGCCCGCTACCGCGATTACCTGCACGGCCAGGTTCGTGAGCTCCTTAGCAACTACGGGACTATTGATTACTTGTTCTTCGACTTCTCTTACGCAGGTTTCGGACACGGAGACAACGGCCAGGAAGAGTTCTGGGGTGGCAAGGGCCGTGAGGACTGGGGCTCGGAAAAGCTCCTGGCCATGGTCCGGGAACTCCAGCCGGGCATCGTGGTCAACGACCGGCTGGACATCCCGGGAGACTTTGTCACGCCCGAGCAGTACCAGCCAGCCGGACCCATGATGGTCGACGGCGTTCCGGTCACCTGGGAGGCTTGCCAAACCCTCAACGGCAGCTGGGGTTACGACCGGGACAATGTGAACTACAAATCCGTGGACCTGCTCATCCGCATGCTGATCGATGGTGTGGCCAAGGGCGGCAACCTGCTGTTGAACGTGGGACCGACAGGCCGGGGAAGCATCGACCCGCGCGCGCTTGCCCCGCTCAAGGGAATCGGCGAGTGGATGAAGCTACATTCCCGCTCCATCTACGGGGCGGGTGCCTCGGAGTTCACGGCACCGCCGGACGCACGCTACACCCAAAGCGGAGACAGGCTGTACGTGCACCTGTTCGCCTGGCCGTTTGAGTACGTCCATCTTCCGGATCTGGCCGGCAAGGTGGAGTACGCCCAGTTACTCAACGACGCCTCGGAGGTGTTCCTCAAGGAGGTTGACCCGCAGCAACAAGCCATCAACATGACACCCGGCGGCCAGCCCGCGGGTACGCTCACCATCAAGCTCCCCGTGCAGCGGCCCGACGTCGCCGTGCCCGTGCTGGAACTGTTCCTCAAACCGGAGGCCCACCGTGGTTGAAACCATCGCCCTTCACACCCGCCTGAAGCCGGGTACCGAGCAGGAGTACGCCGACGCCCACGCGCACATTCCTGCTGAACTCGTCGCCGCGCTGAAAGGGGCCGGTGTAAGGAACTGGCGGATCTGGCGCAGTGGACTGGACCTCTTCCACGTGGTGGATGTGGACGACTACCAGGCCATGCGGCATGCGCTCGCCGAGCACCCGGCCAACGTTCCGTGGCAGGCGCGGATGGCGGAACTGCTGGAGGTCCAGGACGACTACTCGGGCAATGATTCGGGCATTCCGCTGGTATGGGAGCTTTCGTGAGTGTTGTAGAACTGGGCAACCTCGGCTTTGGTGCGGCCGGCATCGGCAATCTCTACCGAGCGATGCCGGACGCCCAAGCTTCCGAGACGGTCGATGCCGCTTGGGATGCAGGCATCCGCTACTTCGACACCGCACCGCACTATGGCCTGGGATTGTCGGAGCGCCGCCTTGGCGCCGTGCTCCGCGAAAAACCGCGCGGTGACTTCACGTTGTCGACGAAAGTGGGGCGGCTCCTGGTGCCCAACCCCGAGGGAACCGGCACGGACGACGAAGGCTTCGATGTCCCGGCCACCACCAAACGCCAATGGGACTTCTCCGAAGCGGGAATCAGGCGCAGCATTGAGGATTCCCTTGAGCGGCTTGGCCTGGACCACGTGGACATCGCCTACTTGCACGACCCCGACGTCCACGATCTCCGGTCCGGAATCGACCATGCGCTGCCGGCCTTGGAGAAGCTGCGGGCCGAGGGCTTGGTCAAAGCCATCGGGGTCGGTACCAACTCGGCAGAGGCTGCGCTCGAGTGCGTCGAAGCTGCGGACCTCGATCTCGTTATGCTCGCCGGCCGGTACACGCTGCTCGAGCAGCCCGGCGTTCCGTTGCTGGACCGCTGCTCGGCGCTCCGCACCGGCGTCGTCAATGTTGGCGTGTTCAACTCAGGGCTCCTGGCCCGTGCGGCAGTCCCCGAAGACGCGCACTACAACTATTCGCGGGCGCCTCAGGCGCAGGTGGAGCGCGCACGGGCGCTCGCGGCGATTTGCCGCGACTTCGGTGTGGAACTCCCGACGGCGGCACTCCAGTTTGCGTTGCGGCATCCGGCTGTTGTGAACGTGACGGTGGGGGCCAGCAGCCCGGAGCAAATGACCGTCAACGCCGCACGGATGAATGAAGAAGTGCCGGAGGAGCTCTGGGCCGCTTTGGCGGGTGTGCCGGGTGATTGATTCCCACCTGCATGTGTGGGACCTCGGGCCGCTTCCGGAGCCCAACGTCGGCGCTCAGCCGGGGTCCGGCGTCGGAAGTGGCGATGGGCAGCGACCCTATTCCTGGCTCGGGCCGCAGCATGGCGCGCTCTTCCGAACCTTCGGCGAAGATGAAGCCGGAACGGTTTTGGAAGCCGCTGGCGTCAGGGGCGCGGTGCTGGTCCAAGCCGACGATACTGTTGCCGACACCCACAGCATGCTCGCCGTCGCGGCCCGGAACCCTTGGGTTCGCGGCGTCGTGGGCTGGATCCGGCTGGACACGCCCTCCGTCGCAGCAGCCCAGCTGGACGTGTTCGCAGCGAATCCGGTGTTCCGGGGAGTGCGGCACCTGGTGCACGACGATCCGCGGGACGACTTCCTTGAGCTCCCCGCGGTGCGCGAATCCCTGGGTTTACTCGCGAAGCGCGGCCTGGCCTTCGACGTTCCCGATGCGTTCCCGCGGCACCTCGGCCAAGCGGTCCGCCTTGCCCGGGACCTGCCGGAACTCACTGTGGTTCTGGACCATTTGGGCAAGCCGCCGCTCGCTGATTCGGGGGCGATGGACGCCTGGCGGGCGGATTTCCGTGCACTCGGACGGCAGGCGAACTCCGTTGCCAAACTCTCCGGCTTGCACTTGCCCGGCGTCGAGTATTCCGCAGAATTCTTACGGCCCCTCTTTGACGAAGCCCTGGCTGTTTTTGGTCCGGGGAGGCTCATGATCGGCAGCGATTGGCCGGTCAGCACGCTCGGCGCGCCCTACGGCCGGACCTTGGAGGTGCTTCTGGAACTCGTGTCCGAGCTTGCGCGGGACGAACAGGATGCCGTGCTTGAGGGGACCGCGGCCCGGACGTACCGGCTATGACGCTTAGAGGGCCTGCCGCAGCCAGCTCTCAACGCCGCTGATGTGCACGGTCACGAGTGCCCGCACCAGTTCTGCGTCACCGCGTTCCAACGCGTCGGCGATGGCGCGGTGCTCCGCGAGCGTGTGGGCGACAGCCTTCTCCTGAGTTAGTCCGCGCCAGATCCTTGCCCGGACAGTGCTGCTGGAGAGGGCTTCGAGCAGGCTGCCGAGGTAGTCGTTTCCCGCGGCTTCGGTGATGATCCGGTGGAACTCGAGGTCGTGGGCAACCAGCTCTTCGACGTCCGTGTTCTCGTCGATTCCGTCCATGGTCCCGCGGAGCGCAAGGAGCTCCTCCGTGGTGATCTTGCCGGTGGCCAGATGGGCCGTGGCTGGTTCCAGGATTCGTCGGACCTCAAAGAGCTCAAGAATGGAGCGATCCTGGTGGAGGTCCACCACAAACGCCACAGCTTCGTTGAGCAGCTTGGCGTCGAGGCTGGTCACGTACGTTCCGTCGCCGCGGCGCACATCCAACACCCGGATCAGTTCGAGTGCCTTCACCGCTTCGCGCAGGGAGCTCCGCGAGAGGCCCAGCCTTTCGCTCAGTTCCTTTTCCGGCGGCAAACGGTCGCCGGCTTTGAGTTCGCCTCGGATCAGCATGTCTTTGATCTTGCTGATCGCCTCGTCTGTGACAGCCATGGACCCATAGTAGTCGCCAATG
Source organism: Paenarthrobacter sp. NPDC092416 (assembly GCF_044755025.1). Taxonomy (NCBI): domain Bacteria; kingdom Bacillati; phylum Actinomycetota; class Actinomycetes; order Micrococcales; family Micrococcaceae; genus Paenarthrobacter; species Paenarthrobacter sp. NPDC092416. The sequence goes on from NZ_JBIVQG010000019.1 coordinate 31,935, forward strand.
GTCCGATGTCTGCGTTTGCCACGTCCTCACCCAACTGAGTCGCAGATGAGCGCGTTTTGACCGCCCAAAACGCGCTCATCTGCGACTCAGTTGGGCCGTTAACCAACGACGGCGGCACCCGGGTTCCGCTTGTACGGAACCGGGCGCCGCCGTCGGGCACTCTGTTGTTACTTGTCGCCGCCCGGAAGCGGTCGGTTCGCGATCACCGGTGCACTGCCGGTAAAGCCGTCGCGGGTGGCTGCGAGTTCATGGATCTGCTTGCGGCACAGGAACCAGCCGAGCACCATGAGTCCACAAGCCACGGCCGTCACCAGCATGGTCAGCGGGGACTCGATGAACACCATGATCAGGACACCCGCCAGGAAGAGCAGGGAGAGCCAGCCGGTGTACGGGGCTCCGAACATCCGGAATGACGGGCGTTTCAGCCAGCCCTTGTCCGCCCATCGCTTGAGCTGCATCTGGCACAGGACAATCGTGGCCCACGTGACGATGATGCCAACGGAAGCGACGTTCAGGACGATCTCGAAGGCCTCTGAGGGGACAAGGTAATTCAGCGGAACGCCGAGCAGCGAGACGCCTGCCGTGATCGCGATGCCACCGTAAGGGACGCCCGCCTTGTTCATCCGCTGGGCGAACCTGGGAGCGGAACCGGCCACGGACATCGAGCGAAGAATGCGGCCCGTCGAGTAGAGCCCCGCGTTGAGCGAAGACAGCGCTGCGGTGAGCACCACGAGGTTCATAATGATGTCCACGCCCTCGACTCCGATGGATCCAAAGAACGTCACGAAGGGGCTGACGCCCTTCTCGTAGGAGGTGAACGGGAGCAGCAATGCCAGCAGGATGACCGAGCCGACGTAGAAGACGCCGATACGGAACACCACGGAGTTGATGGCCTTGGGCATGATCTTCTCCGGGTTGGGCGTTTCGCCGGCCGCCGTGCCCACGAGTTCGATTGAAGCGTAAGCGAACAGCACACCCTGCATGAGGATGATCATTGGCAGGATGCCGTTCGGGAAGATGCCGCCGTTATCCGAGATGAGGCTGAAACCAACTTCCTGGCCATCAACCGGGGTACCGAAGATCACGAAGTAGGTTCCAACCAGGAGGAAGGCCACCAAGGCGGCCACCTTGATCAGCGCGAACCAGAACTCCATTTCACCGAAGACCTTCACGGAAACCAGGTTGAGGCAAAGGACGACAACCAGAGCAATGAGTGCCCATGCCCACTGCGGAACGGTCGCCATCCACGGAACGTAGTTCCCGAAGAAGTTCATGTAGAGCGCCGCCGCCGTGATATCCACGATGGTGGTGGTAGCCCAGTTGATCCAGTAGAACCAGCCGGAGACGAACGCAGCCTTTTCACCAAAGAATTCTCGGGCGTAGGAGACGAAGGACCCCGACGACGGGCGGTGCAGAACGAGTTCGCCGAGCGCCCGGAGGATCAGGAAAGCGAAGAAACCACAGACGGCGTACGCGATGACCAGGGAAGGGCCAGCCGCGTTGAGTCGGCCACCGGCTCCCAGGAACAGGCCGGTGCCGATCGCACCGCCGATCGCGATCATCTGGATCTGGCGGGGCTTCAAGTCCTTGTGGTAGCCGGAGTCCTCCTTGTGGAGGGCCTTCTCGCTGGCATGCGCTTGGGGCGGGACCGTGTGGTCCGTAATGGGATTGGTCATTGGAATCCTTAGGGGTGTCCTGTTGGGTGTCCTGACCGTGTCCGGCGGGGACCGGGGCACGGGACAGGGCCTCGTGGGGTGTGCCTCATCGGGCGGGACAGCTCAACGAGCTGCTGGGCTTGCTGGCCGGTGTTGGCCTATTTACTCAGGTTCGCCAGACGTTCCGGGCTGAGCAGTTCTTCAAGCTGGGCGGCGGTCAACAGGCCGTGCTCCAGGACGAGTTCTGCAACACCCTTGCCCGTGGCCAGTGCCTCTTGGGCGATGGCTGTGGCGGAGGCGTAACCGATGTGCGGGTTCAATGCCGTGACGAGACCGATCGACTGCTCCACGGTAAGCCGTAGCCGTTCGGTGTTTGCGGTGATGCCCCGGACGCAGCGTGCCGTAAGGGTGCGGCACGCTGCCTCCAGGTGGGAGATGCTCTTGTGCAGGCTGTGCACAATGATCGGTTCGAAGGCGTTCAGCTGAAGCTGTCCCGCCTCCGCGGCCATGGTGACGGTGACATCGTTTCCGATGACTTCGTACGCCACCTGGCTGACCACTTCCGGGATCACCGGGTTGATCTTGCCGGGCATGATCGACGAGCCGGACTGAACTGCCGGCAGGTTGATCTCACCCAGTCCCGCACGCGGTCCGGAGGACAGCAGGCGGAGGTCGTTGCAAATCTTTGAGAGTTTCACGGCAACACGCTTCAGCACGCCGGACAGGTGCACGAAAGCGCCCACATCCTGGGTGGCCTCAATGAGGTCCGCGGACGTGAGAAGGGGAAGCCCCGTGATCTCGCCAAGGTGCCGGCATGCTGCCTCGGCGTAGCCCGCCGGGGCATTCAGCCCGGTGCCGATTGCCGTGGCGCCCAGGTTGATCTCGTGGATCAGCATGTGGGACTCGTCCAGGCGGGCCCGGTCCTCGCCGATCGTCACGGCATATCCGCCGAACTCCTGGCCCAACGTCATGGGTACGGCATCCTGCAGCTGCGTGCGGCCCATCTTCACGACGGTCCTGAACTCACGGCCCTTTTCGGCAAATGCTAACTCGAGCTCTTCCAATGCGAGGAGGAGTTCCTTGACGGAGAAGATCGTGGCGAGGTTCACCGCCGTCGGGTAGACATCGTTGGTGGACTGGCTCAGGTTGACGTGGTCGTTCGGGTGCAGCTTGGAGTAGTCGCCCTTCGGGTGGCCCAGGATTTCCAAGGCCCGGTTGGCGATGACCTCGTTGGCGTTCATGTTGGAGCTGGTACCCGCGCCCCCCTGGATCACGTCCACCATGAACTGCTCCTGGAGCATGCCATCCATGATGTCCTGGCACGCCTGCTCAATCGCTCCCGCGCGCTCTGCATCCAGCAGCCCAAGTTCGTGGTTGGTGCGTGCTGCTGCCTGCTTGACGGCGGCCAAACCCCTTACCAGGTGCTTATTGGTTGAAAGCGGCTGGCCGGTGATGGGAAAGTTCTCGATGGCCCTCAGAGTGTGAACACCCCAGTAGGCAGCCGCAGGTACATCGCGGTCACCCAGGAGGTCGTGCTCGGAGCGGAGGGGGATCGCCTGATCGACGGTGGTCATAGCTGTCCTTAATGCTTGGGGATGTCGGCTTATTGAAGAGCGGCTGGTTGGGGAGCGCCTGGTTGAAGAGCGGCTTGTTGAGGAGCGGCTGGTTGAAGGGCTTCTAGTTGAAGAGTGCCGCGCGGAGCTCGCCGACGCTCTGGCCGCCGCCCAGCACGGGTGGGCTTTTCAGCGGTTCCAGGCTGCCGCCGTCGACCCCCAATTCACGGAGGATCTGGACGGTGACCGGCATGCGGGCGCGATCGCCGCCGTCGGAAATCTTGACGGCGACTCCACGGCCGTCCGGCAGGCCCACCAGCTGCAGGCCTTCAAATCCGTCCTTCGCGAGCAGGCCCGGAACAGCGCGCATCAATGCGGTGACGTCGCGGCCCTCGCCCGCCACCATCTCCGGATAGCGACGCATTGCGTTGGCCACTTTGCCTTCGGCGCTGTCCGCCGCGGCAGATGCCAGCAGTCCATAGGCGCGGGCCATGCCGTGCAGTGAATGCGCGAACAGCGGGGTTCCGCAACCATCTGTGCTGACCGCAGCTGCTTCCTCGCCCGTGAGGTCCGTAATGATGTCCCGGACCAGAACCTGTAGCGGGTGCTCCGGGTGCAAGTACTCCTCCACAGGCCACCCGTTGATGACACAGACGGACGCCATGGAAGCATGTTTGCCCGAGCAGTTCTGGGCCAATTGCGTTGGACCGTTTCCGTCGCGAAGCCACGCCTCGCGCTCGCCGACGCCGTAGGGCAGGTCGGTACTGTTCGCCAGCGCCGCTTCGGTCAGGCCGTGCAGCTTCAGGATTTCCGCCGCGCCGTCACGGTGCATCTGCGCACCCGAGTGACTGGCTGCCGTCAGGGCCAGCAGGTTTTCAGGGAGATCCAGGCCGGCCCGCAGCAGGGCGACAGCCTGCAGTGGCTTCAGCGAAGAGCGCGGGTACATCGGGGCGTCCGGCTCACCAGCCTCAAGAATGGTGCGGCCATGCGCGTCGATGGCGATGAAGGAACCGTAGTGCACGCTTTCCACCAGGCCGTCGCGGGTTTGCTCCACGAGCGGTACGTGTTGCGGATGGCGGGTGAGGGCCGGGTGGGGCTGTGTTTGTGGTTCGGCTTGGGTTGCCGGTGCTTCGGGCATGGTGTCCTTTGCGGAAGTCATTTGCTGAGGATCGTGTCCAGGGCGACGCTGACGGCCTGCAGGTGATCGGCCATCGCCTTGCTGGCGGCTTCCGGGTCACCTGCTTCGATGGCGTTCAGCACGGCGACGTGTTCCTCATCCGAGCGGTGTTGCCGGTCGGCCACGAGGTTGAGGGTCTCTGACTGATGTGCCAAGGCCTCGCGGATGTCGGAGACGACACTGGCGAAGACCCTGTTGCCGCTGGCACGTGCGACGGCGGAGTGGAAGCTGGCGTCGAGGTTCACCCAGGCTTCGGGGTCATTCTCGTTCAGCATTTCCTGGACGATTTCCTTCAAGTGTTCGAGTTCGTCCTCAGTTCGCCGCGCGGCTGCCAGCCCTGCAGCAGGAATCTCAATGTGTGGTCGCGCTTCGTTAAGATCGCGCGCACTGTACTGACCCAAGGTAAGGTCATTGGCGACCTTGTTTGCCACGACGAACGTGCCCTTGCCCGTCTTGGTTACTGTCAGGCCCAGCGTGTTGCAGGACCTGAGTGCTTCCCGGATCACCGAACGGCTGACTCCATACTGGCCTGCGAGCGTTGCCTCGGAGCTCAGTTTGGTGCCGATATCGAACTGGCCGCCCTCGATGGCGCGGCGGAGGGCAGCGAAGACCGCCTCGGCTGCGGAAATGCGCGAGATGGGCATATGCGCTGCGGGTTCATGCTGTCCGGCTGTCCGGCTGTCTGACAGGTTCACGTTTTGAATATGGCACGGGTCACAAGGGTGTGTCAACGCTGAAAGGCTTGCTTCAGGCTTGTTGGCGGCGTGCTTGGGGCTTGCCCGGGCGTTTTGGGCCTCAGTCCGCCCCGATCCCGCAGAATGGATCATGCTCTTCACGAAAAAGACTCTCACCCAAGACGGCTTCACAGGCTTCCGCCCCTTGGACGAGGTGGACATCATGCGTGTCCCGCAAGGCCCGGGCATCTACGCGATTCTCTGCCCCGCCGCCTTCGAACCAGTCTTCCTCAACAAGAGCGCCGCCGGCACTTTCAAGAAGAAGGACCCGTCACTGAAGCTTGCCGCATTGGAGTCTGAATGGGTCCCCGACGCATCCGTCCTATACCTCGGCAAAGCCAGTTCGGGCAGCCAGGGCAACCGTGGACTCCGAAAGCAGATCCAGGAGTTCATGGACTATGGCCGTGGCCGGCCGACCGTAGTGTGGGACGCCCGGTTGATCTGGCAGCTGCGGGACGCGTTGGATCTTCTCATCGCGTGGAAGGAATTCCCTGCTGCTGAGGTGAATGCCGCTGAAGCCACTTATCACGCAGCATTCGTCGCTGCTCACGGTCGGCTGCCGTTCGCGAACCTGGTTCAAGCACGCCCGAAGAAATAGGCGGTAGAGGTACCCAGGCGTTTATGTACGACGGCGGTGGTCGGCTGCCGCCGTCGAGTCTTGCCAGCTTGGGCTGCTTTCGTTCGTGTCGGCTTGCTGCTTTGGACGACGCAATTTTCTGCTGCGCCGCTTTCTGCTGCGCCGCGACCGGCGTCGGAGCATAATGGCGTCCATGACGGCAGGTCAGCGAGGAAAATTTGGCCCGCAGGTCCCCCGGATCACCGTGGAGGTACCTGTCTTGGGTGTTGGCGCCTGTCCCGACGACTACGAAGGTCTCGGACGATTTGTTGATGCTCTTCGCCGACCCCGGGGGCTGCACATGACCCTGCTGCATCTCGGAATCCTGGACGACCTTGTCGGGGACATCGTGGCTTGGACCAAGGGCAACACCGGAGCAGATGAGGCCACGCCCGAAATTGTCAGTTGGTTGCGGGAACTGCTCGTGCTCGAAGGATTCTTAGGAATGTCCAACAGGGTCATCACTCTGGGCAATGGGCGCGTCAGCGGGCTCGAAGTGGACGTGCCCCAAGGTGTGCACGATTACCAAGGCCTTCTGGTCCAAGGACTCCACGTACTCCTGGACCAACTCGGCTTGGACAACATCGACGACTTCATCCTCAGCTCACCAGCCCTTGGCTACAGATCGCCGAGATGGGTGCCGCACATCGCCGTCGGACAACCGAAGACCCGCCACCAGCCACCCATCGAGATTGCACCCATACCTGTTGCATTCGGCGAATCCCGGATCCGGAACGGCGTGCTCCTGCCCATGCCGATGTGAAGGGCATCCGTCGATCACGGTAAATTGGATGTGACTCCCGTTTCCCAGCTGAGGACCTTCATGTCGCCGCGTACCCTGTTCCGGACCGTTGCTTTCGCCGAAGCCGTGACGTGGACGTTGCTGTTGATTGGGTTATTCCTTAAGTACGTCACGCGCACCACCGACGTCGGTGTGAGCATCGCAGGTGGCATCCACGGGTTTGTCTTCCTTTGTTACGCCGCTACGGCCGCTTTCACGTGGATCAACCAGAAGTGGCCTGCTCGGACCGGGCTTCTTGCAGTTGCTTCCGCAGTGATTCCCTACGCCACCATTCCCGTGGAGAAGTCACTCGACCGTCGGGGTCTGCTTGCCGGTGGCTGGCGTCTGGCCGCCGGGGGAGAGAAACCGCGAGGGGCCTTGGAAAAGGTTCAGGCCTGGGTTTTGGGCAATCCGATCCTCGCCGTGGTGGTGACCCTCGTGGCAGTTGGGGCAGTGTTTGGTTTCCTGCTCTTCATGGGGCCTCCCGACACCTGGTTCTCCTAGTACCTGGCCCTTACTCCACGGCTGGCTGCTCGCTGTGTAGCCTGCTGTTCGACTTGGGTGTGTCTTCCTGACCTGCCTTTGGTAGCTGGTGGGTGTGTCTTCGTGACCTTCTTTGGGGTTGGATGGCGCGCTTTTGGGGTGTTTTGGGGGTGGTTTGGGGTCAAACTCAGTCGGGAAGCGACGGCTTCGATATCTGGGCGGCTTCCTTGTTTAGTGGTGTGGTTCTGTGCCGGGGCAGCCCCAGGATTGGGGGTTTTCGTCGCAGGTGTCGGCGACGAAGCGGGTTTCTGTTTTCCAGACGTGGATGGTTTGTGGTGGGGTGCTTAGGTCCAGGGTGCCGTTGATGGGCAGGGGTGGGCCGTTGTTGACGGAGTAGGTGCCGGTGAAGCTGGTGGTGATGGTGGCGGGGTAGTTGCCGGTTTCGGTGTAGATGTGGCTGGAGCGGGTTTCGGTGGTGAGCCATTGGTTTTCGGGGAGGGGGTAGCCGGCCACGGGTGTGGGTCCGAGGCTGGTGCCGTCGCCGTAGGTGTAGGTGAAGGAAGCCGGGGTGGCGGTCAGGTGGACGTTTTGGCCGAGGATGGTGATGTCGAAGGTTTGGTTTGTGGCGGTGGTGTAGAAGTTGGTGGGTCCGCCGCGCAGGGTGTGGGGGAAGGGTTCGGCTTTGAGGGTTCCTGGGTTGACGGGGAGTTGGCGGAAGTCGTTGATGATCCGGGCGGCGATGTTGGCGAGGACGTTCTGGGGTTCGGGGTCGTAGAGGCAGGTGGGGCCGGTGACGGGTGTCCAGTTGGTCCAGCCAGGATTGGTGATGGCCTTCGGTGCCTGCTTCCAGATCACGGGTGTTCCTGTTTGGCCGCCGGCTGTGGTGGGCGGGCATTCGAGGGTGAGGCAGCCTGGGTCAACGGTGTCCGGCCCATCGGCACGGCAATGCGTGTCCGCCATGTACTGATTGGGATCCTCGGCGGTGGATGAATCGCCAGCAAGCTTTGGGGCAAGCAAACCCGTTACTGGGTCGATAGTGAACTCGGCGCGTATTGCGAGCCCTGTCTCGTGCTTTCCTATGCTGACTCGAGCATCATCGTCCGCGTCCGATGCCGTGGCTCCGAAGCTGGTCTGCAGAACTGCCACGACCAACGCAAATAGACCGAATCGAAATGTCCGCATGGTTAGCTGACAATCATTCCATTGTCAGTTGCGTACCAACTGCCGCCCTTAAACTCTGAAATGACAGCTTCGGCAAAATTGGATGCGGGCGAAGGCTCCTGACCCGTAGTCCCGTCCGCGTCGAAGTACTGTATTTCCGCTTGGATGACTTGGACTTTGGTTGACTGCGAGACGGCACCCTCGCTCCATTGGACTTCGATAACTGGCGTAGTTATCTTTCCACCCATGACCCAGCGACCGTTGACGTGGTTGAGTTCGATGGCCCTCTTGTATGCCAGGGCGGATGCGGTCGAAGTATCAGTCGCTTGTGACCAGGGTCCCAAGTCGCCGGTTTCTGTTGCATACGAATACGTGGCGTACCAGTACCGAATAAACGCCTCCAGCCCCTCTTTCGTGTTCTCCTTTGCCAACTCCGGCATCACGGGAACAGGCACATTCTGTGCCTTGCCGTTTGCATCCGCGGGCTTGTACGCGGCGGACGGAGTGGGAGTGGGTGCGGCGGAGGCCGTCGCGCTTGAGGCGGGGAACGCCGTCGTCGAACCTGTTTCGGTGGGTGAGTTGCTGGGCGCGGTGCCACCCTGGCAGCCGCTGAGCAACAGGGCTCCCGCGACAGCGAAGGCCGCAGCCCTGGCGAGGACGGACGACGAAAAGGTCAACGAATAGCGTGGCATGACAGACTCCCCAGCGGCTGTTTGATGGTGTGCCGGTCAGTCTAGGTCGGACGCGTCGAAGAGCCCTCATCAGCAACTGGCGCCTGTGGATAACCTGGAGGACCCGCCAACGAAAAGGCGAGCAATTCTGCTGGAGGCTGCACGCAGAGAATCCGCACCATCTCAGGACCAAGAGCCGTGGTCCGCCGAACGATCCAGCAAAAGCGCACGCCAAACAACTACCCGCGCAGCTTCTCCATGTCGCGGCGGTCCTTCTTGGTGGGGCGGCCGGTGCCGCGGTCGCGCTGGGGCAGGCCGAGCTTGGGCGCTACTGGCCGTGGGGGAGTGTGGTCCGTGAAGCAGTGGGACGCAGCCTCCGCTCCGACGCGCTTCGCGATCAGGCGCCGCACCTCAAAGATCCGCTCCCACCCGGATTCGCGCACACGGATGGTGTCGCCAATGATGACCGTTTGCGAGGCCTTGACCGGGTTGCCATTGATGCGGATGTGTCCCGCACGGCAGGCAGCGGTGGCCGCCGAACGGGTTTTGTAGGCGCGGATTGCCCACAGCCAAGCGTCGATACGGACGGTTGCCGGGGAGGAAGTCGGGCTACTCATGATTGACACGAGTCTAGTCGCGGCCCTCGTGCCAAGCGTGGCAAAGTGCGAGAACGCTGGAATGCTGCGAGAACGCGGGACAGGTCCGGGCGATCACGCAGTCTTCCAGCGTTCTCGGCATGCCGCCCCACACCGCCCCACAGCAAACCGCCTACCGCACCGTCACCTGCACCTTCTGCGCCATGTTGTTCCCGATGCCCTGGTAGTTCCACACCTGCTCACTTGGCTGCAGCGCGCCCGATGAATCCATCGCCCGGCATCTCAGCTCATACTCACCCTGGCTCGCGACCCACACCATCGACCACGAGCGCCACGCGAAGTCCCCAACCGGAGGATCCAGGTGCGCGGGCGACCAATCACCGTTGATTCCTACCTCCACGCGCTCCACCTCGCCGTGCCCGGACCAGGCCCTGCCGCGCAGCATGACGGGTCCCGATTCCACGATGCGGTTGCGGGTGAAGAAGTCAGGAATACCGGGCGGCACCATGAGCGACCTCACGCGAATGTGCGTCACCGGCAAGCCTGGCCCGTCGGCTCCTTGCAGATAGTGGTAGGCCACGGCCTGCTGGAAACCTTCAAACCGGTTGGTCACGGCCTCGATCGACGTCAGCCATTTCACGCTCGCCATGCCGTACCAGCCCGGCACCAGCAGCCTTAGCGGGAACCCATGTTGCGGGGGCAGCGGATTGCCGTTCATGGCGTACACCAGCATGACCTCCGGGTGCATGGCCTCGGCAACGCTCAGGCTGCGGGCATACGGCTCTTCGGCCCCGTTCTGGATGCCGCTGTCGGCACCGGTAAAGACGAGTTCGACGGCGTCGCTCGCCAAGCCTGCCTCCTCCAGTAATGGTGCCAAGGGCGTTCCGGTCCATTCGGCCGTGCCCACGGCACCGAGGACCCACGGCTGGCTCATTGGCCGGGGCTGCAGGAGCGAACGGCCATTGCCGGCGCATTCGAGGGTCACGGGCATGGTGACGGACGGCCTGGCTTTGATGTCATCCAGGCTCAGTTCGATGCTCCGGTCGACCGCTCCGCCCAGCCGCAAGCGCCATGTGTCAGCAGAGATGTGTGGAATGTCGAAGTGAATCAGCAGGTAGTGCAGGCCGGCGGGGGTGATGTCGTCGTGCAAGGCCTCGAGGGGCATTGAATGGTTGCGGCCTGCGAGTTGCAGCTCTTCGTGGGTCACCAGCCCTTCGCTGGGCTGTCCGGGAATCCCGGTCTTCTCCGGGGCGTGCTTTACATTGTGTTTGGACATGGTGGCGGCGTTCTACTGGACCTGGACGCTGCGTGCGTGCCGCAGCACTTAGGACAAGGATCACGCCACGGCCGGACGCCGTCAAGAGACTTTTGTGGGGCCCGCTCTGCGCGTCAAACGAGGCGCCGGGGACGCAGAGGAGGCCTCACAACCAGGGCCGGCTACCGGCGTCGTAATTCCGGGTATTCCAGATGCGGGGCGACCGTGCCGGCGTCGCGCTCAAGGAAGTTGACCGCCGGGGCAACGATGTCGTCAATTTCGTCCAGGACGGCCTCGCTGAGCACCACGTCTGCGGCTTTCAAATAGTCAGTCAGGTGGTCCTCGGTGCGCGGCCCGATGATCACGCTGGTCACCGCAGGATGGTTCAAAGCGAAGCCAACGGCAAGCTGAATAAGGGTCAACCCGTGCCGGGCGGCCACCTGCGCCAAAGCATCGGCCGCGTGCAGCTTGCCCTGGTTGAACGGTGCGCTGACGTCAAAGCGGCCCGGAACAGCAGCCGAACGTGAACTTTCCGGTTGACCGTTGCCCACGCGATAGCCGCCCGCCAGCCACCCGCCGTCGAGCGGTCCATAACTCAAAACGCCGACGCCGTATTGCTGGGTGATGGGGAAGACGTCGCGTTCGTTGGCGCGCACCAGCAGCGAATACGGAACCTGGTCCACCACGGGCGGTGTCAGGTGGTTGGTGTTCGCGATCCACTGGGCCTCGACCAGTTGCGCCGGGCTGAACACCGAGGTGCCGTAGTAGAGGATCTTGCCCTGGCGGATGAGGTCGTTCAACGCCGTGATGGTCTCAAGGAGGTCAGTGTTGTAGTCGGGCCGATGCGCCTGGTAAAGGTCGATCCTGTCCGTGTTGAGCCTGCGCAGGCTCTCCTCGACCGCGCGGACAATCCACCGGCGGGAGTTTCCTGCATGGGCCGGGTTGGCACCCATTTGGCCGTGAAACTTGGTGGCGAGGAAGACGTCGTCGCGCCGGCTGTGGATGGCTTGGCCCACCACTGTTTCCGCTTCGCCCTGGGAGTAGATGTCCGCCGTGTCCACTGCGGTGATGCCGGCGTCGAGGGCTGCCTTGATGATGCGGATGCTCTCGGCGGGGCCGGTTGGCGCGGTGCCCGTTCCGAAGTTCAAGGTGCCCAGGGTGAGGGGGCTGATCAGGGCGCCAGTGCGTCCAAGCGTTCGTAGCTCGTTGAGGCTCATGTCGGCTTCCTGTGGTGGGTCAAAGCTGGTGGGCTCAAGGTCATGGATGGGATGTCCAATCGAGGCTACACACGGCTGCCGAAGGCCGAAACGCAAACGGTAGAACTTCTTCGTTTTTCGTCTTACTGGGTAATGCTGGAGCGACCAGGGGGCCTTAGTTCGCGACATTTCTTGACATGCGGCAACACAAATGACTTCCGAATCAACAAATATTGCCGTCCGTCAAAGCGCGTGAATTATGGGAAAGGAAACCAGCAAACGCTCGAAGGGGACACTGACATGACACAAACCACGGTGGAAGAAACGGCAGCCATTAAGGCAGCATTTGCCCAGTTCCCGTCCGGAGTGGCCGCATTCAGTGCCATGGTGGATTTCACTCCGGAAGCACTGGTGGCCTCGTCCTTCACGGTGGGTGTTTCACTGGAGCCGCCGCTGGTGATGTTCGCAGTGCAGAACTCCTCCACAACCTGGCCCAAACTGCGCCAGGCGCGTCGTTTGGGAGTATCGGTCCTCGCTGAAGGCCAGGAGGCGGCCTGCCTTCAGTTGTCGTCCAAGACCCGGGACCGCTTTGCCGGGCTGGATACCAGCGTGAGCGACTCTGGGGCCGTGCTGATTGAGGGTGCCGTGCTGGGCTTCGAATGCGAAGTTGTTTCCGAGACGCCCGCCGGCGACCACGCGATCGTGGTGCTGGAGGTCAAGTCGACCACTATCAACCACGATTCCAAGCCGCTCATCTATCACGGCGCGGCCTTCCGGCAACTCGCGGCTTAGCCGTTCGTGACGGCCGGGCACCGCACAGTGCAGGGTCCAGCTCGCGGACGGCCGGCGGGTTAGGACTTGCGGCTGGCGCCGCTCAGTGAGCCGTCGCGGGCAGGGTTCGGGGATTTTCCATTCTTGGAGGACTCCGAACCTTGTTTCGTTGAGGGGCCGCTTTTCGGGGTAGGGCTTTTGGGTCCGGAACCCGGGTTCTTGGGGCCGGAGCCTGGCTTCGGTCCGGATCCCGGTTTTGGTCCGGCCGACGGCGGCTTCGGACCACTTCCTGGCGTGGGCCCCGATGCAGGCTCTGGCTCAACGTCGCGAACTGTCACCTTGATGGCCGGCAAGGCCTCGGCCTTTGCCCTGGCGGCTGCCCGGGCGTCAGCTTCTGCCACCGCCTCAGCCCAGTCCTTCGCGAGGACCGGTGGTTCCTTGGTGGCCGCGACCAGCAGCGGGTGATGAGTGGTCTGGGTTTCCACCACGGCCTTGGACGTGTTCGCCGCCCAGGTCTTTACCTGTGCCGGCTTGGGCAAGTTCCGCGGATCCACAGCGGACTTCCATGAAACGGACCGAAGGCGTGCCGACATTGCCGAGATCCGGCGTCGTACGCCACCCAGCACGTCCCGTTGAGGTGAGGACGGCGGGCTGGCAGCGGGCGCGACAATAGCCGGCTCCACCGAAGCAGCTACCACCGGTGCGACAACGGCCGGTGCTTCGACAGTCGGCGCCGAAAGAGCCGCAGCAGCCACCGATTCAGGGGTCGCCGACCCGGGAGCGGGCACCACAGTGGACGTTTGAGTATCAAAGGAGAAGTCGCCCAGCGGGGATTCGGCAGACGCAGCAGAACCCGCGACGCCGGCACTCGCCGGCACGGGGATGCGCGCCGGATGCGGGGGCAAATGGACGATGGGAACGGTGTCCTTCTTGGGGAAAATCCCCACCATCGCAAGGAGAATGATCGACACCAGTCGCCCGACTCCGGCCACCACCAGAGTGATGATGATGATCAACCCGAGACCCAGGAACATGAGGACCGCCAGCCCCAGCGTTCCCAAATACGTCAGGTTGATGGCGAGTGTTGTCGGATCCTCCACGTAGCCTCCCCTGGCCGTCGTTTTGCGATGCGCGCATTGCCCACCCAGCTTGCTTATCTAGCCTACGGTCCAGCACCGACGGAATCACGCCTCACCTGCCACTCTGGGAGGGTTGTTTCGAAGCTGTTATCTGGCATGGGAAGATTTGTTGCCCAGCTCTCATCCGCAGCCTCAGATTGGGACCCCATGACCGCTGATCTCACCCGACTCCGCAATGGCAACTGCCCCTGTCTCTCCGGCGAGCAGTACGACGATTGCTGCGGTCGCTTCCACCGTGGTAATGCCGACGCGCCCACCGCCGAGCAGCTGATGCGCTCCCGGTACTCGGCTTTTGTCGTCCTCGATCCGGACTATCTCCTGCGCACGTGGCGCGCCACCACCCGCCCAGACGCCATGGACCTGGATCCGGACATCGAATGGCGCCGCCTGGACATTCTCTCCACGACCAAGGGCGGTCCCTTGGACACGACGGGCACGGTTGAGTTCGCAGCGCACTACAGGCTCGACGGCGAACGTGGCATCCAGCGCGAACTCAGCCGTTTTGTTCGGGAGGACAAGCGCTGGTACTACGTTGACGGGGATGTCCGTTAGCGTTCCTGCCCAGTTACCTCCATCGCAGCGGCCTGGTCGGCGCGCGTTTCCCTGGAGCGGCGCGGCTGCGAGGTGCTGCCCGTCGAGGCAAGTGGGAAGGAACGCGCCGGAGCTTCCGGCAAATGCGCCAAGCTACCGATAATTCCGGTGCAGGTTCTCCCTGATTGACGGTCCGGGGGTGGCATCCGCGATCCACGGCCCGGTTCCCTCGGACTGATCCAGGACTCCGGCCTCAAGCCAGGCGTAGTCGCCGGCGAGGACCTTGCGCGACAGGTCATGGTCGGCGTCGTCGGTGTTGCGCCAGAGCTGATCGAAGTATTCGTCCACCCGGACGCGTGCCTGCTCGCAGAACGCCTCGGCCAGTTCGTACGCCGCCGCGCCCTGCTCGGGCTGTGTGCGGAGCAGCATCTCAGCCCTCGAGCAGCACGCCGCCATGGCGAACAGTTCAGCCCCGATGTCCACAATCCTGCCCAGGAACGCCTGCTTGTATTCCAGCTTCGCCTGCCACCTGCCCATGCCGTAGAAGGTCTGCCGGGCGAGACGCCGAGACGACCTTTCCACAAACCGCAATTGCTTGCCGAGGCGCCCGAACTCCGCGTACGAACGGGGGTCCATTCCGGCGCCCGCCACGAGCTTGGGCAGCCAGCGCGCATAGAAACCAGAAGCGCCGACGGCGGCCCTCGCCTTGTCCTGCAAGCTAGCGTCCGCTGAGGCCAGGTCTCCGGCCGCAGCCAGGTGCGCATCCACGGCTTCGCGGGCGATCAGGAGCTTCATGATTTCGCTGGAACCCTCGAAGATGCGGTTGATCCGGAGATCGCGAAGCAACTGTTCGGCCGGTACAGCGCGCTCCCCCCTGGCCTCCAGGGAGTCGGCGGTCTCGAAGCCACGGCCACCACGGATCTGGACCAGCTCGTCGGCGATCCGGCAACTCAGTTCCGTCGACCAAAGTTTGGCGAGGGCGGCCTCGATGCGAACATCTTTCTGGCCGGCGTCGGCCATTTCCGCGGACAGTTCGAATACTGCCTCCAGGGCGAACGACGTAGCGGCAATAAAGGCGATCTTCTTGCCGACGGCCTCGTGTTTGCCCACAGGGCGGCCCCATTGGGTCCGCGCGTTGGACCATTCCCGCGCAATTTTCAGGCTCCACTTCCCGGCGGCCACGCAGAGACCTGGAATGGAGAGTCGCCCGGTATTCAGCGTGGTCAGTGCGATTTTGAGGCCTTGGCCTTCGCGGCCCAGCCGGTTGGCAGCGGGGACGCGAACCTGGTGGAAACGCGTGACCCCGTTTTCAATGCCGCGCAACCCCATGAACGCGTTGCGGTGCTCAACAGTGATGCCGGGGGAGTTCATTTCCACGACAAACGCCGAGATACCACCCTTATGAGTGGTGCCGTCGGGATCCGTGTGGGCCGGGACCCTGGCCATGACCACCACGAGTTCGGCGATCACGCCGTTGGTGGTCCAAAGTTTCACGCCGTCCAAAACGTAAGAACCGCCGTCGTCGGACAGTACGGCAGTGGCGCCCATCCGCGCAGGGTCGCTGCCGACGTCGGGCTCTGTCAGGAGGAACGCCGTAATGGCGCCGGCGGCGCAGCGGGGAAGGTATTCCTGCTTCTGCCCAGGCGTGCCGAAGACTTTGACGGGCTCGGGGACGCCGATGGATTGGTGCGCTGAAATCAGGGCGCCAAGGCTTGGGTGGACCGAGCCGAGGAGGGCGAGTGCGCGGCCGTAATAGACCAAAGACAAGCCCAGGCCGCCGTATTCGCGTGGGATTTTCATGCCGAAGACGCCGAGATCGGCGAGCCCGGCAATGTACTCGTCCGGAACCTTGGCTTCACGTTCGATGACGCGTCCGGACATGGTCTTGGCGTACGCCAGCAGCTTGGCCATAAACTCTTCGCCGCGCTCAACGTCGTCCGCTTTGGCTTGTGGCCAGGGGTGGATCAGGCTGAGATCGAAGCTGCCCAGGTACAGCCCCTTGGCGAAGCTGGGGCGGTTCCATTCGGTTTCGCGGGCGGCCTCGGCGACGGCGCGGGCTTCTTCTGCTGTGGCATCGACGGTGGTGCTGTCAGTGGCAGACGTCATGGGAGAACTCCTTTAGCCGGTTGTGCCGGTTGGAGCCAGGGTCCGCCGCGGGTGGGAACCCTTCAGCTGTCCCTCAATGCTACCCGTGAGTAGCTACCCGTGCTAGGGGAAGCCTGGGGCTGGAAGTCGCCCGGAAGTTCCACTTGTCCGGCGTGGTGGACCAGGCGGTCCCACGCGAAGTTGATGCCATGGACCAAGCCGCCGAGGACACCCTTGACGGTGTACCAGGCCAAACCCATGGCGCCGATAAGAACAATCGTTGCCATTGCTGCCGTTGCGACGAAGGCCACCAAAATTGCGGCGAAGACCAGCGTTCCAATGACAACGTACGTACCTGTTTCAAGCGCAGTGAAATCGAAATTCATGGTTCCCCCCGGAGCGACATTGCGTGGGTAGATGCGGCGTGGATGCGTCGATGATTTGACATTAGGGCCGAGGGTGCATTACGGCCAGCAAGGAAACGTGTCGCGACGCGGTTGATATGGATTCGAAACCATTCCGGGAGGTAGATTACGGAATGGTTGCGGCAGCCCTCTCGGTGGGGCCGCGCCACTCTGCGTTAACCTTGTACGGGGCAGTTTTCGCTGCCAGCCAGGTTTCGCAGCAGCTGAAGGAGAGTAGTTGTCCCGTTCAGCCATGTCCTCCGCAGACGCCATCAGTGCAAGGCTTCGCGACCTCGAGCAACTGACCAAAGGGCCCGCGTGGGCGTTGACGCGTTCGGCACCATGGGTGATCGCGGTGCTGCAGGCTTCCTTTACGCGCACCCGGCCGCAACTTCCGCTCGAAGAGTTCCACGCCGACGTCGACGCCTTCCTTGAGCAGCTCCGCCGCCAAGAGCCGGGCCTGGGCGGCCAGCAAAACGGCAAACTGTTCGGAGACGAATGGACCCGCAAGCAGTTCCTCACAAGACGCAATCAGTCCGGCCAGATCGTCTACGAAGTCACTGAGGCCGCAGCCCGCGTGCTCGCGTTCCTGGACAGCCTGTCCAGCGAGCGTTCCACGTTGAACGGCTCGCGGCTTGGCACGCTCCTGGGCGATGTGGAGAAGCTCGCCAACGAGACGAACCCGGACCAAAGTGCGCGCCTGGAAGCCCTCGAGGAGGAAATCCAGGAACGCCAGCAGCTGGTGGAAGACATCAGCTCCGGTGAGTTCGACGGCCTCCTGGACGACGAAGAAGCTGTTGAAGCCGCCGGCAACATCCTTGACCTCGCAGCCAGCCTTCCCGCCGACTACAAGAAAATGCGCGACCGCATCGAGGAGCTCGTGGGCGAACTCCGCAACCAGATCATCGAGGAGTCGCTCAGCAAGGGCGCCACGATGGCCCAGGTCCTGGAGGCCGACAAGCGGCTCCGCCAGAGCCCGGAGGGGCGTACGTTCCGTTCCTTCACGGCTTTCCTGGAGGACCCACAGCAGCAGCTGCGCTTCAGGTCGGCGATCGGCGAGGTCCTGAGCCGGCAGTTCGCGGACGATCTTTCGCATGAGGACCGCGAGACGCTGAAGAACCTCGTGGCCGAGTTGCGCACACAGCACAGCCAGATTCAGCGCATTTACGGCAAGCTCTCCGAGAGCCTGAACACCTACATCCAGAGCGACGACGTTCGGCAGTCGGTCAGCCTGCGCAAGGTCCTTGCCGAAGCCGAGCAGGCCATCCGCTCCATGCCTTACGAGCGCGACAGGCCCGGTCTGGTGCGCGGACCGGCCCTGTTCAACGCAGGGTTCGAGTCCCTGGCAATGGTCAAACTTTTCGACCCGGACGAGTTCGCCACGCCACCGCGCCTTGCCGATCCCATCGCGTTCAGCGATTCGGACCGCGTGCGGTCGGCCCGGACCGGAAAGGCGAGGCCCGACGTCGTCCGTGCGGCGATGGCCGGTTCCGCCACCTTGGGCGAGGCCTGGGAAAACCTGCCCGCCGAGGAGCGACACATCAACACCGTCCGCTCCCTCCTGTCCATCGCACTGCAGACCGGCGCGGCCTTTGACCGGGCGGCTTGGGAACACATCGACTTCGAACAAATCGACGGCAGCATCCGCACTGCGTACTTGCCTGTCGTCACGCTGAATGAGGATTCTGATGACTGAGGAAATCACGACGACGGACGTTACCGACGCGGACGACTTCACGGCCGAAGCCAGCGACGTCAGCCCGGAGCCGGTGTCGGTGTCGCCTGAATCGTCGGACTCGCATGCGGAGGCTCACGCTGATCACGCGGCTCATGGTGATCCGTTCCGCGTGACGCCGCGCGACACGTTCGTGGACGGCGCGGCGTTGTTCCCGGGCGACACTGGCGTGCTTCCCATGAAGGTCCGCCAGGCGCTGGTGAAACTGCTGAAGGGTCCATACATCGACGGCGGCCGCGACGAAAAACTGTGGACCACGCTTCTGGACAACCAGCTGATCCTGCGCAGCCGTCTCTCGGAGCTGTTCCTGACCTTGCAGCTGGACCACGATCGCAAGATCGCAGTACTCCGTCCTGTCGATCCGGACGCGATCGGTGGCAGCTCGCGCTCGAGCATCCTGCGCCAGCAGCGCGCACTGAGCCGTGTGGAGACCATCGTGTTGCTGCGCCTGCGCCTGCTCCTGGACCGCCACGTCACAGCACAAACGGATCCGACGATCACGCGCGAAGAGATCTCAGACCTCGTGGCCAACTACCAGCCGTCCGGACAACAGGACGCACTCCGTGACTCGGACGTGGTCACGCGCACCATCACCAAGCTCCTGGCGCGCCAACTCCTCCTGGCCACCCCGTTGGACGACACCTACACCATCAGCAACGCCCTCCCGCTGGCACTCCCGTACGAGAACATCGGCGACATCCCGGCCCAAATCGAAGCACTGATAGCTGTGGCAGCCGACGAGTCGGGCACGGAGCCGTTGATCGACCTGGATTCCGACTCAAACCCACCCGCCTCCGCAGGTGACGACCTGGACGACGATGTAGAAGGTGACGGGCCTGGGAACGGCACGAGCGGCGATCCCGGAGACATGCGGCAGCATGCGTCCAAGCGAGGGACGAGCGAGCATGCAGAGCATGTGTCCGGTACCGCCGCGGACGCAACCACGACTGACGGGACTACCAAGTGACCATCGCAAGCATGCTTCCCCTGGGCGAGCTCACGAACCCTGGCCAGATGCGTTTGGCCTTGGTGCAGGTGGTCAACTGGGGAACCTTCCACGGGGCGCACACGATCCATGTGGACCGCAAGGGTACCCTCCTGACGGGCAATTCCGGCGTCGGCAAGTCCACGTTGTTCGATGCCATGCTCCGCGTTTTTGATGCCCGCCCGCGCTCCAATGAAGCGGCTGCACAGCGTTCGGGCGGCGCTGTGGAGGACAAGAGGACCACGTTCACGTACATGCGCGGCAAGGTTGGTGATAAGGCCGTCGGTGAGGGATCCGCCAGTGCCTTCCAGCGGCCTGGTGCCACCTGGTCCGCCGTCGCACTGACGTTCGATAACGCGGCCGGCACGAAGGTGACGGTCTCCGCGCTCTTTGACCTGCCGAAGAATGGCACCGAGTCGAGTGTTGGCCGTTTTTACGTGATCGACAGCAAGCCGTTGGACCTCGACGCGATCGAAGGGATTGCCCGGAAGCGTTTTACCAAGGGCGCGTTGGAGTCGATTTTCCCGGACGGCCAGGTGTTCGATGTCCATAAGGCGTTCGCCGAGCGGTTCCGTCGTTTGCTGGGCATCAACTCGGACCAGGCTCTTCCACTGCTCCGGGTGATTCAGGCCGGAAAGGGCCTGGGTGGCAGCGTCAACACCTTCTTCCGTGACCAGGTCCTGGACGCTCCGGCCACGCTAGCCGCAGCGGATGACGTTGTGGAGGAATTCAGCAACCTCATGTCCATTCGGCAGCGATTGGAAGATGTCCGGCAGCAGCGCGACCAGTTGGCTCCGGTTCCGGGGCTGAACAAGGACTATGCGCAGGCGTTGCTTGATGCCAACAAGCTGCGGGAGCTCGCGGGCGAGGAATTTGAGGCGTACAAGCATCAGCTCGCGGTCACGGTGCACGCGAAGACGCTGACCCGGTTCAAGGAGTTGGCGCAGTCCAAGGCACAGGAACTCGCGGCCGAACGAACGGTCAGGGATGCCTTGGCCAAGGAGCTCCGCGAGCTGGAGCTGGATTACAACAACCGCGGCGGCAATGCGATTTCGGCCATTGAGCAGTCGTTGGAAAACGCCCAAGTGGGCCTCAAACTGCGTCGGCAAGTGGAGGACTCGGCCAGAAAGGCGCTGGCTGACGCGGGACTGAACCTTGAGTGGTCCGCGGAGGGCTGGGACCAAGCCCACGAACAGGCGGCTGCCCGTTCGGCGGAGTTGAAGGATGATTCGGAGGCTTTGAAGGAGCTCCGTTTCGAGGCGTTCGATGGCCATGCGACCAAGAAGCGCGAGCTTGCCGCGGCTGAGCAGGAACTCAGGTCGTTGCGGTCGCGCAAGTCCCTGTTGCCGCCGTCGAGCATTGAAAACCGGGCGGCCATCGCCGCCGCGACAGGCGTCCCTGAAGAGCGGATGCCGTTCGGCGGCGAGCTGATGGACCTCGCAGAAGGACAAGAACAGTGGCGCCCGGCGGCTGAGCGCGCCCTGCGGAACCTCGCCACTACTTTGCTTGTCCCGGGTGAACACTTCGCGGCGGTGACCCGCTATCTGAACGACAACACCGTTCGCGGCGCCCTTCGCGCCGTGGATGTATCCAAGCCTCTGCCCGGCGGCGCGCTGGCTGTGGAGGACGTGTCCGACGGCGACCTCTTGACTAAGTTGAGCATTCTCACCTCGGGCGCCAACGCCGATGCCGGGGAATGGATCCGGGAGCGGATCGCCGTGGACTTCGCTTACCCGTGCGTCGAGGATCCGGACGAGCTTTCTGCCATGGACAAGGGCCTCAGCCTGGGTGGTGTGGTCAAGCGCAACAGGCACACTGTGGAGAAGGACGACCGTTTCACGAGCCGCCAGGACTACGTTCTGGGGTTTGACAACGCTTCCAAGCTTGAATTGGTCGCTGCCCGGGTGGGCGAGCTCGAAAACGAGCTGATCAAGGCTGCTGAACTGGCCCAAAGCCGAGAAGATTCCCACCAGGGGATGGCGCGCCAGCTGGAAGCCCTGCGCCGCGTTGCAGAAGACGAGCGGTCCTGGGAACAGGTCTCGGCAGCAGTTGCTGCGGATGAACTTGCCCGCATTGAACAGCGACTCACGGATGCTTTGGCGGCCCAGGCCGATCTTGAACCGTTGCGTGCCAACATCGAAGCTGTGCGTGACAAGCACCAGTCCTCCACAGGTACGGCGGCCGTGCTGCAGAGTGAATACAAAGCGCTCGACCAAAAGATGACCACGGCTGACGGCCTGCTCGATGCTGCCAGGTTGAAACTTGAGCAAGCACCGCCGTCGAGCTCCACCGTGGCCGCGCTGGAACCGTACTTTGCCGGCGTCGGCGAGGTATCCGAACTGTACGAACTCGACAATCTGGCCAACGGGGTCCGCAACAAACTGCTCGATGAGTTGCACGCAGCGGAGTCGCGGAGCCAAGCGACCGCCGAGCGCCTCACGCGCATTTTCGAGGGGTTTGTGCGTGATTGGGGCAGCGCCATCAGTGCGGACCACGGCACATCGATCGGGGCAGCCGGGGACTTCGAATCCCGGTACCACGCGATCGTGAGCGACGGCTTGCCAGCCCAAGAGGCCGAGTTCCGGCTGTTCTTCAACCAGCGCACGCACGAATCGTTCAGCACACTGTTGCATCTCCTGGACGAGGAACGCCGCAGCATCACCAGCCGTATCCTGCCGCTCAACGGGATCCTGTCCGAGGTCAATTTCCACGAGGGCAGCTTCCTGGAACTGGACATCAAGCAGACACTTCCCGCAACGGCCAAACAGTTCAAGGATGCGATCCAGAACGCCCTGAAGGCCAAGCACACGCGGCCGTCGCGGGGCGCCGCTGCCTCCTCGGCGACGGAAACGGACGACGACGCCGAGCTCACCACCCGCTACAAGTCGTTGGAAACCCTGGTGAAGAGGCTCGGTTCCCAGACTCCGGAGGATAGGCGCTGGCGCGCCGAGGTCCTGGACGTCCGAGGGCATCTGTTCATCCAGTGCAAGGAACACCGCGAGGTGACCGGACCGGCGTCGAACAAGCCCGGCAAGTCCGGTAAAGCCAGCAACGCCGCCAAGCCGGCCAGGAAGAAGACAGAAGTCTTCATGCACGCGGATACCGGTTCCATGTCCGGTGGTGAGCGCCAGCGATTCACAGCGTTCATCATGGCTGCGGCGTTGAGCTACCAGTTGGGCATTGCAGAGCAAGGCTTCACGACGTACGGCACAGTGATGATGGACGAAGCATTCGTGCTCGCGTCCGAGGAATTCGCAGGTGCGGGCATCAAAGCGCTGCACGAGTTCGGCTTCCAGCTGCTGCTCGCTGCCCCGGAAAACGTGATCGACCTGTCGAGGCACCTCGGGTCCGTGACCGAAATCCTGCGCGACAAGCGAACCAACCGCTCTGGTGTGCTCACGGCTCCGGTCATCGCCGGACCGGGCGAGCCCGGAGCATGGCGGTCCGAGGCGAACCCCGTGGATATCGTTCTGCGGTAGGGGCACCTCCTGCTGCGCTGGCCGGGTTAGCGCTTAGACCCGTCGAGGACGCGGTCCAGGAACTGTTCGGCCCTGGACCGCAGCCCGGCGATTTGTCGAACCACGACGACGGCCGGGTCAGGGTTGATCTCGTTGACCGGCGGTTCCTTGCGCACGTTGGCGCTGCAACCGAACTCGGCGCAGATCAGCGTCCCGACTGTGTTGCCGTCCTTGCCGGATTGGCCCGCTTTCTTGGCCACCCAGAGGTAGACGTCGTCCTTGGAGAAGACGTCGCGGCACAGTTCGCAGAGAACAACGCGCTTCTTTCCAGAACCGCCTTCCGGGGCGCGCAACATGATCCCTGTCAGTTTCCCGTGGTGCTGGACCACGATGTAGCCGCGCTGCGGCATCTTTTCGTCGCGCCACCCCAGGAATTCAAGCGCGTCCCAGTCGATGGCCTCGAAGTCGCGGGGCAGGTTGAGTTTCGCGGCCTCGGAGCGGCTGGCGTTAATGAAGGAGGCCCGGATTTCTTTGGGAGTAATTTTCTGCATGGCAAAGCTTCTTTCGGAATGTTCGACGTCCGCGCGGAATTGAAGGCGCGCGGGATGGCTGGCAGTGTCGGTCATCGGTGGAAGCAAAATGAGCACAACAAGGAGACCCGCAACGGGGAGTGCTCGTGCCTAGAGAGATGCCGACGCGCGGGGGAGTGCCAAGCAGGCCACAGCGGCCACCTCGCCATCCATGGCAGCAGCAACGGAAAAAGTGCGCATGCCCATCCCTTCGTCGAATCCTTTGGAAGCGGTAGTCCGCTGCCGCTATCCTCCCAGAGCTCAGGCGGGCATGTCCAACGACGGGATATGAGAGTGCGTCGGGGGAAACGGGCCGGGATGTGAGAGTGCGTCGAGGGAAACGGGTTGGGATGTGGGAGAGGGGGCGCAATGTGGTGTGATCTGCATCGCATTGATCGCCATCCGCCCGCCATGGGGGGATTACGTGACGCAAACGTTTCGTAATTATCGAGAGGCTAGGCTAGCCTTACTTAGGTTCGCATCACTTACCTAAGGAGTCCCGTGGCTACCCTTCTCCCACGCCGCGCCCTGCTGAAGACCGCAGGAACCGCGACGGCCGCCCTGGCCGCCGTCGCCCTTTCCCTCACTGGCTGCTCCACTGGACCCGCCACCACCGCACCGGCGTCTGAGGAAGCTGCATCGTCGGCCTTCCCGGTGACCATCAAGCACGTCTTCGGTGAGACCACCATCAAGGAACAGCCCAAGCGCGTTGTGACCATCTCCTGGGTCAACGACGACGTCGCGATCGCCCTGGGCGTCGTCCCGGTGGGTGTTCCCAAGAACGAGTGGGGCAACAACGACAAGGGCTCCACCCCTTGGAAGGACGCAGCACTCGAGAAGCTCGGCGCTGGCTTCGGTACCGACAAGGCCCCGGTCCAGTTCTCCGAAGCAGACGGCATCAACTTCACCGAGATCGCCAAGCTCAGCCCGGACGTCATCATCGGCGCTTACTCCGGCTTGGAAGAGGCTGATTACAAGAAGCTTTCCGAGATCGCCCCGGTTGTGGCCTACCCGGAGCTGGCCTACGGTACGCCGTGGCAGGAAACCACCACCATCATCGGCAAGGTCCTGGGCAAGGAAGCCGAGGCCAAGAAGCTGGTTGAGGACACCGAGGCCACCATTAAGGACAAGGTCTCCAAGTACCCGCAGATCGCCGACAAGACCTTCATCTACGGCAACCTCGATCCGGCAGAACCTGCTTCCAACGGCTTCTACACCGCCAACGACAACCGCCCGCGTTTCCTGTCGGAAATCGGAATGAAGCTGGCTCCCGTCGCCGA
Source organism: Paenarthrobacter sp. NPDC092416 (assembly GCF_044755025.1). Taxonomy (NCBI): domain Bacteria; kingdom Bacillati; phylum Actinomycetota; class Actinomycetes; order Micrococcales; family Micrococcaceae; genus Paenarthrobacter; species Paenarthrobacter sp. NPDC092416. The sequence goes on from NZ_JBIVQG010000019.1 coordinate 56,770, forward strand.
GGCAGCCTCACATGGTTCCAAGGAATTCTTTGTCCCGTGGTCCGCTGAAAAGTCCAACGAGCTGGAATCCGACGTTTTCGTGACGTGGGTTGCCGATGCGACTGCTGCCGAAGCCATCAAGGCTGATCCCCTGCTCAGCCAGGTCCCGGCCATCAAGAATGGCTCGTTCATTGCCGATGCAGACCAGACCCTGACGCTGTCCCTCTCTGCCTCCTCGCCGATCAGCCTGCCATGGGCGCTGGACACGTTCCTGCCGCAGCTGGCCAAGGCCGCTGACGCAGCCGGCAAGTAACCGCAATGAAACTGAGTACGACGACGGCGGGTTCCGTGGGGCGGGTTGGCGGCACTTCGGTACCGGGTAGCCAGCAAGGCATCAGCCCTGGGAATGACGCAGCCGTTGGGGGAACCGGCTCGAGAACAGCAGCCAAGCGCACCGTCTGGCTGCTGGTCGCCGTCGTCGTACTTGCAGTAACCTGCGCCGCATCCTTGGCGATCGGCGCGCGCGGGCTTCCCTTGGCAACCATGTGGGAAGCCATCACGCACTTCAATCCGAACGACGGCAACCATGCTGTTGTCATCGCCCGGATTCCCCGCACTGTCCTCGGCCTGCTGGCGGGTGCCGCACTCGGTCTCGCCGGCGCAGCCATGCAGGGCGTGGCCCGCAACCCGCTGGCCGACCCCGGCATTCTCGGCCTCAACGCCGGCGCGGCCCTCGCAGTGGTTGTCGGAATCTACGTTTTCGGCATCAGCTCGCTGACTGGGTACATCTGGTTCGCTTTCATCGGGGCCGCCGCTGCCGCCGTCGTCGTCTATGCGATCGCGTCCAGGGGACGTGACGGTGCGACGCCGGTCAAACTCGCCCTTGCGGGCGCGGCCCTGAGCGCCGGCCTGTTCTCCCTGATGAACGTCATTCTTGTGTCCAGCCAGGACACGTTGGACCGTTTCCGGTTCTGGCAGGTGGGCAGCATCGGCGGACGCGACTGGTCGGTTCTCCTGCCTGCCCTGCCCTTCCTGGCGATTGGTGCACTGATTGTCCTGTTGGGCGGGCGCATTCTGAACAGCCTTGCCCTGGGTGACGATATTGCCCGTGGCCTCGGCCAGAATGTGGCCCTCTCGCGCGGCATCACGGCCCTCGGCGTCGTGTTGCTCTGCGGATCGGCAACAGCGCTGGCCGGCCCTATCGGATTTGTGGGCCTTGTCATTCCGCACGCTGTCCGCTCGCTGACGGGCCCGGATTACCGGTGGATTCTGCCGTTCTCCATGGTCACGGCACCCATCCTGCTCATCGTCGCCGACGTCATTGGCCGCGTGGTCCTGCTTCCGGGCGAAGTGCCCGCAGGGATCATGACGGCCCTTGTTGGTGCGCCGTTCTTCGTGTGGCTCATCCGCCGCGGAAAGGGGGCCGGACTGTGACCACTCTCAAATCCCCCGCCGAGTTGACACGTAACACCAATGATTCCCCCCAACAAGGGCATCAACTGTCACTTCGGGGCGTGCTGAGCCCCACCGTTTTCCTGGGGTTGGCCGTCTTTGTGATGATCGCGGTGTATGTCCTGCTGGGCAGTTACACCGTCACCATCCCGGATTTCTTCACCATCGTCATCAATCACCTGACCGGTGGTGAGAAGATCCCGGGCGCCAGCTTCATCGTGATGGAGCACAAACTGCCCCGCGCCGCTGTGGGAACACTGATCGGTGTGGCTTTCGGCCTGGCCGGCGCACTCTTCCAGACCATGCTCCGCAACCCGCTGGCCAGCCCGGACATCATCGGCATCAGCTACGGCGCCAGCGCGGCAGCCGTCACCGCAATCGTGATCTTCGGCGCGTCCGGAGCCGTGGTTTCATGGGCTGCCCTCGGTGGAGCACTCGGTGTAGCTGCCATCATTTACGCGATTTCCCGCGGCACGGGATCCGGAGCGGGAGGGGGAAGCCGGGGCAACGCCGCCGGTAACCGCCTCATCCTGGCAGGTGTGGGTATTGCCGCCGCGCTCCACGCAGTAGTCAGCTTCCTCATGACCCGCGCCGATATCCGGACGGCGGCCGAGGCCCTGATCTGGCTCAACGGCTCCCTGAACCCGGCCACCTGGGAGCGCACGGGAATCCTCGCCGCTTCCCTGCTGTTGCTGGTTCCCGCCGTCATTGCCCTCGCCAAACCACTGCGCATCCTGGAACTCGGCGATGACGCAGCTGCAGGCCTGGGCATCAAGGTCAACCCGACCCGGCTGGGACTGGTGCTCACCGCGGTGGGACTCGCCGCCGTCGCCACCGCAGCGGCCGGACCGGTTGCGTTCGTCGCGTTCCTGGCCGGACCTATATCGCGGCGCATCGTCCGCAAACCCAGCCTCCCGGCGTCGGCGTTCACTGGTGCGCTGATCGTGCTCGCCGCCGACTTCTTCGCCGCCAACATTGCCCCCGTAGTCCTTGACGGAACCGTCCTCCCGGTCGGCGTCATCACCGGCGCCCTGGGCGCCCCGTTCCTGCTGTGGCTCCTGGTCACGTCGAACCGAAAGGAAGCCTGACATGGCCGTCCTTAATGCCGAGGACCTGACGCTGCAATACGAGCAGCGCAAGGTTGTTGAAGGTCTCACTACCGAGATCCCCGAGGGCAAAGTGACCATGATCGTGGGCGCCAACGCCTGCGGCAAGTCCACGCTCCTCAGGGGACTGTCTCGATTGCTCAAGCCCGCAGGCGGCGCCGTCACGCTGGACGGCAAGGACATCCACACCCGTCCAGCCAAGGAACTCGCGCGCACGCTCGGACTCCTGCCGCAGCACCCCACCGCCCCGGACGGCATCACCGTGCGCGATCTGGTTGGCCGTGGCCGGTATCCGCACCAAGGCTTTTTCCGCAGCTGGAGCACAGCCGACGACGCCGCCGTGCAGCGCGCGCTCGAGGCCACGGCGACGCTTGAACTCGCTGAGCGGAGCGTCGACGAACTGTCCGGCGGGCAGCGCCAACGAGTCTGGATTGCGATGGCCCTCGCGCAGGAGACCGAAGTCCTGTTGCTGGACGAACCCACCACATATCTGGACTTGGCACACCAAGTTGAGGTGCTGGACCTCGTCACGGACCTCAACCGCAGCCGCGGCACCACCGTGGCGATCGTGCTGCACGACCTCAACCTGGCCGCACGCTACGCAGACCACGTCATCGCCATGAAGGGCGGCTGCATTGTGGCCGAAGGACCTGCTCCGATTGTGGTCACGGAAGAACTGGTCCACAACGTCTTCGGCCTGGAATCCCGGGTAGTGCCGGACCCCATTTCGGGCACACCCCTCATTGTCCCGATCGGACGCCACCACGCACAGCCTGCTTTAACCAACGAACTGGAGATCGCCTCATGAGTGCACAACCGACACGAGCCAAGGCCAGCGCCGCCGTGGAGCCCATGACCCTCGCCTTCGACGTCACCGTGACCGCCGTGCAGGACCTGAGCCCGAACTTCCGACGCATCACGTTCGGCGGATACTCGCTGCGCGATTTCGGAGTTGCGGGCGATACCCTGGATCTCCGCGTGAAGCTCATGATTCCGTCGTTCGATGAGGCCGGCCAAGTGATCCCGCTGCCTGAGTTCAAGATGGAAGAGGCCGGCTGGTACCAGGAATGGCTCGCTATGGACGAGTCCGTCCGCGGCGCCATGCGCACCTACACCGTACGGTCCGAGCGGCTGGATGCGGTGTACCCGGAGATCGACATCGACTTCGTCATGCACTTCGACGACGCAGGCCACGGTGGACCCGCCGCCAACTGGGCTGTTTCTGCGAAACCCGGGGACGCCATCACCATCATCGGCCCCAACAACCGCGCAGCCCAGTGCACCACGGCCGGCGCGTACGGCGGCATCGAATGGCGTCCGGGACTGGCCCAGCGCGTACTCCTGGCCGGTGACGAAACAGCTGTTCCCGCCATCAGCGCCATTCTTGAGAGCCTGCCCGCCGACATGACCGGCCACGCGTTCCTGGAAGTCCCCGAGGCAGGCGACTTCCAGGACATCTCCACCGAAGCCGATATCGAAATCACCTGGCTCGCACGTGGCGCAGCCATCGGTCGCTCACGTCCCCACGGCGAACTCCTCAAGGAAGCCGTCGCCAAGGCCGTTCCCGTGCCGGGCTGGGTAGGCATCAAGGGTGCCGGGACCGCCGCCGGACCCGAACCGGAAGATGTCAACGTGGACCAGGACATCCTCTGGGAAACCCCGCAACGCATGGACGCAGCAGCCATCGAGGCCACCAAGAACCCCACCCTGCCCGCCGGTGCGCTGCCGTTCTACGCATGGATCGCCGGTGAAGCGTTCGTCATCAAGGAAATGCGGCGTTACCTGGTGCGGGATGTCGGCATCGACCGCAAGCAAGTCGCCTTCATGGGCTACTGGCGCCGGGGCAAATCCGAAGGCTAGATCTAGTCGCAGTCACCTGCCGATCCTCTTTCAGATCCCCACGGGTTTCTTCCGACGCTCTTTCAGGTCCCTACCGGTTTTTCGGAACCCTCTGTCATCTGGTTGATAGAGGGTTCCGGTATTTGGGATGGGATGTGAGAGAGGGGTTGGCCTGCAGCGAATTCACTTTCGTTTTGCCCGTCCGTAACCGGGCGGGGATACCGTGGCCGGGTGCGGGATGTTTTCGCGGCTGACCAGAACGGACGACGGCGGTACGTCGCCATAGGGGATTCCTTCACCGAGGGTGTTGGTGACCTGAGCAAACACCTGCCAAACGGGGTGCGCGGGTGGGCGGACCGGGTGGCCGAGAAGCTGGCCAAGGCTCAGCCGGGCTGGGAGTACGCCAACCTGGCGGTCCGGAGCAAACGGCTCCGCCACATCATTGACGAACAACTTGAACCCGCCCTGGCAATGCAGCCGTCGCTCATCACGCTGTACGCCGGCGGGAACGACATCCTCGACTTCGGCACCGACATGGACGCCCTCCTGGATGATTACGAACTCCTGGTGGCCCGGCTCGCGGGAACTGGTGCCACCTTGGTGCTGTTCACCGGGTTCGACGTGAAGGTGTCGGCCGTCCTGGAACCGTTCAAGAAACGAAACACCCTCTACAACCAGCGGGTCCGCGAGATCGCCGCCAAGTATGGCGCGGTCCTGGTGGATTACTGGTGCTTCGACGCCTACCACGACCCCCGGATGTGGGCTTCGGACAGGCTCCACATGTCCAAGGCCGGCCACAAGTATTTGGCAGCCCAGGTCCTCGACCACCTCGGAGTTCCCCACAAGATTCCCCACAAGGAATGGGAGCCGCCAACTCGAGTGAGCCTGCGCGAGTGGGAGCGACGGCAGCGCCGCTGGGTCAATGATTGGGTGCTGCCGCTGTTTGGACGCAAGCTTCGCGGAGTTACCTTGGGCGACTCGTTCAGTGCCCGCTGGCCACAACCGGTGAAGGTCCCGCGCAAGGGTGGCTTGAAGAAATTGATGGAGGCAGCAGAGTGAATCTCAACGAACACGTCCGCTTCGTCGCCCTGGGTGATTCCTTCACCGAGCATGCCGTGCAGCGCCTCGCCAAGAGCGGTGCCACGGTCCTGCTGTTCACCGGGTACAACGTTCCCTTGTCGCCCGTCCTTGAACCGCTCAAACTGCGCACGGCCATCTACAACCGCCACATCAGGCGCATCGCCGCGAAGTACCAAACGCTGCTGGTGGACTATTGGTGCTTCGAAAAGTTCCAGGATCCGCGAATGTGGTCACCGGACCGCCTGCACATGTCCACCCCGGGCCACAGATATATGGCGAAGAAGGTGCTCGAGGTGCTCGGCGCGCCGCATTCCCTGACGGCACCGGTGTTGGCGCAGCCCCGTCCGCGGACTGCGGCCGAAAGCATCGCCGACGACGTCGCCTGGCTGAGGCGCGACGTCGGACCTTGGCTTGCGCGCCGGGTCCGCGGCGTTTCGAGCGGCGACCGACTCGGGGCCAGATGGCCCGGACTCATGCCGGTGGTGCTGCCCGAACGGCTCGGCACTGCCTACGCGAGACCTCAGTTGTCGAGCAGGATTTCGTAGCCCTCGGCCACGCTGGTAGCGGTAAATTCGATGATCTCGAACTCGGCCACTCCGTTGCTGTAGAACGGGTCTTCTGCCAACGACGCATCCAGTGTTGCCTTGTCCGCTTTGGACAACAACACGCCTCCCGTGGCTGGGACCCGACGTCCGGACGCAAGGAAGACACCGGCGTCGAACGCGTCCTTAAGCCAGGCCATATGGCCGGGGCGGTGGAAGTCGACGATTTCGTCCGGAACTTTGTAGGTCAGTGAGACTACGAACATGTCGCCAGCCTACCGTCCGGGGCCCGGTGCCTGAACGGCGACTGACCGAATTCTCCTAAGATGGATCCATGACTGAACCGCGCTGGCTGAACGCCGACGAACGCCGTGCCTGGCTGGCCCTCTTGAGCATCAACACCCTGCTGCCGTCGGCGTTGGATACCCAGCTTCAGTCGGCCGGGAAATTGTCGCTTTTTGACTACAACGTCCTCGCTATGCTCTCGGAAACCGAGGGACGCTACCTCCCGATGAGCGAGCTCGCTGCCCGCACCAGTGCATCGTTGTCCAGGCTTTCCCACGTGGTCACCAAGTTGCAGAAGCGCGGCTGGGTTGAACGCCAGGCCCACCCTGGCGACGCCCGCGTCACGGTAGCCCACCTCACTGAAACCGGCATGTCCACCATCGTGTCGCTGGCGCCCGCGCACGTGGAGTCCGTGCGCTCGCTGATGCTGGATTCCCTGACTCCGGACGACGTCGCTGACCTCGCACGCATCGGCGAGAAGATCGTGTCCAGGCTGGACAGCAATCACTGGATCCTGCGCGACTCTTAACCGTTGCCAAGGCCCGCCGGCCTTTGTTCGTCGCGGCCGGGAAGTGGCAGACTGACGGCATGGATTTTTCTGCCCGGTATGTGGCCCTGGGGGACTCGTTCACTGAAGGTGTTGGCGATGACGACCCCACCCGCCCCAACGGCGTCCGTGGCTGGGCCGACGTCGTTGCCGCGCAACTGGCCCGCACCAACGATGACTTCGGTTACGCCAACCTCGCCATCCGCGGCAGGAAGCTGCGCCAGATCATGGCCGAACAGGTGGATGCCGCCGTCGCGTTGAAACCCACGTTGGTGACGCTGTACGCGGGGGCGAACGACATCCTGCGGCCGAAGGTCGACATCGACTCGCTTTTGGAGGATTACGACGCCGGGATCGCCAAGTTGAGCGCGACCGGCGCCACCGTGGTCCTCTTCACGGGGTTCGATGCCCGCGGTTCGAAGGTCTTCAGCACCATGCGCGGGAGGACGGCGATCTATAACGAGCTGTTGCGCGAAATCGCCGAGAACAACGGCGCCCTGCTGGTGGATTACTGGCGCTTCGACGAGTACTACGACCTGCGCATGTGGGCTCAGGACCGGATGCATATGTCCACGGCCGGGCACGTCAACATGGCCAAACGCGTGCTGGACGTTCTGGAGCACGAGCATGTGATCGAGGTTCCTGAACTCGCTCCGCTGCGCACACTGACTCGCGCTGAAGCGGTCCGCGCAAACGCTCGCTGGGTGCGGGAATTCGCGGGTCCGTGGGTGCTCCGCCGCGTGCGGGGAACGTCCTCGGGTGATGGGTTGAGCCCGAAGTACCCGCAACTCACCAGTCCCATCTAAGCCGCGGTTCTGAATCCCGGGGTCGCGAGCAACGTGCCGTCCCTGCCAACGGCGAGCACGTCGACGCCCCAACGGTCCACGGCCAGATCCAAGGTGCGTGTCCCTCCGGCAACGATCGCTGTCGCCAGAACATCCGCTGTGACAATGTCTTGCGCCGCAACGGAGACCTGGACGAATTCCGGTCGCGCTGTGCCGACGCCCCAAATGTGCTCACCCCGTTCCGCTGAGCCGGACGTCGCAAGGGCTTTGAGTTTTCCGAGAGGGTAGGCACTCAGTAACGCCTGCCGATCGGCCGGGTCGACGATGCCGGCAATCCACGGTTCCCTGGTCTCCGGTGCGGACGCCGGTGCCGGTTCGGGCGTTCCGCTGACCAACACATCACCGCCCGCGTTCAGGCACCAATCCTGCAGTCCGAGGGCGCTGAGGGACAGTGCAGCTTCACGCACAGCATGGGCTTTGATGATGCCGGAGAGATCCAGGATGCCGTCAGGACGTTCGGCGGTGAACGCCCCGTCCGTTGCCAGCCGCCAGTGAGCCGCCTCGGCATACCGCTCCTGCATCGCCTCCGAAGCGTACGCCAACGTCAGTTCGCCGCGCCCCAACCGGCTCGCCTCGGACCCCTCACGGTACAGGCTGAACGTCACGTCCAGCTCGGCAAAGATTTGCTCGACGACGGCGACGGCGGACTCAAGTTCGTCGACCGCGGTGGGGGCGTAGGTACTGCTCGCCACGGTCAGGCTCACCACGGTGCCCATGCTGCGGAACGTCCGGGCACGGAGCTGCGGTGCGCCGGCCGACGATGCGGACGTGGGCTGGGGCAGGGCGGGCCGGTTCCTAGAAGTGGGCTGCATCGAGGGCTGCTTGGAGTGAAGTGAGGTAGGCGTCGCTGGTGATGGTCGCGCCGCCTACGGTTTGGACGTTGGCTGATTGGGCCTGGAGGACTTCGGATCGCAATACCGGGGCTGCGCGGCTGCTGATCTGCGCCGATTTTCGTTCAGCGTCGGTGAGCTGCAAGGCCGTGACCTCGGTGATCTTCCCGTTCTGGATGGTCACCTGGACTTGGACTGTACCGAAGCGTGTCTGGACCGCCGCGCCGTCGTACGTTGCCGCCGTCGTGGTCCCTGTGCCGCCGCCGCTGGTACCTGTGCCGCCTGCAGTAGCGCTGCTGCTCAGGCTGGTAGTAGTGGCGGTGCTGGTTTCGGCGATGTGTGCGCCCGACTGCCAACCGGCAAGCAGGATGCCCGCGGATGCCAGGGCTGTTGCCATTGCTGCCCGTATTCTCACCAGTCGAACCTTTCGTAGTGGAGTTGTTCCGCCGGAACTCCGGCGTCGCGGACATCCCGGATCACGGCGGCGGCCCATGACGCGGGTCCGCACACGTAGACGTCAGCATCAGCGATGCCGGGGACGTAGGAGTGCAGTGTGTGTCCTGCCCGCACCGCTGATTGCGGCAGCCACTGATGGCGTCCGCTGGAGCGCGGCCCGGTCAGGTGGAACAGCGTGACGCCCCTTGCTTGGCAAAGCGCCATGATTTCGTCTCCGAGGAACAGCTCGGATGTGTCGTGACCGCGCAGCAGTACCGTGGCGTGGCCGGGTTCGAACGGGGTGGATTCAAGGAGTGACCGCAGCGGCGTGATGCCAATGCCTGCGCCGATCATCACCACGCGGTTGCGGGATCTTGCCGCCGTGCTGAACATTCCGTAAGGGCCTTCGATTGCAACCTTGGTGCCGGGCTTGAGCCGGGCCAGCCGGGCAGAACCATCGCCGAGGTTGCGGACAGTGATGCGAAGTTTCCCGGGACTTGTTGGCGTGGCCGGAATCGGTTCGGCGGAGAGACTGAACGGGTGCGACTGCCACCGCAAGCCTGGCGCCAGGAACCTCCAGAAGAAGAATCGGCCGCCGGTCCCGGCCAACCTGTGGAGGTGCAGTCCGGTCATTTCGATGCTGAAGACGTCCGGCGCCACGCGGACCACGCGGCTGACAGTGATCTGGTGCAGGAGCGTCGCCTTGAGCGGCAACCATAGGCGGAAGAACAGGAGTGCCGCCCCAGTACCGATGCAGAGCGCAAGCCAATACCAGCGCTGCCAGGTGCCTTCGGCGAACAATCCGCCCACGCTGAATTGGTGCGGGATGGCCGTAGCCACGGCAGCGTAGGTCAGCAGATGGATCGCGTACCAGAATTCGTAAGGGAATCGGCGGCGAACGGCCACCAATGAGGTGACCACAACGGCTATGAACAGCGCCATGGAAACGAACGCCAGCCACATGTCCGGCACGTTGACCCAGAGCGACACAGATTCGCTGACGGGGTCCAGGCCTTCAGCAGCGCCGTACCCGATCGCGATGAAGAGCCCATGCGCCAGCAGCAAATACAGTGCCGGCTTGCCCAGGGATTTGTGGATCTCCACAGCGCGGTCATGCCCGATCGTCTGGTCGATGAAGGGAATCCGGGCCGTGAGCAACAGCATGAGGAGCACCAAATCCATGCCCACCAGGCCGGTCACGATTCCCAAGGACGTGGCCGCTCCAGCGAACGACGAGAACCCGCTCGCCCCGCCATCCGCCAACCACAACGCAACCGCGGCCACTGGCGACAACCACGCAAGGAAACCCAGGATGTCAGCCCGCAGCAGCCGCCGTCGGGCTTGCGGTCGAAAGCGTTCGACGGCGGCCGGCGCCGTCCATGGGCCCGGCGCCGAGGACTGTCCGGCAGGCGAAACACGTGAGAGAAGCGATGTCATGATCCAAGACTCGCCACGTATCCTTTCGTTCTGCTGTGAAAGGGCTTGCGAGGGCTTATGATTCCTGATTGGTCTTAATTTGCTCTGGCTCGTAGAATAGTTAGGCGCTAGGTAGTGCGGAGCGTGTGCAATTGCTCCGGTTGGCGGTGACTGTCAGTCTGACTGACATCCCGATGGCCGGTAGTTAGGGGCTCAAGTTGCGTGCATTCCTGTATTCGCCCGGTATCCCAGGACCTGTTTCAGTGGTATTCACTGCCCGGTTCTGAGGCCAACCTTCTTCGCCGCACTCGCTGCGGAAACTACCGAAATGGTTTGGACCGGATGCGAACGCTGCCTGTCGCACGGTAACGCAGGAACATCTGCACGCCGTTACATTCAATCTTTGGAGGAGAGTCATGGCAGCACACTGCCAAGTGACCGGAGCCGAGCCGGGCTTTGGACACAGCATTTCGCACTCGCACCGTCGCAACAAGCGCCGGTTCGATCCGAACATTCAGAAGAAGCGCTACTGGGTTCCGTCCCTGCGCCGTAATGTCACGCTGACCCTGTCAGCCCGTGGCATCAAGACCATCGACGTACGCGGCATCGACTCTGTCGTCGCCGACATCCTGGCACGAGGAGTAAAGCTCTAATGGCAAAGGACAAGGACGTACGTCCGATCATCAAGCTGAAGTCCACCGCGGGCACGGGTTACACCTACGTAACCCGCAAGAACCGTCGTAACGACCCGGACCGTCTGGTCCTGAAGAAGTACGACCCCAAGATCCGCCAGCACGTCGAATTCCGAGAGGAGCGCTAAACACATGGCTAAGAAGTCCAAGATTGCTCGTAACGAGCAGCGCAAGGTCATTGTTGAGCGTTACGCTGCCAAGCGTCTCGAACTGAAGAAGACCCTGGTTGACCCCAACGCGACTGACGAAGCACGCGAAGCTGCACGCCTCGGCCTGCAGAAGCTGCCCCGCAACGCCTCCCCGATCCGTCTGCGTAACCGCGACCAGATCGACGGCCGTCCCCGCGGCACCTTCCAGAAGTTCGGTATCTCCCGTGTTCGCTTCCGCGACATGGCTCACCGCGGTGAGCTCCCGGGCATCACCAAGTCTTCCTGGTAATCACGAAGCTCTGAAAGGGCCGGTAACCGTTATGGTTGCCGGCCTTTTCTGGGTTTAAGCACTCTTTCGTCGCTCTTTCATGTCCCGTGGGGTTTAGGTGGGATGCTCTCTCATTTCCTGTCGGGTTTGGGTGCGGGGTTGGGAACGTTCGACGGCGGTAGGTGGCTTTGGTGCCTGGCGGCCGCGTCGCGGGCCAGATCTGTGTGATGGGCTTCACGGAAGCAGTATTGGCGGTTCCGGGCTGGTCCCAGGCCCTGAACGGGGCTGTTTGGCCCGAGTTTGCGGGGATTTGGGGTGGCGTTCGGGTCGATTTGTCCCCGGGCTTGCTGACGTGTAATGTCTTCTGAGTCGCCGCGAGTGAGACAGCCTGGAGCTGAGAGCCGCGGAGACCGCCCCCTAGATAACAGCCTGGAAAATGGCACGCTTTCGAGCGTGCAGGTAACAGGTGGGGCCGAGAATCGGATCGAAAATCGCGGAAACGCTGATTTGCCAAGATGCGGTTGATCGGGTAAGTTTGAAAAGTTGCTCCGGAGCGATCCAGCGAAGGCTGGTGGTACTGCTTTGGAATAGTGACCTGTTGTTTGAGAACTCAATAGTGTGCCAAGTTTGTTGATACCGATTGTTTTTTGATTGGTTGAATTTATGCCAGGTTGCTGCGCACCCCCGTGT
>NZ_JBIVQG010000020.1:0-65387 GCF_044755025.1 Paenarthrobacter sp. NPDC092416
GCCGTGGTGGTCTTGGCGTTCACGGCATCTTCGGACAAGGTGGCGGGGTCGATGTTCAGTCCCGCGCCGGGTTGGATGATGTTGGCCACCACCAGCCCGAAGGCCAAGGCGAAGAGTGTGGCCGCGGTGAAGTAGATCAACGCCTTGACCCCTACCCGGCCGACGGATTTCACGTCGCCCACCGCAGAGATGCCGGTGACGATCACCAGGAAAATCAACGGCGCGATGATCATCTTGATGAGTTGAATGAAGCCGTCGCCCAGGGGCCGCAGGGTGGAGCCGATGTTCGGCCAGAAGTAGCCGATGCCAATTCCCAGCACCACCGCCACGGCGATCTGGACAAACAGCGACTTATACAGGGGCTTCTTGGGGGTCCTGGCCGCGGGGTTATCAGCCGCTGGGAGTGCCGCGGTGGGAGTCGGGGGGATCTTCATGGCAACGCCTATCTGTGCGAGGCCACGCAGAAGCCATGGCCGGGGTCACAGACGACGCTATGAGTGGCGTGTTTCCGGTTTGCTAATTCCAGAACGCCCTTGTGTTTAATATTGAAATCAACATTCCACGATGCGAAATCTATCCGGCGATAGGGGGCGCCGACGGTTCGGTCGGCTTGTTCCACGTAAGAGTCACCTTGAAGTTGGACGCAGTGCTCGCCGACGCGATGAAAGCTCCCGCCTCCGCATGCAGGTCAATACCGAACTCCACGCTGACCTCATCCGGCCTGTTGTCGAGGCTCAACAGCTCATCAATCACGCCCTGAACCGCCGGGCGAACATGCGCCAGAGCCCGCTCGAACGTCTGTTGTGCCCTGGCGAAGATGCCCGAGTGATCCCCCGCGTGGTCACCACCCCTCGTCACCAGGCTCCCCGCGGTGCTGGCCACCTCCACAACTACCGTGCCGCCGTCGTCGGTGGTGAACTCAACCAAGTGGGTCATGGCGCGCTCCGTTCCGACACCGGGCGCAGCCTGCGGGCCGCGACCAGCATGCCAATGCCTGCCGCGCACATCAGCAAGAGCTGGACCAGCAGGAGATATGCGTGCGTCATGTACCAACTCTCCAAGAACGTTCCTTTGTCCTGGATCCAGATGATGGGCAGCGACACCGTGGGCAGCATCAACAGCCAGCCAACAGACTGCTTCTCGGGGGAACGAAGCGCCAGGATTCCCGCCCACAGACCCAACCCGCCATGCAGGAAACTGAACAGGACGGCGGATGCCAGCACCGAATAGTTCAGTCCCGACAACCCGAAAATCGACCCGGTGATGACCACGCCCGCCATGACCAACCTGCCCTGCACAGTTCGGTTGGGCAGGCCGGCCACCGCGAGCAACAGGTACGCGAGCGGCGCAACCAGGCCATAGCCAATACGCCCCACGATGTCGCCGCCGTTGTCCTGCCAGTAGTTCTCGTCGAACCAGAGGAAAAAGACGGCAAAGCACGCGCCTACTCCGCCCGCCACCGTCAACGCGGCGCCGGCCCAGGCCAAAGGAGTCCAGGACAGGGGCGCTTCTTTGTTGGTGGTTGGCGGCGGGGCTTTAGCATCTGTCGGTCCGTTAGCGTTCGACGGCGGGACGCTGGCGGGCGCCGCGGCCGGTGGTTTCGCGCGGGTCGGCTTGGGGCTTGCGTTTGCGGCTGGTGTCTGCGCCGTCAGCGCGGTGAGAGCCGGCGACCGCACAGGAGTACTTGGTTGCCGCGGGGGCTGAGCCACTGCCGTGTATGAACCTTGTGGTTTCTCTTCGGGAGGTTCGGGTTCCTCGGGTTTTGACGATTCCTGTTTGGGCGGCTCAGGGGGTTTTAATGCGTCGAGCTCAGACTTCGCCGCGCTTGCCAACCCGTCTGGATCCGATGCCGAGGGATCCAATGATTGCAGCTCCGCGGATACATCCAGCACTGCTTCCCAAGAGCCCAAGGACGAGTGGTAGCGCAGCTCGCCCTGCAGGTCCGCGATGCGCTGGCGGCGCTCACAGTCCTGTCGTTTCACAGTAGCTTCGGGAAACTCCGGATCGTTCTGTACCAGGGCAAAGCCGTCCGCGGCGGCCAGCCAGTCTCCCGATTCCTCGTCAGCCAGTGCCTGGCGGTACGTCCGCTGGTTTTCCAGCCTCGATTGCGCTGACTCCCTGAGCACGGTGGCGTCGCGGTAGCCCGGTTCCAGCATCAGGAGATCCTCGAAGAGCTCGATTGCCTGCTCCCAACGACGGGCCCTCAACTCGGCCGAGGCCTGCACATAGAGCGCACGAAGTTGGGCGCGCTTCATAGCCCGCTCTGCGTTGGTTTGAGCGGACGTGACGTGAGCGGCTTCTGAGGCGACCTGACCGCTTCCGGCGGGGACCGCCGTCGAGCCCGTCGCGGCAATGCCGCCGACCGCCGTCGGGAAGGTGCCCGGACTGCCGCCAGCCGGCGTCGAACGTTCCTCCGACGCCGGTGCGCGCGGCGGGCCGGTCAGGGTGAAGAGTTGCGTTGAGCCGCCGCGGACGTAGAGCGCCGGGGTGACCCATTCGAGGGTGCCGTCCGGGCTGGCCATCACGGAGATCCGGCCGACGCGGGCGGCCTCGTCCACGGTCCGCCCGTTCGCGATTGCAGCGTAGAAGCCGTGCGCGAAGGCGATGGCGGCGGAGTCGCTGATGGCGAATTGCATGGCTGCAACGGCGCCGATTCCGCTGCGCACCAAAGCGGATGCGGTGCCCGAGAAGAGGTCCGCCTGGCCCATTTCGCCCGAGGAGCATGAGTTGAGCACCACCAGCCTGGGGCGAGGTGCCGCGACGCTCAGCAGCGCCATGAGCCTGACGGCGCGAACCATTGCCGCCCTGCCGTCGGGACCTTCAAGGGCGATTCTGCCTTCATCGGTGCGTGAGTCGTAGTCGCCGTGGCCCACGAAATGGACCACATGCCACGGGCCCGCCAGCAGCATGGATTGGACGTCGTCCCACGTTCCGCTTTTCGCCCAGACCAGCTCCACACGGCCCTCCGACACAGGGCCGGCAAGCGCCCTGCTCAAGTGGTCCTTCTCCGCGGTGACGTCGAGGCTCGGCAGGTCGCGCGGCGCGGCGACGATCCCCAAGATGCGCAGTGGGGGAGCAACGTCCAAGGGATTCTGGTGGTAGTCGGGTGCGGGGACGTGTCGCAGCAAGGGCTCGGTCTGGCAGAGGTAAGTTTCCGTTTCCGGATCGAACAGCATCTCCCACGGCATGGCCGCCAGTTCCGGCGCCGCGAGCCTCAGGACCACCCGCAATTGCTGGCCGGCATGCTGCGCCGCGCCCAAGCTGGCTCGGTAGGTTCCGTAAACCTCGCGGGTAAATAGCGCCTGGAAGAGTTCCTGGCCCACATCCCTGACGGGAAGCTCGGCAATCGGAGTGGTCCGCCGCGCTGCGACCGCGGATGCGAGGACCGTTGCCTCGAGTTGTGGAAGCCGGTCCAGGACGGAGTCGACGTCGAGCCGGAACACGCCGGACGCGTGGCCTCCCGCCGGTGCACGGACCACGTGCACCGTGTATTCGCCGCGCGTTGAGCCGGTGTCGATCTCCAGCTCGATGTCACAGTCCATCGCGGATCCCTTGGGCGGTGGGGCGCCGGCTCAATCGTGCGATTGGCTCAACCGCGCGATCATTGACCCCTACGTACAGATTGGCCCTTCGCCGGATTCCCCACAAGACCCCTTGTAGGGCAACCGGCCCGGGCCTACGGTTAATTCGACGGAAGGTGGTCCCGCGATGGAAATCTACATGTGGTGGCTCGATCTGCACTTGGACAGCAAGGAATGGCTGCGCGAAAACCTGCGCGCGGAGGAACTTCCTCTGCAGGTCCTCCAACATATCGCCGAGGCCGGCGGACCCCACCCGGACAAGGTCAGCGGTGTGCTGACGGTGCAGGATTGGGACTTCATTGAGACGCAGTCGGAGTTTGTGGACTGAGACTTGGCTGGCTTCACGGCTGGTGCGGCGCTCAATCGTTCGGTGGCTGGCTTAGGATTTGCTGGTGCCCAGGGAAAATTTTGACGAGCGTTTTGCCGGTCCCGTACTGAATCCGGACCTTTGGGTGGATCATTACCTTCCCCAGTGGACCGACCCCGCGCGATCACAGGCCCGTTACGACTTCGTCAGCGATGGCCTGCGCCTGCGCGTTGATGCGGATCAGCCCGCTTGGCGCGAGGCCGATGGAACCTTCCGGGTCAGCAATATCCAAACGGGGACGTTTTCCGGTGCGGGTGGTACTACCCGGGGGACGCACCGTCACCGACTCGATGGTCTCCACGTGGCGACTCCGCAGCCCACGCGCCGGTTGTGGACGCCGGCCTCAGGCGAGGTCCAAGTGGAAGTGAGCGCCTCCGCAGATCCGACGTGCATGCTGGGGATTTGGCTGGTCGGGTTTGAAGAGTCCGGGCCTGCCGATTCCGGGGAGCTGTGCATCGCAGAACTCTTTGGTGACAAGATCGGTCCTGAAAGCAGTACCGTTCGCGTCGGCGTCAAGGCCCACCACGATCCTCGTCTGACCACCGATGTCCGGGACATTCCCTTGCCGATTGATGCCACCCAACCACATACATACGGTGTCCGTTGGTCCGAGCACGGGGCAGAGTTCACCGTTGATGGTCAGGTCATCATGGCCACCCCGCAGGTGCTCCCGTACGAGCAGCAACTAATGATCGATCTCTTTGAATTTCCTTCCCAGGAGCGCCGTGAACCGCAGGACTATCCGAAGACCGCTATGGTTCATTCGGTAGTCGGGGTTGGTGCGTCAACAGGGCTAGGAATGAAAAGTGACTTCTGATGACTCAACCCGTGGCCATGGATTAGCTGTATTGGTTGCCTTGCACGGAAAGCATTCGTCGCACTGGAGTGTTCCGGTAACGGCCGTCGATCCACTGCCGGGGTTGTCCACATAGCCCCAAAAAACCGTTGCCACCCACCCGCCCTGATGGTTGCATGGGGTGCATGGCTACCGCAGAGAGTTATGTCTTAGCGATCGGGACCAAGAAAGGCCTGTGGCTGGCAAGCAGCCCGGACCGCAAAGAATGGTCCCTCTCCGGCCCGCACTTCCTGATGAGCGAGATACCCAGCATCGGGATAGACACGCGGGACGGCAAAACCAGGATCATGGTGGGGGTGCGATCCGAGCACTGGGGACCCACCGTGGCCCATTCCGATGATTTTGGCGCAACTTGGACCGAGCCCGAGCAGGGCGCTATCAAATTCCCCGACGGCACAGATACAGCGCTGGAGCGCATCTGGCAGATCTACCCCGACGCCGACTCCCGCCCTGGCGTTGTGTGGGCTGGTTGCGAGCCGATTTCAGTGTGGAAATCCACCGACGGCGGCGAGCACTTCGAACTGAACCGAGGCCTCTGGGACCACCCGCACCGCAGCGAGTGGGGCGCCGGCTACGGCGGCGCGGCGGCGCACTCGATCGTCGTGGACCCAACAGGCGAGCAGGTCCACATCGCCATGAGCACGGGCGGGGTTTACAGATCACTCGACGGCGGCACCTCCTGGGAGCCTCGCAACAAGGGGATCTCGGCTTACTTCATGCCCGATCCCAACCCCGAATTCGGTCAGTGCGTCCACAAGATCGCCGCGGATGCCGCCGTCGAGGGTCGTCTGTACGCCCAAAACCATCACGGCGTGTACCGCACGGACGACGCCGGCGAGAACTGGGATTCCATTGCGGAGGGGTTGCCCGCCGATTTCGGCTTCGTCATGCTGACGCACCCCCGCCGCGAGGGAACGGCGTGGGTGATTCCCATGAAAGCCGACGGCGAACGCATCCCACCGGGCAGCAAACTCAGCGTGCATCGGACGGACGACGCCGGCGACTCCTGGAAGGAACTGCATGCCGGACTCCCGGACCACGAATACAACGCGGTGCTCCGTGATGCTGCGTCCGTGGACACCGCGGAGCCCGTGGGCGTGTATTTCGGAACCCGCGGCGGGGCCGTGTACGCGAGCAACAACGAGGGTGAGACCTTTACTGAGGTGGTCTCACACTTGCCGGACGTGCTGTGCGTGCGTGCCGCCGTCGTGGTTGGCGACGTGACGCTGGGCGAACCGGCCCACGGTAAGCCAGCTGTCAGCGCTCCGGTACCTGGTTAGGCCCGTTGTGGCTGACTTTACGGTCTTGTTGCCTGGTGTCCTGCAGCCACTCGTCGGCGGACAGTCCTATCTGACTGCGTCCGCCGACGGGGCTGTGACCGTTGGACGGTTGCTGGACACTGTGACCGGAGATTATCCGGTGTTGGCCCGGCGCTTGCGTGATGAAACCGGTGCGCTCCGCCGCTACGTGAATATTTACGTGAACGGTGATGAGGTCCGGCGTCTGAAAGGTCTTGATACGGAAGTTGCGGCTGGCCAGGAGGTCTTGATTATCCAGTCCGTGGCCGGCGGCTGAGCTGGCGTTTGGGGTCAAGCCGGGTTTCAGGCGACGCGCCAAACGCTGCATTCGTCGGTATTGATGGCTTTCCTCATGCCGGATACGTGATCCATGATCCAGACAACGCCGATTCCGGGCGCGGTTTCCTGGACCAGTCCGCGGCGGATGACTACGTCATCGTAGGCGGGTCCCACGGACAGGCGGGCTTCGATCTCGTCTCCACGGTGGAGCTGGCTGATCGCGCGTATTCGTGTTGTGTGAGTTGCTACTTCCTTCAACATGGTGGCCTCCTGGGCTGGAGCTTTGTGCCTGCACTTGCCGGCTATTCCAGTGTGGCGCGGCAATGTTGCCACGGTATTTCGGCGTGGTTAGGGTTCGGTTAGCATTGCGCGCTGCCCAGATTTCCACGACCCCGGTCGTGGCACTTTTCGACGGCGGAGATACCTGCGCGGGAGACTCGCCGCCCGTTCGCCCAAGCCTGCCGCTGTCCCGGAGGGCGCGACGGTAACCTGATCTCGGATCTTGAGACTCACGGGATCCGTTAGGCTCCGTCCAGGGGAGAACGCATGGGCTTTTTGCGGCGATCAATCGCGGTGTCCACAGGCTTGGTGGTATTTGCCACCGGCCTGTTTTTCGTACAGGCTCCGGCCTCGGCGGATTCGGAACCACAGCCGGATCATCCGAATGTACGGTTCGTCGAGGGGACGCCGCACTCGGAGCATGTGTTCGAGACACCACCCGGACAGGCGCCTTCCAGCACCGGCGAGGTCACCGACGTCGAATCCCTCCTGCGCGACGGCGCAGCAGCAGCCGGTCCGGGCGGCGACATCCGCGTCCGCCTGGTCACAGCAAAGCTTGCGGACAACACCAACCCGGTCTCGATGACTGACGCCGAGAAGGTGGTTGCGTCTACCAGCAGCTACTGGAAGGCGATGACCGACAACAAACTGTCGATGACCGTTGACAGCAAGGTCTCGGGTTTCCAGTCCAAGGCGAGGTCCACGGACAGCTACAGCACCATCATGTCCACCATCACCAGCGAGCTGAAATGGTCGGCCAGCCCCTACACCGCACTCGTGATTTTCATCCCGACGTCCACACTGTCCGGGAACGCGCTGGGCGCCGGGTACAGCAGCGGCAGCTACAGCGGGCGCGTCCTCATGCCGCAGATCAGCAACTTCTCCAACAACGTGATGAGCCACGAATTCGGGCATGTCATTGGCCTCATGCACGCGGACGCGCTGCAGTGTTACAGCGGTGCTTCCGACGTCGGAGTGGACAGCAACGGACGATTCACGGACACGTCCTGTTACATCCGCGAGTACGGCGACACCACCGACATCATGGGCGCTGCCCAGTACGCGCAACCGGTGGTCAGCTCCACGTTCTGGGACTACGCCGGGCTGGGTCGAGGCGACGAAATCCGCGACGTCGGCGTGGCAACGGGCGTCAAGAGCTACACGCTCAAACCTTGGGGCGGCACCGATGCCCAACGGGCCATCAAGTTCACCGATCCCATCAGCCGCGAGGTCTACTACCTCGAGCTCCGGCAGCCGGTTGGCTACGACAGCTACCTCTCAGCCGCCGGGCGGGAGGGCAACCGAGGCGTCAAGATCGTCCAGCGTGGCGGGGCAACCATCGCGTCGTCGCTGATTCTCATGCCGTCAACCATCCCGTTCCCTGAGGCGTACTACGCGAAGAACCACGCATGGCAGGCCGGCAGCACCTTCACCACCTACACCGGCACGCAAGTCACCATCAACGCTGTTTCCTCGACCTCGGCGACCGTCACCATTAACGCCGATCCCAAGCTCAAGGCGCGCATGCGCTTCTCCGCGGGCGACTTCGACGGCGACAAGCTGGCCGACGTGATCTCCCGCGAAGCCGACGGCTCCCTCCTCCTCTTTTCAGGTCTCCCGGGGAATCGGTTGGACGATCCCGTGCAGATCGGCTCCGGCTGGGGCATTTTCAACGCGGTGCTGGGGACCTCCGACTTCAATGGCGACGGCTTCGCGGACATCCTTGCCCGCACCAGCGACGGCGCCCTGTGGCTTTACCCCGGCAACGGCAAGGGCGGGTTCCTGACCCGGAGCCAGATCGGTTTCGGCTGGCAAGGCTTCACGCAACTGGTCACCGTGGGCGACTTCAATGGCGATGGCCGCAGCGACGTACTCGCGACGGGTTCCGACGGAATACTGTGGCTTTACCCCGGCAACGGCTCGGGTGGTTTCCTTGCCAAAACGCAAATCGGCCAAGGCTGGGAGGCGTTCAACAGCCTGGCCCCGTCAGGTTCATTCGGTGGAGGCTCGGCTGGCCTGTTGGCTCGGGCCAGCGACGGCAGCCTCTATGTCTACCCCGGCGATGGCAAGGGTGGCTTCCTGCCGCGTACCGCCGTCGGAAGTGGTTGGAACGGCGCCGGCGACATCGTTGGTGGGCAGGACTTCACCGGTGACAAGCGGGTGGACGTGCTCGCCGCGGCTGCGGGCGGCGCCATGACCCTTTACCCGGGCGACGGCAGCGGCTTCGCGGATCGTCTGGCGATCGGGACCGGCTGGAACGGCTTCAGCCAGGTGTGGGAAGCGGGCGACTTCGACGGCGATGCTGCCGCGGATATCCTGGCCCGCGGAGCCGATGGCGCGCTGTGGCTTTACCCCGGCAACGGTTCGGGCAGCTTTCGCAATCGCGTGCAGGTCGGTTGGGGTTGGGGTCAGTTCACGTCGGTGTTGAGTGCCGGCGATTTCGACGGCGACAGCCACCCCGATCTCGTGGCCCGGGCTGCCGATGGAACACTGTGGCTCTACCCGACGGACGGAACGGGTCGGTTCCTGGCACGCAAACAGATCGGCACAGGCTGGCAAGGCTTCACCCAGTTGCTGGCCCCGGGCGACTTCACGGGCGATGGGAAACCGGACATCGTGGCGCAGTCTTCGGACGGTGTGCTGTGGGTTTACCCGGGGAATGGTTCCGGTGGTTTCCTGTCCCGAAAGCAGATCGGTACCGGGTGGGACATGTTCAACCTGGTGCTGCAGGCCGGCGATTTCAACGGGGACGGCAGGGAAGACCTTCTGGGCAGGGCAGCTGACGGTGGGCTCTGGCTGTACCCGGGCAACGGGGCCGGGGGGTTCCTCTCGCGGTCCTACCTGGGCTCCGGATGGAACATGTTCTCCAGCATCGCTGCCCTCGGCAATGGGTTCACTGGAACAGGCGATCCTTCAGTTGTGGGAGTGGCCGGCGATGGGACGTTGCTGATGTACTCCGGGACCGGTGCCGGGAAGTTCAAACCGGTGGCGCTGAACCCGCGGTAGCTCTCGTCCCGGGGCCTGCGCTCCTTCCCGGTTACCTCTCGCCTCGCACTTGGTCAGGCAGCGAAAAGCCCGGAATGTCGGGGGACATTCCGGGCTTTTCCGGTGCTGGCGCCCAGTAAGTGGGCAGGAGCGCAGAGATTACTTGTGCAGGCCGAGCTCCGCGGTGGGAGTCTTGGCGGATTCGCGGGCTGTCAGGGCCGACACAGCGGCGATCACGCAGATCACCGCGGTGAAGATCGAGATCTGAACCCATCCGCCGGGCTTGGTGCCACCCAAAGCCGTGACGATGGCCGGTGCGAAGCCTGCCATGAGGAAGCCCAGCTGGGTGCCAATGGCCAAACCGGAGAAGCGGACCTTGGTGCTGAACATTTCGCCGTAGAAGGACGGCCATACGGCGTTGGCGGCGGCGTATCCGAAGGAGAAGAACACTACGGAGACCAGGAACATCAGCGGCACGTTGCCGCCCTCGAGGGTCAGCAGGAACACCGGCGTCATGATCGCGCTGGAGAGGGCTCCGTAGATAAACACGGGCTTGCGGCCGATCTTGTCCGAGAGCATGCCGAACAGCGGCTGCGTTCCCAAAGCGACAACGTTGGCCGCAACCACCAGCCAGAGCGTGATGGTGCTGTTGACGCCGGCAACATCCTGGGCGTACTTGATGGCCAGCGTTCCAAAGACGGTACTCACTGCGGCAATAAAGGCGCAGCAGACAACGCGGAGGACATCGCGCCAGTGCAGCCTCAGGAGATCGGCAACGGGGAGCTTGGAAATCTCATTGTTCTTCTTGGCTTCCGCGAAGGCCGGCGGCTCGTGGAGGGTGCGGCGGATGAAGAAGGCCACCAGAACAACCACGGCGCTCAACCAGAACGGAATTCGCCAACCGATGCCGTACTTGATGTCGTCGGGCAGTGCCACCACCGGGATGAACACCAACGCAGCGAGGATCTGGCCGCCCTGGGTGCCGGTGAGGGTCCAAGAGGTGAAGAAGGAACGGCGGTTGTCCGGGGCGTGCTCCAAAGTCATGGAGGAAGCGCCAGCCTGCTCGCCGGCGGCAGAGAGTCCCTGGCAAAGACGGGCGACAACCAACAGGATCGGGGCCCACCAGCCGATGGTCTTGAAGTCGGGGAGGCAGCCAATTACGAAGGTTGCTGCGCCCATGAGGACCAGCGTGAACATGAGGACCTTTTGCCGGCCGATCCGGTCACCAAAGTGACCCAGAATCACGGCGCCCACGGGCCGGGCGACATAGGCGAAGCCGAACGTTGCGAACGACATGATGGCCGCGTTGGCGTCGGCGGAGGGGAAGAACACGTGCGGGAAGATCAGGGCGGCGGCGGAGCCGAAGATGAAGAAGTCGTAGTACTCCACCGCACTGCCCAGGAAGCTGGCAAGTGCGGCTTTCTTGGGAGTTCCAGTGGTGGTTTCTGTGCCTGGCGTCGCTGACGGCATGGTGTGGCTCATTGGGTGTTCCTTCTGTGACGACGATGTCGCGGATAAAGCTCTGAGGGAAGACCCAAGCGAGGTGCGGCTGGTTCATCCCAAAAGTAACCACATGGTGAGAGCTACTTGTGTAATACAGCAATAGTGGCTGTGAGTGGGGTCACTTGTCAAGAGAAGTCACCACCATCTAGAAATAGCTCTCACGATATGAGAGCATTTCACTATGAGTGTGAAAGAGGACACAAAAACCGACATGGTCGGAAAGGCCCTGAGCCTTTTGGTATTGCTGGGCGACGAGCCGAGGGGTGCCAGCGCTGCGGACTTGGCGCGAAGTGCCGCGCTGCCGTTCAGCACAACGTATCGACTCCTGGGCTCGCTGACGCGCGACGGGTTTGTTGACTATGAGCCGGATGGCCGCCGCTACCATCTGGGCCTGCGCGTGTTCCAGCTCGGCCAGAGAGTCTCGAATCATCACGGCTTTGCAGCCACGGCGCTGCCGGTCCTCCAGCGCGTGACCGAGCGAACGCATGAGGCCACTATCCTGTCCGTCCGTGACGGCAACCACCATCTGACGGTGAATAAGGTGGATGGCCCCAAGACCTTCCGCGTCACCAGCGACCCCGGCCATCTGGGGGCGCTGCACACCACGTCCGTAGGCAAGGCCATCGTGGCCTTCGAGGAAGAGATTGAGCGCAAGAGGCTGCTGGAAGAGCTCCCTCTGGATCCGCTGACGGAGCATTCCATCACCGACCGCGATGCATTCCGCGCGGAAATCGAGCAGGTGCGCCGCCAGGGATACGCCGTGATGGACGAAGAAAACGAAATCGGCATGCGCGCTGTCGCCGTTCCGGTCCTCAATGCCCAGGGGCACGCGTTTGCCTCGCTGGCCACGGCCGTGCCGGTGTTCCGCCTCACCATGGAGGAGCTCATCTCGCACGTGCCCACCCTGCAGGAAGCTGCGGTTGAACTCGCGGCCCGCCTCCCGCAGCGTTAGCCCAACTAGGTCGCAATAGTGCGCGTTTTGGGGCCGCTAAACGCGCACAACTGCGACTCAGTTGGGTCAGCGCGTCGCAAGTGTTCGCGATAAGAACAAGTGTGCGGAATATGAACGCTTGTAGTAACCTGAATAACACCCGGAGCAGCGGCGCCCCAGAAAGCGCCAAAGCCCGAGGTGCTGAAGTCAAAGGAGCTTTAGGATGAGCAACCGAGCCGAGTCCGTTCTGGTGGGCCTGATTGGCGAAGGCGTCATGCCCTCGCTCACGCCGCCCATGCACGAACGCGAAGCCGATGTGCAAGGCCTCCGCTTGCTGTACCGCCCCATCGACCTGCTGGAACTCGCGCTGCCGGCCACCGCCGTCGGGGATCTCCTCACCGCAGCCCAGCGCATGGGCTTCAACGGGCTGAACATCACGCACCCGTGCAAGCAGCTGGTGCTTGAGCACCTTGACGAAATTTCCGACGACGCCCGTCGCCTGGGTGCCGTCAATACGGTCCTGATTCAAGACGGCCGGTTCATCGGCCACAACACAGACTTCTCCGGCTTCGGCGCGGCACTCACTTCCGGGCTGCCGACCGCCAAGCTCGACCGCGTGGTCCAGCTCGGTGCGGGCGGTGCCGGTTCCGCCGTGGCGTACGCGCTGCTCAAAGCCGGCGTCAGCACGCTGGACCTCGTGGACATGGACCCATCCCGCGCCGCGGAACGTGCCGCCGAACTCGGCGACCTTTTTCCGAAGGCAACGGTCACGCCGCGCACTCCCGCTGAGCTGGGCGTGCTCATGCCCCTCGCCGACGGCCTGGTGCACTGCACTCCGATTGGCATGGCTGCCCACCCGGGACTGCCCTTGGACATCGACCTCGTGGAATCGCGGCACTGGGTGGCGGACATCGTCTACCGCCCGATCGAAACGCAGTTGGTCCGCGAGGCCCGCGCGAAAGGCTGTGACGTTCTCGACGGCGGTCGCATGGCAGTTGGTCAGGCTGCCGACGCTTTCCAGCTCTTCACGGGACGCGACGCCGATCGCGATCGGATGCGGGCCCACTTCCTGGAGCTGATCGCGGTGGAAGACGCCGCGGCAGCGGCTCCTGAACTGACCAAGGCAGGCCACTGATGCGCACCGGGATCGCCACGGTCTGCCTGTCCGGCACGCTGAAAGAGAAGATGCAGGCCTGCGCCATCGCGGGTTTCGACGGCATCGAGATCTTCGAGCAGGACCTCGTCACTTCGCCGCTGAGCCCGGAGGAAGTCCGGAAAATGGCCGCCGACCTCGGCTTGGGCCTGGATCTGTACCAGCCGTTCCGGGATTTCGACGGCGTCACTCCGGACCTGCTCAAAGCCAACCTGCGCCGGGCTGAGGCCAAGTTCAACCTGATGGAACGCTTGGGCATGGACACCATCCTGGTCTGCTCGAACGTTGCTACCGCCACGATTGACGACGACGAACTCCGCGCCTCCCAGCTGACGGAACTCGCCGAGCTGGCCGGGGATCACGGCGTCAAAGTTGCCTACGAAGCCCTGGCCTGGGGAAAGTACGTCAACGACTACGAGCACGCATATCGTCTGGTCGAGATGGTGGATCACCCCAACCTCGGAACGTGCCTGGACTCGTTCCACATCCTTTCCCGCGACTGGGACACCGCGCCGATCGAGCAGATCAACGCGGAGAAGATCTTCTTCGTCCAGGTTGCCGACGCCCCCAAGCTCTCCATGGACGTGCTCTCGTGGAGCCGCCATTACCGCGTGTTCCCGGGCGAGGGCCAGTTCGAGCTCGCCAAGTTCATGGGCCACGTGGTCCGCGCCGGCTACACGGGTCCGGTCTCGCTGGAGGTCTTCAATGACGTCTTCCGCCAGTCAGATGTTGAGCGCACCGCCGTGGATGCCATGCGCTCCCTGATCTGGCTGGAGGAGCAGAGCGCCAAGTGGCTCGCAAGCAGCCCCACGGACGCCGCGGCCGCCAACGGCAGCGCGTCCCGCCGTCGTTATCCCATGGAACTGGCCACGCTGCCCAAGGTGAACGAGCCCGCCGGCTTCAACTTCGCCGAGGTCAAGGCCGACGACACCGCGCAGCTTGAGAAGCTCCTGGGCCAGCTCGGCTTCGAATTCGAAGGCCGCCACCGCACTAAGGACGTCCAGCTCTGGACCATGGGACAGGCCCGCGTGATCATCAACGAGCAAGCGGCATCGCACTCGGAACCGGCTATCGCCGCTTTGGGGTTCGACGTCGACTCCCCAGTGATTGCCTCCGCTCGCGCCCAGCAACTCAAGGCGCCGGTGGTTGCCCGCAAGGTCCAGGCCGATGAGGAAGTCTTCCAAGGCATCTCCGCGCCGGACTCCACCGAGATCTTCCTCTGCCAGGGCAGCCCGGACGGAACCGCCGCCTGGACTCACGAGTTTGGCGAGGGACTGGAACATACCGGAGCCGCGCGGAGCGCCGTGATTGACCACGTCAACCTGGCCCAGCCTTGGCAGCACTTCGACGAAGCCGTCCTCTTCTACACCAGCGCCCTTGCCCTTGAACCGCAGCCGTTCGCCGAGGTCCCCAGCCCCAGCGGCCTGGTGCGCTCGCAGGTCATGGAAACCAGCAACGGCGCGGTGCGGCTCGTGCTGAACCTGGCACCGGCGCAGCAAGCCCAAAAGGCCCGCAAAACGTACCAGGAACACATTGCCTTCGCCGTAAACGACCTCGTGGCCACGGCCCGGTCCGCCCGCGATCGGGGCCTTGAGTTCCTGCAGATTCCGGCCAACTACTACGAGGACCTGGACGCCCGGTTCGATCTTGAACCCGGATTCCTTGGCACACTCAAGGAGCTCAACCTTCTGTATGACCGGGACGCCAGCGGCGAATTCCTCCACTTCTACACCGCCACCGTGGGCAGTGTGTTCTTCGAAATGGTGGAGCGCCGGGGCAACTACGACGGCTACGGGGCGCCCAACGCTCCGGTGCGCCACGCCGTCCAATACGACTCGCTCCACCGGGTGTAAACCCGCTGCCTGCAAACCAAAGAGAACCCATCAACCGAAAGGAGCCGGCTGTGCCGCAAGACCAGACCACACAAGCGCTCGAATCCGATGAGCTCGTGCCCGCCGCTGAGCCACACGCCGCGCATGATTCCAAGAAAGTGGAAACCCAAGCGGACCTCAGTGCTGAGATCCAGGGCATCGGCGACCGCTATGCTGAGGCCGTCAGGAACGGCAAGGGCCTGGAAACCATGCCGCGCCTGGATTACGCGCCGTACCGCAGCAGCATCCTTCGCCACCCCACCAAGAGCCTGCACCACGCGGACCCGGAAACAATCGAGCTCTACTCGCCTGCGTTCGGCCACCAGGATGTGCACGCGCTGGAGTCGGACCTGACCATCCAGCACAACGGCGAGCCGCAGGGTGAGCGCATCATCGTCGCCGGCCGCGTACTTGATGGTGACGGCCGCCCGGTTGCCGGTCAGCTCGTGGAGATCTGGCAGGCAAACGCCGCCGGCCGTTACATCCACAAGCGCGACCAGCACCCCGCACCGCTGGACCCGAACTTCACCGGCGTCGGCCGGTGCATCACCGGCGAGGACGGCTCGTACAGCTTCACCACCATCAAGCCCGGCGCTTACCCGTGGAAGAACCACCTGAACGCCTGGCGCCCGGCCCACATCCACTTCTCCATGTTCGGCTCGGAGTTCACGCAGCGCATCGTCACCCAGATGTACTTCCCGGGCGATCAGCTCTTCCCCCTGGACCCCATCTACCAGTCGATCGTGGACCAGGACGCCCGCGATCGCCTCGTGGCACAGTACGACCATGAGCTCACCAGCCCCGAATGGGCGCTCGGCTACAAGTGGGACATCATCCTGACCGGTTCCAAGCGGACCTGGACGGAAAACGAAGCATACGGCGACGCCGGGGACGAGGAGTAAGCACATGAGCAAGCTGGCACCCACACCGGGCCAAACCGTAGGCCCCTTCTACGGATACGCCCTCCCCTTCAACAAGGACAACGAACTCCTCGCTCCGGGCAGCCCCGGCAGCATCCGCCTCCAAGGCACGGTCTACGACGGCGCAGGCCACACCATCCCGGACGCCATCCTTGAAATCTGGCAGCCGGACTCCGAGGGCAACATCGTCCAGCGCACAGGCTCTTTGGTCCGCGATGGCTACACCTTCACGGGTTGGGGGCGCGGCTCCGTGGGCAACTCCGGCGTGTACACCTTCACCACGGTCAATCCCGGCCCCACAAAGCCGGGCGCTGCGGCGTTCATCTCTGTAGCCGTGTTCGCCCGTGGCCTCATGAACCGTCTCTTCACACGCGTCTACCTGCCGGAAAACGAGGAAGCACTGGCCAATGACCCGCTGCTGAGCTCCCTGGACCCGGAGCGCCGCAAGACGCTGATCGCGCGCCGCGACCCCGATGGCGGGCTCACGTGGGACGTCCGCTTGCAGGGTGGCGACGAGACCGTGTTCCTTGATTTCCAGCAGGACGGTTCGCTCGATCTGGCAACGGGGGACCTGGCAAGTGGGGACTTGGCAACGGGCAACGCGGGTACCTCAGAATGACCGACGGCGACTTCGGCCTCCTTACCCCCGTCTCGGCGTCGCCCGCTGTGGCGGCGCTGACGGGCGACCGTGCTGTGATCGCGGCAATCCTCGACGTCGAAGCCTCCTGGGCTGCCGTCCTTGAGGATGCGGGACTCGTTCCCGCCGGATCCGCCGCTGTGGTGGCCGAAGCCGCCGATGCCGGCTCCTATGACGTAGCCGCTATCGCCGAACGCGCCCAAGGCGGTGGCAACCCGGTGATTCCCCTGCTGGGTGGCCTACGGGCAAAGGTCAAGGATCTGGACCCTGAAGGGATCGCCGGCAAGGCCGTCCACACCTCCCTGACCAGCCAGGACGTCCTCGACTCAGCACTCATGGTGCTCGCCAGCCGCACCGTTTCAGCGTTGCTGGTTGATGTAAAGCGCACGACGACGGCGCTCGCCGCCTTGGTAGAACAGCATGCGGAAACGCTGTGCGTGGGGCGCAGTCTGACCCAGCATGCCTTGCCTTACACGTTTGGGCTCAAGGCCGCTCAATGGTTCCAAGGCGTTGCGGCCGCGGGTGCCCGCGTGGAATCCCTTAAGCTGCCGGTGCAGTTTGGTGGGGCCGGCGGGACGCTGGCTTCGGCCACGAAGCTGACGTTGGGCTCGGACTCAACGCCGTTCACGCTTGCCGACGCTCTGGCTTCGAAGCTCGGGCTGGCTTCGGCCGCAGCTCCCTGGCACACCAACCGCCTCGCCGTTACGGCCCTGGGCGACTCGCTCACGGCCCTCATCGATTCCTTCGGCAAGATCGCCGCGGACCTGCTGTTCCTGAGCCGCCCTGAAGTGGGCGAACTCGGTGAACCGCAGGCAGCCGGACGCGGTGTTTCCTCGGCCATGCCGCAGAAGCAGAACCCCGTGCTGTCCGTGTTGATCCGGAGTGCAGCGTTGCAAGCGCCAGGACTCGCGTCTCAATTGCACCTCGCTGCGGCAACCTTCAACGATGAGCGCCCGGACGGTGCCTGGCACAGCGAATGGCCGGCCCTGCGTCAGTTGTTCGCGCTGGCCCTTGGTGCGGCCGGACATCTGCGCGAACTCACCGAAGGCCTGCGCGTCTTCCCTGAGGCGATGCGCCGGAACCTGGAAATCCCGGGACCGTTGCTGCTCAGCGAAGGTGTGGCGGCCGCCGTCGCGCCTCTGCTCGGTGAGGGCGGCAAGCAGAAGCTGCAGGCCGTCGTCGACGAAGCGCTGAAGGCTCCTGCAGCCGAGCAGTCCCGCATCTACACCAAGCTCCTGCGCGAAGCCGTCCCGGCGGACAAGCTCACGGACGCAGAGCTTGAAGCCCTGCTGGACCCCGCGGGCTATCTCGGTGAAGCCGCCGAGATCAGCCGTCGGATCCTCGCCGCCTACCCCGACTTCACTGGATCTTCATCGAAAGGAGCCACTCGTGGCTAAGCCAACTGTCAAGGCCGTGCTGCTTTCCCCGCAGCGCGAACTGGGAGCCAAGCCGCTCCTGGTGGTGGGCCCGTCGCTGGGCACGTCCACTGTTCTCTGGACCGAAACCGCCGCTCTCCTGGGCGGCGACTACGACGTCATCGGCTGGGACCTCCCGGGCCACGGCATCTCGCCGACCGTCACCGAAGGCTTCGATATCGCGGAACTGGCTGACGCCGTCGTCGATCTTGTGGACTCCGTTTCACCGGGCGCAAGGTTCCACTACGCGGGCGTCTCGCTGGGCGGGGCCACCGGCCTGCAGCTCGGCATCAAGCACGGCGACCGACTCCGCAGCCTGTCCGTCCAGTGCACCGGCGCTAAACTCGGCACACCCGAGGGCTGGCTGGAGCGCGCGGAGACAGTTCGCAAACTGGGCACTCCCGTGATGATCCAAGGCTCCGCAGAACGCTGGTTCGGTCCCGGATTCATGGACCGCCAGCCGGAGATCAGCAGCCGCCTCCTGCATGCCCTGCGTGACGCCGACCGCTTCGGCTACTCGTTCTGCTGCGAAGCCCTCGCCGCGTTCGACGTCCGCGAGCAGCTCGGCAGCATCACCGTCCCCACACTGGCGATCGCCGGCGTCGAGGACACTGTTGCTCCGCCGTCGTTCGCTGAAGCTGTTGTCGCCGGTATCACCGCCGGCGGCGGTTCGGCTGAGTCAGTAGCGCTCGACGGCGTCGCCCACCTTGCACCCGCAGAGGCGCCGGCCGCCGTGGCTGAGCTGATGCGCAACTTCATGAGGGAGAACGGACTGTGAGCTCTTCTACTGAGCGGAATGGCGCGGTGCAGCCCGATGCGACCGCACAGGACATTTACGACGCCGGCATGGTGGTTCGCCGCGAAGTGCTCGGCAACGCGCACGTGGACCGCGCGAACGCCAACAAGGATTCCTTTACCGAGGACTACCAGGACATGATCACCAGGATCGCTTGGGGTGGCATCTGGACGCGGCCCGGCCTGAGCCGGCAAATGCGCTCGGCCGTCACCCTCACGGCGCTGGTGGCGCACGGTCACTGGGAGGAGCTCGCCATGCACGTCCGGGCGGCCCTCAACAACGGCCTGAGCAGGGACGAAATCAAGGAAATCCTGCTGCAGACCGCCATCTATTGCAGTGTGCCGTCGGCCAATTCGGCCTTCAAGACGGCCCAGAAAGTATTCGACGAGATCGACGCCAACGAACCCAACTAGGTCGCACTTGTGCGCGTTTAGACCCCCCAAAACGCGCACTATTGCGACCTAGTTGGGCAAGCAGAAAGAGAAATCCATGAAACAG
This sequence comes from Paenarthrobacter sp. NPDC092416, assembly GCF_044755025.1. NCBI lineage: Bacteria > Bacillati > Actinomycetota > Actinomycetes > Micrococcales > Micrococcaceae > Paenarthrobacter > Paenarthrobacter sp. NPDC092416. The sequence continues at coordinate 19,370 of NZ_JBIVQG010000020.1, forward strand.
GCTTTCGTGTACGACGCCGTGCGCACGCCCTTTGGCAAGTTCGGCTCCGGTCTTGCCGCTGTCCGTCCCGATGACCTTGCCGCCCACGTGGTTCGCGAGTCCGTTCGCAGGGCCCCGGGGCTCGATGTTGAGCGGATCGACGAGGTCGTCTTCGGCAATGCCAACGGTGCCGGCGAGGAAAACCGCAACGTGGCCCGCATGGCCACCTTGTTGGCCGGCCTGCCGGTCTCCACTCCGGGCACCACAGTCAACCGTCTGTGCGGCTCTTCCCTGGATGCGGCAATTATTGCGTCGCGTCAGATCAACGCGGGTGACGCCGAGCTCATGCTGGTGGGCGGCGCCGAATCCATGTCCCGTGCGCCGTGGGTGCTGCCGAAGACCTCCAAGCCCTACCCGGCCGGTGACATGACGCTCGCGTCCACCACGCTCGGTTGGCGTTTGGTGAACCCGGCCATGAACAAGGATTGGACCATCTCCCTGGGCGAGGCCACGGAACGGCTGCGCGAGAAGTATGGGATTACCCGCGAACGGCAGGACCAGTTCGCTGCGGACTCGCACAACCTGGCCGACGCCGCGTGGAACGAAGGCTTCTACGACTCTTTGGTGGCCCCGGTTCCGGGGACGGACCTGGTGCGGGACGAGGGCATCCGTGCCGGCTCCACGGCGGAGAAGCTGGGCGGTTTGAAGACGGTATTCCGGCCTGAGGGCTCGGGGCCCGACGGCGGCACGGTCACCGCCGGGAATGCGTCGCCGTTGTCTGACGGTGCTTCTGCGGCGTGGATTGGTTCGGAGGCTGCTGCTGGGATTCTTGGCTTGGAGCCGTTGGCGCGGATCGCAGGCCGTGGTGCGCATGGCAACGATCCCCAGTTCTTCGGCTTCGCCCCGGTGGAGGCCGCGAACAAGGCCCTCGCGAAGGCGGGCATCGGCTGGGACCAGGTTGGCGCCGTCGAACTTAACGAAGCGTTCGCCGCGCAGTCGCTGGCGTGTGTTGACGCGTGGGGGATCGACCCGTCAATCGTGAACCGCCACGGTGGTGCGATCGCGATGGGCCACCCGCTGGGGGCCTCCGGTACCCGCATCCTGGGCACCCTTGCCCGTTCCCTGCAGGCCTCCGGCCAGCGGTGGGGTGTCGCGGCGATCTGCATCGGTGTTGGGCAGGGCCTGGCCGTGGTGCTCGAAAACGTTTCTGCTGGTGTTTCAGAAGGAGTCTAAGGGTCATGCTGAATTTCATTGACACTGTTGGCGAGGCTGTCGCCAACATCAAGGATGGTTCCACGGTGATGATCGGCGGCTTCGGCAATGCCGGCCAGCCGTTCGAACTGATCGATGCGCTGATGGATTGCGGCGCGAAGGACCTGACCGTGGTGAACAACAACGCCGGCCAGGGCGATCAGGGCCTGGCGCTGCTGATCAAGGAAGGCCGGGTCCGCAAAATGATCTGCTCCTTCCCGCGGCAGTCCGATTCCTGGCATTTCGACGCGAAGTACCACGCGGGCGAGATTGAACTGGAGCTGGTCCCGCAGGGCAACCTGGCCGAGCGCATCCGTGCCGCCGGTGCCGGTATCGGCGGCTTCTTCACCCCCACCAGCTACGGAACCACCTTGGCTGACGGGAAGGAGAGCAGGTTCTTGGACGGCAAATGGCAGGTGTTCGAGACCCCGATCCACGCCGACGTCGCCCTCATCAAGGCGCTCAAGGCCGATCGCAAGGGCAACCTCGTGTACCGCAAGACCGCCCGGAATTTCGGGCCGATCATGGCCGCCGCTGCCAAGCACACCATTGTGCAGGTCTCGGAGATCGTGCCCACCGGGTCCTTGGACCCGGAGAACGTTGTGACACCCGGTATTTACGTCAACAGTGTGGTCCGCGTCGACTCCGCCGATTCTGCAGGAAAGGTGGCTTGATCATGAGCACCCAGACAAGCATCCAGACCTCCGAAAAGCCGCTGGGCCGCGACGAGCTCGCCCAATTGGTGGCCCGCGACATCGCACCCGACTCCTTCGTGAACCTGGGCATCGGCCAGCCGACCCTCGTGTCCAACTACCTCACCGAAGAACAGAACATCACCCTCCACACGGAGAACGGGATGCTCGGCATGGGCCCTGCCGCTGTTGGGGACGAGATCGACGACGACCTCATCAACGCGGGCAAGATCCCCGTTACCGAGCTTCCCGGGGCATCGTACTTCCACCATGCCGACTCGTTCGCGATCATGCGCGGCGGTCACTTGGACATCTGCGTCCTCGGCGCGTTTCAGGTCTCCGCCAGCGGCGACCTCGCCAACTGGCACACGGGCGCCCCCGGCGCCATCCCCGCCGTGGGTGGTGCGATGGACCTCGCAACCGGCGCCAAAGACGTCTTCGTGATGATGACCCTGCTGACCCGCGAGGGTGCGTCCAAGCTCGTGGCACAGTGCACCTACCCGCTCACCGGCGTCGGCTGCGTCACCCGCGTCTACACGGACAAGGCTGTTTTCCTCACCGGGCCCGACGGCGTCACAGTCCGCGAGACGTTCGGCTGCACGTTCGAAGAACTCCAGGAACTCGTGCCCTTGCCTTTGAAGAAGGCCGAGGCCTAGTCCCGCTCCCGTTGTGGGGCCCGCTCTGCGCGCTATTCCTGGGTTTTGGGGTGCAGAGCAGGCCCCGCAACGCCCCCTAGGATTGGTAACCATGACCGACTCCGCAGTTACCCCGCAGGCCAGCGACCAGTACGTCCAGTCGCTGGCCCGGGGCCTCGCCGTGATCCGGGCGTTCGACGCCAACAACCCGGTCATGACCCTCAGCGAAGTCGCTGCACGCACGGACCTTACGCGCGCCACGGCCCGTCGCTTTCTGCACACCCTCGTGGAGCTCGGTTACGTCCGCACCGACGGCAAGACGTTTGCGCTCACGGCCAAGGTGCTGCAGCTTGGGTATTCGTACCTATCGGCTCTCTCACTTCCGCAGCTGGCGCAGCCGCACCTCGAGCAGCTAAGCCTGAAACTGGGGGAGTCCACCTCCGCTGCGGTCCTCGACGGTCCGGACATCTTCTATGTTGCCCGCGTCGCCACGCGCCGGATCATGAACGTTGGCATCACCGTGGGCACCCGCTTCCCGGCCTACGCCACGTCCATGGGCCGCGTGCTGCTTGCCGGATTGCCCCAGGCCAAGCTGGAGGCCTACCTTTCGACGGCGGAACTCACCCCGCTCACCCCGCGAACCGTCGGCAGCGTGCCCGACTTGAGGGCCGCCGTCGAGCATGTCCGTGCGCAAGGCTGGTGCCTGCTCGATCAAGAGCTGGAGATCGGGCTGATGTCCATCGCGGCACCGGTATGGAACCACAACAACGGCGACAATGTCGCGGCCATCAACGTGTCCTTGCAGGCCCAGGCTGTCGCAGCGCAGCCGGACCCGGATGCGTACCTTGAATCCGTGCGCCAGGAAGTCGTCGCTACGGCCAACGCGATCTCCCAGGACGTTTCCGCGAAGCACTGAGAGCATCTGCCGTACAAAACCTACCGACGGATCGCCGCCAACCGCGTCTCCAGGATCCGGCGCACCAGCGAATCCGGCACAGGATTGTCCGCAGAGAACCTCAGTGTCCCCGGTGACCAGGAGTAACCACCAAGTTCCTCCGCCATTTCAGGCAGAATCTGACCGCTGAACGGATACAGTGCCAGGTGATTCTTGGTTTCGAGCACGCTCAGGAAGCCCTTGCCGTTCACGAGCAAAGCAGGCATGCCGTAGCTGGTGCCTTCTTCGGCGTCGGGCGCGAGCTCGCGTGCGATCCCCACAATCCGCTCCAGAATGACGCGGTTGTCTGCGCTGACCTTCTCCAGATATTCGGTGACGGTTCCCATAGGGACATCGTGCCCCAAAATTCGGGGGTTTACCGCTCCGGAATCACCGCGATGCCCTGGATTTCGATCAGGGCCTCTTTCTGCCACAACCGTGTGACGCCGATGCCCGCCATGGCCGGGTACTGCGAGCCCGCCATGTCGCGCCAGATGCGTCCGATCTCGCGCCCGTTCGCCATGTAGTCGTCCACATCCGTGAGGTAGATGGTCACGTTGACCAGGTCCTCGGGCTGTCCGCCGGCCTCGCGCAGCGTGGTGAGCACGTTGGTGAACGCCTGCGTGAACTGTTCCACGATGCCACCCGGCACGATGTTCATGTTCTTATCCAGCGCGGTCTGCCCGCCCAGAAATACCGTATTGCCGGCGAGAATGCCGTGCGCGAAACCGGACGGCTTGGGGAGCGATTCCGGGTTGATCGTCTGGTGGCTCATGCTGTTCCTCCTGGTCGTGGCAACTGCGAAAAATTTTGAAAAGCCTCTGTGCAGATCATTCCTGCCGTGCTACGTTGAGCATATGTGACGATCGTAAAAAAGTCGACATATCAAATCTCGAAGGGACAGAACGCATGAAACTCGCCACTTTGCGGACAGCCGGCGGAGGCACGACGGCGGCACTCGCCACGGGCGCCGACTCGTACCTTGCGCTTCCGGCAGCCGACGTCGGGGAGCTCCTGGCCCAGCCGGATTGGCGGAACATCGTCGCACAAGCCGTTGCAGCGCAGGGCGAGGTCATCACGGACGCCGACTTCGCACCGCTCCTGCCGCGGGCAGGCAAAGTGATCTGCTGCGGCCTGAACTACGGAGACCACATCAAGGAAATGGGCCGCGAACTGCCCGAGTTCCCCACGCTCTTCGCCAAGTTTGCCGACACGCTGGTCGGTGCTTCTGACGCGGTAGAAGTCCAGGGCAGTGGCCGCGTGGACTGGGAAGCCGAGCTCGCCGTCGTCGTCGGTTCTGAGCTGTTCCGCGCGGATGAGGCCGCTGCCCGCGAGGCCATTGCCGGCTACACCGTGGCCAACGATGTTTCCATGCGGGATTGGCAAAGCCGGACGCTGCAATGGTTCCAGGGCAAGGCGTTCGACCGTACGACGCCGGTGGGCCCGGTCATGCTGACCGCGGACGCCGCGGGTGAAGACTTTGAGGTCCGTGGCTACGTCAACGGCGAGCTCGTGCAGCAGGGGAACACCCGCACCTTGGTGTTCGGTCCCGCGCAGCTACTGTCCTACATTTCACAGTTCACCACGCTCCGTCCCGGTGACCTGGTGCTCACGGGAACGCCCGGGGGAGTGGGCATGGGCATGACCCCGCCGCGCTTCCTGAACGACGGAGATGTTCTCAGTACAGAAATCGACGGGATCGGCCGGCTGGAAAACCAGTTCCGGATCCACGCCCCCGTTGCAGCAACCGTCTAGAAACCAAGGAGAAAACCAATGAGTCAGACCGCTACCGAATACCGCCTCGAAGGCGACAACTCCATCTACGCGCAGGCCGACGGCAAGGTGGTCCCCGTGGTGACCCGCGCCGGCGCAGAAGACACCAACACCGCCCAGTCCGGCGACTGCATCCGCGTCTCCGGTGTCAGCATCCAGCACACCCCCGCAACCAAGATCTGGTTCGGCCAGGTGTCGAATACCCCCGGCTACCGCTCACTCCCGCACCACCACGGCGAGGCTGAAACCGGCGGTTACGTGCTCCGCGGCCATGGCCGCATCTACTTCGGCGAGAACTACCAGGAATTCCTGGATATGAAGGCCGGCGACTGGGTCTTCGTACCGCCGTTCATGCCGCACGTTGAGGCCAACATGTCCGTCACGGAAGACCTCGTGTGGCTCACGGCCCGCACGCCGGAGAACCTCGTGGTCAACCTCGAAGACGTCGCCGACGAAACTCTCGCCGACTACCGCAGGGCATAACCGCCATGATGACTGGAACCTTGACGTCGGAAACCTTCCTCAGGGCTGTAGACCTTACGCCAGTGCCCGCGGAGGTACACGATGAAGCATATGAGGCAAGTACTCAATATGTTCCTTGGCCCAAGGCATACGGTGGCGACATGGTGGCCCAGGCCGCCGCGGCCATGATGCGCTCGGTGGACGCTGACCGGCAGCTCCACTCGATGCACAGCTACTTCATGCGGCCAGTCGACGTCGGTTCCAGCGTTCGCTACGAAGTGGAGCGCCTGCGTGATGGTCGCGGGTACTCCACCCGGACGGTCCGCGGCTTCCAGAACGGCAAACCTGTATATGCCGCCATGGGTTCGTTCCAGGTTCCCGAGGGCGGTCCGGACTTTCAGCCTGAGGCGCCTGCCGCCGTCGAGCCCGAATCACTGCGCAGCGCTGCCGAAGTGCTGGTTGATGCCGAGGGTCCGGCTTCCGACTATTGGTCTGCGGGACGTAGCTTCGACATGAGGCATATTCCCGGTCCGGTATATGTCGAATTGGAGGGCGGCCCCGTGCCGCAGCAAGCCATCTGGGTCAAGGCCTTTGACAGCCTGCCCGACGACGCAAACATCCACCGCACCGCCTTGGCATATGTCTGCGACTACACCATCCTGGAACCGCTCCTCCGCGTGAACGGACTCAACTGGTCCAGCCCCGGGCTCGCCACAGCAAGCCTGGACCACTCCATGTGGTTCCACCGCGATGGCCGTGCGGATGACTGGGTCCTTTATGCCCAAGAAGCCATATCCGGACAGAGCAACCGCGGCCTGTCCATGGGCCGCTTCTTCGATCGGCAAGGAAGGCTCCTTGCAACAGTTGCCCAAGAAGGCATGATCCGTGCCGGCGCCTGAAGCGACCGGCAAAGCAGCTTCACCGACGCACCACTGAAAGGAACGGCCATGAGCATGATGTCATCGGCCCACGTGGACACGTTTACCCGCGACCACTTGCCGCCCGCCGATACCTGGCCGGCGCTCGAATTCACCCTTCCCGAACTCCAGTACCCCGAGCGGCTCAACGCTGCGTCAGTGCTCATCGACAATGCGGTCGTTGAACATGGCGCGGACCGGCCCGCCTTGCGGACACCCGATGGCACGGTCTGGACCTACGGCGAGCTGCAAAAGCGAGCCAATCAGGTTGCGCAGGTCCTTACCGAAGACCTTGGCGTCGTACCCGGCAACCGCGTGTTGCTCCGCGGCCCCAACAACCCGTGGATCGTAGCCGCTTGGCTCGGCGTCCTCAAAGCCGGGGCAGTGGTGGTCACTACCATGCCGATGCTGCGTTCCAGCGAGGTCGCCACTCTGATCCAGCTCACCAAACCCGTGGTGGCGATCTCCGATCACCGCTTCGTGGACGAACTCGTCACTGCTGCCGGCGACGCGGTCACCGTGGTCGCGTACGGAGCGGACGACGACGGCGACCTCACCGCGCGCTGCTCCACCAAGAACGGGGAGTTCGCCCCGGTGGACACTTCCGCGGATGACGTCGCGCTGCTGGGTCCGACGTCCGGCACCACGGGTGTGCCCAAGGTGACCATGCACTTCCACCGGGACATCCTGGCCAACGCGGACACGTTCGCCCGGTACATCCTGGAGCCCACGGCGGAGGATGTCTTCGCTGGGTCGCCGCCCTTGGCCTTCACGTTTGGCCTGGGTGGATTGGTGGTTTTCCCGCTGCGGTTTGGGGCGTCGTCGCTCTTGACCGAAAAGGCGGGACCGGTTGAATTGGCCGAGCACGCTGCAGCTGCCGGGGCTACCGTCCTGTTCACCGCGCCAACGGCCTACCGTGCCATCCTCAAGGAGAACCGGGGCGAGCTGCTCCGCGGCCTGCGGATCGCGGTTTCCGCCGGCGAGCACTTGTCCAAGGAAACCTGGCACGCCGTCCACGAGGCTACCGGGCTGCGACTGGTCAACGGCATCGGTGCCACGGAAATGCTCCACGTCTTCATTGCCGCGGCCGGGGACGATATCAAGCCTGGCACAACAGGCCGCGCAGTCCCCGGTTTCAGGGCCACCATCCTTGACCAGGAGGGTCACGAGCTCGGCGCGGGGCAGGTTGGGCGCCTGGCCGTCATTGGTCCCACCGGTTGCCGCTACCTGGACGATGCCCGCCAAACAAATTACGTCGTCAATGGCTGGAACGTCACCGGCGACACGTTCATCAAGGACGAGGACGGGTACTTCACCTACCAGTCCCGTTCGGACAACATGATCGTCTCCTCCGGCTATAACATTGGCGCTCCCGAGGTTGAATCCGCCATCGACCAGCACCCGGACGTGGTGGAAAACGCCGTTATCGGTGTCCCGGACCCGGAACGCGGCAGCATCGTTTGCGCGTTCGTCGTGCTGCGCGAGGGCGTCATTGGCGATGCCGGCAAGCGCAAGGACATCCAGGACTTCGTCAAGCAGACCATCGCCCCTTACAAGTACCCGCGGGAGGTCCGGTTCGTCACCGAACTGCCACGGAATCCCAGCGGCAAACTGCAGCATTTCAAGCTCCGCGAGGGCCTCGAAAACGGGGACTCCACCGGCGGCGGCATCACCAGAGACACCCAAGAACTTACCCCTGCCGGCCAGAGCCAGGCTTGAGAAGGAGCAACACCATGAAGATCGCAATTGTTGGAGGCGGCCCCGGTGGCCTGTACTTCGCAGCCCTCATGAAGCAGCTGGACCCGACGCACGACATCACCCTCTGGGAACGTAACGCTGCCAGCGACACCTTTGGCTTCGGCGTCGTGTTTTCCGATGAGACGCTCGGCGGGATCGGCAACGCCGATCCTGTGGTGGCCGAGTACATGAGCCGCCGGTTTGCCCGCTGGTCCGACATTGACATCCACTTCGGCGACGAGATGATCACCGTCGGCGGGCAGGGTTTCGCTGCCATGAGCCGCAAGGAGCTGCTGGAGCTGTTGCAGCGCCGCTGCATCGAACTAAACGTCGACGTGCGGTTCAGCACCCTGGCCCCGGCCGTTGAGGAACTCGAAGCCAACTACGACCTTGTGCTCGCTGCTGATGGCATCAACTCGCAGATCCGGGCCAAGTACGCCGACTCGTTCAAGCCAAACCTTGATCCGCGGACCAACAAGTTCATGTGGCTCGGTACGGACCAGGTGTTCGAGGCGTTCAAGTTCTTCGTGAAGGAAACCGAGTGGGGCGTCATGCAGATCCACGGTTACCCCTACTCGGATGAAGGCTCCACGTTCATTGTGGAAATGCACCAGGACGTGTGGCACGCAGCCGGCTTCGATGAAACCGCCAACGAGGTCTTCCCTCCGGGCGTTTCGGACGAAAAGTCGATCGCCAAGATCCGCGAGATCTTTGCCGAGGAGTTGAACGGCTACGAGGTCCTGACCAACAATTCCAAGTGGATCAACTTCACCACCGTTCGCAACGAGAGCTGGCGCCACAATAATGTTGTGCTGCTGGGCGACGCCGCCCACACCGCACACTTCTCCATCGGCTCCGGCACCAAGCTCGCCATGGAAGATTCGCTCGCCTTGGCCGCTTGCCTGCACGAACACCCGGACGTTGAATCTGCGCTTGCCGCGTACGAAGCAGAGCGCCGTCCCGTGGTCGCTTCCACCCAGCGTGCCGCGCAGGCTTCGCTCGAGTGGTTCGAACGGATCGGCCAGTACAAGGACCAAGACCCCACGCAGTTCGCCTTCAACCTGCTGACCCGCAGCCGCCGCATCACGCAGGAAAATCTTCGCCTCCGCGACCCCGGGTTCGCTGATGCCGTGGACCGCAACTTCGCAGCTGCCCACGGACTGGCTGAGACCGCCCCGGCCATGTTCCAGCCGTTCAGCATCGGCGAACTGAAGCTGAAGAACCGCATCGTTGTCTCGCCCATGGACATGTACTCGGCCGTTGACGGTGTCCCCGGCGACTTCCACAAGGTGCACCTGGGCTCCAAGGCCCTTGGTGGCGCCGGTTTGGTCATGACCGAAATGGTCTGCGTTTCCGAGGCCGGCCGCATCACCCCGGGCTGCAGTGGACTGTACACGGATGACCAGAGGGACAGCTGGAAGGAAATCGTGGACTTCGTTCACAGTCGTTCCACCGCCAAGATCGGCGCCCAGCTGGGCCACTCCGGCCGGAAGGGCTCCACCAAGCTCATGTGGGAAGGCATCGACCAGCCTCTCGAATCCGGCAACTGGGCCACTGTTGGGCCGTCCGCGCTGCCTTACGGTCCAGGCAACCAGACACCGGCCGAGCTGGATCGTGCCGGAATGGATGCCGTCACGGCCGAGTTTGTCTCTGCGACCCTTCGCGCCGAGCAGGCCGGCTTCGATCTCCTCGAGATCCACGCCGCGCACGGCTACCTGCTGTCCTCCTTCCTCTCTCCGGTCTCCAACAAGCGGACCGACGAATACGGCGGCAGCTTGGAGAACCGGCTGCGGTTCCCGTTGGAAGTGTTCGACGCCGTTCGCGCGGCTTGGCCCGCCAACAAGCCTGTGACAGTGCGCATCTCGGCGACCGACTGGATCGAGGGCGGCAACACCTCCGACGATTCCGTCGGGATTGCCCGGGCGTTTGTCGCACACGGAGCCGCCGGCTTGGATGTTTCCACCGGCCAGGTGGCCAAGGAAGAGAAGCCCGCATTCGGCCGCAGCTACCAAACGCCGTTCGCGGACCGCATCCGTCAGGAAGTTGCCGCCCCGGCAGGCGTGGCAGTGATCGCCGTCGGCGCCATCTCCAGCTACGACGACGTGAACTCGATCCTCCTGGCAGGACGTGCCGACCTCATCGCCCTGGGCCGTACGCACCTGTACGACCCCCAGTGGACCCTGCATGCCGCCGCCGAACAGGAATACCACGGCCCCGGTGCCCAGTGGATTCCACAGTTCCGTGCCGGCCGCCGCAAGCCGCCGAGCTCGCGCACCGATGCCGTTCGACCCCGCCTGTCGCTGCTCAAGGAACCGGACGCCGAAGAGGCCAACACGCACCTGCGCTGGACGCCCGCATCCAATGCTGCATCGGTCGCTACGTCAGTTCTGGTGAAGTAGCCATGGCCGCCGCACCCATGACTGACTGGAAAGTGCCCACGCGAACCACAGGCCTGGTGCTGTTCTGCTGCTGGCTCGCCATCCTCGCCGAAGGCTACGACGTCGGCGTGCTCGGGGCTGTACTCCCTGCGCTTGCAGAGTACAAGGAATGGAACCTCAGCCCGCTGCAACTGGGAGGGCTCGGATCATATGCCCTGATCGGCATGCTTATCGGAGCCCTGTTCATCGGCACTCTCAGCGACCTTGTGGGCCGCAAGAAGATGCTTCTGGCTTCCATGGTGATCTTCACGCTCACCCAGGCCGGCGCAGCGTGGGCACCAACTCCGGAGCTTTTTGGACTCTTCCGGCTGATCGGCGGGCTGGGCATGGGCGGCGTGATTCCCGTGGCGGCAGCCCTGACCATTGAATACTCGGCACCGAACAAGCGGTCCTTCAACTACGGCCTCATGTACTCCGGCTATTCGCTGGGCATCGTGGCGGCCGCGCTCGCTGCACTGTTCGTGTTGCCGAGCGGCGGGTGGCGTGCGGTCATCGCCATTGGCGCGGCCCCCATCGTGCTCCTGCCCATCATCTGGAAGTTCCTCCCGGAATCCCTGGAGTACCTGGAATCCAAGGGGCGTTCCACCCAGGCCCGGTCCTTGGCGTCACGTCTTAAGATCGCGGACTACAAGCCGGTTGTCCCGGTTGCTCCTGCCGGGTCGCAGTCCGCAGAGCCGTGGTGGAAGACCATCACCACCATGTTCTCGCTGAAGTATCTTCGGTCCACCGTCTTCTTCTGGATCTCGCTGTTCTGCGGCCTGGTGCTCGTCTACGGTCTCAACACGTGGCTGCCGAGCATCATGAAGAAGGCCGGCTACGATCTCGGCTCGTCCCTGACGTTCCTGCTCGTGTTCAGCCTCGCTTCGGCAATCGGTGGCCTGATCCTGGGCCGCGCTGCTGATAAGTATGGCAAGAAGCTCATCCTGGTGGTGTTCTACGTCCTGGGCGGTTTGGGCATCATGCTGCTCGTCTTCCCGAACACCATGGTGGTGAACCTGCTCTTCGTGGCCTTCGCAGGGGTTGGCTCCATCTCCACCTCGCTGGTCCTGACGGGCTACATCGCCGACTACTACCCGGCCAAGATCCGCGGCACCGCGACGGGCTGGGCCCTGAGCTTCGCTCGACTCGGCGCCATCTCCGGACCTTTGATCGGTGGCTGGATCGCGGGTTCGAAGCTCCCGTTCGAAGCCAACTTTGCGATCTTCGCCGGCATCGCGGTCCTGGCTGCCGCAGCTGTGGCGATGATTCCGAAGCCTGTGGTCGAGGCACCTGTCCTTGCATCCAACCCGGACCCGGACGACGCTGCCGTGGCTGCGAGATAAGGAAGACAATATGGACGCGTTTCCGGAGGCGAGCGTTGAACGGACGGTCGAATGGGTGGACACCGACGCCTCCGGCCATCAACACAACTCGGCAATCCTCCGCTGGGTTGAGGCTGCAGAGGCTGAGCTTTTCCGGATTTTGGAACTGCCCGACTACTTTCCCAGCGCACCCCGCGTCCAGCAAGTGATCAACTACAAGGCCAAGCTGTGGTTCGGCCAGCGCGTCACCGCAACGGTGAAGATCCACGCGCTCGGCCGGACCTCGCTGACCATGGCGTTCGAGGTGCGGGGCCAAGCTTTGGAGACGCCCGACGGCGGTGGTCCAGGCGGGGGCGCCACGGGGGCGGATGGCGGGCTTTCGGGCGGCTCGGTCGTGGCAGCTTTCGGGACAGTCACCACCGCTCATGTCCCCTCGGGCGCCACAAGCGCGCAGCCGTGGCCGGAGCATTTCGTCCGTGCCGTCCGAACAGTCCGGGCAATCCGAACCGAGAGGGTCCCGTAGGCACCCAGGGCGAGGTCCGCCGTCGTCGTGATCTTCATGGAACGCCGCACCTATGATGAACATGACTGCCGCCTGAACTGTGGCGCGGAAATGAGGATCCTTTATGTTCGCCGTCCCGGCACCCCCGGTGCGCCACCAGCAACTCCTGGTCACGATTTTCGGTCTCTACGGCCGGAACGCGGGCGACGCACTGCCGGTTTCAGCGCTGATTTCCATGCTGGGCACGCTGGGTTATGACGCGCCGGGCGTGAGGTCTTCGGTGTCCAGGCTCAAAGCCAAAGGTGTGCTGAAGAGCGTGCGTGAAGGCGGCATTGCCAAGTACAAGATCGCGGAATCCATCAGCGACGTGTTCCGCGAAGGCGACCGTCGGATCTTCGCCCCCGAACAACCTGCGCCAGTGGACACGTGGGTGCTGGCGGTGTTTTCTGTGCCGGAATCGATGCGGAACCGCAGGCACCAGTTGCGGTCCGAACTGTCCGGGTTGGGATTCGGATCCGTTGCCTCGGGCGTGTGGATCGCGCCCGCACACAAGCTGGACCAGGCCAGGGAACGACTCACTGCCAGTGGGCTCATCGAATTCGTAGACCTGTTCCGCAGCGACTACGTCTTTGACGGCCCCATGCGGCCCAAGATCTCGGAGTGGTGGGACCTGAACGAGCTGGATCAGGACTTCACGGAGTTCCTGGAGCTCTACAAGGGCGCGGAGCAGCAATGGGCTGATCGGGTTGGCGACGATCCAGTGGCTGCTCTCGCGGCATCAACCGAAGAAGAGCGGCGCGATGCCTTCCGCTACTACATTCCGATGCTGACCATGTGGCGCCGGTTCCCGTACCGCGATCCCAACCTGCCGGCCGACTACCTTCCACCTGAGTGGCACGGCCCGGCTGTCCGGAGGACGTTCCAGGCAGTGCACCGCCTGGCCGCGCCTTTGGCCGCGGCGCACGCCCATGAGCTCATCAGTGGAGCCCTGGACCCGGCCGCAGCCTAGGGCACGCCAGACGACCGGGGCTACTGGGCCCTGGTTTGCGGTGTCGCGATGACGCCGAACACTTCGCCCTGCGGTCCTTGCACTATTGTCATGCGACCGAAGGGGCTATCCATCACTGGGACCAACAGTGTTGAACCCAGTTCTCGAGCCTTGGCGGCGGTGGCGTCAACGTTGTCGCTGGCCAACCAGGCGAGCCAGTAGTTCGGGGCACCGTCGGGGATGTCGGTGTCGTGATGGACGCCGCCGACTTCGACGCCGTCACCCGGGCGCTTGAACGTGGAATAGATAAAGCCTTCCTCGTTGATGTCCTGGTAGCTGAAGCCGAAAACGTCGGAGTAGAACGAGCGGGCCGCAGCGTAGTCGCGGGTGTGAAGTTCGTTCCAGCACAAGGACCCGTGCTCGTTGACGCGCTCGGCGCCGATGTGGGTTCCGGCCTGCCAGATACCAAAGGCGGCGCCGACGCTGTCCGCCACGACAGCCATGCGGCCGGAATCCATCACGTCAAAGGGCGGAGCAATGAGTTGGCCACCAGCTGCGGCGACCTCCTTGGCCGTGGTGTCGGCGTTGTCCGACGCCAGGTACGTGGTCCAGACCGTAGGCATTCCGGGGCCCTGCTTGGGCCCCAATCCTGCCACTGCCTTGCCACCGAGGCTGGCCAGGAGGTAGCCGCCGGCCTCTTCTCCACCGGACAGATACTCCCACCCGAAAAGCTCGGTGTAGAAAGCCTTGGCGGCGGGGAGGTCGTCAACGCTGAGGTCAACCCAGTTGGGTGTTCCTGCGGGCCATTGCTCACTGTGGACAGTCATCTTTGCTCCTTGGGTTGGGCTCATTTCGGGCATAACCCGTCTTCCCTGATGCCCTATGCGCCGAGCATCAGGGAAGACGGGCCAACCATCCAGTGCGCGCTTAACCCAATTCGTGATGCGAACCGCTCGACTTCATGCAGCACGGGATGAGCGCAGTTCGTCGTCATTCAGGAACTGGAGCGGTGCCGCCGTCGGGCGTCTCCTCTTAGACCGTACGGGTCGCCTTGGCGAGGTTCTCCTGGAGCTCGACGGCGGTCTGCCGGATGACGTAGGCGGGGCGGTCGCGCTCGACGCGCCAGCTGTCTTCAAGCGGGCCGATGTTGACGGTGTCGAAGCCGAACTGGTCGTAGAGCCTGGTGACGAGCTCGGCGGCCTCGGGGAAGTCGCTCGCCGTGGCGAGAGCGCGCCGGTTGGGTGTCCCCGCCGGGGTGCCGTCCGTAGTGATGTCCTTGGCGAAGATGTGGTTGAAGCCCTTGGCCACTTTGGACGTGGGGAGGTGCTTCTGGAGCAGCCCGGATGTGGTCTCCTCGCCGTTGTCGAGGGCGGGAATGCGGCCGTCCCGCTCCCAGTAGTAGTTGTTGGTGTCGATCACGATCTTGCCCTCAAGCGGTCCCGCGGGGATGTCCTGATAGTTCTTGAGTGGAACGGTCACGACGGCGAAATCGCCCGCCGCTGCTGCGTCGGCGGCCGTCGCGGCCCGGGCGCGCGGGCCGAGTTCAGCCACAAGTTCCGCCAAAGTTTCGGGACCCCGTGAATTGCTGATCACGACGTCGTATCCCTGTTCCACGGCCTTGCGTGCAACCTGGCTGCCAATGTGTCCTGCACCGATGATTCCGATTGTTGTCATACAGGCGGCAACAACAAGTTGCAGACGCGTATTTCCAGCGTTACGGAATATGTCTGGTGAGGTCAACGGGCGCATACGCAGTGTGGGTCTTCCTGAGGGACCGCACGGTCAGTAGTCTTACAAAATGTCCACCAAGCGCGGTGTCCTTTTCGATGTCGATGGAACGCTGATCGACTCCAGTTACCTACACACTCTTGCGTGGTGGCTGGCCTTCCGGCGGGAAGGCTTGGACGTCCAGATGTCTACCATCCACCGATGCGTGGGCATGGGCGGCGACAAGCTCATTCATCAGGTCCTCGCGGATTGCTCCGTTGAGACCCAGGAGGTCTTGAAATCAAGCCACGGTGCCGTCTTTTCCACGTTCTGGCCTGCCCTGCGGCCGTTCGACGCCGCGAAGGAACTCTTGAACGCGTGTTCCCAGGCTGGATTGGCGGTGGGCCTGGCATCGTCTGCCCAACAGCGGGACTTGGATGTTTGCCGGCGACTGCTTGACGCCGACTCCGCGATCGATGCCTGGACCAGCTCCAATGACGCCAAGGAGAGTAAACCGGCTCCGGACATTCTGCTGGCATGCATGGAGAAGCTCGGGCTGGGCCCCCGGGACATCGTCTTCGTTGGTGATGCTGTGTGGGACGTTAAGGCTGCCGCGGAAATAGGCGTGCACACCATTGCCCTGACCTGCGGCGGAATCAGCGCAGCTGAATTACGACACGCTGGCGCCGTGGAGGTCTATGAGAACCCGCGGGCGCTGCTGGAGAACCTTGAAGCCAGTGCAATTGGCCGGCTGCTAGCCGGGCGGCAGAACGCCCAGGAGTGAAGCATGAGTATGGAACACATCCTCCAAGCCGTCCGGGCCTTCGATGGCGTGCTGGAACTCGCGCCGGGCGAAGGAAGCGAGTTCCCGGAGATCGCGTGGGGAGACCACTTCTTCTACTACTCCCCGGACGGAAGTGTCCCCAAGAATATCCAGCCGTACGCGACCATCGTCACCAAGGACTATCCCGATGACGCCCTGTCCAAGCTCGACCCCGAAGGCCGGTGGCGACTGAACATCCACGTCGGCCAAGCAAAGTTCACGGATCTCACAGGTGAAAGCCCCAAGGACTTTGCCGTTCGCGACTTCAGCGAGGCCGACGTCGTTCTTCCGCACCCTGTCTACGGTGCATTGGGATGGGTGGCGATCGTGAACCCCGGCAGTCGCACCACAGGAACGGCACTGAAACTCCTGGAAGACGCCCATGCGGACCAACGCCGACGTTTCGAACGCCGGTCCAGCACATGATGTGCTACCGGGTCAGCTTGGCCGAATCGGGTTCCTGGTCACCAATGTGCCCCGGTGCGTTGGCCGCAAGGACGCGCTGGACGAACGCGCTGTATTCCGCCATGTAGTGGCGCAACAGGCCGGCGGTGGCTTCGTCTTTGACCGAACCGTCCTCGGCGTAGGCGTCTGCGTTGAACCGGATGTACGCCTCGGGCGCGTTGAGTTGTGGGGCGTCGAGGAAGCTGAGGACGCTGCGCATGGACGATTGCATGACCGCTGTGCCGATCCCGCCGGGTGAGGCGCCAATGATGCCGGTCGGTTTGCGGGCGAACGAGTTGGTGCCCCAAGGCCGTGATCCCCAGTCGATCGCGTTCTTGAGTGCGCCAGGGACTGAGCGGTTGTATTCGGGGGAGACAAAAAGGATTCCATCCGACGCCGCGATCGCGTCCTTCAAGGCCCGCCCGGCAGGCGGGAAGTCGGCGTCGTAATCCGAGCTGTACAACGGAAGATCCTTGATGGGAATTTCAGTGAATTCCAGCTCCGGTGGCGCCACGCTGATGAGCGCCTTGGAGAGGGTCCTGTTAATTGACGTACTTGAGAGGCTTCCGACGAAATAGCCGATCTTGAAAGTGTCCACAGCGGCATTCCTTTCCGACGGCACGGCCGGAACCGGCTCGTCGACGGTGTGGTGGCTGGTTGCTCCCAGCTCTCCTCGACCTTATGCGACTTGTCCACATAGCGCAGCCCCCTACTCCCGTCGTGGCCCGGTGAGCCATAGACTCGTGCCAACTGGTTTCTGGAGAGTTCCGGAAGAGGGGTGGCGGGTGAAAGCAGGCATAACGCGCGAGCGGCTCGACGGTGAGCGCCGCGTGGCCGCCACGCCGGAAACGGTCAAGCAACTGGCGGGCTTGGGACTGGAAGTGCAGATCGAGTCGGGCGCGGGACTGGCGTCAGGCCATAGCGACGACGACTACCGGCACGCAGGTGCCGTGGTGGTCCAAGAGTTGGATGTTGGCAGCCTGGACGTCTATTGCCACGTGCGTCCCCTGGAACCGTCGACGGCGGGATCCCTTCGCCGGGGCGCCGTCACCGTGGGCCTTGGGTCGCCGTCGTCGGAGTTACCTACGGTGCGGGCGCTCGCCGTCGGGGGCGTGACCTCCTTCGCCCTGGAACTGGTTCCACGCATCTCGCGCGCTCAGTCCATGGATGCCCTGACCTCCCAGGCGCTTGTTGCCGGCTACCGGTGTGTCCTGGAAGCTGCCATGCGCCTTCCGCGATTCTTTCCCCTGTATATGACGGCGGCCGGGACTATCCCGCCGGCCCGCGTCCTGGTCCTGGGGGCCGGGGTGGCCGGTTTGCAGGCCATTGGAACGGCCAAACGGCTTGGTGCCCGCGTCTCCGCCAACGACATCCGGCCTGCGTCAGCGGATGAGGTCGCGTCCATGGGCGGAACGTTCATCAAACTGGACCTGGAAACGGCTGAGGCGTCCGGCGGCTACGCCCGTGAGCTCAGCGCAGACCGTGGTGCCCTGCAGCGCGCACTGCTCGCACCCCACGTGGCGCAGGCGGACGTCCTCATCACCACTGCGGCCGTGCCGGGCAGACGGGCCCCTCTTCTGGTCAGCCGCGAGATGATCCAGGGAATGCGCCCCGGATCCGTGGTGGTGGATCTCGCGGCAGAGTCCGGCGGAAACGTCGAGGGCTGCATCCCCGGGCAGGATCTCCACATCCCCACAGCCGACGGACAGGGCTCCGTGACTCTGGTGGGAATGAAGGACCCGGCCTCGGCCATGCCGGCGGATGCCTCCCGTTTGTTCGCAAAAAACGTTGCCAACCTGATCGCACTGATAACGCAGGACGGCGTGGTCACACCGGACTTCGAGGACGAAGTTGTCGCCGGCACCTGCCTGACGCACGACGGCGAGGTGCGGCACGCGCCCACGGCGGAGGCTCTCGCTGCGCTCGCCGGCGAGACGGTTGCCGAGGGCGCACACACCGGGAGTGGCCCCGCTGCGGGTTTGCAGCCGGGCAATGCCGGGAGTTTGCGGCGTGGCAGCGAAGGAGCGAACTGATGGATGGCATGAGCCTGCTGACAATCACCGTGCTGGCGGTATTTGTTGGGTTCGAGGTCGTTTCCAAGGTTTCCAGCACCCTCCACACACCGTTGATGTCCGGGGCTAATGCGATCCACGGAATCATCTTGGTGGGAGCCGTCATCGTGGCCGGCCAAGCATCGGATCCGTGGGTGCTCGTGGTTGCCTTGCTCGCCGTGGTCCTCGCTACCGCAAACCTCGTGGGCGGCTTCGTGGTGACCGACCGCATGCTGGAGATGTTCCGCGGAAGGCAGCGGCCGCCGTCGGGAGCTGGTTCCGGAGGTAGTGCTGGTTCGTCGAGCGGCGCCGAAGCTGCCGGTAAGGAGCCCGCCAAGTGACCCTGCTGAGTCCTGTCTGGACCGCCCTCCTGTACCTTGCCGCCGCCGCGTGTTTCATCCTGGCACTCAAAGGGTTGAACTCGCCAAAGACCGCCCGACGCGGGAATCTGATTGGTGCTTTTGGGGCGATATTGGCCGTAATTACCGTGTTTGTCTCCGTGAAGCTGGACAATATTCCGTGGATTCTAGGAGCCATCGCGGTGGGTTCGGGCGTGGCTGCTCCGGTGGCACGACGGGTTCAGATGACGCAGATGCCGCAGCTGGTGGCCCTGTTCAACGGGGTGGGCGGTGGTGCGGCTGCCCTTGTCGCTTTGCTGGAGCTCTCACACACGGGTGATCCTTGGGTGCGCCTGGCAATCGTCTTCACGTTGCTGGTAGGAGCTGTGTCCTTCGCCGGTTCTGCCGTGACCTTCGCCAAACTCCAAGGGCTCATGACAACCCGGCCCGTGACCTTCCCCGGGTTGCCTTTGCTGATGGGTGCGGTGCTGCTGGCAGCCGTGGGATCGGGAATTGCGGTGATCCTGAACGGCTCGTTCGGGCTGGCGCTGGTGCTGTTGATACTGGGGCTGGTTGCCGGCATCCTGCTGGTGCTTCCGGTTGGCGGCGCTGATGTGCCGATTGTCATTTCGCTGCTGAATGCCTTCACCGGTTTGGCGGTGGCTGCTTCGGGGCTGGTGCTTGGAAATGTGCTCCTGGTTGTGGCCGGAACGTTGGTGGGGGCATCCGGTACCATCCTCACCCGCGCCATGGCCGCGGCAATGGGGCGCAGCGTGGCAGGCATCCTGTTCGGTGCCTTCAAGGGCGGCTCCACAGCGGGCTCCACAGCCGTAAGTGAGCGCCCTGTTCGTTCGTCCAGCGCGGAGGACGTTGCCGTGCTCTTGGGCTATGCGCAGCGCGTGATTATTGTTCCCGGATATGGATTGGCCGTGGCCCAGGGGCAGCACACTGCCGCCGAATTGGCCTTGGCCCTGGAGTCCAGGGGCATCGAGGTGGACTTCGCCATCCATCCTGTGGCCGGACGCATGCCCGGCCACATGAATGTGCTGCTCGCCGAAGCCAACGTGCCGTACGAGTCGCTCAAGGAAATGAGCGAGATCAATTCCGAGTTCAAGACCGCAGACGTAGCCTTGGTGGTCGGCGCCAATGACGTCGTGAATCCTGCAGCCAAGACCACGTCCGGTTCGCCGATCTATGGGATGCCTATCTTGGAAGTCGCTGACGCCCGGCAGGTGGTGTTCCTCAAGCGTTCCATGCGCCCTGGCTTTGCCGGAATTGAGAACGAACTCCTCTACGAACCGCAAACCACGCTGCTTTTTGGCGATGCGAAAGATTCGCTGACCAAAGTGCTCGGCGCCGTAAAAGGGTTGTAGCCCCGGAGCCACAAATTTCCCGGCCGAATTGCGTCGCGTACGCCGCGGTGAGAGAACACTTTTGTACAGACACAGCTTGTACGGATCTCAGGTAGACACGATTTCCCGATGCCGCCTCCGGGCCGTTGCGCGAGCCGGCCTTCGATCTCCTCAGCCGATCTGCGAGCTCCCGAGCCGCTCTGCGAGCCGGGGCTATGGTGGCACACCGCGCGCGGTCCTAGGGTGGTTTCTACGAGGTACCCCAACCATGCCAACAGCCCTTTCCAAGCGAGGTTGCGCTATGACTGTGAAACTCAACAAAAAGGCCTTTGACCACGCGAAGCATTTGATCCGCGATGGCAAGGTGGTCAAGGACACCCGCGATGACTGGAGCGAGCACGCGCCATCAACCAAACAGGAAAATGCGTTCCTGGATAAACACGGTCACACCGAGTATTCCAAGTGGTACCTCGGTGTGGACGACGAGCATCCGGATGACCAAAAGGGCCACTACAAATTCCCGATTGGCGATTTCAAGAAGATCCATCGATGCGGGGTCATCTCGGCGGAGAGCCGCGCGGGCCAATATGATCACGATGATATCCGCGACGCCCTTGGCCAGCTGCTCGAACGCATCGACGAGGATTGAGGCGCGATGGCCAAGCTGATCTACGGGGCGATCATGTCCCTGGACGGCTATGTTGCAGACGTCGACGGCAACTTCGACTGGGGCACACCGGACGAGGAAGTGCACCGATTCATCAACAACCGTGAGCGATCCGTGCAGCACTACCTGTACGGCCGGCGCCTCTACGACGTGATGAGCGCCTGGGAATCCATGGACACAAGTTCCGCGCCCGCGTACTTCGACGACTTCGCGCGGTTGTGGCGTGCGGCTGAGAAAGTGGTCTTCTCCAGAAGCCTGACCTCTCCGTCCACAGGCAATACCCGGATGGAACGGGAGTTCCGGGCAGACGATGTCCGCGAGCTCAAGGCCTCAGCTACCAGCGACATCCTCATCGGCGGACCGGAGATCGCCGCGGAGGCATTCCGGGCAGGCCTCATCGACGAATGCGAACTCTATATCGTTCCGGTGCTGATCGGTGGTGGGAAGAAGGGGCTTCCCGACGGCATGGAAGTCCGGCTTGAGCTGATCCAGGAACGCGCGTTCGGAAACGGCGCAGTGTTCTTGCGGTATCGGGTTGTTCCTGCGGTATCGGGTTCGGGCCGATCCCTGTAACAGCTGAGATCACACAAAAACATTGGTGGCCGCGCTCCCTCCCAGTTAGTGGAGCCCGGGACCCTCAAAGCCCGGCGTTTCGGGCAGACACGCCGGGGCAAGGGTGGAGTAACTGGGAAGGAGCGCGGGGCCAACAACCCCCAGCACCGACCTAAGCCCCAGCACCGACCTAGGCCCCGGCAGCCAACAACCCTGAGCTCAGGCCACGTGTTCTAGCTTTCCTTTGTTGCCACGAACATCTGGCGCAACGTGAAGAAGCAGCCCAAGGCTCCGAACAGCAGCGCCAGCAGGAAGTCACCCATGTAACCGGAGACGAATTCCGGGTTGTAGGCCAAGTTGTCGCCCAAGAGCAGCCACGGCTCGGAGTTCAACACCATGGCCAGGGGCTCGCGGCCCAGGAAGCTCACGGCGTCAAGCCACAGTCCGCCAACAAACGATGCCAGGGCGGTGACTACCGTGACCGCGGCTACTACCCACACACCCTTCCGGCTCAGTGTGCCCGCTCCGACGACGTAGAACTTGGCGGCCATGAACGCAGCCGCGAATGTCACCAGGGAAGACATCCATCCAAGGCTCCAGATGATCATCCAGATGATGACACCAATCGGCAGGGCCGCCAGTGCAAAGAGGGTTCCGCGTCCAACGTCCTCGCGGGGGACAGCACTGGCGACGGAGTTACCCTGCCCGAACTGATTGCCCTGCCCGAACTGATCGCCTTGCTGGGACGGTGCGGCTTCGGGGTGCCACGCCGGGATCTCAGGGCCGGCCCCCGAAGGAACGCGGACACCAAATTGCGGTTCCGGACTGGGCTGTGAACCGGACCCGTTGTTTTCCGGCGCGTTGAATTGTGTGTTGTCAGACATGGGTCCCCCACGGTGAGAAATGGTGCGATGCGAAAGTGATGGACAAATCGTCGCACGGCGTCTGCATCCGGACTATGTTCACGAACATCTGCACGCTATTGTGTCGCGCTCCCTCCCAGTTAGTGGAGCCCGGGACCTTCAAAACCCGGCGTTTCGGGCAGACACGCCGGGGCAAGGGTGGAGTAACTGGGAAGGAGCGCGGGGCGGGCTGTAACCCCCAGCAGCCAACAACCCCCAGCACCGACCTAAGCCCCGGTACCGGCAGCCGATCCTACGCTGGGTCGGCCAACAACCTGCCCCACTTCGGGTCCAGCAGCGGAGCGCCGGCCAGCTTCAGGGCATGCCACAAGGTCACCGCCACGGAATCGAGAACGGGTACTCCGGTGCGGCCTTCCACCTCCGCCGTGATGTTGGCGCCGTACAGGTTGGTGCAGAGGTAGACCAAGGCATCCGGGTGCAAGGCAGCCAACTCAAGGGACCCGGGAAGCATCTCCGAATCGGTCACCCGGGCGAAGGATTCGTTGTCGCTGAGGTCCAGGTGCCGGTGGTCCAGGGTCTTGATTCCTTCACGGGCGTAGGACGAGATCACGGACTCGTTCACGTCCGCGGTATACGGAGTGAACAGCCCGATCCGCTCGGTCCCAAACGAAGCAAACGCGTCAAGGTAGGCGAGCGTGGACGTGGTGGCCGGGATGCCGGTGGCCTCGGTGATCTCGCGAACCATGGCGTGATCGTGGGCAGCTCCCAGCCAGGATCCGGAGGTGCCGTTCCAGGCGATCACGTCCACGTTCGCGGTCGCCAGCAGTTCGGCAGCGGCACGCATCACGGAGGAATCGAACTGCTTGTCCGAGGAATCGTCCAAGGCAATCCGGGTTACCGGAATGCGGGTTGAGTGGATGGTGACGTCGCGGCGGTCACCGAGGATGCGGTACGTCTGCGGTTCGAGGCAGGTGTTGGAGGACGGCACGATCATGCCGATGCGGGTGGGGCGGTTGGCAGAAGGCATGGTGGCTCCTAGGCGGGGAGGGGAAGGGAAACGGGAACAGAGAGCGCGTCGCGGTGTTCATTGAACCCATTCCGGGCTACGAAACGGCCGACTGCGCCGGGATCGTGGAAACCGTCCTCGTCCAGGACCACTCGCCCGGCAGAGACCACGACGGCGGGCCAGCCGTTCAGCGTCTTCCCTTCGAAAGGCGAGAAATCAGTCCCTTGGTGCAGCGCACCGCCGTCGACCGTTTGCTGGGTGGCGGGATCGAAGATCACGAGGTCAGCGTCGAAGCCTTCCACGATGGCGCCCTTCCGCGGCACGGCGTTGATCCGTGCGGGGCCGGCAGAGAAGACCTCGACGAAATCCTCAACGGATCCGCCGGACTCGGAGACCAGCGCCGTGAAGGTGACCGGCATACGGGTTTCGACGCCGGGCAGGCCGTGCGGCATGTAGCGGACATCGTCAGTTCGTTCCCGCTTTTGCGAGAGGTCGTAGCAGGAGTGGTCAGAGGAAACCGTGTGGATAGCTCCGGCGGAAAGCCGATCTTTGAGGGCGGCGACAGTTTCCGCGCTGCGCATCGGCGGGCAGCAGGCATACCATTCG
Organism: Paenarthrobacter sp. NPDC092416; assembly: GCF_044755025.1. NCBI lineage: Bacteria > Bacillati > Actinomycetota > Actinomycetes > Micrococcales > Micrococcaceae > Paenarthrobacter > Paenarthrobacter sp. NPDC092416. Next base: position 43,388 of record NZ_JBIVQG010000020.1, read on the forward strand.
GGGAACGCGGAACCGTAGACGGTGTCGTCCAAGGTCAAGTAATGAGGGCAGGTCTCGGAGTAGGCTTCCTGGCCGCGCTCGCGGGCTTCGGTCACCAGATCCACGGCCCCGGGAGTCGATTGGTGCACAAAGTAGACGGGCGCCCCGGTGTATTCGGCCAAAGCGAGAGTCTCCTTGACGGAGACTTCCTCGGCCAGTTCCGGGCGTGTGCGGTGCAGGTGTTCGATACTGATCCGGCCATCCGCGGCGTGCTGCTCGGTGCAGTCGGTGATGATGGCGTCGTGCTCAGCGTGGATGTACGTGAGCCCGTCCAAGCGCACCATTTCCCGCATGACCTTCAGGACGGTATCGCCGTCGGCCATGGTGGAGCCGCGGTTGGTGGTGTACATCTTCACGGACCGCACACCTTCGGCGGCGAGCTGTTCGAGCTGCCACGGCACGGTTTCGTCCCAGCTGACCACAGAGCCGTGCAGGGCAACATCGCAGCGCGACTCGGCGGCGAGGCGCTTCTTGTTCAGCACGGCATCCAGCGGTGTTTCCTGGGCATCGCGGGGGATGCCGAAGTCGATGATGGTGGTGGTGCCACCCCAGAGTGCTGCCGTGGAGGTGGTCCGGTAATCGTCAAGTGTGCGGAATCGGCCGGTCACCTGGGCAACATGGCAGTGGCCATCGATGCCGCCCGGAATGACCAGCAGGCCGTGGGCTTCAATGGTGCGGGCAGCGGTGGGAATGGGCTCGGCGGCATCGACGAGTTGGACGATTCGGCCGCCGTCCACCACCACGTGGGCCGCCTGCCGGCCAAAACTGTTGACCACAGTGCCGTTGGCGATGACTAGATCGGGAATGTGGGACATCGTTGTCCTCCTGGTTCGTGGGAAGCGTTTAGAGAGCGGGGGACGAGGAAAGGTGCGCCGACTGGGCGACGGTCAGGGCAGCGTCGAGATGTGCGGAGAGACCCTGACGGCGTTTGACCGGTGGGGCGGCCAACGAGCCGCCGCGATGTGCGCCGGACTTCAACGCGACCACGGCCTCCGTCATGCGGATGCCGGCCGAGATGCCGTCCACCACGGGCACGGGAATCTGACCCTCGAGCTCGCGGGCAAGTCCTGCGAGCGGCGCACCTGCAAGGATCACGACGTCGGCACCGTCCTCTGCGACCGCCTGCCGGCTAAGTGCCAAGAGCGTTTCCTTGAAGTCGGCCTGCACGGATCCGATCGAATTGAGGCTCTGGTTGATGGATCGGATGGAGGCGAGACGGCCGCCAAAACCGAAGCGCTCCACGCAGTCGAGGTACCAGGCCTGGATGCGGTCCGAGATGGCGATGATGGAGAAACGCTGGCCCTGGAGTGCTGCCGCGCAGAGTGCGGCTTCGGTGATCCCGATGACCGGTACGTCCACCAGTTCCTTCAGGGCAGGCATGCCGGGATCCCCAAAGGCAGCCACAACGACGCCGTCCACAGCAGCACCGCCGCGTTCACGCCCAAGGCTGGCTCCGCCGTCGTGCGCGTATTCGGCGATCAGCTCCGCAACAGCGCCAGCGGCGATCAGCGACTCGAAGCGGGTTTCGATGTACTCGACGCCGTGCCCGGCGGTCCGCACGATTAATTCGGTATCCGGTCCTGCCGAACGCAGAGCCTCGGCCTCGATCAATGCGGTGACATCGTCACTGATGTTGGGGTTGATGACCAGGAGTTTCATGGTTTCTTCCGTTGAATAGTGGGCTCGGTGGCGCTGGAATCCTGCGGGAACTGCTCGCGGTACTTGCCGATGTGCGACGCCGATTGGGCGGCAGCGCGGTCGGCGTCGCCGCTGGCGATCGCGGCATACAGGTCGCGGTGTTCCTGGATGAGTTCCGGAAGGTCGCTGACGTGGCGGAACAGCCAGTGCATGCGTCCCTGCAGGGGTTCGAGCGCAGAGCGGAGAAAGTCGTTGTTGGCGATGCTAGTGATGGCATCGTGGAATTCACTGTTGGCACGGTGGGCTTCCAGGATGGAGCCCTTTGCCATGCAGCGATCGGCCTCATCCAACAGGCCGGCAAGGTGTTCGCGGTCTTCGGCGGTAGCGCGTTTGGCTGCCAGCCGGCAGGCGAGGACTTCGAGTGATTGGCGGACGTCGAAGAGATCTTCCACGTCCTTGGGGCTCAGTCCGCTGACTTCGGAGCCGCGGCCGGCGCGGTCCCTGATCAGGCCTTCCTGCCGCAGCATCCGGAGGGCTTCGCGGATGGGCAGGCGGGAGACGTTGAATTCGGCGGCGAGATCGCGTTCCACCAGCCGGGCGCCGGGCGCATAGTGCCCCTCGAAGATCCTGGAACGGAGCGTGTCACGCACTGACTCCCGGAGGGGGCGGTCAGTGTTCTTCGTGTCTTCTGCGGCTAGCATTTCCAGCTCCATTTCGTGATGTGTGAGGCAGTGCGCCCGGCGACCCGGCGGGCGTCCGGCCATTCGGCGGTTCAGGACCGTCCGGCCGGCCCGGTCAGTGCGAGTTAGACCGGGAGTCGCTTGTTGTAATCCAGGGCCAGCACCGAGATGCCCATGACCACCGCGGATCCAACAAAGTACAGCAGCGCCCAGGTGTAGGAGCCGGTGGCCCCGACAATCAGGCCTACCACAATCGGGGTGATGAACCCGGCAATATTGCCGCTGAAGTTCATGGCTCCACCGAGCACACCGGCATTGGTGCGGCCGCCCAGGATGGACGGGATGGACCAGAACAGGCCAACCCAGCGCAGGAAGAACAGGACTACCGAGAGAAGCACGACGGCGGTGATCGGGTCTGCGACCACGGTTACACCTACGAGCCCGCCCACCACTACGACGCTGGAGATGCCCAGCAGGGTACGCATGACGCGGTTGGCGGATGCGCCGGATGCGCGCCACTTGTCGGCGATGATTCCGCCGAGGATTTCACCGACGAAGCCGGCGCCGAAGATCACGAACGTGGACCAGCCGATGGTCTTCAGGTCGAAGCCCTTGGCTTGGGCCAGGTACAAAGGGCCCCAGGTCAGCAGACCGTAGAAGACGCCGTTGAAGCCAAGCCAGCCGAAGCACATGGCCCAGAAGGAACGGAACTTCAGGTACGGGAGAAGGGCTCGCTTGCCTTGGGCGCCTTCCTTGGCCGCCTCGGCGTCGTCCTCGGCGTGAGAGGCTTCGATGTACTCAGCTTCGGCATCGTTGACGCCCTTGTGCTGGCGGGGGTTGTCGCGGATGTACCACCAGACGGCCAGGCCCATGAGGACCGTGGCGCCACCGGCGATGATGAACGACATGCGCCAGCTGCCCGTGGAGGCGATCAGCCAGGTGATGAGGATGCCGCCCAGGCCAGCGCCCAGGGGAGCTCCGGCGTCGAGGATGGTGGCGCCGCGTCCACGTTCCTTCTTGTGCATCCAGATGGCATTGAGCTTGCCACCGGCAGGCATGACGCCGGCCTCAGTGACACCGATGCCAAGGCGTGCAATGAACATGCTCAGGAAGCCACCTGCGAAGCCGGAAGCAGCAGTTGCTGCGCCCCAGCCAATGCAGGAAGCAGTGACCATCTTGCGGGGGCCGAACTTGTCGATCAGCCAGCCGACGGGGATTTGCATGAGTGCGTAGGTCCAGAAGAATGCCGACAACAGGAGCCCTACGAGCTCGGGCGGCATGTTGAATTCCTTCTGGATGATGGGCAGGGCCACGGAGATGGACCCGCGGTCGATGTAATTGACGGCGACCAGGACCAGGAGCAGGATGAACAGTTTCCAGCGGACGTTCGTGCGTCGCTGCACGCCGTTCTTGCCGGATGTTGGTTCGTTTTCCTGGATTTCCAGTTCGGTGTTTTGGAGAGACACAGCTTCTCCTTCATTAGGAGTCAACGGGATGGGAATGTCTACGTGATGTTTTGGGGGGATGAGCCGGGCGGGGATACCGCTGCAGCCGGACCCGTGCCGGCGGCAACTGTTGCGGTCCCTGCCCTTTCGGTGGGGAGGGGCCGCAGCCGGTGATGGAGTCCTTTGGGATCCCGTTTTGGGATCCCAAAATCTAAGGTAGATGTGACGCGCCGCACTGTCAAGGGTTTTGGTATACAAAGCTTATGGGCGAAATGTGACCGAGGGGATGTCCGCGTGCGTTCCCTCCCGGTTACTTCCCTGTGGACGCGCGAAAACCCGGCGTTTCCTGGGAAATGCCGGGTTTTCGGGATACTAAGTGGGAAGGAGCGCCGGCTAGTGCTGGTATGCCGAACTTGGGGGTGCATCAGGACTGTATGCCAAAATCTCCGCGAGCTCAGCAAGACGGTGTGCGCGGGCAGACTCGGCTGGGGTGAACGGCTCGCCTGGGCGGGAGAAGACCAGCGGTCCATGCCATGCGGTAGGAATCTTCAGGATGTCCGTTGAACGTCCGACGCCGGCACTCGCCTCGGGTGCCGGGTTCTCGGGATCGTTGGGGACCACCTTGGCGGAAAGCAGCTCGGCAACCGCGTGCGGAAGCTCATTCGGGTTCCCGGCAATGCGGGTGGCCAGGCTCAGCGCCTTGGTTTGACCATCAGCCATGGCAAGCGCTGTGGTGGGCCAAACGTGGGACTCACGTCCGCCGCCGTCGTCGAGTGCCTTCAGTAGTTCATGTTCGGTGACTTCGCCAGGAGCCGAGAGGACGAACTCGTCCATCACCGTGCCCTTCAGCCCGGCGCCATCCATGGGATGTATGTGGATGCTGAGGATGTTCGTGTCCAGGTGTGCCAGCGACTGGGTGATCTTCTGCAACGAGCCGGGCTGGTCCCGCAGCAGCGTCCTGGCCCGCCACAACGCAGGTGCGGCATGCAGCTTGTTCCGCTGACGAAGTGCCGGTGCGTGTAGCCAACGCCTGAGGACCTTGGCAGCCGATGGCTCCGCGACCCAGATGACCAGCACGGTGGCCGTGACTGTGAGCAGCAGGACTTTGGCCAGGTAGGGGAGATGGGTTTCCACCACAGCGGCGTGTACCAGTAACTCGATGGGCAGCATGACCGCGATGTTGGCCAGCGTGAGCCGGGCCTTGGGAGGTTCCGGCAGTTGACCGCAGACATCGCACAGGAGGTCCGCGGTGACGGGAGTGCTCGGATTGGGCTTCATGCTCTCATGCTGCCCTGCGCCTGTTTCGGGAGGGTTGCCTGCGCGTCACGTTCTGTGGACACGGTGGTGGGTGCTGCGTTCCTGCCCACTTAGTGCCCGTGTGCCCACCGCCGGCAACGCAAAAACCCGGCGTTCTCGCGGGGAGAACGCCGGGCTATGCAAAGCAACCGGGAAGGAACGCTCGGGGCAGAGGCGTTCCTGCGGAGTCCGGACTAGCGGACGCTGTCCGGGTCGAGATCGGAATCGCGGTCCGTGCCACGGTGGGCCGCTGCTTCCTTCAGGAGATCCCGGATTTCCGCCAGCAGCGCGGTGTCCGCAGGCAGCGGCTCTTCCTCGGGTTCCTCGGTGGAGAGGCGGTCCTTAACCATGGAGTTGATCTTGTTCATGGGCGCCACGAAGATGAAGTAGACCACTGCCGCGGTGATCACGAAGGTCACCAGGGCAGTCAGCACCGCGCCGAAATCGACGAACGTGGCCGGATTGTTCTCCCAGATCTTGAAGCCAAGCCCTTCGGCATTCATGCCGCCGGCCGCAGCAATCACGGGGTTGATGATGTGGTTGGTGAAGGCTGCTACGAGAGCGGTGAAGGCACTGCCGATAACGACGGCAATGGCCAGTTCAATCACGTTGCCGCGAAGTATGAAGTCCTTGAAACCCTTAAGCATGGAATGTCCTCCGACTGGGTACGGGTGTGTGGCTTAGGCAGAGAACAAACTACCACTTGCAGGTTTCACGTGGGGGCACTGGGGCGTGGGACGGAGCGTCGCTCTGTTGGGGAGGATAAACAGGGTTAGTAGTCCGGATACAGCTCCGCAGACGCTGTGGTGGGGCTCAGGGGTTCGGCAACCAAAGCGGGGTCACCGAGTGCCGCTTCGGCGAGTGCTTCGCAGGTGGTGAAGCGGACGTCGCCGCGTTCCATGGCCGTTTCGATGACCGTTCGCAGCGCCTCCAGCCGTCCTGCCCGTCCAGTGAGGAACGGGTGGCACGTGAGCATGAAAAGGGCGCCGTGTCGTCGCATGGCGTCGATCTCGTGAATCCACATATCGGCTACGAGCAGTGGCGATTGGATGATTTCACCGATCTTGGGTTCGGGAAGGAAGGCATATTGTTCCCAATCGTCCAGGCTCCAGTGCGGGGGGAGCTCCGCGACTATCCCGGCAGGGGTCTCAATGAGATACGGGATGTCCGAGTCCATCAGGCTGGAATCGTATGTCAGCCCGTATTCGGCCACCAGCGATGGAGTCTGCCATGAAGGCTCCCACATCGCGGCTCGATGCCCCTTGGGAGAGATGCCAAAGCGTCCGAGCGCGGAAAGTGCCTGATCGAAGTCCCTGCGTTCGTCATCGAAACCCATGCTCACGGCAGTGCGGTGGGTGTGTGAGTGGTGCGCGATCTCGTGACCCGCTTCCAGCACCTGTTCAACCATGTGGGGGTATCGTTCTGCGGTGACGCCGGGAATGAAGAATGTGGCTGGCTGCTGCACCTCCTTCAGCATCTGGAGAATCCGGGGAACTCCCACCTTCGGTCCAAACGCCTGGTGAGTCATCGCCATCGCGTTGTCCGCATGCCGGCGGCCGGCAGCCAGGATGGGCGACTCTGCATCGACGTCGAAGGTCAACGCGGCAACGCACGCAGCCCCCTGTCTCCAGCCGCTGGTGTCGAAGGCCATGTCCGCTCCTAGAAGTCGTGGGTGGAGAGCCATTCAGCATAATCGCCGATGGCCCGCTGCAGTGGCCAAGCCGGTTCGTACCCGAGTTCCTCGGCTGCTGAAGCGACGCTGAAGTGGCCTTGCAGGTCCAGGGTGGGATCCGGGCCGGGCCCGATCTCCACGCTGACGTTCGGGAAAGCGATCCGGACTTCTTTGACGACGTCGCTGAGGGTCCAGTACTCGCTGCCGGAAATGTTGTAGGCCAGCGGCCTCCCCGAGGCTGGTTGCGGTGCCCGGACTGCCGCCAGAATGGCACGGGCGACGTCGCGGACGTAGACCAGGTTGTAGCGATGGTCGGCACCGTGGTCCTGTGAGAATGAACCGTCCCGGACTACGCCGCGCATGATGTCCCGCATGACTTCGTCCATGCGGTTCCCGGGCCCGTAAACCTGGCTGATGCGCAGGGAGATGACGTCGATGCCATACCTGTCGCTGTAGACCTGCCCGAGCCATTCCCCAGTCACCTTGGTGACCGCGTAAGGCGTGGTGGGACTTACCGGCTCCGATTCGAGAACGACCGATGCTGAGGTCTTCCCGTACACACACTCGGAAGAGAAGTTGATGATCCGTTTGATGCCGTGGATTCGTGCTGCCTCGAACACTGCCACTGTTCCTTCGACGTTGGCAGCAAACGTTGCCAGCGGGAAGCTCAGGGAGTAGGTCGGGTGGGATATTGCCGCGGTGTGGACGATGGTGTCGACGTCGTGTTCCTTGAAGATCTCCAAGAGGCGCGGGATATCAAACAGCTCGCCTTGAACGGAAACAACATCGGGCCGTGGAGCGTCAAGGAAATCCCGATTGAAGCTGATGGTCGTGTAGCCGGCATCGGCAAGTTCGTTGACGATGTGGCGTCCGGTGAATCCGGCACCGCCTGTGACCAGGACAGAGCTCATGTGGTGTGCCTTTCAGTGCGCGTGGTGGGTGTTCGGTTCAGTGACCGAGCGGGAAGGTGGTGGTTCGGCCACCGTCCACCACAAGGTTTGTGCCAGTGACGTAGGAGGACTCAGGGCCCAGCAACCACAGCGCCGCGGCGGCAATCTCCTCAGCCTGGGCGAATCGGCCCAGTGGGACGGAAGCTTCGTCTCTGGCCCGTTCTTGTTCGTTCGCGAACTCGGCCGCGAGCATGGGAGTGTCAGTGGTGCCTGGTGACAAGGCGTTGACCCGGACGCCGGCAGGCGCCAATTCTGCGGCCAAGGCCCGCATCATCGACAGGACGCCACCCTTGGTAGCGGCATATGCGGTGTAGCCGGCCTGGCCGACGAGTGACAGCTCGCTGGCTGTGCAGACAAGGGATCCACCGCCATTTGATGTCAGGCATCGTGCCGCTGCCCTGGCGAAATGGAAGGTGCCGGACAAGTTCACGTGGATCAATGTCTGCCACAGCTCGTCGGATGTTTCGGTGATGGGAGCAACACGGGAGATTCCTGCGGCGTTGAAAGCTCCGCTCAGCGGTCCGAGTTCAGCTTCCGCGCGCGTGAAGGCAGCATCCACCTGCGCGGACTTGGAAACGTCGGCGTCGATGAAGAGAACGTCGCCCGAAAGCCGGCGTTTTGCCTCATCAAGCAACCCGTCCTGGAGCGCGACGGCTGCAACTTTTGCCCCTTGTGCCAGGAGGGCCCGGGTTGTGGCGAGACCGATGCCGGAGCTGGCTCCTGTGACAAGGTAGACCTTGTTCGAAAAATGGCTCATGTGTTCTCTTCCCTCATCAAAGTGGGTGGTTTGAGGTGCCCCGGGCGCACGGCCTTGGGCATCGGCCGGAATTTGATCGACTAGCCTACGAGGGCCCGTGTGTGGTCGTTCAGGAAGATTCCCCGGGGATCGAATTCGCGGCGGACGTGAATGAAGGTGTCAAGCTCGGGGTAGAGACGCTCAAGGCGGCCCCGTGTCATGAAGTGGATCTTCCCCCAGTGGGCCCGCGGCTCGAATTCCTGCAGCACGGCGTCGGCGTCCCGGAAGAACTGCCAGTAGTCGGTGCCGGGTTCGGTGGTCAGCGTGATGACGGTGCTGTCTCGCCCTTGGAACTGGGACATGTAGGCGTCGTCGGACTTCACCCAGCGGACTTCAACAGGGTACTTCTGCTCGGGATATTTGGTGCGGATCAGGTCCTGGATGGCCTCGACGGCGGCAAAGCCGTCCTCGCTGCGGACGAAGTACTCGAGTTCGTGGAACTGGGTGGTGAAACCGCCAGGGTAAATCCGGTACGAGCGGTCCAGCCGGGCACCTTCCACGGTCGAAATCCCGCGCTCGTCCTGGATGGCAGCAACGTTGTACCGCTTGGTGTAGCTGCGGTTGGCCATGCTCAGACCGGGCGCGCCAGGGAGATCCAGGAGCTCACAGGAATCGTCCGCAGGGCACCACAGGAACGAGTAGTGCCGGTTGTTGTCGATATCGGTCTGCCATGTGGCGGTGGTTTCTTCCCACGTGGGATACGTGATCTGTTCCTGCAGGTAGTAGCTGTCCTCAACAGCCAGTTCCACTTCCAGGAAGACACCAAGCGTACCCAAAGCAACCTGGGCGGCCCGGAGTTCGCGGAGCTGACCTTCGCCGATTTCCACGATGTCGCCATAGCCGTTGATCAGCTTCACCCAGCGGAGGTTGGACGAGAAGCTGCCCAGGTGTTTCCCGGATCCGTGGGTGCTGGTGGCCAGTGCCCCGGCGATTTGCTGCTTGTCGATGTCGCCTTGATTACCCAGGGCCAGGCCCTGCTCCCACAAGGGATCCCCGAAGGCGTTGATGGTGGTGCCGGCAAGGGCACGGGCGCGACGCCCGGCCTTGTCAGTACCCGTGATCGCTGAGAGCCCGGACATGTCCATCAGGACGCCGCCAGTCTGAACCAGGGGTGAGGACGAATGTCCTGAGCCGACCGCCCGCACAGGCAACCCTTCGCGGATGGCGAAACGGACGGCGTCGAGCGCTTCCTGTTCGTTCCCCGGCCGGACGGTGAAGGCCGGTGTCGCGCTCTGGTTGCCGCCCCAGTTGGTCCAGGTGATGTCTGTTCCGAAAGGCGCCGTGGGAGTGGCGGCGCGGCGAAGATCTTTAGTGGTCATGGTGAAAGCTCCGTTGCTTGTTTGACGTCTTATGCGCCGTGGTTGATCATGACGTGCTTGGTGCGCGAGTAATCATCCAGGGCGTACAGCGACAGGTCCCGACCGTAGCCGGAGCCCTTGAATCCGCCCCAAGGTACCTCACAGGCAAGGACCAGGTGCGCATTCACCCAGACGGTGCCGAAGTCCAACTGCTTGGGAATCCGCAGGGAGAGGCTGGAGTCCTTGGTCCATACCGACGCGGACAGGCCATACGGGCTCTCGTTGGCTCGGGTGACGGCTTCTTCGGTGGTGCTGAAGGTCTCCACAGTGACCACGGGACCGAAGATTTCGTGGGTTGCGATGGGCGCGCCGGCAGGGACGTTGCTGATGACCGTTGGCTCGATGAAGTAGCCGGGGCCTTCCAATGCCGAGCCGCCAATCGCGATATTCAGGCCTGCAGCGCGGGCTTCAGCAAGGGATTCCTTGACGCGTTCGAAGTGGGGGCGGGAGATCATGGGACCGATTTCGACGTCGTCCCCAGCCTCGGGTGCGCCGACTACCAGCGTGCCGACCTCCCGAACCAGATGCTCGGTGAATTCTGCGGCCACCGACTCGTGGACCAGCACACGGCACGCTGCACCGCAGTCCTGACCGGCATTCCAGAATCCTGCATTGCGGACTCCAGCAGCGGCGGCGCGGAGGTCGGCGTCGGGGAAGACAACAACCGGGGCCTTGCCGCCGAGCTCCAAGTGGACGCGCTTGACCGACTTTGCGGCGGTTTCCGCAACGGCCTGGCCACTCACAACGCTGCCCGTCAGGGCGACCAAGGCGATGTCGGGGTGCTCCGAAAGCCGCTGCCCAACCGTCCGTCCCTGGCCAGTGACCACGTTGAGGATCCCGTCCGGGATTCGCCCGGCAACGAGTTCGGCCAGCTTCAGCGTGGACAACGGGGTCTGCTCGGAGGGCTTCAGGACGATGCTGTTGCCTGCGGCGAGAATCGGTGCGATCTTCCAAGCGGCCATGAGCAGCGGGTAGTTCCAGGGGGTGATGACGCCGACGACGCCCACGGGTTCGCGGAGGATCACGGAGGTGTGGTCGGTAGCGTAGTCGCCGCCGGCCATGGACGTGAGCGTGCGGGAAGCGCCGGCCATGAAACGGAAGGTATCGATGGTGCTCGTGACGTCATCCTCGGCGACAGCCTGTGGCTTGCCCGTGTTGGCGGACTCGATGACCTCGAACGCTTGCCGGTTCTCTTCAATGATGGTGGCGATCAGGTTCAGGACATCGGCGCGTTCCTTGGGCGTGGTGGCTCCCCAGGACTTCTGGGCTGCGACGGCGGCTTCAACGGCGGCGTCGACATCTGCGGCGGTGCCCGCTTGGACGGATGCGATGACCTGTTCGGTGGCGGGATCCACGACGTCTATGGACTGCTGGGAGGAGCCCGGAACGAACGACCCGTTGATGAAATGTCCTGCCGGAGGAAGGGGCAGAGGGAGCGGCAGGACGCCGGCGGAAGCGTGGTCGGAGGAGGAGCGTCGGACAGTGAACTGTTCGGCATGCGTGGTGGTCATGATGATTCGCTTTCAGATGAGGTCTGCGGTGAGTGCAGTGGTGGGAAAGGCGGCGGTTTCCGTCTTCTTACGGAAAACCCGGGCCGCGATGTAGTAGAGGGGAGCAACCACCACCAGCCCGACGATCCAGGAGATGTCCACGCCGCCCAACGCGGCGGCCAGTGGGCCTGTGTAGATCGCGGTTGCCGAGAAGGGGACCTGGATCAGGGCGCCTGCTACGTATGAACCGATGGCGACCCAATTGAACCGCCCGTACACACCGCCGTCGCGCTTGAAGAAGTCTTCAACCCGGTAGTCGCCGTGCCGCAGAAGGTAGTAGTCCACCAGGTTGATAGCGGTCCACGGAACCAGGACGTACATCAGGAAGGACAGGAAGTTGGTGTAGAAGAGGATGAAATTGTCGCGGGCGAACAGGGCGATGCTGACTGCGACAACGAAGAGGATGATCGCAGCGATGCTGCGCGTCTTGGCCCGTGGCAACCACGTGGGCTTGAACGTCTGCCCGATGGTGAGGGTGCACAGGACGCCGCAGTAAAGGTTCATGGCGTTTGACGCCGCGACGCCCAGGCAGAAGATGCCTACGATGATCAGGGTCCATGGCTGGAGCAACGCGCCCAGGCTGCCGACGATCTCCACGTCGCCCCCGCTCATGGTCATGGCGAGCGTTCCTACCAGGGCGCCAAGGATCATGGGGAACAGCGTGCCCAGGACACAGCCTGAGTACGATGCCCAGAATGCGGGGGCGGACCCCGTTCCTTGCGGCATGTAGCGGGAGTAGTCGGAGACGTATGGCGCGTAGGCCAACTGCCACAGTGCGGAGACCGAGATGGTCCCCATGAAACCGACCCAGTTGAAGTTGCCTTGTTCGAGGAAGCTGGCTGGCAGGCCGTGGACCACGAGGATCCAGACGAAGGCCAGCAGCAGTGCCAAACCCGCCGCGACGCTCAGGATGCGTGCATAAGCGTGGATGAGCCTGTAGCCGAAAATCGTGGCGATAACACTGACCACTCCGATGATGACGATGCCCGCGTCAACACTGATGCCCGGGCTCACCGCGGCCATTGCTTCGCCACCGAAGACGAGGTTCGCTGCGAAGAAGCCGACGTACATGACCACCACGATGACCACGATCAGCAGTGCCCCGAAGGAGCCGAACTGCCCGCGGGTCTGGATCATCTGCGCCACGCCCAGTTGCGGGCCTTGGGCGGAGTGCAGCGCCATGAAGATGCCGCCCACGATGTTGCCGATGATGATGCCCACGATCGCCGGCACAAAGCCGAGGCCGAACACCGTGGTGGCGAGTCCGCCTGTCACGATGGTCATGATCATGATGTTGGAGCCGAACCAGATGGTGAAGAGATCACGGGCTTTGCCGTGGCGCTCGTTGGCCGGGATGGGCTGGATGGTTTTGTCCTCGAGCCGGGGTACCTCTGTTGTGGGCGCGGTGCTCATGACGCAGTCCAACTTGCGGATTGCAGTTCACGGACTGAGGTGGCCTTGCTGCGGTTCACCATCAGCCCGAGGAGATCGAAGACCAAGGTGGCCGCGGCAACGGTGGTGATGTCCGCATGGTCGTAGGCCGGGGCGACCTCCACGACGTCGGCGCCCACGATGTTGATGCCGTTGAGTCCGCGGAGCAGGGCAAGGAGTTCGCGGGAGTGGAGTCCGCCCATCTCCGGGGTGCCCGTGCCGGGAGCGAACGCCGGGTCCAGGACGTCGATGTCGATGGAGACGTAGACCGGGGTGTCGCCGAGCCTGTCCTTGACCTGCTGGATGGCGGCCGGGACACCAATGACGTCCAGGTCTGAGCAGCGGATGATCTGGAATCCGAATTCGTGGTCCCGCAGGAAGTCGTTGCGGTCATAGACCGGGCCGCGGATACCAACATGCATCGACTTGTCCTCCACAAGGAGGCCTTCCTCGAAGGCCCGGCGGAAGATGGTCCCGTGCGTGATGGGCTGATCGAAGTAGGTGTCCCACGTGTCCAGGTGGGCGTCGAAGTGGAGCAACGCGACGGGACCGTGGACCTTGTTCAACGCCCTCAACATGGGCAACGCAATGGTGTGGTCGCCGCCGATGGAGATGAGCCGCTTGTCCTCACTGATCAGAGGCAGGGCCTGCTCCTCGATTTCACGAACAGCGCGGGCGATGTCATAGGGCGTGCACGCGATGTCGCCGGCATCCACAACCTGGGCTTCATACACCGGCTCAACGTCGAGCTCGGGGTGGTAGCCGGGGCGCAGGAGACGTGAGGCCTCGCGGACGGCGGCAGGACCGAAACGGGCGCCGGGCCGGAAGGAGGTTCCGCCGTCGAACGGTACGCCGACAATCGCAATGTCGTAGTCAGGGACGCGGTCGATTTGCGGGAGGCGGGCGAAGGTGCCGAGGCCTGCATACCGGGGGACTTTGGTGGCGTCGACGGGGCCGATGGGCTTGTGCGTTGTCATTCCGGGATCCTTCGTTAGCTGTGGTGCGGGCGGCCAAACCGCCGGCGTATCGGTGATGTTGCGCGATGCTCGCCGTTGAGCGGAAAGTTCGTTAGTTCCATTCTTGGTGACGCGTATCACTCCGGATAGCGGTACATTGACTACAAATGGCCGAGCCTCTTATACGAATGTCTAAGAGGCCCGAAATTCGGCCCATGCGTCAAGGAAGCGGAGCGCAATTCAATGGCAATCACAGTGGCCGAGCTCGTCGCCGAACCGCAGCTTGGGCTAACCCTGCTGGCGGGAGCTGAAGGTCGCGACAACCGCATCACCTGGGCCCACACCTCGGACCTGCCCCGGCTGTGGGAGTGGGTCACGGGCGGTGAGCTGATGATGACCAACGGGCTCTCCATCCCAGCTGACGCAGCAGGCCAGGTGGCGCTCGCCGAGGCGATGATGGACAGCGGCGCCAGTGCCCTGGCCATCGGCGAGAAGATGCACGCGCCCGAGCTGCTGCCGGAGTTCCTGGAAGCCTGCAACCGGCTGCCCCTGCCGCTGATCAACATTCCCTATCCGCTGCCGTTCATCGCGATCGCCCGCTCGGTGGCCGAGTCCTCCCTGCTCGAAGAATCGCGACGTTTGCGTCAGACCGCACGCGTGTACGACCTGCTGCGAACGGTGGGGGCGTCCGAGGACCACTGGCAAAGTCTGGTGCAAAGGCTGGCTGTAGAGCTCGACGCGGAGCTGTTCGTGGTGGATCGCCGTTGCCTCCATCCTTGGCATCCCGGGGGTCAGCGGCTCCCGGGCTTCCTCGCGGACGAATGGGCCCCGCAATCCGGGCAGGCGACACTTGCGGGAAAGAACTTCCAGTGGCACCGGGTTCGGGGCCGGCACGTGTTGACCGTGGACATCCCCACGCACGCCAATGCGCTCCTGGTGGTGCTGCCGAACACCGAACCGCACCCGGACGCCGTCGTACTTCTCCACGCCGCAACGGTGCTGGGACTGCAGCTCTCGCGCATCGTCCTCTCGCTGGAAGGCCGGCACCGGCTGGCGGGCGAGTTCCTGCTGCAGGCCATGGATGGCCGTTTGGGCGCAGCGGAAATGGAAAGCCGGCTGGCCGCTTTCGATGTGCCGGCAGACGATTTTCTGGTCGCCTCGATCTCAGCGGACGACGGCGACATCCTGGCGAACGTGCACATCGAACTGTGGCGACATGGAGTTTCGGCGGCGTCCTTGCGGCGAAACAACAGGCTGCACGTGGTGGTCCCGGCCGAGGTGGCCGACGACGTGCTGCTGCACTGTGCAGGGTCCAGCGCCACGATTGGCATCAGCGCACCGGCCTCCGTGGCCGGGCTTCAAAGGGCGCTGCAGGAGTCACTGTGGGCTCTCGGATCGGCCCGGGCGAACAAGCTGGGTTTGTCCCGCTACGCGCAAGGACCGTCATGGCTTGGCTTGACGGGTTTTGAGGAAGGGACGGCGTTGGTCAGGCGTCTCCTGGGCCCGATTTTCGACTACGAGCAGAGCCAGGAAGGCGATCTTATCGTCACGCTGAGGACCTATTTGGACTCGCAGCGCTCCTGGCAAAAAACCGCCGCGGCACTGTTCGCGCACCGGCAAACCATCATCTACCGGATGCGGAAAATCGGCGAGCTGACAGGGTTGGACATGGGCGAAACGTCCACTGTTGCCCAGTTGTGGTTTGCCCTGCAGATCCACGAAGCCATGCACCGGTAGGTATCGCTTGCTTGCGTTTTTTCGCGATCACCCGCTATGGTGTGAAGCGTGTCACTCATGAGTGGCACACACGCTTTTGATCTGCGGCGGGAGAGCCCTGCCGGTACATCCAGTCAGGCGCCGTAGGAGCAAATCCTCCCCAGGAATCTCTCAGGCCCATGTACCGCCGCGGTTAGGCAACTCTGGAAAGCAGTCCGGGAAACCGGGCTCACCGACGGTGCAAGCGGGCAATCGAGCCTGCGGAATCTCTCAGGTCCAATACAGAGCGGGGAGGAACCCCACATCATCGTGGCGCTCATTGGGCGCCTGAATCATGGAGTTCCTCTTGACTGTTCAATCAACCCCCACCGCCTTCGCGGACCGGCACATCGGCGCCCGCCGCCAAGCCGACGTTGACACCATGCTCAAGGCCATCGGCTACGACTCCGTAGACGGCCTGGTAGACGTCGCTGTCCCCGATTCCATCCGGCAAGCCACGCCGCTGACGCTCCAGGGTGCCCTCAGCGAAGTCCAGGTCCTGGCCGAGCTCCGCAAGCTCGCGTCCAAGAACAAGACCGCCATCCAGCTGATCGGCCAGGGCTACTACGACACCGTGACCCCGCCGGTGATCCGCCGCAACATTCTGGAAGCACCCGCCTGGTACACGGCTTACACCCCCTACCAGCCTGAGATTTCCCAAGGCCGCCTCGAAGCGCTCTTGAACTTCCAGACCATGGTCCAGGACCTCACAGGACTTCCTGTAGCCAACGCGTCGCTGCTGGACGAAGCAACCGCCGTGGCTGAGGCTGTGCTGCTGATGCGCCGGGCCAACAAGTCCAAAACCGCGAAGGACGGCAAGACCGTACTGGACGCCGACCTCCTGCCGCAGACCATCGCGATCGTGAAGGGCCGCGCCGAGGCGCTCGGCTTCGAGGTTGAGGTCGCCGACCTGTCCGCCGGGCTCCCCGACGGCGATATCAACGGCATCGTCCTGCAGCAGCCAGGCGTTTCCGGCCGCGTTTTCGACCACTCCGGCGTCATTGCGGAGGCCAAGGAACGCGGTGCCCTGGTGACGGTTGCGGCCGATTTGCTGGCGCTCACCCTCATCACGCCCCCGGGCGAGCAAGGTGCCGATATCGCCGTCGGAACCGCGCAGCGCTTTGGTGTTCCGCTGTTCTTCGGCGGTCCCCACGCGGCGTACATGGCTGTCCGCGAAGGCATGGAGCGCACGCTTCCGGGCCGGATCGTGGGCGTTTCCAAGGACAACGCCGGTGTGCCCGCCTACCGCTTGGCATTGCAGACCCGCGAGCAGCACATTCGCCGCGAGAAGGCCACGTCCAACATCTGCACTGCCCAGGCGCTGCTCGCCATCGTGGCGTCGATGTACGCCGTTTACCACGGTCCGGAAGGCCTGAAGGCGATCGCCGAAACCGTGCACGGCCACGCACGCACGCTCGCCACCACGCTGGTTAAGGCCGGCCGCGAACTCGTGTCCGACTCCTTCTTCGACACCCTCACAGTCCGCGTCCCGGGGAAGGCCGGCAAGGTCATCGCCGCTGCCGAAGCCCGGGGCATCAACCTGCGGGTCATTGACGCCGACACCGTAGGCGTCTCGGTTGATGAAACCACGACGCCGGAGGTCCTCTCCGCGGTGGCTGTCGCCTTTGGCGCCGGTCCGGTAGGGGACGCGACCGGTTTCGAACTGCCCTCGGATGTGGTCCGAACCAGCGATTTCCTGCAGCACCCCGTGTTCAATACGCACCGTTCCGAGACGCAGCTGTTGCGCTACATCCGCAAGCTGTCCGATCGGGACCTCGCACTGGATCGCACCATGATCCCGCTGGGCTCGTGCACCATGAAGCTCAACGCTACAGCTGAGATGGAAGCCATTTCCTGGCCCGAGTTCGCCTCCATCCACCCGTTCGCTCCGGATCACCAGACCGCTGGCTGGCGCGAACTGATTGAAGGTTTGGAAGCCGACCTCACCGAGATCACCGGCTACGACCAAGTTTCCATCCAGCCGAATGCCGGTTCCCAGGGTGAGCTCGCGGGCCTGCTCGCGATCCGCGGCTACCACCTCTCCCGTGGCGATGAGCAGCGCACTGTCTGCCTGATCCCGGCCTCGGCCCACGGCACCAACGCCGCCTCGGCCGTGTTGGCCGGCATGAAAGTTGTAGTTGTTGCTACCGCTGCCGATGGCACCATCGATCACGCGGACCTGACGGCGAAGATCGAAGCCAACAAGGATGTCCTGTCCTGCATCATGATCACCTACCCGTCCACACACGGTGTCTACGACGCCGATGTCCGCGAGGTCTGCGACGCGATCCACGCAGCCGGGGGCCAGGTGTACGTCGACGGCGCTAACCTCAACGCACTCGTTGGTTTGGCCCAGCCGGGCAAGTTCGGCGGCGACGTGTCCCACCTGAACCTGCACAAGACCTTCTGCATCCCGCACGGTGGCGGCGGTCCGGGTGTTGGCCCGGTCGCAGCCAAGGCTCACCTGGCACCGTTCATGCCGGGGGACGCGAACAATGTTTCGTCTGAAGGTGGCGTGGCCATCTCTGCATCCCGCTACGGCTCCGCCGGTGTGCTTCCGATTTCCTGGGCCTACGTGAAGCTCATGGGTGGCCAGGGCCTCACCGAAGCGACCAAGTCCGCTCTGCTTGCTGCGAACTACGTTGCCTCCCGCTTGGATGAGCACTTCCCGGTGCTCTACACCGGCGAAGGCGGACTCGTGGCCCACGAGTGCATCCTTGATCTTCGCGAATTGACGGCTCGCACGGGTGTTACCGCTGAAGATGTGGCGAAGCGCCTGATCGACTTCGGTTTCCACGCTCCCACGCTGGCGTTCCCCGTTGCGGGCACCCTGATGGTGGAGCCCACCGAGTCCGAGGATTTGGCGGAGATCGATCGCTTCATCGAAGCCATGATCACCATCCGCGCCGAAATCGAGCAGGTGGCCAGCGGTGATTTCACTGTTGAGAACTCGCCGCTGCGCAACGCGCCGCACACAGCTGCCGCCGTCGTGAGTTCCGACTGGGGCCGCGACTACCCGCGTGAGCAGGCAGCGTTCCCCGTCCACCACTTGAAGCAGGACAAGTACTTCCCGCCCGTGGGCCGGATCGACGGCGCCGCAGGCGACCGGAACCTCGTGTGCTCCTGCCCACCCCTTGAAGCGTTCGAGGACAACACCGCAGACTTCGAAAACTAAGGACTCCTGACATGTCTGAGAACTACACCGCCCTGTACGAGCAGCACAAAAAGGCCGGCGCTTCCTTTACGGACTTTGGCGGCTGGCAGATGCCCCTGAAGTACGAGTCCGAGCTCGCCGAGCACCACGCCGTCCGCAAGTCCGCTGGCCTGTTCGACCTCTCCCACATGGGGGAAGTCTGGGTCACAGGCCCGGACGCCGGCGCCTTCCTGGACTACGCGCTTGCCGGAAAGCTCTCCGCGATCGCCGTCGGCAAGGCCAAGTACTCGCTGATCTGCGACACCGACGGCGGCATCATCGATGACCTCATCTCCTACCGCCGCCCGTCTCCGGCAGAAGGCGTGGACAAATACCTCGTGGTCCCGAACGCGGGCAACGCCAAGGTGGTGGCCGCGGCTCTGGCCGAGCGTGCAGCCCGATTCGACGTCGTTGTTGAGGATGCTTCGGCCGAGACTTCACTCATCGCAGTTCAGGGGCCCAACGCCGAAGCGATCCTGCTTCGCTTGGTTCCGGCCGAGCAGCACGCCCTGGTCACCGAGCTGAAGTACTACGCGGCTGTTGAGGTTGAGATTAACGGGCTGGACCTATTGCTCGCCCGCACCGGCTACACCGGCGAAGACGGCTTCGAAATCTACATCCCCAACGTCGACGCAGCAGGCCTCTGGGAAGCACTCCTCGAAGCGGGCGAAAGCCACGGACTCATCCCCGCGGGCCTCGCCGCACGTGACTCGCTCCGCCTCGAAGCCGGCATGCCCCTCTACGGAAACGAGCTCTCCCGCTACGTCAACGCCTACGCCGCCGGCCTTGGCCCCGTCGTCGCGCTGTCAAAGGAAGGCGACTTCGTCGGCAAGGAAGCGTTGGCGGCCATCAAGTCAGCCGGCGTTGGTTCCACCCGCGGCCAGAAGCTGGTTGGCCTCAAGGGTACCGGCCGCCGCGCTGCCCGCGGACACTACCCGGTGCTCTCAGACGGAACGCTGATTGGCGAAGTCACCTCCGGCCAGCCCAGCCCGACGCTCGGTTACCCGGTCGCCATGGCTTATGTCGACGTCGAACATGCCGAAGTTGGGACTGTGGTTGACGTGGACCTGCGAGGCAAAGCGGAATCGTTCGAAGTAGTGGCGCTGCCGTTCTACAAGCGCCAGAAATAGTCACGAGAAGTTAGGAAAATTGAGATGAGCAAAGTAGTTGCCGAGCTGAAGTACTCGGCTGAGCACGAATGGGTTGCCGCTGATGGAGCCGGGCCTGTGGGGATTGGGATTTCCGCGGTTGCTGCGGATGCCTTGGGCGACATTGTGTACGTGGACCTGCCTGAGGTCGGTTCCAGTGTGACCGCGGGTGAGACGTGTGGTGAGGTCGAGTCCACCAAATCGGTCTCGGACCTGTACTCGCCGGTGACAGGTGAGGTGACCGAGATCAATGACGCCGTTGTCAGCGATCCGGCCCTGATCAACACCGACCCTTACGGCGCTGGTTGGCTGTTCAAGGTGGCTGCCACGGACGAGGGCCCCCTGATGTCGGCTGAGGAATACGCTGCAGCGAACGGTGGCGAACTGTGAGCGCCGCAGCCGTGACTGAGTTCGAGCAGGTTGTGTCGGCGTCGTTGGATGCGCAGCTGTCCGAGCTGGATCCCGAGATCGCCGCGAAGATCGACGACGAACTGGTCCGCCAGCGCGACGGCCTGGAAATGATCGCTTCGGAGAACCACACCGCCGTAGCCGTGATGCAGGCACAGGGATCGGTGCTGACCAACAAGTACGCCGAGGGCTACCCTGGCAAGCGCTACTACGGTGGCTGCGAGCACGTTGACGTGATTGAGCAGTTGGCGATCGACCGCATCAAGTCCCTGTTCGGCGCCGGGTTCGCGAACGTCCAGCCGCACTCCGGTGCGCAGGCGAACGCTTCGGTGATGCACGCGCTGATCAAACCCGGCGACACCATCATGGGCTTGAACTTGGCCCATGGCGGGCACCTGACCCACGGCATGCGGATCAACTTCTCCGGCAAGCTGTACAACGTGGTCCCGTACGGCGTCCGCGAGGACACCCACACCGTGGACATGGCCGAGGTTGAGCGCCTTGCGCAGGAGCACAAGCCGGCTCTCATCGTTGCCGGCTGGTCCGCTTATGCGCGGCAGCTGGACTTCGCTGAGTTCCGCCGGATCGCCGATTCCGTGGGGGCTTACCTGATGGTGGATATGGCGCACTTCGCAGGCCTGGTTGCTGCGGGGCTGCACCCGTCGCCGGTCCAGCACGCGCACGTCACCACGTCCACGACGCACAAGACGCTCGCCGGTCCGCGTGGTGGCATCATCCTCTCCAACGACGCCGACATCGCCAAGAAGATCAACTCGGCTGTGTTCCCTGGCCAGCAGGGCGGGCCGCTGGAGCACGTGATCGCGGGCAAGGCTGTCGCGTTCAAGATTGCAGCTTCGGCAGAGTTCCGGGAACGTCAGGAACGCGTCCTGGCCGGCGCCCGGATCCTCGCTGAACGCTTGGTCCAGCCGGACGTTGCGGAAAAGGGTATCTCCGTTGTCTCCGGCGGCACTGACGTGCACCTGGTCCTGGTGGACCTGCGCAACTGCGAACTCGATGGTCAGCAGGCCGAGGACCGCCTCGCCGCGATCGACATCACGGTCAACCGCAATGCCGTCCCCTTCGATCCGCGCCCACCGATGGTCACTTCGGGTCTTCGGATTGGCACGCCGGCACTCGCTACGCGCGGTTTCGGGGAAGCAGCCTTCCGCGAGGTTGCGGACATCATCGCTGAGGCATTGATCGCCGACGACGGCACGGACCTTTCCGGGTTGCGGCACCGTGTGGAGGCACTCGCCGCTGCGCATCCGCTGTATCCGGGAGTCGCGAACCTCGCCTGAGCCCTTTCGGTCGCTGCCGGCGCCTGCCTTGGCTGGCCGATTCGTGGGGTCGCTGCGGGGTGTGCCGTGCGCACGGCATGTTTGGCAGCGAACCCCCGTTTTGGCCCTGGCGGCCAATGCACACTGATCTACCCGGGTGCGGCATTTGCTGGGAACGAATGCCGGACGCAATACCGGGTTTGGAGGTTCGCACTGGGACCTCCGCGGGGGCCGGCGCCTGCCTTGGCTCGGGATGGGCCCGGCCCCCACTCCACGTTTTGCTCGTTGTTTCTTCCCTGAAAGGGATCCAGCCATGGCTGTTGGTGTTTTCGATCTGTTCACTGTGGGTATTGGCCCGTCGAGTTCGCATACTGTGGGGCCGATGCGGGCTGCTGCGGTGTTCGCTGG
>NZ_JBIVQG010000021.1:0-57967 GCF_044755025.1 Paenarthrobacter sp. NPDC092416
GCCCCGGTGGAACCCACATGCTGGGCCACGGCCAGGATCGGCGGGATGTTGTCGCCCGGGTGGGAGTAATCCGCGGCCAGGAACGTGTCATGGTAATCCAGCTCACGCACGGCCACCCCGTTCGCCCAGGCAGCCCACTCCGGGGACACCCGCTCAGTGACGCCGAACACCTTGGCGCCCTTGCCGTTGGCCGACGGGCCGTGCGTCAGGGCCTGGGCGCGGGCCGCGACGATCGGGGCCCGGTTCAACGACGCGATGGCCACCGAGGCGTTATCGATGATCCGGTTGATCACCATCTCCGTGACCTCGGCAGTCACGGGAACAGGGTCGGCAGCGACCACGGCGATCTTATGCGCCAACTGCTCCTCACGGGGCAGGTTCTCCTCGGACTTATAAACACGGACGTGATGGTTCTTGACCATGATGCTCCTTCTAAAACAGGTGTAGTGGTTTCCCAACAGGTGTTGTTGCCCAGCAGGTGCAGGGCTTTCTAGGCAGGTGTGTGCGTGGCCTTGAGATGGCTCAGGCTGCGGTGCAAATGAAGGGTAGTGGCGGCCTCGGCGACCCGCGGGTTCCCCGCCGCGATGGCCTCGGCGATCGCGGCGTGCTCGGCAGCGGCAGCCTGCAGCCGGGCGGTATCATCCGCGGCCAGACGCCGGACCCGGACCAGATGCACCCGAAGCCCCCGCATGGCCTGGGCCAGATACGCGTTGCAGATCGCCGCATCGATCGCCTCATCCAAACGGCCCACCAACGCGTAATACCCGCCCCGGGCAGGATCCCCATCACCGAGCAAGGCAGGGGCCCCCAGCAAAAGGGCGTGGAGCCCGGCGAAAACCCCCGGCTCGCCCCGCTGCGCAGCCAAGCCCGCAGCCCTAACCTCCAAGGTCTCGCGGAGCTCGAACAACTCATCGATGCTCTCCAACGAAATGTCGGTCACCACCACCCCACGCCCGCCGGCCGCCCTCGTCAAACCCTCCGCAGTCAACCGGCCCAACGCCTCCCGCACCGGAGTCCGCGACACCCCCAACCGCTCGGACAGCTCCACCTCGGCCAACACCGCACCCGGCCGAAGACGCCACTGAACAATATCCTCACGCAAAACCGCATAAGCCCGATCACTCGCACGCATAACCACAGTGTATGCACAGCATCCGAAAAGTAGCAATCAAATACCAAAATGGCACGTCTTTGTATACATCAAGGCTTGGGTGGGGGATACCTCCTTTGGGAGGTAGTTGGATGTCCTCGCTTCTGGCTATGGTGCTCTGCATCACATTGTGAGAAACACGAGCCGGACATCAAAGGAGATTCCCATGAGCTCAGCTTCATCCGTTGCCTATTCACCGCCTCACAGCCGCAAGACCCTCAGGAAGGTAGCGTTCGCCAGTGCGGCCGGTACCACCATCGAGTTCTACGACTTTTTCATCTACGGAACGGCAGCCGCTTTGGTCTTTCCGGTAGTTTTCTTTCCCGCCTTGGGTGCTGCTGCCGGTACTGTCGCATCCTTCGGTACCTTCGCCGTCGCGTTCATCGCCCGGCCGGTGGGGGCAATCATCTTCGGGCACTACGGCGACAGGATCGGACGCAAGAAGACACTCATCACCACGCTGCTCATGATGGGCATCGCCACGGTGATGATCGGCCTGATCCCGGATGCCAGCACCATCGGCATTGCAGCACCGATATTGCTGGTGGTCCTTCGATTCGTCCAGGGCCTGGCGGTCGGCGGGGAATGGGCGGGTGCCACCTTGCTGACAGCCGAATACGCGCCCCAAGGCAAACGCGGACTGTTCGGCTCTTTCCCGCAACTCGGTCCATCTGTGGCCTTCGCGCTGGCCAGCGGCACGTTCCTGGTCACCAGCCTTACCTTGGGCGACAAGTCGGAGGCGTTTATCACCATCGGCTGGCGAGTGCCGTTCATTCTCAGCGCCGTCCTGGTTCTGGTGGGCTTCTGGGTGCGGACCAGCATCGAGGAAACACCGGTGTTCAGGAACGCCAACCGCCCTGAAACCACTGCCCGGCTTCCCATCGTCGAGTCCATCAAGGGCCAGCCCAAGGAGATCCTCTTGGCAGGCGGCTCCCTGACGCTCTTGTTTGCCCTCTTCTACATTGGAACGGCATTCCTGACAAGCTACGCAACAAGTCCCACCGGTATGCAATTGAGCCGTCCGGAGGTCCTTACCACTGGGATCATCGCATCTGTCTTCGTTGCCGCCGCCACCTTGGCCTCCGGCATCCTTTCCGATCGCTTCGGTCGCAAGAAGGTCATTGCGGCGTCCTGCATTTTCGCTGTGCCATGGTCCCTGGTGCTGTTCCCACTGCTGAGCATGGGTACAGTTCTGGCCTTCGGCATCGGCCTCACCGTCACCCTCGTAATTTTTGCGATCGCCTACGGCCCGGCAGGTGCGCTCCTTCCCGAGCTTTTTGAGACAAAGTACCGTTACACCGGCGCCGGCATGGGTTACAACCTCGCCGGGGTCCTGGGCGGTGGCGTTGTTCCGCTCGTCGCGGCACAGCTGATTGCCAGCACAGGAGGCTGGGGCATCGGCGTTCTGCTCGCCGCCATTGGCGTGTTCAGCATCGCCTGCACCATGGCCCTGCCCAATCGGGAGAAGTCGCGACTCGAAGAGCGTCCCCTGGAAGGCGGAACCATGAAGAAAGACCGCACGACGGCGGCGTAGGACCGCCGCTGGAAGGTGCGGGGCTGCCGACCCATCGGCGGCCCCGCACCTACTGCTACTGGGATACTTCGCGGCAGCGCCGCATTCCCAAGGGGCCGATCAGGAGCAAACACGAGAACGTCCTCCCGGAATCCGGGAGGACGTTCCATGGCGGTTTCGGAAGACCTACTACGGCAGTAGACCGAGCCTCCGTGCGGCCGACACCGCTTCGAGCCGGTTATGCACGGAAAGCTTGGCCATGGCGTTTTGAAGATAGCTCTTCACGGTGACTGGCTTCAGACTCAGCCTGTCTGCTGTTTCGGCATAGGAGCAACCCAAAGCAATCTGGGCCAGCACATCCAGTTCCCGGGGTGCCAGCCGTACAGCGGGCTGCAACCCGCTGGCGGGGGAGGGGGCCAGGCGCGCGCCGATCCCATCGAGCTGCTGTGCGAGTTGCACGTCGGTGACCGTGCTGGCCAGTGACCGCAACTCAGCGTGCGCCTGCCGGACTTCCTCCAGCCAGTTGTGATCGTATGTCATGGAAGATTCATCATGGACACGGTGCATGACGGCCACTCGCCGGTCCACCTCATCCCTGACGCGCAGTTCCGAAGCGATGGCCTTCGCCGCAGACATGGCATCTTCCATGGCGCGCTCACCCAGGGGGATGCCCTCCCGGCTTCCGACATAGAGTACGGAGCGAGGCTCGCCGCGAACTATGACCGGCACAGCGGTCAGCGATCTTATGCCCTCGTTTTTGACGGCAGCATCGTATTCGTGGGTAATCCGGTCGGAAGCGATGTAGTCGGTCACCAGAAGGGGCTGGCACTGGCTGAAAACCCGCCCACCCAGCCCAGCCCCAGGAGGGACACTGACGTTGCGGAGGCTAGCCGTGGCCGCGCCGATGAAATCCGAGAGCTGGAGACTGTTCCCGGCCACCATCCCGCCAAACAACACCGCGGGGCGGAACCGTTGGGCCAGTTCACGCATCGCGGCCCGGAGCAACTCCCGGTCGTCGGGGCGGTAGTAGTCGTTAGGCTGCATAACCATACACGCTACTGGTGAAGGAATCTCGGCGGACGCTTCTCAACAAAGGCATGAAAACCTTCTTTTTGGTCCTTCGTGGAAAACAGCGGGTGAAAGAAGCGTCTCTCACAACGGATGCCAGCTTCTTCTGCGCCCGTCATGCGACCGGCGAGTAGCAGAATGTTCTTGTAGTCCATTATGCGACGTCTGTGGCAGTAGCCGCCCGCTGATCAGCGATGCTGGATTCTGCCGTCTGGGCCCGAATGGCGTTGATGATGGCAGAAAAATCCTTGTCTGCACCGCCGTCGTCGGAAAACGCGCGATACATGTCAGTCGCCCTTCCTCCCAGACCAACGTCCTGCAGCCCGGCGAAAGCCAATGCATCGGCCGCCAAGCCCAAGTCTTTGGCCATGAGCGCACTCGCGAAACCTGGCCGGAAATCGTGGTTCGCCGGGCTGCCAGGCACCGGACCCGGTACAGGGCAGTTGGAGGTCAGCGCCCAGCATTGGCCGGACGCATGTGACGTCACGTCGAACAGTGCATCGTTGCTAACCCCAAGCTGCTCGCCCAGGACAAAGGCTTCGCTTACCGCGATCATCGTGATTCCCAAAATCATGTTGTTGCAAATTTTGGCTGCCTGGCCCGCGCCGGAACCGCCGCAATACACCTTTCGTTTGCCCATGGTGTCGAGAATCGGTCCGGCTTGGGCAAAGTCAGCATCAAGTCCTCCAACCATGAACGTCAAGGTGCCCGCAGCGGCGCCGGCAACCCCACCGGAAACGGGAGCCTCCAAAGACCGCTGGCCCGCCGAAGCCGCCAAGGCGTGTGCGGACAGGGCATCTGCCACGGCGATGGTGGAGCAGTCAATGAAGAGCGTCCCTGGGGAGACTGCCGACAACAGGCCAAGAGAGTCAGCTGTTCCTGAGTAGAGTTCCAGAACATGGCGACCTGCTGGAAGCATAGTGATGACCACATCGGCTGCCTCAACGGCCGTGACGGCGGATTCCGCAATCCTGATTCCGTTGTCGCGGGCCTGATCAAGGGATGAAGCTGCCAGGTCAAACCCGGTTACCTCATATCCGGCCTTCGCCAGATTGGCTGCCATTGGACCACCCATGTGGCCAAGTCCGATAAAAGCGATTCGTGGTGTCATAAGTTTTCCTCGCGTTTCGATTGATTGATTGGTTGCGCATTGGGGGCTGAGCCCTCGAACCATCGAAAGAGCCAGCAGGCTCGATCGATCAATAGTTGGCGCGTTTACCTTGAAGTATTGGGCTCAGTGAAGTGAAGATTTCGGGATTTTCGATGGTCGCCGGCAGCGCTTCATCGCGCCCTTCGGCGATTGCCCGCATACTGCGGCGCAGGATCTTCCCTGAGCGCGTCTTGGGGAGGCCGTCCACCACGTAGAGCTCCCGAAATGCCGCCACCGGCCCCACCTCTGCACGGACAGAGGCGATGATCTGTTCCCTCAAGGCGTCCTCGGTAATGTTGGCCCCGGATTTCAAGACCACGAAGCCTCGGGCCACTTGCCCTTTCAATTCGTCCGGCACACCGATGACCGCGCATTCCGCGACTGCGGGGTGGGCAGCCAGCACCGCTTCCAAGACCCCGGTGGACAAACGGTGTCCGGCTACATTGATGACGTCATCGGTGCGGCCCATGACATACACGTATCCGTCCTCGTCGATCAGGCCGCTGTCGCCAGTGAGGTAGTACCCGTCGAAGGTGCTCAGGTACGCCTTGCGATAGCGTTCCTTGTCCTGCCAAAGGGTGCTCAGCATGCCAGGGGGCTGTGGCAATTTGATACAGAGCATCCCTTCGGTGCCGGCTTCTACCGGATTGCCGTCCGAGGAGAGCACCCGAATGTCGAACCCGGGAACGGGAACCGAGGGCGATCCCGGTTTGAGGGGCATCGGTTCCAGCCCTCGGAGGTTCGCGCAAGCAGGCCATCCGGTTTCCGTTTGCCACCAGTGATCGACCACCGGAACGCCGAGGACGTCGCCAGCCCATGCGTAGGTGTCGGGATCAAGCCTTTCGCCTGCCAGGAACAAGGCATCAAGGCTGCTGATGTCGTGCCCGTCCAAGCATGTCGCCTCGGGGTCAACCCGTTTGATCGCCCGTATGGCGGTGGGTGCCGTGAGCAGCACTTTGACGTTGTACTTCTCGATGATGCGCCAGAACGCACCGGCGTCGGGGGTTCCAACCGGCTTTCCCTCGAACATGACAGTAGTGGCTCCGCCGATGAGTGGCCCGTACACCGTGTAAGTGTGGCCCACCTGCCATCCCACATCTGAGGCCGCCCACATGGTTTCCCCTGGATGAACGTTGTAGATGTTGGGCAGGGACCACGCCAGGGCGACGGCGTGGCCGCCGTTGTCACGGACTACACCTTTGGGTTTTCCGGTGGTTCCAGAGGTGTAGAGGATGTAGAGGGGATCGGTGGCCATGACCGGTTCGCAGTCGGCAGGTTCGGCAGCGGAAATGACGTCATCCCAGTCGAACTCGGCTTCTCCCAGTTCCGACGCTGCCTGTTCCCGCTGGAGGATGATCGTGGAATCAGGACGATGGCGGGTCTTTTCCAACGCGGCCCGGATGAGCGGCGTGTATTCAACAACGCGGCCTGGCTCCAGACCACAGGACGCAGCCACGATGACTCTGGGCTCGGCGTCGTCAATCCGCGCGGCAAGTTCAGGAGCGGCGAATCCGCCAAAGACCACCGAATGAACGGCACCGAGCCGAGCACATGCCAGCATTGCGATGGCTGCCTCGGGAACCATAGGCATGTAGATCAGTACGCGGTCTCCGCGGCCGACGCCTCGGTCGCGAAGGGCGCCAGCGAACCGACTCACTCGATCCAGGAGTTCGGTGTACGTGTAGCGCTCCGTTCGATGTGCCATGGCCGATTCCCAAACGAGGGCCAGGCGGTCACCTTTCCCTTGGACGACGTGCCGGTCCAGCGCGTTGTAGCAGGTGTTGAGTACCCCGTCCGGGAACCAGTTGAAGAACGGCGCCTCGGAGGTGTCGAGCGCGCGGTGTGGCTTTTCGAACCAGTCGATTGCGTCGGCGGCTTCTAGCCAGAACGATTGTGGGTCGGCCATACTGCGTGCGTAGGCGTCAGCGTATGCGGACATGGAATGCTTCACACTCCTGAATAAGTTGGACATTGGATAGTTGGTGGCTTCGGAGTCGTCAACCGATTGCGACGCCCTCGGCGAGCCCGAGCTCACGCCCGCCGAGGGAGGCGAAGCAATCCGCAACCATGTTTGTGGTCACGTCGGCCGTGGTGGCCGGGTTCCAGCGGGGGCTCCGATCTTTATCGATGACCTGCGCGCGGATGCCCTCACGGAAGTCATGGCCGGCAAGAAGCCGGAGACCGATGCGGTACTCCATGTCCAGTGCATCCTCAAGTGTCAGGTCACGCAGCCGCGCACGTCTTAGCGCCGCAAGTGCGACTTTGAGCGCCGTGGGTGATTTTGCCTCGATGGTGTCCGCTGCTTGGGCTGCCTCCGGTACAGGTGCGGAGCGTAGACGACGCACGATTTCGGCGACGTCGTTGGACGCGTAGGCCTGGTCTATCCAGGTCCGCTCGGCCGCGAGGCGGGAGGACTGCGGCTCGACGGCGAAGTCCGCAAGGGCCTCGTCCGCCGCTTCCTCTTCCAACGCCGTCGCAAGTGCGTCCAGCCTGTCGCTCCGAACGAAATGGTCGGCGAGGCCCAGATGCAGGGCGTCCGCGCCGTCGAGGTGGGCGCCCGTCATGGCCGCATGAGTCCCGGACTCACCAGGTGCTGCTGCGAGCAAGAAGGTACCGCCGACGTCGGGAACGAACCCGATCGTCGTCTCGGGCATGCCCATCCGTGTGCGCTCAGTGACGATTCGGTGGGAGCCGTGGGCGGATATGCCTACACCGCCGCCCAGAACCAGGCCATCCATGAATGCCACGTACGGTTTGGGGTAGCGGCCGACGAGAGAGTTGAGACGGTACTCCCTTGCCCAGAACTGCGCGGTGGCGTCGCCGTCGCCGTCGACCATGTCCCGGTAGATCGCCACGATGTCGCCTCCGGCGCAGAGGCCGCGTTCCCCGGCTCCACGCACCAGGACCGTCTTGACCGCATTGTCGTGGGCCCACTCGCTGAGCTTGGCGAGCATTGCTTCCACCATCTGTGGCGTCAGTGCGTTGATGTTCCGGGGCCGGTTGAGCAAGATGACGCCGAGCTGCCCTCGACGTTCGAAGAGGACTTGATCGGTGGGCATGGTCAGCTTCCGGCAGGCATGACGAAGCTGGCGCCCGCGCGGATGCCCGAGGGCCAGCGGCTGGTGACGGTCTTGGTTTTGGTGTAGAAGCGGAACGCATCCGGTCCGTGCTGGTTAAGGTCGCCGAAACCCGACGCCTTCCAGCCGCCGAAGGTGTAGTACGCAATGGGAACCGGAAGCGGAACGTTGATGCCGACCATGCCGACTTCGACTCGGCTGGAAAAGTCGCGGGCTGCGTCGCCGTCACGCGTAAAGACTGCGACGCCATTGCCGAACTCGTGCTCGTTGCACAGACGCAGTGCTTCGTCGTAGTCCTCGGCGCGGACGACGCTCAGCACGGGGCCAAAGATCTCCTCCTTGTAGATGCTCATGTCAGGCGTCACGTGGTCGAACAGGGTGGGGCCTACCCAGAATCCGCCCTCATAACCCTCTACGGTTGGCCCACGCCCGTCCACCACCAGCGTGGCTCCTGAGTCCTGGCCCGCGGCAATGTAGGACTCGATGCGTTCCTTCGCTGATGCAGCAATGACCGGACCGAAGTCGCTGTCCTTATTCAGACTGTGGCCGACGGTGAGTTTGTTGATGCGATCTTTGAGCTTGGCAACCAGCGCATCGGCCGTCTTTTGGCCCACCGGCACCGCAACTGATATCGCCATGCAGCGTTCGCCCGCGGAGCCGTAGGCCGCGCCGATCAAGGCGTCAGCGGTCATATCCAGATCGGCGTCCGGAAGGATCACCATGTGGTTCTTGGCTCCGCCGAAGCACTGGGCACGCTTGCCCTGTGCGGCGGCCGTCGCGTAGATGTACTGGGCGATCGGAGTGGAACCAACAAAGCCAACTGCCTTGACGCGCGGGTCCTCAAGGAGTGCGTCAACGGCTTCCTTGTCGCCGTTGATCACGTTGAACGCCCCGTCCGGCAACCCGGCTTCGGTGAGCAGTTCCGCCAAACGCAGAGGTACGGAGGGATCGCGTTCCGAGGGCTTGAGGACGAAGGCATTGCCGGCGGCCAGTGCGGGGCCGGCCTGCCACAGCGGGATCATGGCCGGAAAATTGAAGGGGCTGATGCCGGCAACGACGCCGAGCGGCTTGCGCAGGGAATGTACGTCGATTCCCGTCCCCACGCTGTCGGAGAATTCACCCTTCAACAAATGCGCAGCCGCTCCAGCTGAGAATTCCACAACTTCAAGGCCACGCTGGATGTCTCCCTTCGCATCAGCAAAGGTCTTGCCGTGCTCGGAGGAGAGCATTTCCGCGAGCTCGTCCAAATGTTGGTTGACGAGTGCAACAAACTTCAAAAGAATTCTGCCCCGGCGCTGCGGGTTCATGGCAGACCATTCAGCGTGGCCCTTTTCGGCGTTGGCTACAGACTCACTTACCTCTGCAGGGGTGGCAAGCGGGACACGTGACTGCACGTGGCCAGTGCAAGGGTCAAAGACGTCACTGAATCGCTTTGACGTGCCCTCCGTGCGTGTTCCGCCAATGTAATGCGTGAGTACGTTGACCATTAAATGCTCCTTTGCTTCTGGATTACGGGCCGTGGTTCTGCGGGCCGGGTGATCCATCATCTGGTCGAAGGTCTGGGGGAATCCAGCTTTCTGCTGGGCCGTTGATTCAGCGTCCCACCGCCTCGACAGTGCAAACAAGGGCAGTTAAAGCAGATGCCATGTGCATACGTGCACATGGCATCAGTGGAGGGTTGGCCTTGTTCCGACCGTTAAGACATCAGCTCGTCTTGGCGGCCGCGGACTTCCGACAGAACGGCCTTGATGACTGCCTGGACCGCGGGGGAGCGAAGCGATTCCGGTCTGGCCGCAGCCCAGAAACTGAGCCGACGCTCAAAACCATGCGGCAGTACCGGGACAAAACCGGGAAGGCCGTAGACCATGAAGGAGGGCAGGAGGCCGATGCCGCCGTTGTGTCGAACCGCCTCCAGCTGGGCAAAGAGGCTCGTTGCCTGAAAGTTGGCCGGACTGTCTGTCAGGGTTTGCGATCGGTGGCCTATTTCAACAACCTGAAGAACGGATTCCACGTAGGACACGAAGCTGTGGCTTTGTAACTCTGGAAGCGTTTGGGGCGTCCCGCGCTCTTTCAGATAGTTTGGGCTGGCGTAAAGGCGGAGCACGTAGTCGGCCAGGAAGATCGTCTCCGTTCTCCCCGCCTCCACGGCGCCGGCAACAATCTCCAGATCCACGCCCGACCTGTTCCGGCTGAGCTTGCGCGTGGCGTTGAGCATTTCGACCCGTAGCAGGGGGTTTCTGCGCTGAAGCCGTACAAGTGCGGGCGTCACAAACATGGGTCCGAACACGTCAGGGGTGCTGATCCTCACCAACCCCGAAAGGGATTCGGACGTGCGCTCCAAACTTGCCGAGAGGCCGCCCAAACTTCGCTCAACGCCCTCTGCCGCCGCCACCGCCTTGCGTCCCAACTCGGTGAGCTCCCATCCGTAGGGCGTGCGTTCCAAAGTGCGGCCCCCCAGACGCTTATCCAAGGCGAGGATCCGCCGCGAAATGGTGGTGTGCGTTGTTTCCAGCGCTTCAGCGACTGCATTGAACCTTCCCAAACGGGCAACGGTGAGCAGGACGAGAAGATCGTCTGCGCTTGGAAGTCCCTTAAAATCCAACGTTCACCTCCTGTGCATCAACGCACACTATGTCTGCCTTTTAAGGAACATACTAGGACTTCCTAGTACATACTAGGAAGTCCTAGTATGTAGAGCCTGGTGCGTTTCTGCTGCCAGTAAGCCCAGCCAAGCCACTCCTGTCAAGGATGAAGGGACACGCGCTCGTGAAACTGAAAGAAAGTGTTCGCAACCGGCCCGACCAAGCAGCGCCTGCGATAGCGCCGCCGTTTCCTGATGCGGACTTGATGTATGTCCTGGATTTGCTCTCACCCGCTGAGCGTTCCCGACTCTTGGACATCCGTGTATTCCTTCAGGAACATGTCCGGGAAGCAACCATTGACTACTGGAACAGGGAGGAATTCCCGTTCGAGCTTCTGACCATGCTTGGCGCCTACGGTCTGGGAGGTTTGCAAACAGATGGAACATCAGTCCTGTTTAAAGGGCTCGTCTACGTTGAGGTCGCGCGAGCGGATGTCTCACTGTCGGCCTTGGTAGGCATCCACAATGAACTCATTGTGGGCATGATCAATACTTTGGGGTCGCAGGACCAAAAAGACCGTTGGCTCCCAGGCCTGACCTCATTCCGTCAGCTCGGCGCCTTTGCCCTCACAGAACCGGACCACGGCTCGGACATTGCCGGCGGACTTGAGACTACGGCCAGACTTGAAGGTGGGGAGTGGATCATTGATGGCGCAAAACGCTGGATAGGCTCGGGTACCATTGCCGACTTCGCTCTGGTATGGGCGAGAGATGTCGCGGATGGGCAGATCAAGGGCTTTATCGTAGAGACGGATCGCCCCGGATATACAGCGACGAAGATCTGCAACAAGATCGGGTTGCGGATCATGCAAAACGCCCACATTGAGCTTCGCTCCGTTCGTATTCCCGAAGCAAACCTCCTGCCGGGAGCGACCGACTTTTCCAAGGCAAACGAGCTGTTGCGGGATTCCCGGGCATGGGTGGGCTGGCAGGCGGCGGGCATTCAACTCGCAGCATTTGATATCGCCCGCGCGTATTCCTTGCAGCGTCAGCAGTTCGGCCGGGAACTCGCCAAGTTCCAACTGGTACAGCACCAGCTGTCCGAGATCCTTGGCAACGCCACAGCATCCCTCGCATTAATGGCCCACCTCGCGAGGATCCAGACTGAGGGAAAGCTGGAGATGGCGCAGGCCGCCATGAGCAAGGCAACTACCACGCGGATGGCAAGGGCTTCGGTGGCCATGGGCAGATCCCTCCTGGGCGGAAATGGTGTCAGCAGCGACTTCGAAATGGGCAAACTGCTGGGGGACGCGGAAATCCTTTACACCTACGAGGGAACCTACGAGATCAATTCGCTGATTGTCGGGCGTGCCGTCACCGGCAAATCCGCATTCGTCTAGGTCAGTTCCTTGCGTAATGAGGGCCTAAAACCATGAGTGTTGACGGCGCCGGCTACGGCCCCGTATTCAGGTCAAGTGATCGAAGTCTCCACGTGTCCAAGCAGCGTGCCTCTGGGCCGATTCCTTCAAAGCTGCCTTCGCACCGGCGGCGATGACGTTGTTGAAGTTGCCGTAGATCCGGTCGAATTCGAGCTCGTCCAGCGTCGCGGCTATCCGCAGTGCCACTGCGCCGGATAGCGGCAGGCGATTCGGGTAGCTGCGCATGAAGGCGATGGAGCGGCGATCCGGATTCGGAAACACGCTGTCACCAGTCAGCAGTACACCTTTGCCACCCGCACCTTCGGCCCAGTGTGCCACCGCACTGCCCACGAAGTGTCCGCCTGTCTGGTGCAGTGCCAACCCTTCGGTGATGGTTTCAATGCCGGACCAGAAGTTGATATTCGGATCGTGGCGTCCCAGCCATTGCCGGTCTGCTTCCGCCACGAGGACAGGGACGCCTCCGAGCCGCCGCGACCATTCCACCTGCACACCAAACATGTGTGGATGGCTGGCAGCGATCGCCAGGACCGGGCCGTGTTGGAGCACGGACTGAACTGCGTTTTCGTCGACATATCCGACCGGATCCCATAGCAACGAACCCTGGGGTGTCACTACAAGCTGGGCGGTCTGCCCGATTCCGACGTGTGGTTGGGTACTGACCCCGATCAGTCCCGGCTCGTTCTCCTTGAACTTAATGTGCTGACCGACGCGGGCCAGCTCGTCCAGTGTGAGCCACTTTTGACCGTCTTCAGGCACGTACTGCCGCTCATCGGTGCAGATCGGGCAGAGCTCCGGGACGGGTTCGTCGCGTTCGACGGCGCAGGTTGCGCAAATCAGCATGGGTGGTTCCTCCTGAGTTCGGTCTTGCCATGTCGTCGTTCGTCCGCAGGGTGGGGTGGGCCCAGACTATGGCACGGGAAAGTCTTCAGGAAGGCAACAGTGGCTGCGGGGGCGATGGTAGCCAGGGGAGAAGGTGGCGCTGGAACCGCTATTCGGACGGCCGGTCCTTCTCACGCTGGGCAAGCCGCTGGAGTTGCCAACCATGCACGTCGACCAGCCAATCCAACGGGGCCGATGGGCCAACCCGGGGATCACCCGGATCCAGGCCGTCCCGCAAGGCCTGCACATACCGCAGATCCAGATCAATTCGTGCCCGTACCTGCCCAGCTCCGCCCACTGAGCCGTGCCCCGGAACTACGGTATCGACGTCGTCGGCCACGCTCTCGAACAGCCGCAACGCGGCAACGTAATCGTTGAGCGGATCCGTGGCCTCAAGGTCGAGGAACGGCATCAGGATGTCAGAAAGCATGTCGCCGGCGACAAGGACCCGGCTCTCTTCGATTAACAGCGCCGCATGGCCTGGGGCGTGGGCCTGATGCTCAATGATCCGGACTGTGGGACCATCCCACGGAATCTGCGCAGCTTCGGTGGGCAAGCCGGTGATGAGGCCAAGCAGGTCCATTGGGATCTCTTCGGCATATTCCGGCGGGAGCCCCTCCGCTACGCGGTCCTTCCAGTCGACGTTCGACAGGACATCCCGGATTGAAGCCGCGCAACGGGCTGTACCGTAGCGGGGTGGATCGCCGAAGGTGGGGTGCCACAGCACATGGTCCCAATCAGGATGCGTGGAGAAGCCTGCCACAACAGGCTGCCCCAGCTCGCGAAGGTCGTTCGCGATGTCCGCCATTTCGCCGGCCGTTATGCCGGGGTCGATGAGCAACACACCATGACGGCCCTGCACAATAACGGAATTGCTCTGGATGAACTCACTCTCATGGACCAGAACGTCCTCGGCGACTTCCTTCAGCATGGGATACCTTCCGCTTGTCGGTTGCAACCGCCTGGTGTGACGGTAAGACCTGCGGTGTCTGGGTTGCAAGCATTTTGGGCAAAGCGAGCCGGCGGCGGGCCCCGGTGCAGCCAGACTGCCGCGCTCGACGCTGGGGATGTTGGCGTTAGTGCTCCGACTCTGCCGCAGCCTTCTTCTTGGCGTCCTTCTCTGCGTTCTTCTCGGCTCGCAGAACTTCCGCCTCGTGCTGCTCCGCGGCCTTTTCCTTATGGATGACTTCCGCGAACAGCTTCTCCATCTCCTTGGCCACGCCCGCGGCCGAGGCCGGGTTCTGGCCGGTCACCAGTCGTTCGTCCACCACGACCTTCTCCTGAAAAACATCGGCGAAAACATGGGTCGCACCCTGTTCCTCCAGCCGGTCCGCCAAGAAGAACGGGATGATCTTGTCCTTGCCGGCGGCTACCTCTTCGGCGTTGGTGAAGGCTGCCACATCCTTGCCTTGGATGAGGCGGAAGCCGTTCTCCAACTCAACGTTCAACAAGCCGGCCGGGCCGTGGCAGACCGCGCCCACCAATCCGCCAGCGTTGTAGACACTGGCCACAAGGCTCTGCAGGCCTTCGCTGTCCGGGAAGTCCCACATGGTGCCGTGGCCACCCACGAGGTAGACGGCATCGTACTGTTCGGGATCAACGACGTCCACGCGGGCTGTGTTGTAGAGCCCGGCACGCGTTGCCTCGTCCTGCGTGAAGGCAACTTGTATGGGATCGTCCGAGTCCACAGTGTCGCGAGGAGGCTGGCCGCCCTGGATGGACGCAAAATCGACGAAATGCCCGGAATCCTTGAAGACTTTCCAAGGATGTGCAGCCTCGGCCACGTCGTAGCCGGTCTTCTCTCCCGTATCGCCGAGCTCGGACACGCTGGTTAGTACCATGAGAATTTTCTTCATGAAGTGCTCCTTTCGTCCACATTCCACCCTACGCCCCCCTGTTTTTTGGCAGTGGCCGGATGTGTAGAACTGGCGGGGACGGTCAACCCCGGCGCCAGCGATGGAGCACTTCGTCGACCTTCCCGCTGACCTCGCCTCGAGCCATGTCCCGCAGCCTTGCGCCGTCGATCCTCATCACGGGTTCGACGGCGGCTGCGCCCCTCCGCGTCCACAAGGCACGACGCCTCGGCATCTGCCAGAGCCTGCTCTTCGACGAGGAGGCCTTTTCGCTCGTAGCGCCCGCGGGCCCGGCTGAACCTCACAACCACCGCCGACAGTCCGCTGGCCTTGCGGGCCCGGCTGAACCTCACAACCACCGCCGACAGTCCGCTGGCCTTGCGGGCCCGGCGCGTCAGGGTGGTATCCCAGCGGGCAGATAGGTGAGGTGGTCCAGGTCAGTGCACCCCAGGCAAAGTGGTCCTTCCTCTTCCATCAGGAGCAGGTCCCCGCGGACTCACATCGTAGACCCCGGTCGCCCGGGCCATTCCTTGCCGGCCCAGGGATCGTAGTCGGCGATGAGCTTCTCCTGCGGCGGACGTTCGGCCTCAGGGATGTGTTGCAGGTTCACGCGAACCCTGTACCAGAGGGAACTCGATCCGCGCATCCCGTCCACCAGCACATCGGCCGGGTGCAGGGCCGGGGCGAGGTCCGCATGCCGGGTCTTCCAGTCCTCGAGTGCGGCGAGTGCCTCAGGCTTGGTCTTGGTGCGGGCTACCTCGATGAGCGGCATCGAGGACATCCGGCGGCCTGAGCCGTCTCCGGCCCGCGGCGCCTTCTCGGCAGGACCGAGCTCAGCGGCCAGATCGAGGAGCCCGGTGAGGGAGCCTACCGCGTCATCGATTCCGACATGGGGATCGCCGATATCGGCGAAACGTCCAGGCACTGTGCGCACCGTGAAGTGTTCGGGACGGGTTGAGGCCAGCTCATCCCACGTGAGCGGAGCGGAGACCCGGGCATCGGCCAGGGCCCGGATCGAGTACGCGGAGGCCACGGTGCGGTCCTTGGCGTTCTGGTTGAAATCGACGAAAACGCTCTCGCCACGTTCCTCCTTCCGCCACCGTGCGGTGGCGAGTCCGGGAGCGCGGTTTTCGACCTCGCGGGCAAGGGTTTCGGCGGCGAGCCGCAGATCCCTGTACGACCATTGAGGTGCGATGCGCACCAGGATGTGGAGTCCGCGAGAGCCGCTTGTCTTCGGCCACCCCACCAGCCCGACGTCGTCGAGCACCTCGCGCGCGACGTAGGCGACATCCACGATCTGGGACCAGTCGACCCCTGGCATCGGGTCGAGGTCCACCCGGAGCTCGTCCGGGTGGTCCAGGTCCTCCGCGCGTACGGGGTGCGGGTTGAGGTCGAGGCATCCGAGGTTCACCACCCATGCCAAGCCCGCAGCATTCCGGATGACGGCCTCTTCGGCCGAGGTTCCTGATGAGTAATGCAACGTTGCTGTGTCGATGAAGTCGGGGTGGTTTTCGGGAACGCGTTTTTGAAAGAAGGGCTCAGCGTTGATGCCTTTGGGGAACCGCTTGAGCACCATGGGACGGCCACCTGCGCCGCGGAGCGCGCCATCGGCCACTGCGAGGTAGTAGCGCACGAGATCGAGTTTGGTCAGCCCGGGCTCAGCGAATATCACCTTGTCCGGATTCGAAATGCGAACCTCCGCGCCGCCTGCATCGATGATCTCGGCCGGAGTCTTGGACGGGTTCATGCGGCCACGCTAGCAATGATCGGATGACGCAACCAGACCCGATCAGGCACATTCACTCAGGGACCGCCGTCGGCCGTGATCCTGTGCGCTGACGTTGATGCAATGCGAGCAGGGGAAACAGCAGTACCGATAGCATTCCCGCCCCAACAAGAGCCGATGCGAATCCGTCGGAGATGAGCCCCTGATCCTGGCCGATTCCCGTCACTGCAACAATGATCGGCAACCCGGTGGCGCCAAACAGCATGACCGCCCATTTGTCGGCGGGGGAGGACCTGGCCGGAGCAGCGAGCAAGGATGGCACTCCGCGGACGATGAACAGGAGGAACAGGAACAGCGGGACCAGCGCGAGAACCATCGGACTGGCAGTCAGCGCGGCAAGATCGAAGTCGATGCCTGTATCGATGAAGAAGATCGGCACCAGGAAACCGAACGCGAGCGCATCGATTTTCGTCTCGATGACCTTTCGGTCTTCTTCAGGAGCGCGGGCGATGGCAACTTTCCATAGCACTCCGGCAGCGAAGGCACCCAACAGCATGTCGAGCCCCAACACCATGCTGAGGACCACGAGCACCGTGAGGATGAACATGATGGACCGGACGGCGAACTGACCGCTGGTGTGGAGTGTTCTGGTGACTTGGGAGTGGAACAGTGTGTGCCGTGCCCGGGACGCGAGATAGATGGCCAGACCGGCCAAGAGGACAAATCCGAGGAGTATCGCTGTTGCCGGTCCCAACTGCCTGCCGCTGAAGAACAACGAGATGGCAATCAGCGGCCCGAACTCTCCAACGGCGCCCAGCGCGGTGACTGCAATACCCAGTGGCGATTTCGATTCCCCGGCGTCACGAAGGATCGGCAGCAACGTACCCAGCGCAGTAGAGCACAACGCGACGCCGATAATCACCCCGGCCTCTGGTGTGGGCGCCAGGAGAAGCCCGGCGCCGATCCCTGCCGCCAAAGAGATCAGCCAGCCGGCGGATGCGCGGATGGCGGGGCGGCCGCGGATGGCGGCGAAATCGATCTCGTTGCCGGCAACGAAGAACAGCATGGCCAACCCGAAATCGGCCAGCGTATCCGTGAAGTCGGTGGACTGGATCCATCCCAACAAGCTGGGGCCGAGCACGATTCCAAGGACGATCTCAAACACCACGATTGGTACCTTGACCACCCGATCAAGGAATCGGACCGCAAGGGGCGCAGCGATGGCAAGGAGCGCGATCAGAACCAAGGACGTGGACAAGCCCTGCATCAGCGGTACCTCCGGTACCTAGGCCGCTTCGAAGAAAAAGTAGTCCAAAGCTACCGCCACCATCGCCATGGCGCCATAAGGCGGGTCCTGACGAGGATTTTAGAGGTGGCCGCTGCCCTGCTTTTCAGTAAACTGGGACGCATGACCGAGCAGTCGTTGCGAAGTCCTGTACAACGGTCGCGGACGTTCACCGGGATCCTGGTCAATACTGCTGCAGCGAACATCACCACCAGCTACTTGTGGTTTGCGCTGACGTTCTGGGTGTATCTCCAGACGCGCAACGTGATTGCCACCGGGGTGGTCGGCGGTGCCTACATGCTGCTGATTGCCCTGTCCAGCATCAGCTTTGGCACTTTTGTGGACCGTTACCGCAAACTTGCCGTCATGAGGTTCGCCGCCGCCTTTACCTTGGTGATGTTCATCCTGGCCGGGGTCATGTTCCTGTTGACCCCCACCCCCTGGCTCCTGGACCTGGGCCAGCCGTGGTTCTGGATCTTCACGTTGGTCATACTGATCGGCGCAGTGGTGGAGAACATGCGTAACATCGCCCTGTCCACCACGGTGACCATCCTGATCGAGCCGGACAGGCGCGCCAACGCCAACGGGATGGTAGGCATGGTGCAGGGGCTGACGTTCATCGTCACCTCGGTGCTCTCAGGGTTGTCGGTGGGCCTCCTGGGCATGGGCTGGACCATTGTGGTAGCGATTGCGCTCACGGCGCTGGCCTTCGTGCACCTCCTCACGCTGCGGATGCCGGAAGAGGTCCGTGCAGCTGCCACGGATGCCCACGGTGGATTCGACCTTCGTGGCTCGCTGGCCGCAGTGCTGGCCATTTCCGGATTGTTTGCGCTGATTCTCTTCTCTACGTTCAATAACTTTGTCGGCGGCGTCTACATGGCGCTGATGGACCCCTATGGTCTGGAGATGTTCTCCGTGGAGATCTGGGGGACCGTTTTTGCGGTCGGTTCCACCGGGTTCATTATTGGCGGCGCATTGGTAGGAAAGTTCGGACTCGGAGCCAACCCGCTGCGAACCTTGCTGTTCGCGGTGATGCTGATGGGCGCCCTTGGGGCACTGTTCACCATCAGGGAATGGG
Source organism: Paenarthrobacter sp. NPDC092416 (assembly GCF_044755025.1). Classification (NCBI taxonomy): domain Bacteria; kingdom Bacillati; phylum Actinomycetota; class Actinomycetes; order Micrococcales; family Micrococcaceae; genus Paenarthrobacter; species Paenarthrobacter sp. NPDC092416. Next base: position 18,800 of record NZ_JBIVQG010000021.1, read on the forward strand.
CGTGGCTTTATATCGTCGGGATTTGGTTGTACCTGGTCCTTGTGCCGGTGGTTGAGGCAGCTGAGCAGACAGTGATTCAACAGGTAGTGCCCCTGCACCGGCAGGGGAGGGTCTTCGGCTTCGCCATGGCGTTCGAGTCCGCGGCAGCCCCCATTACCGCCTTCCTCATCGCCCCGCTGGCCCAGTTCTGGATCATCCCCTACGCGCGGTCCGCGGAAGGCGCCGCTCAGCTGGAGCCACTGCTGGGCGAAGGCATTTCCCGCGGTATTGCCTTGGTGTTCCTGATCGCGGGCATCGTCATGATGGCGGCCGCGCTGTTAGCGTTCCTGACACCCGTGTACCGCCGGGTCTCGGCCACCTACGCGGAGACCGCTGCCAAGAATCCTGCGACAGCCGTAAAGTCCGCATCGTCCCCATGATCCTTGGACGTTCTGAGACCAATGCTGCCCCTCAACAAAGTCATCTCACGACGGCGGCTACCGCACTGATCTCCACCAGCGCGCCTGGCACGCCTAGCCCGGAAACGCGTGCCCCGGTCACCAGGGCTGGTTCGTCCGCGACGAGTTGCGATGCGATCGCACCATAGGCGGCGTTGAGGTCTACGCCGTCGACGAAGAGGACGGTCCATTGAACGACGTCGCTGAGGCTCGCGCCCGCAGCGGCAAGCGCCGTCCCCACATTTTCAAGGGCGCGGACCGACTGCACGCCAACGTCTCCTGCTCCGACGAGTTTGCCGTCAACGTCTACGGCATTCTGCCCACCTACATAGATGGTGGTCGCGCCGGGCGGCACGATGGCGACGTGGCTGAAGGCCGGGCTGGAGATGAGCCCCTCGGGGCGGATTCGCTCTATGTTTGCCATCCCTGCATGATGCCACTGCCAGCGGCCCCCGGCGAGCCTTGACAAGAAAGTGCTGCATTGCCTCGAGCTGTAGAGCGGACTCAGTCGGCGGGCGGCCGGCGTCGTTGCTGTTTTGTCACAGACCGCTGTTCCTTTGCTGTGCGGTGCCGGTGGGTCGATCCCCGGGTGGGCTTGGTCGCGCGGCGGGGTCTTTCCGGGGTTAGCGCCTGAGCCACAAGTTGAGCGAGCTTGGCCAAGGCGATTTCGCGATTGCGCAGTTGCGAGCGCTGCTCCGAAGACGTAATGGTAATGACACCGCCAACAAGACGATGCTGCAGACCGCTGAGCAGTGTCAGCCGTTGGCCGTCCGTCAGTGCTGCCGAGTCGGCGATATTCCACAACAGCTCGACGCGGCTGTCCGAGGTATTGACGTGTTGGCCGCCAGGCCCGGAAGACCGCGAAAAACGCCACCCGAGCTCCGCCGCGGGAATCTTCAGGGAACGCGATACTTCCAGATCCATGGGTCCAGCCTCGCACGAGTTGGAGGTTAGGATCGTGTGCATGGCCGGCTCTGTGGACGTACTTGGCCCCATCCTGGAAATGATGACCTGGGTGGGGTTCGTTCCGGGCGTCCCTTTGTTGGTGTGGGCTTGGGTCATTGCCAAACGACGATGCGTATGGGCGGCTGCAGACGGCGAGCTCTTTCAAGCCGGCCGTTACGCCGGGCTTCGCTGGACTGATCAGGAAGACGTGCAACGTCAGGTCCTGCTGAGTCCCGCAGCCGTTGAGGGCTGCCCCGTTGCCGGAGCCGTGACCGTTCACTACGACGTCTGTCATTCTTCACGCTATTCGCTGGGCCCACCGAGGCACGACCACACGGTCCTGATCCTGGGCTGGATCCTGACATCGGTTGGCATTCTCAGCACCCTTGGCGGATTGGTCTTGCTGGTCCTTTAGTGCCGGACCCTTGAACGCGCACACCCTTGAACCTCCGATTGCTCCGGGTCTAGCATGGGCCCGCACAGCCGAATCGAGGAGATTGCCATGGGCGGGACAAATACTGAAGCGTCGTCTGCTGAACTGATGATCGACCTGATCATTTCCCTGGATGGGTATGCCTCGGCAGAGGGTTGGCCCGGTTGGTGGGGGTTGGAGGGGCCGGAATATTTGGCGTGGCTTGAGGAAGAGGGAAAGAAAGAGCTCACCATGCTGATGGGCGCAAATACCTACCGGGTGATGGCCAGCCTGTCCGATCAGGCCGCAGGTGAAGACTCGGGGTTCTCCGAGGAGGAGGGAGCCAGCCTGACCGGCTTGGCCGCCATGCCCAAAGTGATCTTCTCGTCCACACTCCGGGAACCCCTGGCCTGGCCGAATTCGGAATTGGTTGCCGGAGACGCTGTAGAGGCCGTACGGGAGATGAAGCGGACCAGGACAGGAACTTTGAGCACCCTCGGCAGCATCAGCCTCTCCAGGTCATTGCTGGCCGCCGGCCTCGTGGACAGGTTCCGCTTGGTGGTCTTCCCTGTGATCACCGGGAAGACGGGCAGCGAACGAATCTACGACGGCTACCCGGATGTCGCACTCGAGATGATCAACAGCAGGGTCTTTGACGGCAGGAGTCAGTTGCTCGAATACATCCCCACGCTGCTCAGCGGACCTCCGGGGAGCAGAAGGACCTAGCCATGCCAAGGCCGAACCAGCCGGCCATCAGAATCCGTCACTTCCCCTCGTCGAGCAACTGACCCAGGCAATCGGCGTAGTGCGTCATGGCTTCTGCAAAGGTGAGCAGTTGAAGGCCCCCAGGTTCAGGCGCCAACGGGCTGAGGGTGTCTGCGCCGCAGAGGAGCGGTTCGCAGCTGGCACCGTTCGCGGTGAGTGTTGCGATTCCCCACGGGTGTCCGGGCTCGGTGACTGAGATGCCTGCTGCGTCAAAAGTATCGCGGAGCACGTATCTGGTCACTGTCCGCCATGACTGGAGGAACGGGGGCCTCAACTGTTCAATGAGGTCATCGTCATTGCTGGCGTAGGCCTGGGCGAGGTCACCGGAAAGTTCGTCCCATTCATGTGCCTCCCGGACCATAAGATGTCCGGCCCGTAAGCGCGCAATTGTTTCGTTCAACGTCATGGCCAGTCCCCAAACTTGCTGTCGTTTTCAGGTGCCTGCAGGAGGCAGGTCGTCATCTGGGGAAACGGGCAGCGGGCCGGCATTGTTCCCGCTTGCGGCCTTGATCTTCCGCCAGCCTCCGGCGCGGTTGTTCGAGGCGATGTGTCGCAGCATGGCGACCAGTGGCCCCGACGGTATGGGGTCGTTGAGATAGAAACTGATCATTCGGCCGGTCTTGTTGTTGTGCCCTGCAGTGATGATCCCGGACGGATCCGGGACGATCGCGCCGTCGTAGAGGAACAGGTTGACGTGATCCTTGGTGGCGAGGAGCGCGCAGACGTTGCCCTCAAGCACGAAGTAGGGCTGTACGGTCCGCTTGATGGTTTCTTCGATGCCAGGTTCAGCTTCGTGGATGAGGTCGCGAAGCTCGGCACATATGGTGCGTTGCCATTCGGGGAGCACCTCCAGGTAGGCGTCAACGCCGGGGTGCCGCGTGTAGTTGCCCATCAAATTATTAGGTCACTGGACAGTGGCCTTTGTCCAGATCACCCGGGTGCTCCGGGTGTGATGTGGACTGCGTCATTGGCAGGATCATCACCGTCGACCGCGGCCAAGGCGCCCACCGACGTCGACGGTTCCTTGACGCCGGCATCCAGGGCGCTGCCGGCACCCATCCCGATGGCAGTGGCGGCAATCCACAGTGCCGATCAGTGTGCCGGCGCTTGCCCCCGCAAAGGCGGCGGATAGCGGGCTGTTGGCGGAGTTGACTCAGTGGAAGGCCAGCCCGCTGATCTCTCCGGTGCTATGGGTTGCCGTCGGCGGGAAGAGCAGAATGAACTCATGGTGGATGCGGCTGTGTCTGAACGTCTTGCCGAGGGTGAGCGTCTCCTCGCTGCTACTGAATGGGCGGCGGCAGCTTCGACGTTCGAGTCTGTCTTGAAGCTCCGCGACGAACCGGCGGCCCACGATGGTTTGGGTCGGGCGTCCTGGTGGCTTCGCGATGTGGACCGGGCCCTTGCCGAGCGGACCGCAGCTTACGCAGGTTACCGGCGCTCCGGACAAGACGCTCTCGCCTTCCGGTCCGCGCTGTGGCTGGCGCGAGAGTACGCCGAGGCTTTGGGCAGTGACCCGGTCAGCCGGGGTTGGTTGGCCCGTGCCGAAGGAATTGCCGCCAGGCTTCCTGACGGCGTGGAGGGCGGCTGGTTGGCGGTGACGCGGGGACTGCTGCGGCCGGACCCATCAGCGGCACGTCAGGACGCCCGGATTGCGCGCGAAGCTGCCCAAGCCCATGGCGACGGCGACCTCGAGGCGACTGCCTTGGCGCTCCTGGGGCTCGGCACGATTTCCGCGGGCGCCGTCCAGGACGGCATGAGGCTGGTGGACGAGGCAATGGTGGTCGTCACTGCAGGGGAAGCCAGCGACGCCATGGTTTTCGGCGACGTGTGCTGCATGGTGACGCGTGCCAGCGAAGAGGCCTGCGATGCCTCCCGGCTCAGCCAGTGGAATAAGATCCTGCAGCGCTTCATGCAACGCACAGGGCACCCCGCACTGCTTCAATTCTGCGGCACGTGCTGCGCCGAGATTTCTCTGGCGGCGGGTGATCTTGCTGGTGCCGAGGGGTGGCTCACCGGCACGCTGCAGGAACTGAGCCGGTCCGGCCACCGGGCGCGATGCGTCCACCCGGCAGCCAAACTTGCCGAACTGCGCCTTCTACAAGGTCGCGTGGAGGAGGCTGGCCGACTATTGGACGGCTTTGAGGATCGCCCGGACGCCTTACTCGCGACGGCGGCGGTTCGCCTCGCCGCAGGTGACACAGCCGTGGCGGCTTCGCTCCTGCACCGGCGTATCAATCACGTCACCGGCGGCCTGCTCGCTGTCCCGTTGCTCGCGCTGCTCGCCGAGGTACAGATGACGCAAGGGGACGCAGCGGAAGCGTTCGAAACAGCCAGGCGCTTGGACGAGATTGCTGCCGGGACGCAATGGCAGCCGGCCATCGGTTCCTCGCACCTGACTGCGGGCCGGGTGGCCGCCTTTGGCGGGAACCTCGCCTCAGCCCACGATCGGCTCGATTCGGCGATCGCGGTCTTTTCGGAACTCAACATGCCTCTTGCGGCAGCCCGTGCACACCTCTCGCTGGCCGAAGCGCTCCGCGATTCAAACGGCAACGTTGCTGCCTACGAGGCCGGGGTCGCCTTGGCTGCGTTCGAGGAAGCAGGTGCGGCCGGGATGGCCGACAGGGCGGCCGCTCTGGTTCGCGTGCTCGGCGGTCCAGCGCGCACCGGTCCAAAGGCTCTCGGTTTGTTGTCGCGGCGGGAGCGCGAAGTGATGGAGCTCTTGACCGAAGCCAAGTCCAACGCCGAAATCGGTGAGCGACTGTTCATCAGTGCCAAGACGGTGGAGCACCACGTCAGCAGCATTCTCAGCAAGCTCCACCTTCGTACCCGCGGCGAAGCAGCAGCGTTCGGTCTGCGCAGCCTGCACTCGGACCTGCGCAGCCTGCACCCGGACCAGGGCAGGCCCTCAGAACAAGGCCGGAAATAGGGGGATCCCCCCATCCTTTCCGCCTCTCGCCGCCGCATCCTTGAGTTGTCCGGAGGGAACAACGTCAGGAGGTGCGGAATGAAGATGCACAAAGCGCCGGGCAACGTCCTTCCCAGGGAAGCGATGATCAGCGTCCGCGAACACACTATGGCACCTGTCCTCACTGTTTATGACGTCCTTTCCAACGTGACTGGCCGGCTCCGCTGGGGCGGCGCAGAGGCCGCTGTTCTGCTGTCCGTGGAGGCTCCCGAGGGGCAGCTCACGGTTGGATCGGAGTTTACGTCCACCGCCGAAGTCCGAATCTGGAGATTGCGGGATTCGTCCGTGATTACAGAAGCAATTCGTCCGTTGAGGTTCGAATGCGTCACGGATTCCACTGTGGAGCAGACGAAGAACGGAGCGACGGCGGACTGGCTGCTGGTGCATCACTACGATATTTCCGAACATGGGCACCAGGGCGACATCAGCTACACGTGCCGTTTGATCAGCGCGACCGGACTGCCGGGAGCACTGACGATATTGCGATTCCCCGTGCTGAGATCACTGGCCACGTATGTGTGGGCCAGGGCCAGCCGCTCGGGGCTACGGCGGCTCATCGCCGCAGCAGAAACCATGGCGCAGGGCGAACCTGTGCCAGTGAAAGAGAAGGAAGAAGACCATGGCAAAGCTGTCGATAAGTGACGAAACTGCGCGTGTGGAGCGCATGACAGGCTACGAGGGCCGATACCGGGACGCAGACGGTTACACCATCGCCTTCGAGCAATTCGAAGAAGGTGGCGACTTCACTCCCTACTACAAAGGATTGCCCGATGACCTGTGCCAAAGCCACCACTGGGGTTACGTCGTGAAGGGCCGGCTCATCATGCATATGCCCGCGGGGGACGAAGTTGTTGAAGCCGGAGAGGCGTATTACACGCCACCGGGCCACACGGATGAGCTCGAGCCCAGGACGGTGCTGGTGGAGTTCAGCCCCACGGAGGAACTCGAGCGCACTCTGGCAGTTGTGGCGCGGAACCTGGCCGCTGACCCGGCACAGTGAAACCAGGCACAGTGAAACCCGGCACAGTGAAACCAAGCGCAGGTAAGGTCTACGGCGGCCAGCCGCGAAGGCCAACGAGCCCTCAAGGCCGCCGTAATCCTACTGGTGCAGTAGCCTTCAGACCATGGTTGACGTGGAGCGGTTCCGTACCCTGCTCGAGGTGGAGCGCGACCGAAAGGTTGCCCTGCTGAGGGCGCTGCGCAGCGACATCACGTCAGTGAACCTGGCCCGGCAGGACTCCAACGTGGATGACGAGCACGATCCTGAGGGCAGCACCATTGCCTTCGAACTTTCCCAAGCGTCGGCGCTCTTTGAACAAAGCCGCTCGGGCTTGGAGCACATTGAAGCGGCGCTGCAGCGGATTTCCGACGGAAGTTACGGTACTTGTGCCGAGTGCGGAATCGACATTCCGGAAGGCCGGTTGGAGGCAAGGCCCTGGACGCCATTCTGCGTCAAGCACGCCTCACGCAGGGCATGATCCCCTGCCGCTAGTTCGCCATTCCGGGCTGCACCGGTACAAATTCGATGGCTTGCTGGACCTTTTTCTTCGGTCCCCGCTCATATCCCTTGGCATCAAGATGATTACCCGCTCGATACGCCGCGAGGGCTTGGTCATAGATTTCGTTGAGGCGCTGCCCGGAGAAGATCTCTTGGGTGCCGTCGTTGAACGTGACGGCCACTGAAACACTGGCCGGGAAATGCCGTTTCATGCGGATGAAGCCTTGGGTGTCCTGCTGAAGAGAGATCATTGCGAGTCTGCGCTTTCAAAGTTGGTAGCCTCCAGTCTTGCCTATGTTGAGTGCACCCTGCTACGGCTCGGAGTCACCGTCCCATCGTTTTAGCCCTGGCGCATTTACGGCCGTCATTCCACGGGCCGCCGTGGACACTCGGTCCGATCACAGTTTGGGTTCGTCGCTGGCGGCGTCCGTTGGTGCGTTGGCTCGGTCCGCTGTTGCGCCCTGTTTTCGGCTGGCGAACAGGAACGGAACGGAAATCAACTCTATGATGCCGGCGATTGCCAGCGAGGCCGGGTAACCGTAGAGGTCCGCGCTCCGGCCGAGGAGGGGCTGCACCACCACGCCGCCGCTGGATCCCATCAGTGAGTCGAAGCTCAGTACCGTTGCCCGCTGCTTTGAGGGGATCATGTCGTTCACATACGCCTGCCGCACCGGCATGGCCGCGGAACCGACCACGCCCCAGACCGCCAGCAGCAACAGGGCAACCCAGAACACGCGCGTGACGCCGAGGATCAGCAGAATCACTCCGCCCACGACGCCGCCCAGGATCAACACCGACGTCCGCTTGTGGAACAGTTGCCGGGCGTGCGGCGCAAGCCACCCGCCCAGAACCTGGGAGCCTGCAACGATGGCCGCAGCCAAGCCCGCAATGGAGTAGGCCTTCGGGTCGCCGAACAGGTCCAGCAGGTACGGCTGGAGGGCGTAGAAAACATAGATCCCGACGCCGGCACTGAAGGGCGCGGCCAGCATCACGTACCGGACGGGCGGGTTTTTCAAACCGTTTTCGATCGACGCCGACAACACCGTGCGCGTGGCGCGAAGGGGGTGCGTGGAACGCTCAGGCGTGAACCCGACGTCGTGCATGAGAGCGAAGGCCACGGCGAACATGGCAACCAATACGATGACGCGCAGCAGGAATGGCAAACCCAGATTCGTTGCCTGGGCTATCACGCCGCCGGCCACCGACCCCACGAGCATTGCCACTCCGGACACCATCTGACCGCGGCCCAGGACAGATTCCAGCCCGCCCTCATATCCGGAATACCGCAGGGCGTCCACGAGCCACGCCTCCACGGCGCCGGAGAAGAACGTGAAGCCGAGGCCAAGGAGAACCGAGACGACCGCCCACATCCAGAACGGTGCCGAAATCTGCCAGAGCACGTAATAGAGATACGTCGAGGCCGCCAGGGTCACCGTGCCGAGCAGGAAGGACACCCTGCGTCCCCAGCCGTCAGCGATCACCCCGGTTGGCACTTCGAAAAGAACCATGCCGGCCGTGAAGAAAGCGTTCGCCGCGAAGGCCTCGAGGTTGCTCAGTCCGGCGTCCAGCAGGAAGAGGGTGTTGATACCCCAGATGAAGGAGGCCGCAACGGTATTGCCCAGCGTCAAGGTGAGGTAGACGCGTTGGATCTTTCGGGCGGCGTCGTTCATGGTGTCGCCGCCCCCGCCACTGCGAGGATGGACCACGTGCCCATTCTCGCCCCGTTCGAGTGTGCAAACCAGAGGAACCTGAGACCTGAATGAAGGCCTCAGGTTTCGTGGCTGGTAGGGATGTCCTGCGATGCCGCCCAATCGATGACATCCCTGCGTTCGATCGCAGCTGCCATCATGGCCGGGAAGTCGCTCCGGCACTACAGCCCGGCCGCGCCAGCTGACGTGGCACGGGCTGCTGTAGAGGAGGCGGGCGGCGTGGCGACGCCCCCACCCGCGGGGTGCACCAATCTTCCGGAAAACCTTGCCGCCCGATCCCACCGGGTCCATAATTCCAATGATTTGATCTGGCGTTTTGGCGCAGTGTGCTCAAGGGCGAGAGGAGCACCGGATGGCATTTTCGGCCGCACGTTCCGGGCAGGAGGACGAACATGCCCTCAGCGCGTCGCTTGCCCGGCGCGCGTTGGAACGTGCCGCCCCGGACGAACTGATGTTCTTCGACGACGCCGCGGCTGAGTACTTCGCGGATCGTGGCAAGGCGTTGAGTGCCGGGAAACGCGATGAAACATTGGGGTTTGGCATCGAGTTGGCCCTGCTGGCTCCCTTTGCGTTGGCTGTGGCCGAGTACGTTGTGGGGCTCATTGGCGATCTCGTAGCCGATGCCGTGAAAGACGTCGCCAACCCGCGGATAGCTGCTGTGCTCAGCAAGCTCATGCCGGCGACCTCGTCCAAGGACGTTGCCACCGGGCAGGACCTCACGCGCGAACAGCGGCAGCGCGTCTACGAGGCCGCGGTGGCAGAAGGTCAGCGGCTCGGCCTCGAGACCTCGACCGCCACCTTGTTGGCACACGCGGTGGTGGGCGCCCTCGATGTTCAGACCAGCTGAACCCACGCTCCGCCTTGAATGAGCCAGAATCATGGAAACCCCGGCAGCACGGCAGGGCAACGGCCTTTCCCGGGTTCAGGTACTGGCGTTCCCGCCGCCTTCCACAGGTCACTATGTGGCGTTCATCCTTGCCCTGCTGACTGCTGGCTCCTTCGTGGGGAACTGGCTGCACAATGAGGTAGTTGGCGCGGCCTGGACACAGGCAGTATTGCAATGTGAAGTGAACGTCCCCTCGGAGGATGCCGGGGCAGGAGACACCGCGATCTTCGCCCGCCTTAGCGCCGTGCAACTCTGTCAGTACCCAGCGGAACTGGTACGGGTCGTGTGGTCTGTGGCAGGAGCGGCGACCGTGGCCATGGCGGCCCTGGTGCTGGTGTTTGTGCGGCCGCTGCTGGTGCGAAAGCGGCGCGGACTGAGCCAGCCGACGCCGCTGATGGCTGTTTCCTTGGAGCGATTCTCGCTGCTTTCCAGTGAAGCGGGTTTGGTGGAGCCGCCCCGGGTCATGGTGGGGCCAAGCGGGATGCGCGATCCATTCTGTTTTGGCGCGCCGGGAGGCTACACGGTGGCGATGCCGCGCAAGCTCGTCGCGTTGGCCCAGCGCCCGAGCATCTTTGAGGCCCTACTTCGGCACGAGCTTGCCCACATCCGGCACCACGATGTTGCCTTGGCGTGGCTTGCCAGAAGCGTCTGGTTCGTCGCCGGCCCTCTCTTGCTCCTTCCCATCCTGTGGGCCCTCCTCCAAGGCGACTTTTCGCTGCTGCCGACGTATGTGTGGCGTGCGGTTCTGCTGGCCCTGGTTATCGAACTCACGACGGCGGCGCTGTTGCGTTCGCGCGAACGCGATGCGGATCTCGCGGCCGCGAAACGGCCTTCGGACCTGGCTGACCTCGAAAACTGCTTAATGCGAATCCGGCCGGCTGTGCCGTCGTCGGGATGGCGGACGTGGGTTGCCAGGCATCCACAGCCAGCGGAACGGATCAGCGTCATCCATGCGCCGGCAACAGCGGCCATAGTGCGGTTCACTGACGCGGCGGCCCCCGCCTTCCTGGCGTCAATTGCGGTCCCACTGGTGGTCACGATCGTCACCACAATCACCACGGGGCTCGGGCAAGGGCTCGCATCGTTCGTGGTGGGTGCACTGCTTATCGGACCGGTCTTGGCTTTCACTGTGGGCTTCGCTGTGTGGCGGGAAAGACTTATGAGCGAGGCTGCTGGATCCGCAAAGTCGCGGATGAGGCCGTGGGTTGTGATCCTGGGTGTCGGATGTGGCCTGACGGTGGGAGAGCTGGCGTCGCTTGCACAGACCGGAATTGATCTGACCGGCCTGGACGCCGGTCCCGCCGTCCTTGTACCCGCCCTGTTCGGCATGGGCGCCACTGGCTTGGTTGTGGGACTGTCGGGCCTCTACGCGCGCCTGGTCCGGCTGGCGGGGACGGCTCGGCCAGCCTGGGTGCTTGGGCTCATGGCCAACACGGTGCTGTTCACCATGTCCGCGTGGGTATGGATTTCATTGCAGTTCTCCGTGGAGAAACTGGGGTGGGAGGGCACTCGCCTCTGGCTGGTGACTGCGCTGGCTTGGCCTCCACTAGTGGTGACAGTCGGACTCGTGCTGCTGACCGCCGTCGTCGGTCTTTTCCTTGCTTCGTCGGCGGGGCGTCGGCCGCTTCCATCCTGGTTGGCGGGCGCAGACCACTGGCCAGCCGCAACCCCGCCGGTGGATCCGGGCAGGTTGAGGCAGGGCGGGCTGCATGCCGTGGCAGTGGGGTCGCTGGTGGGAATCCTCACGACAGCGGTCATCGTTGTGTGGCGCGTAGTGAGCGGTCCTGCCGAGACCGATACGGACAAGGAAATGTTGTTCTTTACCGTTGTGTGGATCGCCGCAGGATCGTGGGCCGCAGTGAACGTTGCTGCGGCCTTGGTGCGGCCGGCTGCGGGCGCTGCATGGTCGCTCGTCGCTGGACCGGTGGCCGTGGTCGTGAGCGTCCTGGGGTTCGCCGTCCTGAACACGGTCCGGGGAGGCGACTTCTCCGCTGGCTTTATCGCCCTGATACTGTGGCCTGCCGTCAGCCTTGGATTCGTGCTGGTTCTGGCCACATCGGCGCTGTTTGCCATACCGGAGCTATCCGCGCCGAAACGTTCACAATGGCCACACTTCCTGATGCCGTTGGTCACCGGTGCAGTGGCGCTGAGCTTCGCAGCGGGCATCGTGGTTACCGCACCTGGATTGGTATCCATTCCCACAACGTCGCCCACGTCCGCGGGCCGGCTCAACGACGACCAAGCACAGCTCTACGCCCTGGGAGTCGCGCAGGAATTCCTGGCCGACTATGAGGAAATGGACAGCCAGCTCAAAATGGCCGGCCAAACGGTCGGCAGTGACCTCGATGCGTTTTCCCGGTCCATGCGGTCCGTGACCATCCCAGCCGTCCACGATCTCCGCACCAAAGCCGAGGCCTACAAGCCACGTACGGGCGACGTCCAAGCAGTCCATTCCCACTTCGTTGAGGCGATGCGGCTTTGCGAGAAGAAGGTGCTGCTGTTCCTGGACGCCGTGGAGCTCAACGATCCGGCGCAGTTCCAGGAAGCGCTGGTTCGGCAAGCGGCAGAGCGGGCCGAATTGAATGCGTGGATCAGGGGAGTGGTTGACCTGCAGCTGGCTGCGTCGTAGAAGCGGCTCCAATCTGAGGACCCCCGGGTCAACCGCAGAGTCGGTCCAGGGTCTCCTGCGCGGCCGATTCCATTTGGGACGCATAGAGCCCGACGATGCGCCCCACGTAAGGCGCCTCGGACTCGGGTTGCAGAAGCGGCAGTGACATGGCCATGGTCAGCTGGCTTCTGCCGTCGGCGCTCGAAATGGAGGTGGTGAGGTAACCGTAGACCTTTCCGCTGTGACCAAACCGGAAACCGTCCGAGGAACAGCCGTCGCGCCAGCGAAACAATCCCAACCCATTGCGGGCCGACAACGTCTTCTTCATCTCATCGGTGGCCGTCCGTGTCAGGAGACGACCGGAGAGAAGCCCCCAGTAGAAATCGTTGATGTCCCTGGTGGTGGAGATGACGCCTTCGGCCGGTGAGCCGAAGAGGTACTCCGCCTGGGTGACATCGACGCTTGCCTTGCCGTCCAGAATGTACGCGCGGAGGTTGTCCGGCGCCTCCCGGTCGAGAACTGCGAACGACGTCCGTTCCAGTTCCAGCGGCTCGAAGATGTCATGCCTCAGGACCTCGCCAAGGGGCTTGCCGCGCAGTTTTTCGATCAGTTGCCCCAACGCGAGATAGTTCGAACTGGAGTCGGAGAACGTCCCGACGCGTCGGGAAACCCAAGGAAGTTTGGCAGCCAATTCAAGCCCGTGTTGCGTGCTGAGCCGTGTATTCACCACCAGGGCGGGAGTTCCCGTGGCATCACGTTCGTCGCCGAAGTCCTGGAGGCCGGACGTTTGGTTCAGCAATTGACGGACGGTGATGGGCCCGGGTGGGTGCAGGGTAGAGGAGAAGCTCTCCAGGATGGGGTTGACCGGATCGTCGAGGCCGATCAGGCCATCGTCTACGAGCTTCAGCACCGAAACTGCCACCATGGACTCGGTAATGTCCCCAATCGAGAACCTGTCCTGGGGCAACGCCCGGTCTTCCGTATCAACGCTGCGGACGCCGTAGGCCTTGGACCATTGACCACCAGGCCAGCGGATCTGGACCACAACCGAAACGGCACCGACGTCCATGAAGTGTTGGATGGTGCGCTCGAGCGAAGCGGTGGGCACCTGGGTTGGAGTCTTCGTGGGTGCAGGAGAGGGTTCGCCGGTGCACCCGGAAAGGGCGCTGCACCCGCCAACGACCACGGCCAGGACAGCGGCCCGCCACCCCATTCCACGATGGCCCATACGGCTGTTCTACGCTCAGACTGTGGCGAATACCAGATGCAAAAGAACAAAGTGCCGGGGAGCCCTGCGAAGGACTCCCCGGCACTTTTGCCTTCTTATCAGGCTTGGTTGCTGACCAATCCGGCCTCTGCGGTGACCGGCTCAGGTCGCCGCGCGGGACGGAGTCCCGCGAAGAATGAGCCGAGTTCCGCCGTCGCACTCAATGGCAGGACGTTCGCAACGTACTGGTCGGGGCGCACCACAACCACTACGCCGTCGCGGCTGAGGCCGCGAAGGTCAAAGATGTCCGCGTTTGGGTCGGTGCCGAAGACCTTCTCCAAGTAGGTCAGCTTGAACGGTCCGACCGTCGGCTTGAACGCCACCGGAACAGCATTGATGTCGACGTTCGTGTGGTCCTGCTGGTAGATCACCTTCACGTCAAACCACGCGTCGATATCAGCGCCCGACGGCGTCGCGGCCAGCGGCGAGTCCGGCGAGTTCGCGATCCACTCGGCGAAGTCGGCTACCGGTGACGCCGCGCCTGCGGCTGCCGCGTCGGCGAAGACGTAGATGCGCCAGCGGCCATCAGCCTTGGCATGGTGTCCGAGGTGCATCGGGTTGGTATCGCAGACCCTGAGGACGGGTGCGGACTTGAAGCGCTTGCCAATCGGGAATCCGGTGGCCAGGTCCTGGTATTTCGGCTCGGAGACCAGCATGGATGGTGCGTACTGGGTCATGAAGCCGGCCGGGAACTCCGCGGTGCTGACGTAGAAGTTCTCCAGTTCGGTGGGATCCTCGAACTCCTCGGGCTTCTTGGCCATGAGGGTGGACCATTCTTTGTCGAAGTCGATGAGGTTTTTCGCTACAACCTGGCGCTCCGCCGAGTAGGTGTCCAGCAGGCTTTCGGGACTGCGGCCTTCCAGGACATGCCCGAGCTTCCAGCCGATGTTGAAGCCGTCCTGCATCGAGACGTTCATGCCTTGGCCTGCTTTGGCGCTGTGTGTGTGGCAGGCGTCGCCGGTGATGAACACACGTGGAGTCCGCGTTCCACGTTCCTCCGGAAGGACGTCGTCGAACCTGTCCGTGAGGCGGTGGCCGACCTCGTAGACGCTGTGCCAGGCGACGTTGCGAACGTCCAGCGTGTACGGGTGCAGGATGTCGTTGGCCTTCTGGATGATCTGCTCAATGGTGGTCTTGCGCACGGCTCCGTGATCGTCCGCAGCAACTTCGCCGAGGTCCACGTACATCCGGAAGAGGTGGCCGCCCTCGCGCGGTATCAACAGGATGCTGCCGCCGGAACCGGACTGGATGGCACACTTGGTGCGAATGTCCGGGAAGTCGGTGACTGCGAGCACGTCCATGACACCCCAGGCGTGGTTGGCTTGGTCGCCGGCGAGATGGCAGCCGATCGATTCGCGGACTTTACTGCGTGCACCGTCTGCACCGACGACGTACTTGGCCCGAATGGTGCGCTCCTGGCCTTCGTGCGGACCGGAGGTGTGGGCGAGAGTCACCGTGACGGGGTAGTCGCCCTCACCTTTGACGTTGAGGCCATGGAATTCGTAGCCGTAGTCCGGTGTCATGCGGGTGGGGGAGTTGGCCATGAACTCGGCGAAGTAGTCCAGAACGCGTGCTTGGTTGACGATCAGGTGCGGGAACTCGCTGATGCCGGTGGCGTCGTCCACGGCCCGGGCACTACGGACGATGCGCGAGTGGTCCGCGGGATCCGGCTTCCAGAATGCCATCTCCGTGATGCGGTAGGCCTCCGCAATGATGCGCTCAGCGAAACCAAACGCCTGGAAGGTTTCCACGCTGCGTGCCTGGATGCCGTCCGCCTGGCCGATGGCGAGCCGGCCGGGGCGTCGCTCGACAATGCGGGTGGTGACGTCGGGGAACTGGGCGAGCTGTGCCGCGGCGAGCATGCCGGCCGGGCCGGTGCCCACAATGAGGACGTCGACTTCGTCGGGGAGTTCGCTGGGGCGGTCGATGCCGACGCCGGCAGCCGGCTCGATTCGCGGGTCACCGGATACGTAACCGTGATGGTGGAACTGCACGGGCTTTCCTCACTTCGTTGTGCGGCTGTATATCGCCGTTGATGTTGTTCGATAATAGAACACACAGTTCAACTATCGCTCACATCATCGTAATGCCGCTCACATCCGTGTTCAAGGGGCCATCGGCGTGGGTCCAGAACAACGCGCCTTCGGCGGAGCATGGCGCGTCGTAGTTGCTCACGCTCCGGATCCAGGCGGTTTCATGTCAGGATCAGGTATGCCTCGATTGATGCTTCTGGACACCGCCTCGTTGTATTTCCGTGCTTTCTACGGCATTCCGGATTCAATCAGGCGGTCTGACGGCACGCCGGTCAATGCCGTTCGCGGACTCATGGACATGATCACGCGGCTCACCACCGACTACGAAGCGACTCATGTTGTCGCTTGCTGGGACAACAACTGGCGCCCCAACTGGCGTGTGGAGCTGATCCCGAGCTACAAGTCCCACCGGGTAGCCGAGATCGTTCCTGGAGGAGCCGACGTCGAGATCGTTCCCGACCCGCTTGAAGCGCAGATTCCGATGATCCTGCGGGTGCTGAACCTCGCAGGGATCGCCGTCGTGGGCGTTGACGATCATGAAGCCGATGACGTCATCGGTACCTACGCCAGCCACACTGATTTCCCGGTGGACGTGGTCACAGGGGATCGCGACCTCTTCCAGCTGGTCGACGACGAGCGCCAGATCCGCGTCATCTACACTGCCCGCGGGATGAAGAACCTGGAGGTGCTCACCGACGTCGTGGTTGTCGGCAAGTACCGCGTGCTGCCCCAGCAATATGCTGATTTCGCTACCCTGCGCGGCGACGCCTCCGATGGCCTGCCCGGCGTCGCCGGCATTGGTGAAAAGACGGCCGCCTCGTTGCTTGCGGAGCACGGTTCACTGGACGGATTGCTCGCTGCGGCAGCAGATCCCGACGGCGGATTATCCGCTTCCGTGCGGGCCAAGCTGGCCGCCGCGGCCGACTACCTCAAGGTGGCCCCCGCCGTCGTGAAAGTTGTGCGGGACCTGACCGTTCCGACACTGGAAGAGGCCGGTGCTGAGCTGCGCCCCGTCACGGTGGAGGCCCGCGCCGAGCTCGAGCAGCTCGCCACGGAGTGGAACCTTGGCGGGTCCGTGAAGCGACTGCTGGATGCCTTGGAGATGACTCGCTGACTTTGCAATAGCGGTCGCTGGAGTTTTGCCTCAGGAAATGGCTGCAGTGAAGTCGTGTGACCCCTGTGTTGCCGTTCGGCTGGTCCCGTCCGGCAATTCAACGGTGGCTCGAACGCCATCCGGGATGTCGACGTGAAGGGTGAACTTTCCGCGTTCCACCGTCCAGTCCGTGCTGATGAGGCCGTGGGCGGTCTTGACGGCGGCACTCGCCGAGGTGATGCCGCCGCCAGGTTGCGGGGCAATGGTCACGGTGCGATAAGCGGCCTGTTGGTCATCGGGGTTCGCAGGAAGGCGGATGCCGGCCAGATGCGTGTAGAGGAATGAGCCCACGGCGCCCTTGCTGTAGTGGTTGAGTGAGCCTCGGGCGCCTGTGGTGGTCACGCCATCCCACCATTCCCACATGGTGGTTGCGCCGGCGTCGAGCATTCCCAGCCAGGAAGGCGCACCCGTGGAGAGCAACAGTTCAAAGGCGACATCGAGGTATCCGTGGTCGGCGAGCGTCGGCAGCAACATTCCGGTGGCGAGGAATCCGGTACCCAAGCGGTTTCCGTTGAGGCGAATGAGCTCCACCAGCCGGGCGGCTGTTTGCTGCGTGAGCCCCTCTGGCACCAATCCGAAGGCCAAGGCGCGCACATAGTGCCCTTGGGATTCTTCCCTCAGCCGCCCTTCACTGCCCAGATACTCTGTTTGCCACCCATGGCGAACGTTGGCGGCAAACGACTCATACCGTGCAGCGTTTTGCTCATCACCGAGGACGGCGGCTGTCCTCGCCAGCAGTGAGGCCGAGCGGTACAGGTAGGCCGTGGCCACGATGCCGTGATCCCGTGCAGGGTCGGGGTTCGGTGGGGTGTCCGGTTCAAGCCATTCGCCAAAGTGGAACCCGGTGTCCCACAGATACTGCTCGTGGGGCAGGGGAGACGGGCGCTCGACTGCCCTGTCAGGATGTCGGCCAACGGCCGCCGTGGTGGCGGCGTAGTCAACCCAAGCCCGCATGGAGGGATAGGCCTCCGCCAACGCTGGCTTGTCACCGTAAGCCCGCCATAGCGACCACGGAACGAAAACGGCCGCATCTCCCCAGCCGGCAGATCCAGTGGCGAGGTCCTCGAAGACGCTTCCTGACGGGCCGTCGCCGGCCGGGTTCGGAACCACCGTTGGCACACGGCCGTCCGGCCACTGATCAGCCGCCAGGTCCCGCAGCCATTTTGCGCTGAAGCCGGAGACATCAAACATCAGGGCCGCAGTGTCGACGAAGACTTGCCAGTCGCCAGTGAATCCTGACCTCTCCCGTTGCGGGCAATCCGTGGGTACGTCGCAGGCGTTGCCGCGGAAGCTCCACATGATGGCGTCATGCAGGGCGTTCAGTCGCTTATCGCTGCACTCGAAGTGGCCGGTCCGGTTCAGGTCTGTGTGAACTACGACGGCGGTGATGTCACCGTGCGGGAGCACGTCAGCGCTGCCCTCAAGCTGCACGTATCGGAAGCCGTGTGTGGTGTGCCGGGGCTCGAAAACGTCGCCTTCGCGTCCCGCTGAAATTACTTCGTCTACCTGGCCTGCAGGCAGGGGCGTCTTGGTGGCGAAGTCAAAGGCCTGGATGTTTTCCGTTGCCACCAGCCCGGAAGCGTCCAGGATCTCGCCGTGTCGGAGCGTGATGCGAGTACCTTCGGGGCCGAGTTTGCCCAGCCGGATCCAGCCATTGATGTTCTGCCCGAAGTCCACCACGGTGATCCCCGGCTTTGGTGTGTTAATGCTGACGGGTACCAGCTCCTGGATTCGCCGCACGGGCGGTGCAACAGGGCAGGCCAGTCTTTCCCGATTGTCGTAGAGCCCGCCTTGGCGCGTGACAACTGGACGCCAGCCATCCGCCGTCGTGGTTTCTGCCCTTGGTGCGGCTTGTTCCCGCGACTCGCAACGACGAAAGTCGACCGCTTGCCCGTCCATCAGATCGGCCCGCGTGATGTGGCTTTCGCGCGACTGCCATGCCTCATTGGTGGTCAGCAATGGTGCGTGGTCGGCGGAGATTGATGCGAGGAAGGCCGTCTCCGTACCAAAGCCGTTGGCTCGGCGTTCGAATCCGTGACGGCCGCGGAACCAGCCGTCTGAAAGCAGCACGGATACCACGTTCATACCACTCACAAGGTGTTCCGTGATGTCCCACTCCTGCACCTGAAGGCGCTTGCGGTACGAGGTGAATCCGGGTGTCAGCTCTTCCTCGCCCACCCGTTTGCTGTTGACGAAGAGCTCATAGACGCCGTGGGCTGTGGCATGAACGGTTGCCACGCCGTCGGCCGGGGTCCACGTAAAGGATCCACGAAGCCAGTAGGCCGGTCGGTGGCCTGGCTCCCTTGGTTGTTCCTCCGCGGGCGAGATCCACGAGGCCAGGCGCAGCGCATCTTGTGGCGTCATGTGAGGGTGGTGGGTCATGGGCCCATGGTAGATCATAAAAACAACGGACGCACTGTTTTTATTGCTGGGATGCGAAGCTACCCTGAGTACGTGCGAACGCGGCGAACCACTGGAAGCTATGAAGTAGGGCGCGCCAAGCGTGCTGAAATCCTGGATGCGGCCACCCGGCTGTTTGCCGCGTCCGGCTACCACAAGGTGCCGCTGTCGCAGATCGCAGCGGACGTTGGACTCAGCGAAAGTGGCCTCATGCATCATTTCCGCTCCAAGAAGCACCTCTTGCTGGGCGTGGCGGAGCGGCGGCTTGAGCAGACGGCGTTGTGGTGGAGTTCGCAGGGTCAGGATAGCGCCGAGGATCCCCTTGAAGTTTTCAGGAACATGGTGGAGTCCACGCGTGAGCTCGTCCGCGAGCCGGGGCTCATTGAGCTGTTCGTGCTGATCTCCGCCGAGGCGGCCGATGCATCAACTCCGGCCCATCAGCTGTACGCAGCGTGGTACGAACGCGCTGTGGGGGAGACCGCTCAGCTGCTGGCTGCCGGCGTCGAGCGCGGATACCTTCGGCGCGACACCAATGTGGACGGGTGCGCCCGCGAAATCATTGCCGTGAGCGATGGACTGCAGCTTCAGTGGGCGATCTCCGCTGGGGAGTTGGATTTGGTGGAAGGAATCCGGGACTACGCCCGCCGTTTGGCGCGGTCACTCTTGGCCTCCGAACATGCGGCCGAGGCTGAAAGGCTCTGAGCCCGGCGGGACGTGAAAGAGCGTTCCGGGGAGCGCGGCGGGACGTGGGAGAGCGTTCCGGGGAGCGCGGCGGGATGTGGGAGAGCGTTCCGGGGAACGCGGCGGGATGTGGGAGAGCGTGCTCAGCGCATCCGCACGCTTTCGCTCGGCCCGGCGTTGTAGCCGAGGTTTCGCGATACCGCCCTTGCCGTGGCCTGCACAGCCGGGGCCAGAACGTTGGGAGGCGTGGCGCCGTCCGGGACCACGATGGACAACGCGGCCACCACCGTGCCCTCGGCGCCGTAAATCGGCGACGCGACTGACACGGTGCGAGAAGGCGCAGAGCGCCGGATCATGGCCACCCCGGTACGCCGCACATCGGACAGGGTTCGCCGCAGCTGACCTTCCGGCATGGAATCCACGCCCGCTTCGATGTCGGGTGGTTGGTTAATGACGGCTTCCTGGAATTCCACGTCTGCTCCGGCCAGCAGAACCAGTCCCACCGCCGTCGACCTCAAAGGGGCTCGTCCGCCCACCCGGTAGGCCACTTCCGTGGCTTCCTTGGACGAAAGACGCTCGATGAGGACCGCCTCCTGCTTGTCGCGGACCGCCAGGAGAACGTGGTGGCGGGTGACGGCGAACAGGTCCTCGAGGTAGGGCAGCGCGATTTCGCGGACGCCGTGGCCACGCGGTGACAGCGAAGCGACTTCCCAGAGCCGAACACCCACCACATATCGGCCGTCTTCCAGGCGCTCCAGGGCGCCCCACGCAACAAGCCGGGCGATCAGCCGCAGGGCCGTGGGGGCGGGCATGTCGGCCAGCCGGGCCATCTCGGACAAAGTTAACGCCCGACGACGGTCGGTGAACACGGCGAGCAGGCTCAAGGCGCGGTCAATGACCGGTTCGCCCTGTTTGGGCCGCTTGCCACGCTGCGGTTTATCGGCGTCGTTGCCTTGTTCGGGCGCCATCGGAGGGCTCCTTTTCGATTCCTACGGAGTGATCCCCACCACAATACTGTTTCAACCAATGAAATTCGCAGGTGGCCGCGGGACGCGTGCCGACGATTCTTGAGGGAGCCGGTTACCGGAAGCCATCTGACGAGAGGGCGCCGACGGATCGGCCCGGACGGGTCACAGCCGACCCACGTTCAGGCCGCCGGTCCCTATCTCGACTCCGATTCCCTTACACATGCGAAGGCGCAGCACATGAAATTCCTGACCTCCCCTGCACGACGCAGCGCGGCCGTCCTGGCCGGGGCCCTCATCCTCGGCTCCTTGACCGCTTGCGGTGGCGGCAGCACCGCAGCATCCACTGCGGACAAGACCACACTGACCATCGCCACCGACAGCGACAGTGCTTCCTTCGGCTACGACCCGTTACGCGTTTCGGATGCGCAGCGGCAGTTCTTCGAAGGCCTGTACGAGAACCTGATGACGCTTCAGCCAGACGGCACCGTGGGCCCGGGCCTTGCCAAGGAGTTCAGCTACAACGCCGACAACACCGTCCTGACGCTCACGCTCAAGGAAGGGGTCACGTTCACGGACGGCTCCACCTTGGATGCCGCACTGGTCAAAGCGAACCTTGACCGCCGCAGCGATACCGCGCTCAGCGCCTACTCGGCAATCGCCAAGGGCGGGGCACAGGAAGTCACGTCCGTGGACGTTGTCAGTCCCACCCAGGTAGCCATCACGTTCGCGAAGGCACAGCCGGGCTTCGAAAAGAATCTCACCTCCACCTTGGGCATGATTGTCGGCAAGAACGCGGTGACGGACAGCGCCAGCCTTGCGACCACACCGGACGGCTCGGGACCTTACACCTTGGACAGCGGAGCAACGGTCAAGGGCAATAAGTACGTCTTCACCAAGAACGATAAGAGCGCGGATGCTTCCAAGTACCCGTACAACAAGATTACGTTCAGCGTCATCATGGACCCGCAGGCCCGCGCCAATGCGCTGGTGTCCGGCCAGGCAGATGTAGCCTCGCTGACCTCGCCTACCGTTGACTTCGCCAAGTCCAAGGGTGTCGGTGTGTCACAGATCGGCGGCACCGTCCAGACCATGATCTCGTTCGACAAGATCGGCAAGACTGCGCCGGCATTTGCCAGCGAGAAGGTCCGCCAGGCATTCCAGTACGCCATTAACCGGCAGGCACTGGTGGATGCCCTTCACAAGGGCGATATCCCGGCATGGAATGCCTTGCCCAAGGATTCGGCTGGCTACTCAGAAGAACTGAACACGACGTACGCCTACGATCCCGCCAAAGCGAAGAGCCTCCTGACCGAGGCCGGCTACGCGGATGGCTTCGAGTTCACCATCATCGCCAGTACGCAGACCCAAACGGATCTGCAGGCAGTCCAGAAGGACCTGGCCGCCGTCGGCATCACCATGAACGTCAAGCTGGCGGCCTCCACTGATGAAGCATTCGCCGCGGTGGCAACCACTCCGCTGGGGTACGCCCCGCTGGGTTGGGACAACCCGGTTGGACTGATGTACGGAGCGATCCTGAGCGGCTTCACCAATGTCCAGAAGGCCACGGATGAGCAACTCAATGCCGCAACTGCCGAAGCCGCAGCAGCCAAGGATGACGCCGCCAAGAAGGCCGCGCTGACCAAAGTCAACACCCGCTTGGTGGAGTCCGGCTGGATGATCCCGTTGTACGAGTCACTCACCAACCAGGGCTACAACACCAAGAAGGTCCAGCAGGTGACGTTCGCCGGTACCAACGTGTACCCGCTGCTCTCCTCCTACGCACCCACCAACTGATCCACAGAGGCCGGACGCCATTCCTCAAGGATTGGCGTCCGGCCCCCGACCAATGGAGGTCACCATGGCAATGTTCGTCACCAAGCGCCTGCTGATGGCGCTTGCCACCGTGTTGGTGGTGGCGGTGCTGGCATTCCTGCTGGTCCACGCCATGCCCGGCAGCCCGGGCGCGGTGTCGCTCGGCGCAGGCGCTTCGCAGGAGGCCATCGATGAGCTCAACCACAAGCTCGGCTGGAACGATCCGCTCCTGGTCCAGTTTTTCCGCTGGCTGGGCGAGGCCGTGCAAGGCAACTTCGGCAACTCACTCATCGACGGGCGCTCCGTCAGCTCCGACCTTGCCACCAGGCTTCCGGTCACAGCATCCCTTGCCGCTGGTGCCACACTACTCAGCGCGGTCTTCGGCATCTTCCTGGGCGTCACGGCCGCTGTTCGCGGAGGGTTCCTCGATCAGTTAATTGGAGGATTCGTGGGACTCCTCGTGGCTCTCCCGGCCTTCTGGATCGGCGTCATCTTCGTCTACTTGTTCGCTGTCCAGTCATCCGTTTTCCCCGCCACCGGATACGTGCCGTTTGAGGTTTCTCCGCAGGATTGGGCGATGTCCCTTGCCCTGCCGGTCATCACCCTCGCCGTCGGCGGTGCTGCGTTCATCGCCCGGCAAACCCGGGCCTCCATGCTCGAAGCCTTGCAGCAGGAGCACATCCGGACCCTGCGGGCCACAGCGACTCCCACCTGGAAGATTCTGTACATCCACGCGCTGCGATATGCCAGCCTGCCGATCGTGGCCGGCATCGCACTGCAGTTCATTGGCCTGTTCGGCGGATCGGTCATCGCAGAGCAACTCTTCGCCATGCCCGGACTCGGCCAGGCCGTCCAGATCTCAGTCAGCACGCACGATGCCCCCGCAGTCCAAGGCGTAGTGGTTATCGCCACGGTTGTAGTGGTCGCCGTGAATCTGGTGCTCGAACTCGCCACCACATTCCTTGACCCGAAGTTGCGTGCCTCATGATTCCCACACTCCCCGCAACCCCACGAAAAACTGCGCTCACCAAACTTTCCGGGCACCGTCTGGTCTCCTCTTCGGCTGGCCTGGCCGGAACCCTGTGGCTGGCCGTCATTGTCGCGGCGTCCCTCACCGCGCCGTGGTGGCTGCCCTTCAAAACTGAAGACCAGGACTTTACCGCGGTCCTGTCCGGTCCCACCGCTGCCCACTGGCTGGGAACGGACGAATTGGGCCGGGACATCCTCAGCCGGATCTTCTCCTCAGCAGCCGAAACCCTGGGGACCTCGTTCATTACGGTGATGGTCGGCGTCGGGCTCGGTACCGTCCTGGCCATGGCAGCGGCCAACAGCCAACGCGCCGAAGGAATCATCAGCCGCGGTACCGAGATCATGATGTCGCTGCCAGGCACGGTCATCATCCTGGCCGTCATTGGCGCTGTTGGCACGAACATCCCGCTGATCATGGCGATCCTGGGCGTGCTCATTTCCGCAGGAATCTATCGCGTCATGCTTGGACAGGCCAAGTCTCTGCAGTCCCAGCTGTACGTGGATGCCGCCAAGGTGGACGGCCTGAGTCCGTTGGCGATCAGTGTGCGCCACGTCCTGCCGGGCCTGGCTACCACTATCGTGGTGCAGTCCGCGCTGATTTTCGCCGTCGGCCTCTTGATCCAGGCAGGCCTGGCCTTCATCGGTTTCGGTCCGCCGTTGCCGCAGCCGAGCTGGGGCGGCATGATCCAGAGCGCCTCGCAGCACGTCTACGACGCCCCGTGGCTCATGGTTCCCACGGGCGTGGTCCTGGCACTCACGGTCCTTGCCGCCAACGCCATCGGCAACGCCCTGGGCAAAGCACCCAACGCCACAGCCTCGCATCTGCCATCGGCCGCTATCCGACGCAAGCGGGCCGCGCAGGCTGCGGCCGCTGCCACGGCTACTCCCGTCGTCGGGGATCCTCCCATGGCAGGCAAGCTCAGCGTTCGCGGACTCTCAGTAGGGGTCGACGGCGGAACGCCCCTGGTCACGGACGTCTCGTTCGACGTCGAACCCGGCACAGTCCTGGGACTGGTGGGCGAATCAGGCTGCGGTAAGACGATGACCGCGCTTTCGCTCATGGGACTGCTGCCCTCAGGCGTCGCCGTCACCGATGGCCAGATCCTGTGGAACGGCAAGAATCTGGCTGCCGCCACGGACACGGACATGGAAGCCATCCGCGGGCGGGACATTGCCCTGATATCGCAAGAGCCGATGCGGGCGTTGGATCCCATGTTCACCGTGGGCTATCAGCTCACCTCGGCCATCAGGCGGCTGCGCTCAGTGGGGAAAACCGAAGCCAACCACGAGGCGTTGAGCCTGTTGGAGAAGGTCGGCATTGTTGACGGCGGGCGCATCCTGAAGGCCTACCCGCACCAGATTTCCGGCGGCATGGCCCAGCGAGTGGCCATCGCCCTGGCCCTGTCCGGTAAGCCGCGCCTCTTGGTCGCCGATGAGCCCACCACGGCTCTCGACGTAACGGTCCAGGCCGAAATCCTTTCTTTGCTGCGATCGTTGGTGAAAGACACCGGCATGTCCGTGGTCATGGTGACCCACGACCTCGGCGTCGTAGCCGACATCTGCGACCAGGTCGCCGTCATGTACGCCGGCCAGGTGGTGGAGAACGGCGGCACCGCCAGCATCCTGGACGACCCGAGGCATCCGTATACGCTGGCTCTGCTTGCTGCGGATCCGCACGCCACCACGGCCCACGAAATGCCCGAGCGCCTTGCCACCATCAAGGGCCAGGTGCCGCAACCCAAGGACTGGCCCATCGGGTGCCGGTTTGCCGCACGCTGCCAGTTCGCCGGCTCTGCGTGCCTTGTGCCGGTACCGCTGCTGCCTTCCGGTTCTGATGTGGGGCTGGTTCGTTGCGTCAAGGCCGACGAGTTGGCCGTGGAAGGCCTCGCCTGGCTACCTACGGACGTTCCCACCTCCTTGCAGCACACAGTTCCGGCGGAAGTCCCTGCCCGGCACCTGCTGGACATCACTGAAAAGGACATGGCATGAGCATCGAAACCCCGCTTCGGCTCGAGCAAGACCACACTGTGCAGCAGCAGCCCATGCTCGAGGTCAAGGACCTGGTGGTCCGTTACGGCCGCGGGCGTAAGGCAGCCGCAGCACCACCCGCCGTCGACGGCGTTAGCTTCACGATCCAGGCAGGTGAGACTGTTGGCCTGGTGGGGGAGTCCGGTTCGGGTAAATCCACTATTGGCAAGGCGATCCTGGGACTGCAGAAGGTCTCGAGTGGTTCCGTTGGTTTCCAAGGCGAGGACATCACAGCCGCCAAAGCGGGCAACCGCCGGGCCATCGGCAAGCAGTTGCGGGCTGTCTTCCAGGATCCCAATTCCTCGCTGAACCCCCGCAAGACCATCGGAGCTTCGCTCTCCGAACCACTGCGAGTACGCGGCATCTCCGCCGCAGAATCCCGTACCAAAGCGGAGGACATGCTGGAACGCGTAGGCCTCCCCAGGGAAGCCGTGGACCGGTATCCCAGCCAGTTCTCCGGCGGCCAACGCCAGCGGATCTCCGTGGCCCGAGCCCTCATCTGCGAACCGCAACTCGTGGTGTGCGACGAAGCCGTGAGCGCCCTGGACCTTTCAACGCAGGCTCAAGTCCTGAACCTCCTGGCCGACCTGCGGGACGAGCGCGGCCTGAGCTACCTGTTCATCGCCCACGACATCTCTGTGGTCCAGTTCCTGGCCCAACGCGTCGTAGTTCTCTACCGCGGGCAGGTCATGGAGTCGGGTCCGGCCGCCGCGGTCACGGAATCGCCGAAGCATCCGTTCACCCAGGCGCTGGTGGCAGCATCTCCGGTGCCCCGCCCGGCTGAACAGGCCGAGCGCCGGGCAGTCCGGGAGTCGTTGGGAGTACGCACGGCCTCGGCCGTAGCGGCAACACCGGGCGGTTGCCCCTTCCAGCAACGCTGCCCGCTGGCCACCGAATTGTGCGCCACTGAACGGCCCGCATTGCGCCGGGTCGGCCCATCCGACGTCGCCTGCCATTACGCCTGACCGGCGCCTCACAACATCTGAACAGCATCGACGCCTGAACAGCATCGCCAACATTCCAGGAGCAAAGCATGACACTCAGGACGCAGCAATGAGCCTCGATCCAGAACTCCTCGCTGTCATGGAGCATGTGGCCGGAGCAGGGTCCTTCGCCGAGTTGCTCGCTGATCCTGCCGGGCCCGAGCGGCTCGAAGCGTTCAGCGGCAGCCACCTTTCGTATTCGCCTCCCGACGTCCGTGTCACCTCAGTCAACGCGCCGGGACCCAACGGCGCGGTGCCTCTTCGGGTCTACGGAACCGACGGATCATTCGAACCTGACGCGTCCGACGCGGGAAACGCCGACGACGGCGTGCCCGGTTTGGTGTGGCTGCATGGCGGCGGATTTGCGGGCGGCGATCTGGACATGCGCGAAGCAGATCAGTTGGCCCGCGAACTGGTGCAGCGTTCCGGCGGGGTGGTCTTCTCCGTGGATTACCGCTTGGCGCGGGATGGCGTGCATTTTCCCGTGCCGCATGAAGACGCGCTGGCGGCTTGGCTTTGGGCGGCTAAGCACGCAAGAGATTTTGGCGTGGATCCGGAGAGGCTGTGTCTCGGCGGGGCGAGTGCCGGCGCGAACCTTGCGGTGGGGGCGGCCATGTACTTGAACGATATTGGGGAGCCGTTGCCTGCCAAGATGCTCCTGGCCTACCCCTTCCTTCACGCCGAGCTTCCCGTCCTGGCGAATGCACATCCCGTGCTCTCCGCCCTTCCACGCTTGTTGCGATTCACGGCCGATGATTGCCGAGGCATGGTGGAGAACTATGTTGGGGGTCCCGTGGGCATGGCCTCCTCCTACGCTGTACCCGGAAATGCGGACCCTTCCGGGATGCCGTCCACTGCTGTTTTGGCGTGCGAACTCGATGATTTGCGAGGCTCCGCTGAGCTCTACGTGAACAGCCTCAGAGAAGCCGGGGTCGCCGTTTCGTTTCGGATGGAGGAAGGCGCAACGCATGGATACCTCGACCACTCGGCGGCAATGGGCATCGTTCAACGTGGATTATCGTTTCTGGCCGGGGAGCTGGCATCGGCGAAGCCATGTCAATGATTGAAATACTCGGTTCAGCGCAGGGCCCACATCCGACAATCTTGTAGGGAAGGCGGGGGCCGTTGATGGTCCGGCAAGCAGCAACAGACAAGCAGCAACAAACAAGGAGTCAACGATGACCGAGGGTCGCGTGTTCAAGGGCATCGAGTTCGCCCACACCGGCGGCGACGGCTCGCGCCCACTGTTGCTGGACTTGTATCTGCCGGAACCAGCGCAGCTTCAGGGCAAGGACGAATCGCTGCGCCCCGCCGTCGTCCACTTTCATGGCGGCGGTTGGCGCGTCGGTGAGCGGTCGTCGTTGGGGCCGGTGTGCGACGGCTTTGGCCTGAAGCCGTTTGATGTCCTCACCGATGCCGGGTTCGTGGTTGTCTCGGCCGATTACCGGCTCAGCGACGAGGCGCAGTTCCCTGCGCAGTTGTATGACGCACAGGCCGCTGTCGTGTGGCTGCGAGCGCATGCGGCAATGTACGGCGTGGACGCCGGGCGCATCTACGCCTGGGGCGACTCAGCAGGCGGGCATTTGGCGAGCCTCGTCGGGCTCACTGGAACCAGCGGCAACAGTGTCGCAGCGGTGGCGGCCTGGTACCCGCCCACTGATTTGATCCACATGGGGGAGCAGGCCTTGGACAACGCCGTTGCCCGTTCCAGCGATCCCGGCTCCCGCGAAGAGCTGCTGGTGGGCGCGGTCCTTTCCGAAGACCCCGAGAAGGCAGCTGCAGCCAGCCCCATCAGTTATGTCACCCCGGCAGCCCCACCGTTCCTGCTGGTCCACGGAACTGTAGACCGGTTCGTTCCCGCAGCCCAGTCCCAATCCTTGGCGACCAAACTTGAGAAGGTGGGTGCCGACGTCGAACTCCTTCTCATCGACGACGCAGACCACATGTGGTCCCTGCCGGACGGCAGTTCCGCGGCGGCTGAGAAAGCACTGGCCGCCACGGTCTCGTTCTTCCGCCAGCAGCCCGGACTCCCATAAATTTCCGAGGCACCCTGCATCGGCGTCACCCCCAGGGGGTCTATTTGCCGTGCCCCCTACCGATAACCGCCCTCGGGCGAAGCTGAAAGGCCCCAACATGCAGTACATAGGCATCAACCACGACGGCGGCACCTGGGTAGCAGCCCTGAGCGGCACCAGGGTCTTCCCGCTGGCGTCCGTCACGGATTTTTGGGCCAGCGCCGCTCGGTGGCAGGAGAAAGCGTCCTCCATGGTTGCAGGTGTGTCGGGCGGCCATGACCGCTCGGACGTCACCGAAGTTCCATTGGTTCCGGCATCGGCACGGGTCATCTGTGTCGGACTGAACTACAAGGCGCATGCGGCTGAAGGCAGCTACAAGGATCAGGAGCTCCCGCCGTATCCCACGCTGTTTGGCCGCTGGACAGCATCCTTGTCTGTCGGCAACGTCCCGGTTCCGGTCCCTGGCGGCGAGGCCGGCTTGGATTGGGAAGGCGAAGTGGCTGCCTACATCGGAAAGCGCGTGGAGTCAGCTGACGAGGCCACTGCCGCGGATGCCGTTTTCGGTTACTCCACTTTCAACGACCTCACTGCGCGCCGAGCCCAAAAGCTCACATCGCAGTGGACGCTGGGAAAGAACGGCGATTTAACTGGACCCATGGGTCCACTGGTCAGCCGCGACGAGGTGGGCGACCTCCGCGATGGCCTCCAGGTGCGAACCCTGGTGAACGGCATGGAAGTCCAGAATGGCAACACCCGGGACATGATCTTCTCCGTGCCGGCCATCATTTCGCTGATCAGCCAGACTTTTACACTTCACCCGGGCGACGTGATCGCTTCCGGTACCCCAGAGGGCGTCGGCTACGCCCGGACCCCGCAATGGCTGTTGCACGCCGGGGACACCGTGGAGGTCGAGATCGAAAAGCTCGGCACGTTGGTGACCCCCATTGGCGGACCTTCGCTGCGGGCGAGTGCCTGATGACTGCGATTTCAGATGCCCGCCTCGAGGACCTTCCCAGTCAGGTCCCTGTCCTGATTTCAGGGGGCGGTCCCAGCGGATTGTTCCTTGCGCTGGATCTGGCCCAGCGCGGGATCCGCAGCCTCATCATCGAGCCACGCACGTCCATCGACCACGACAGGCCGCGCGCCAAGACCACCAATGCGCGAACCATGACGCACTTGCGGCGCCTGGGCCTTGCCGATGGTCTGCGGTCCGCAGCACCGCTTCCGGTGGACTTCGCACAGGACGTCATTTTCTGTTCGTCCCTCACGGGCCGGGAGATCCGAAGGTTCCCCAACGCCTTCCAGTTGGAAACCGGACGATACGAACCACAGCCCGAATGCGGTCAGCAAGTGCCCCAGCCGGTGCTCGAAACAGTGCTTCGTGAGGCAGTGACAGCATCGACTCAGGCCACGCTGATGACCGGTTTGCGGGTGGAGGCTTTCTCGGCGGACGGCGCCTTGCAGAGGGTGACCGTTGCTGACGCTGAAGGTAACCACCGCACGGTTAATTGCAGGTTCCTGGCCGGAGCCGACGGCGGTTCGTCCACCGTCCGCCGTGGCTTGGGGCTCCGGCTCGAGGGAGGGTCCGCTGCACTGTCCAACATCAGCATCCTGTTCCGATCCGGCGATCTCGCCGACACCATCAGGCTCGACCCTGCTGTCCAGTACTGGGTGCTCGGCCCAGGTGCGGCCGGCATGGTCGGCCGCATGGACTTGGACCGGACGTGGTGGGCCATCATCCAGGGCATCGACGTCGATAGTTCCGATGACGGTCAGGACGTCGATCCTGTGGCACTTGTGCGCTCTTTGGTGGGAGTCGACGTCGAGGTTGACGTCATCGCCACGGATCCGTGGACAGCCCGCATGCTCCTGGCGCCGTCGTACGGGCGGGACGGGGTTTACCTCGTGGGCGATGCGGCGCACCAGAACCCGCCGTGGGGTGGGCATGGGTTCAACACATGCATCGGTGACGCCGCCAACCTCGCTTGGAAGATCGCCGCTGTGCTGGACGGGTGGGCCGGCCCTTCACTCCTGGGAAGCTACGAACTGGAACGGCGCCCCGTTGCAGAACGCACCATCAACGATGCCGCGGCCAACGGCAAGGCATTGGCTTTCCACTTTGCCGATCCCGCATTGGCCTCGGACGGCCCGGAGGGCACCACTGCCCGTGCCGTCGCCCACGAAGCCCTGGGGGTGAAGCTCAGTGAATTCGATTCACTGGGGCTCGTTCTCGGATACAGCTACGCCGGTTCTCCCGTGGTGGTCCCTGACGGTGCAACCGTTCCCGGCGAAGATCCCATCCGCTACACGCCGTCGGCAAATCCGGGGGCCGTTCTTCCGCATACGTGGATGGACGAATCAACATCGGTCTACGACGTCCTGGGCGAAGGCTTCACGTTGCTGGTGGACGCTGGAGCCCTGACGGGAGCCGACGTGGAACGTGCCTACGCACCCGTTCTGGAGGCGGCAGCTGCCACGCGAATTCCGCTGACCGTCACCGCGGTTGGCTTTGACGGCAATGGCCGCTCCATGGCGGACCTCTGGGCCGCCGAAGCTGTGCTGGTCCGGCCGGATCAGCACGTGGCGTGGCGGGGTGGTTCCGCCGAAGCCGCCGCGCATGCCCTCCGCGTCGCCGCTGGATGGGCCGTCACTGGAGCAAAGGAAACAAGTGAATCGAAGGAAGCAAAGGAGCCCGCACATGTCGACGCCGTCATTTCGTGATTACCTTTACGCGCCCGACCATCCTCGGGTAGCGAAGCTGCGCGGCCTGGATGCGCGGTCCTATGCCGAAGCCGCCAAGGACGATTCCTTTGCTGGGCCCATGATCGAGGGCTGGAAGAAGCTTTACCCGGAGCCCTTCGTAGGTGTGACCAGCGATGGCGTGCTTCGCGACGGTTTGTTCCCCCTGGCCGCAGCCCGCCCGGGCGAGGAAGCTCCGACGTCGGACATGGTTGCCGCCGCCGAAAAGCTGCTGGCACTCATGACCGCTGAGCAGGTGGAGCGGCTGAGCTACGCAGTGGACGCCCATGAGTGGCAAAGCTGGGCCAACCCGGAATTCATGCAGCACGATACGGGGCTACGGCTGGATGAACTCGAACCCCCAGTCCGCGATGCCGCCCTGGCCGTGGTGGAGGCAAGCCTCAGCCCGGAAGGTTATGCGCTGGCCAGAAACCTGATGCGTATCAACGGCTTCCTGGGTGACCTGGTGGACCTGCCCTTGCTCATGAATGAATATAGCTACAACTTCGCAATGTATGGCGTTCCCTCCGAGTCGGAACCGTGGGGGTGGCAGCTGTTCGGGCACCACGTGGCGTTGAATTGCTTGGTCGCGGGGAGCCAGCTGGTGGTCACCCCGGTGTTTCTTGGTGCCGAACCGGACGTCATCGACCACGGCCCCCACCGAGGCGTGAAGGTCTTCAAGGAACGCATCCAATGGGCACGCGAACTGATGGCCGCTTTACCGGACATGCTCCGCGCTGACGCCGTGGTCTTTGAACACATGCAAGACCCCGCCATGCCCGAGGGCCGGCTCCACCCCGGGGACGAACGGCACCTGGCCGGGTGTTTCCAGGACAACCGGGTGATTCCTTACGAAGGCATCCCGGTCAGTTCACTGCCTGCCGCAGCGGTAGCGCTCCTGGACGAGATCGTGAACGACTCCATTGCCTACTTGCCGTCGGGGCCCCGTGCCGCACGCTTTCGGGAAATCCGGGAACACTACGCCGAAACGTGGTTCTCGTGGATCGGCGGTTGGCAGGGAGAGGATGCCTTCTACTTCCGGATCCAAAGCCCAGTGGTCATCCTGGAACTCGACCACCACACGGGAGTTTTCCTCAACAACCACACACCGGCGCCATTCCACATGCACACCGTGGTGCGGACACCCAATGGCAACGACTACGGCCGGGCGCTGCTACGGCAGGCGAGGTAACCGCCGTCGGGCCTGTCCTGAATCGAACGCGTCTCAACAGTGACCACAGACAGAAGGCCCGGACCCCTTTCACGGAGTCCGGGCCTTCGCAGCTGAGCTAGAGGTCCAACGCTGTTCGCCGCTGCGGGGGAGGACCCACCACCGTCAGGTCCATCTCGGCCTGCGCGCGACCAAAGCCTTCCATATCCATATAGGGTTCGCCGCCCTCTGTGTAGATGTAGTCATCGGTGGGCTTGTTGAAGTATTCAAAGAATCCATTGAACACTGACGGTGTCAGGAAGCCGACCATTTGCGTGTTGTGGGAATCGAACGCAAAGGAGTGGATGGTGCCGGCCGGGGCATGAACGAAATCGCCCTTCGTCAGCAGCATTTCGCGCCCGTTGGCATACAGCCACATGCGGCCTTCAGTGCACAGGAAATTCTCGGTGTGCTCGGAGTGGAAGTGCAAAGGGATGTATGGGGATTTGGCGCCTTTGGTGTGCACGGCGAAGTAGTTGGAACCTGTGTTCGCCGGGTGGGAAAGGTACGTGAACATCGTCTGATAGCTCACCAGGCGCTCGCCCTCCCCGGCGGAGAGGAAGTAAGGGCTGAGCGACGTCGGCAATCCGGCGTTCTGCTGCAGGCTCGGCTGGACACGTTCGACGTCGGGGAAAGTGATGCCGAATTGGGCGCCAACTTCCGCCTGCTCCTGAAGGGTCAGTGTGTGGCTGCCGCGAGCGGGGTGCACATGTGAGTCGATAGGTGTACCCGCGCGCTCATAGTAGGCCTCCGCCCCACCCGGGGTCATCCAGTTCAGGAAGCGGGTATAGTGGGCGGCCATCCGGTATGCGTGGGGAGTTCCCGGCGGAATGACCACCGAGTCCCCTGGAGTCAAGATGCGGCTCTCGCCGGGCAGCCAGACGTGCAGGATGCCGTCGAAGACGTACAAGGTCTTGTGCTCAATCGCGTGCGCAACGAACGGCGATTCAGCACCCATGCCGCCAGAGATGTAGGCAGCGCTGAAGATGCCTCCGGTGTCTGCCGCCCGGGCAATAACCGTCACCAGTTGGCCGTTGATCTCGTAGCGGGCACCTTCGCCGGAGGCCATGTAATAGGGGACAGCTTCGCCCGGCAGCGAGTTGGCTACAGGGAGTTGCTGGCTGATTTCCTCGACGCTGAGGGACATATGGTTCCTTCTTTCCTGTTCATCGTCGTACGGACTTGCTGCAAATCAGCTTGGCGCATTCAAGGAGCGAAGAACCTGCCGGTTTCATTGAGTGAAACGCGCTTTCCGTGTCTCACAGCTTCAGCCCCGCTTTCACAGGTGAATGACAGGTTTCCGACAGCGTGGGCTGGGGTCGCTGACTCATGGTAGTAACAGGGCGGTGTTTCTGGCCGTCCCCACGACACCAGCCGTTCGTTCGGCGCAGCAGCCGTTCCAACGGCGGATTCAGGAGAGGCACCATGTCAAAGACCAAGAAGATCACGCTGTGCGTCACGGCCGGAGCTCTGGCGTTGGGCGCGGGGCTCGGGATCACCACCGTTGCCTCCGCAACCACGACGCCGACGCCGAGCGCTACGTCTTCGGCCGAATCTACCGCTCCCGCTGAGGGGCACGGCAAATTCGGCGGAGGCCACGGCCGCGACCGGGGCCAGATCGCCGCAGAGCTGGCCACAAAGCTGGGCGTCGACGAAGCCAAAGTGACCGAAGCGCTGAAGGCGTTCCGCGAAGCGAACAAACCCGCCACCCCGCCTGCGGAAGGCACGGAAGGCACCAAGCCGGACCGCACTGCACAAGACGCCGCCTTGGCCAAGTCTCTGGCTGCGGCGCTGGGCATCGATGAAGCCAAGGTCACCGCGGCCCTGGAAGAGATCCGCACTGCAGCCCAAGAAGAGCGCGCCGCTGCCCTCAAGACCAAACTGGACAAGGCCGTCACTGACGGCAAGCTCACCCAGGCTGAAGCTGATGCAGTCACCAAGGCTGTTGAGGCCGGAGTCATTGGTGGAGGCGGCCGCTAGCGTCGGGGCGCCGGCGGCGGCGAGGCGGTGGCAGCGTCGAGGCGCCGGCAGTGTCGATGACCCTGCAGTGTCGATGACGTTGCCAACGATGGCAACGCCGGCAAACGGCTAAGAAAGGGTCCCAGGGCATGTCCTGGGACCCTTTTCTTTCGCTGCGTACATCTGAATGCGATACATCTGAACGAGTCAATGCGGCCTGAATTGGTCCACGACGGGACATTCAAAGGGATCACCCGCAAACAGGCCCACGCTGTTCAAGTACCTCACCACGATCGCGTAGGACCTCGTCAGCGAGGTTTCTGTGTAAGGGATATCCAGCTCCCGGCAGCAGGCTTGCACTATCCCAGCGGCCCGATGCAAATAGGGCCGGGGCATGTCCGGGAACAGGTGATGCTCAATCTGACGGTTCAAGCCACCCATGAGCGTGTCCATGAACAGGCCGCCCGAAATATTGCGTGCAGTGAGCACCTGACGGTTCAGGAAGTCCGTCCGGGCAGAGGCCGGCAGGATGGGCATGCCCTTATGGTTCGGGGCGAAGGAAGCACCCATGTAGAAACCGAACACGCCCAGCTGCACGCCAAGGAACGCGAAGGCCATGCCCAAGGGCAGCAGCGAGAACACCAGTAGCGGCACCGCCACCAGGCGCAACACCAGGATAGGTATCTCCACCCAGCGGTGATCGGCTTTCCGCTGACGAAGCAGATACTTCACGGAGTCAACGTGAAGGCTGATGCCCAGGAAGAACAACAAAGGGAACAGCAGCCACCCCTGTTGGCGCGTCACCTTGACCATGACGCCGCGTCTGGATGCCGCCGCGTCCGGATGGAACGCGATCGCGCCGGTATGGATGTCCGGATCCTTGTCCACAACGTTCGGGAAATTGTGGTGCCGCGTGTGCTTCTGCGCCCACATCGCGTAACTGATGCCCACCAGCCCAGTGCCAATCAGTCGGGCGGACCATTCGTTCATGCCCTTGGATTTGAAGACCTGACGGTGCGCCGCCTCATGCGCCAGGAACGCGAACTGCGTGAGGACCACCCCCATCCCCGCCGCTATCAGAAGCTGGAACCACGTGTCCTGCAGAAGAAGGAGCCCGCTCCACACACCGGCCCAAGAGGCCATGAGCAACACGAAGAGCGTGATGTAGAACCCCCGGCGCCGCTTGAGCAATCCTGCAGTGCGCACGGACTTGAGCAGGGTTGCGTAGGTGTTAACCGTCCGGGCCGCGGCACCGCGTTCCGGAGAATTTTCGTCGGAAGAGCGTTGTGCTGCCATGATGCCTCGAACCAGATGCAAGGGGGATCAACAGAATCGTTTCCCACCGTCCCCTCAGGATACGCCCACACCCTTTCGAAAGAGCTTGGAAAATTCTTTTGGACGGTTGTCGATTTCTGCTCGCTCTGTTCGACCTGTGGGTGAGAAGGTCGAAGGGCGACCTTCCACAACACAGGAGATTGATTGAAATGGCCAAGTACATGTTGATCATGCGGGCAACCGACGAGTCGTTCGCCAAGTTCGAGAACATCGATTTCAACGAAATCCTTGAGGCTATGGGCAAGTTCAACGACGAGCTCATCCGCGCCGGGGTCTTGTTGGCGGCCGAAGGACTCGACGATGCCAAAGACGGGGTGGTTGTGGACTTCACTGGCGAAACGCCCGTTGTAACCGACGGCCCCTACGGAGAAACCAAGGAACTATTCGCTGGCTATTACATCCTGGATGTCGCCTCGAAGCAGGAAGCCATCGAGTGGGCCAAACGGGCTCCGATGACCTCAGGCACCAAGACCGAAATCCGCCGTGTCACCAGCATCGACGAGTTC
This sequence comes from Paenarthrobacter sp. NPDC092416, assembly GCF_044755025.1. Lineage (NCBI taxonomy): Bacteria > Bacillati > Actinomycetota > Actinomycetes > Micrococcales > Micrococcaceae > Paenarthrobacter > Paenarthrobacter sp. NPDC092416. Next base: position 55,143 of record NZ_JBIVQG010000021.1, read on the forward strand.
CCGCAAGACAATGAGTGGATCCAGAAGGAACGGGCCTGGCGCGAGCAGACCGGCCAGCTCTGAGCCAGGCAAAAATCTGACTGTCCGTGAGCAACAACGAGGCAAGGGCCGCCGTCGAAGCGGTGTGGCGCAGTGAATCCGCCCGCATCGTCGGCGCCCTTGCCCGCTACACCGGCGATTTTCTGCTGGCCGAGGATCTCGCGCAGGAGGCCCTCGCTGAAGCCCTCGTTTCCTGGTCTGTGAATGGTGTCCCCGCTGAACCGGTGGGTTGGCTGCTGACTGCCGGCCGTCGTCGTGCGATCGATACCTTCCGACGGCGCGCCGCCCGCGACGAGAAATATGCGCTGCTGGCCCGTGACCTTTCTGAGGAGGACCCGGGCGTGGATGCACTTTTCGATCCCCACGCAATCGACGACGACGTACTGGCGCTGATGTTCATCGCGTGCCACCCTGTGCTGGCAAAGGAAGCGCGGATTGCGTTGACGCTGCGGGTTGTAGGTGGTCTCGGCACGGACGAGATCGCCAAAGCGTTCCTCGTGCCCGTGCCCACCATCCAGGCCCGCATCACCAGAGCCAAGAAGACGCTTGCTGCCGCCCATATACCGTTCGCCATCCCGGAGGCGCACGAAGTGCCTGAGCGACTCGGTTCGGTCCTGAATGTGATCTACCTGATCTTCACGGAAGGTTCGTTCGCCTCAGGGGGAGACTCGTGGATGCGCACCGATTTGGCGGGCGAAGCACGCCGGCTTGCCCGTGTGCTCGTACGGCTGGCGCCGGAGCCGGAAGTGTTTGGCCTGCTGGCCCTGATGGAGCTGACGGCGGCCAGGTTTCCGGCCAGGCTCGACGCTGCCGGACGGCCCGTACTTCTTGAAGACCAAGATCGACGACGGTGGGACCAGTCGGCGATTCGGCGTGGCCGGGCTGCACTTGCTACGGCGGTGGCGGCCAAGCGCGGTCTGGGCGCCTATGGACTCCAGGCGTCTATTGCGGAATGCCACGCTGTGGCTCGGTCAGTGGCGGAAACGGACTGGCAGCGGATTGTCATCCTCTACGAAGCACTCGGGCGCCTGACACCGTCGCCCATTATCGAATTGAACCGCGCTGTTGCCGTCGCCATGGCTACGGGTCCGGCCGCCGGGCTTGAACTTGTTGAGGCCTTGGCGCGCAACGGCGAACTGAACGGGTCGCACTTGTTGCCGGCCATCCTGGGCGAACTGTTGAGGAGGCTCGGCCGGCTCGACGAGGCACGGTCAGCGCTGATGCAGGCTGTCGATTTGTGCGGAAACGCGGCCGAGCGCGCAGCGTTGGAACGCAAAATCGACGAACTGGACGTGCCATAGCGGAACGGTTCCACGTCGGCCGCCCATCGCAACGCGAATTACTTCTTTACCTCCAGCTGTGGGCTTTGGCGGCTTTGACTGGCTGATTTTTGGCGATCGTGTTCCACATCGATTGCGTCTTGGTGTTCGGGCACGTTTGAGTCCGAATCGGTATGTGGCTAACTCCGCAGGGGTGCTTGGTTAACTCCGCAGGGGTGTGTGGTGGTGGTTGCGTCGGGGTTTTTGGGTGGGGTCGATGTGTGGTGGTGGGGTGAACCAGGGCACGCCGGTTTTCATGTTGATGTGCCATTGTTCTTTGTGGATGACGTGGTGGTGGTGGCTGCAGAGCAGGGTGCCGTTCTCGGTTGAGGTGCTGCCGCCGTGGGACCAGTAGGTGATGTGGTGGGCTTCGCACCAGGGTACGGGCATGGTGCAGTCGGGGAAGGCGCAGCCGCCGTCGCGGGCGGCGATGGCTTTGCGGATGTGGGGTGGGAAGATCCTGGTGGTGCGGCCGATGTCCAGGATGCGGGATTCGCTGCCGAGCAGGACGGGGATGATGTCCGCGTCGCAGGCGATCTTGCGGATGGTGTTGGGGTGGATCGGGCCGCCGAAGGTTGCTGTTCCGGAGCTCAGCGGCGGGTTCGCGGCGGAGCCGGAGGATCCGAAGCGACCGGGACCTCCGAGTACTCCCTCGCGTCCGAGGTGTTGGAGGTGTTGGAGGAGGTCGCGGTGGTCGATGGTGACGGTGACTTGGGGGCGGAGGCCTCCGTTGGCGGGCAGGTTCCCGGTGGTCAGGGCGATCCGGCAGGCACCGACGAGCCCGTCGAGTAGTTTCTGGGCCCGGGAGCGCCGGTCCAGGTCCGGGCCTTCGGTGCAGTGCGTGCCGCCTGTTGACCTGCTTGCTTCCTGCCCGGCACCGTTGCCGCCGGTTCCGGTGCTGTTCCCGCTGTTTTCCTGGCCGATGGTGGTTGCGGTGCCTCCGCCGGTCCCGCAACCCACACTGGTCCCGGCGTTGCCGGTGCCGGTGCTGTTGTTGCGCGCGTCGCCGTGGCCGTTGCTGTTGCCGCGATTCCCGGTGCTGTTCCGGCTGTTCCAGCTGTTTTCCTGGCCGACGGTGGTTGCGGTGCCTCCGCCGGTCCCGCAACCCACACTGGTCCCGGCGTTGCCGGTGCCGGTGCCCGTGCCGGTGCCCGTGCCGGTGCCCGTGCCGGTGCCCGTGCCGTCGCCTTTGCTGTGGCTGTTGTTGTCTTCGGTGTGGTCGGTTCCGTTGGGGGTGCTGTTCAGGCGGGGGTTGGCGGCGGTGTTCATGATGGTGGCGAGGGTTTCGTATTGTTCGGCGGTGGCGAAGATTTCGAGGTGGTGCAGTCCGTAGCGGGGTTTGCGGAGGAACACGCCTTGGAGTTGGCGCAGTACTTCTTCGGAAGGTTCGGGGCCGTCTTGGTCGATCGCGTCGGTCCAGCGTTTGGCCATTCGCATCACGAAGTCGGGGTCGGATTCGAGGGCTGT
>NZ_JBIVQG010000022.1:0-55772 GCF_044755025.1 Paenarthrobacter sp. NPDC092416
GCCAGCGGGTACAAATCATTCCAACGCCACACATGGGCGACGGCTTTTGGGGTGGGGACCATCGGCATCAGGTCACCGATCTCCGTCCACAACGGCACCATGTTCCCCGCCGCGAAATCCATATACAGCTGCTCCAACTGGGCAGCTTCCTCCGGTGTCGGATCCGGCAGGGCGTGGCTGGCGGCCACAGACTCATGAGTCGTGTCCTCGATCATTGCTTTCCTCTCTACTTTGAGTGGGCGCTGGCAGAAGCCAGCCGTTCGGCGATATCGGCGCGCAGTTCCTTCTTGTTGATCTTGCCCACCTTGGTTGCTGGCAGTTCATCAACTACCACGAGGTGTTCCGGAATCTTGAAGGCTGCAACACCGGTATCACGCAGAAGAGTCTGGATCTGCTCCAGTGTCACTTCCGCTCCCGGCTTCACGGTGATGTAGAGGCACAGTTTTTCACCGAGTACTTCATCAGGCATCGCGATAGCAGCGGCCATAGTGATGTCCTCAATGCGGTACACCAGGCTTTCGATCTCCTCTGCGGAAATCTTTTCGCCGCCACGGTTGATCATGTCCTTGTCACGGCCTTGGACAACCAGGTTCCCGTCCGGTCGCCGTTCCACGATGTCGCCACTGGCGTACCAACCGTCATGAGTAAATGCCCGGGCATTGGCTTCGGGTGCACGGTAGTAGCCTCGGGGAGTGTAGGGCCCCCGGGTAAGGATGGAACCGGGGACCCCGTCGGGAAGGTCGTTGCCGGCCTCGTCTACGATCCGGACCTCGTCGGCTTCGGAGACTGGGCGCCCCTGCGTCGTGCAGATCGCGTCCTCGGGGTCGTCCAGGCGGGTGACATTGATGAGCCCCTCAGCCATGCCAAAGACTTGCTGCAGCGTGGCACCCAACACCGGCTTCACCTTCCGGGCAATTTCATCCGGCAACCGCGAGCCCCCTACCTGAATGACCTGGAGGCTCGCCAATTGCTGGCCACCGGTTTCCTCCTGATGCTCAATCCAGCGCTGGGCTACAGCCGGAACCGCTGTGGAGAGGGTGACGCCCTCCCGTTCGATTGCAGCGAAGGCCTTCCGCGGCTCAGGGGTGGGGAGCATCACTACGCGGCCGCCAGCGAACAGGATCCCCAGGATGCCCGGGCAGGCGAGCGGAAAATTGTGGCTGGCCGGAAGTGTGCCCAAGTACACAGTGTCTTCGGACACATTGGTCGGAACGGACGTGGCCTTGATGTTGTAGGCGTAGTCATTGTGGGTGCGGGTGATGAGCTTGGGGAGCCCAGTGGTGCCGCCGGAAAGAAGGAACAGGGCCGGCGCATCCGGGGACGGCGCTGAAGCATCCAGTCGCCTACGGGCGCCGGCCGGGTCAGCACCCGGTGCGAGAATCTCTTCCAGCCGCGCATTTGGAGGGTTTGCCGCGCCTGAGACAAGCACCATGTCCAGCGACGGAACGGAAGCTGCGAGTTCCTCCGCGAGTGCCTGGTGATCAAAGTCCTTGATGACGTCGGGCACTGCGATGGCCCGGGATTCCGAAAGTTCCGTAAGGAAGGACAGCTCGTACTTCCTGTGCGCGGGGAGGGCCATAACCGGAACAATGCCGGCCCTAAAGCAAGCAAGCGTCAGGATGGTGAACTGCCAGCCGTTGGGCAGCTGGATCATGATGCGGTCGTCTGCCTTGAGTCCCAGGTGGAGGAGTCGCTCAGCGGCAGCATCCATGCGGTTGCCGAGCTCCGAGTAACTGATCGAGACATCACCGTCCACCAAGGCGATCTTTTCCGGAAGGCGATCTGCGGTCTCATGGATGTAGCTGCCCAACGTCCGGTCTTCCCAGTAACCCTTACGACGGAACTCCGCAGCAAGGTCTGCAGGCCAGGCGACGGTGCCTTCGCTGGTGTGGCTGGTCATTAAATGTCCTCCTCGACATTGATAACTACTGCGTCCAGCGCTATGAGACCGCTATGGGTCAGGCGCAGGGGATTGATTTCAATTTCGGCGATTTCCCGGTTGGAAACCAGCGCGTCGCCCAGCTTGACCAACAGTTCTGCCAGCGCCGAGGTGTCCAGCATCGGGCCCGAGCGGAATCCGTACAAGAGTTCGCGCGCCAGGAGTTCAGAGGGCATGCCCTCCGCGGCACGCGTGGCCAACGGGGCGGAGCGTATGGCGATGTCAGCGAAGACCTCAGCCGCGGTTCCGCCGAGTCCCAGGACAACAATTGGTCCGAAAACCGGATCGCGTCGAACGCCCACTACGAGGTCCACACCCGAGGGGGCCATGGCTTCCACCAGGTACTCGCGGGCTCCGGCAGCCTCAAGCTGTTCCAAAGCGTGGTCCATGTCTTCAGCGGACTTGATCCCCAGATGCACGCCGCCGATTTCGGTCTTGTGAAGCACAGTGGCATCCAGCAACTTGACGGCCACAGGTCCACCAACGTCTCTCAGCGCCTGCTGGGCGGCGGTACGTGTGGTGCACACCCGCCGATCCGGTGTGGCAATACCCAAGGCATCCAGAAGTTCCTTGGAGCGGTTCTCGTCCCACGGGCCTTGGACGTCGGGCCATTCCAGCGAGTTTGCAGGCGCCTCTGCGCGCTGGAATTGCCCACGGGAGTCATTCACCAAGGCGGATATGCCGTGTGCAAGCGACGTAGGCCCGGTGATCAGGGGAAGCTCGTGCTGTTGTGCGGACTTGCGGGTACGTTCCAGGTCCCCGTCCGGTCCGTCGATGCCGATCACGAATGGCATGGTCCGGGCGGCTCCGGAGTTTGCCACAGCCAGGGGCAGATCGGCTACTGGTTCGGTCAGGCCGTAAACAGCAACGACGTCGATTGCCGGGTCCTGAGCCACGGCGGCAACGATCTTCTCGTAGCCGGGTCCGGGGCGTCCGGTGTCCACCGGATTAGCTTGGAAGGTAAGCGGTGGAAGAAGCCCACCGATGGTGTCTTGGCTGCTTTGCGACAGACGGGGCAGCGTGACGCCGGCAGTGTGGAGGGCATCAGCTATCAGCAGGCCCGGGCCGGCTTGTCCCGTGATGAGCCCTACGCCGGGGTCTGGCATAGGAGAAAGCCGCTGGCCCGCCAAGGCTGTTACGGCAGCAACCAGCTGGTTCTCATCCTCCACAATGACTGCACCGGCCTGCTTGAGGACTGAACGTGTGGTGCGCCAAGAGGTGGCCAAAGCACCTGTATGGGACTGGGCGAACTCCGAGACGTCGTTCCGGCCCACCACCAGTGCGACAACCGGCTTGACCGCGCTCAGGCGAGACACGGCATCTATCAGGGCAGGACCGTCCGAGACTGTTTCCAAGTGCAGGGCAACTGCCTTGGTCTGATCGTCGGTCAAGAGGTAGTCCAGAACGTCGGGCGCCGTGATATCCGTGCCGGCACCTATCCCGGCAGCCAGGCTGACGCCCGCCCCGGAACGCTGGAGATGGAATGCCAGCACGTGGTTGACCCCACCGCTGGCCGCAACCACGGCAACTGAACCCGGCTCCAGTTCAGCGACGCCGGGGACGAAGCTGGCCCGAAGGTTGCGGTGTGGGACAAAGAATCCGGAGGTATTAGGCCCAAGCAGCCGGATGCCGGTTTCCCGGACAGCGGCCTCAACTTGCAGGGCGAATTCGACGCCGGGACCGCCGGCTTCTGCGAATCCTCCGGCGCAGACCAGGGCGGCGGTGGCGCCGCTGGCGGCGCTGTCACGCAGGGCCTGTGCCGTGGCGGAGGCCGGTACGCAGAGAACTGCGAGATCCGGACCGCCCGGGATGGCTGCCGCGGCGTCGGCGATGGTGGTGTGCATGCCATTCTCACCCCGGCTGTTCACGAGTTCCACAGGAGCCGGGTAGGTGGACAGCGACTGCGCCATGACGGCGCCGAGCTTTTCCGGGCTGGACGAGGCGCCGACGACGATGATGCCCCGCGGTGCGAAAAGAGAGGAGAGACTATGCATTGGAAGCTCCCTCCGCGACAGCAGCTACAGCGTCAGCACGTCCGGAGAGGACCAGAGTCAGATTGGATGCCGGACCCCGGTCGTCCACGATCACGGTGGTCAGGCCGCGGCCAAGCCGGGCTTCTTCCGAGAGCAGGATGCGGGTGAACGGGTTGCCGCCGTGGATCACCACGGCAGCAGCATCGGCCGGCAGTTTCTCGAAAATTGCGGCCAGTCCTTCTTCATGGTCGGGCGCGGTGAGCAGGAGGCCGGTGTTGGCGTTCGTTTTCGCCGGGTCCGTGACCAAGGTGAGGTCGTCGTCGTCGTGCTTCAAGGCGAACTTGCCGTTCTGTTCGGTGAGCGCCAAAAGACGGCCATTGAAGCGCATGGAACCTGCCGTGAGAGGCGTTTCCAGGGGCGTATTCCCGTGACGATCAAGCCAGTCCTGTTCCGCTGATTCCACCAATCCCGGGTCGCGTTGACGGATCTTGTCGATGTCGATGCTGCGGGAGAAGAAGTGGAACGTGAACTGCGTGGGTTCAAAGGAGTTGTAGTAGCGCGAAAAGTGTTCCCACCAGCTCAGGCCGCCGCGGGCCTGGTTCTGGATCTTGGCCACCTGTGGCTGGCGTTCGGCTTCATAGTTGGTGAAGGCCAGCTCAAGGTCATCCTGGTGTGCCGCCACTTCACGAACCAGCGTGATGGCATCTTCCATGGCCATCTTGGTGCCGGAACCAACAGAGAAGTGCGCGGTGTGGACTGCATCGCCCAACAACACGACGTTGTCTTTGTGCCAGGTGCGCGTGCGGCGGGTGCGGAAATTGGCCCAGCGGGAGTTGTTTGCTACCAGCGGCTCACCTGCAATGTCCTCGGCGAAGAGCTTTTCCAGGAAACGCTGGGTCTTCAGGTCTGAAGGGCCCGGAGGCTGGCTGGCATCGAATTCATCCAGACCTGCCTTGCGCCAGGTTTCTTCATCCGTTTCCACGATGAACGTGCTCAGATCCTCGCTGATCGGGTAGGCATGGACGGCGAAATTGCCGAACTCACTTTGCCGGTGAACGAAGGTCAGGCCGCTGAATTTGTACGTGGTTCCGAACCAAATGAACTTGGCTGTGGCTGTTTCAGCGGAGTGACCGAGGCTTTCGCCGAGCTGTTCGCGGGTGGAAGAGTTTGCGCCGTCGGCGCCGACAATCAGATCAAAGTCGGACAACTGCTGGAGATCCGGGACGTACTGCCCAAAACGTGTATCGACGCCGACTTCGGCTGCCCGCTCCTGCATAAGCTTGAGGAGGGTTTTTCGGTAGATGGCGGCCATGCCATTGCCGGCGAAGGACTTCTGCTCGCCCTTGAGCCAGACTTCGATGTCTTCCCAATGGGTGCCATAGTCTCGCAGGCCATCGCGAACTACGGGGTCAGCGTCGTTGATGCGGTTCAGGGTGGCGTCGGAAAACACCACGCCGAACCCGAAAGCGTCAGTTGCCTGGTTGCGTTCGAACAGTACTACCTCAGCGTCGGGGACGGTCTGCTTGAACAAAGTTGAAAAGAACAGTCCGCCAGGACCGCCGCCAATGCAGGCTACGCGAAGTGCCATCGATGCCACCTTCTAAAAATTGGAATTCAGTGAGAGAGGTCTCACTACCAATTATGTAACCAATCTAAGCGGAGCGTCAAGCTTTTGTTACATATCAGCGAATGCCGACTTCTGCCGCAACCTCGCGGCCGGGGCCGATCTCGTGGCCAAGAGTGCTGGAGACGAAGTCCGTGGCGGCTGGACCCAACTGTCGGTGCACGGCCCCGAACAGGCGGTACGCCTCGCCGCTGGGCCAATTCTCGGGCTGGAGGTCGCGTGGGAGGTAGGGATCCCGGAAGAGGAAGCGTCGGTAGTCGCCGATGATGCGCATTCGCTCCAAGAGGGCCGTTTTGCCGTCCTTTGCGGCATTGACCGCTTGATTGTCCAACGTGCAGTAGGACTGAATGAAGTGCTCGTAGTCGTGGCCGAGCTGATCCAGGTCCCAGCAGCGGGTAGCCAGGTCCCTGTCCTCTTGGATGTTCCCTGTGCCGCACCAGAGGGCGTCGACTTTGGCCAAGGGATTTTCGATCCCGATTTGGCGGACTTCGGCCATGAGGTCATGAGGGCTCATCCAGGTTGATGGTGAGAGCTGGCCGAACCCGTGCCATGCGAGTTGCTTCCGGAGCTGCTCGCGAACCGCTCGTTCGGATTCCGGAACCTGGTAGATGGCCATGGTCCATCGGCCCTCCCACGCCTCGTCCCTGCGTCGGAAGATCCGCTCCCGGCCGTCGTCAAGTATCTCCAGCATGTGGGGTGTGAGTGAGTAGACGGTCTCGCGGCCGACGCGCCGGGTGGTGAACCAGCCCTCCTTCCGGAGCCGGGACAGGTTGACGCGCACCGTGGCTGCTTCAATGTCGAATACTGCCAGTAATGCGGTGATGTCTGCGAGCTTCACTTCACTGCCGGCATAGCGTAGGTAATCCCCGAAAAGATCCAGGATCACTGCTCTGGGTTTCCACTGCACGGGACTCTCCAAATCTGTGGGCCGCGCCAGTGGTGGCCGGCCTGAGTGATGTGCAACAAGTATAGGTACGAGCAACACTTGGGCGTTACGTGTCCGGTCAACATGAGATCCGGGTCGATGCTTGAAGAAACATGCAACAGTTATCTTGACGCGCAACGAGTTAATGTTACATTTGTTTGTGGGTCAGGTCACAGTAGACCGCCATCCCATCTCTGGAACCACCACAATGTCGTGTACTTCACCTGGAGCTCCAAATGGCTTTTCAATCGCCAGCCTCAACAACGGTTACCCCCCGCAAATCCGCGGCCGTCGTCATTTTTCTCTGCTTCCTCGCCATCGTTTTTGATGGTTATGATCTGGTCGTTTACGGTGCGATCGTTCCGAAACTCCTGGCTTACGAGCCATGGGGCCTTACCGCAGTGCAAACAGGTGCCATCGGCAGCTACGCGCTGGCAGGTATGTTCATCGGCGCCATCCTGATCGGCTATCTGACGGATATCGTTGGTCGCCGGAAGGTCATGATGGTCTCCATCGCTTCCTTCTCCCTGTTGATGCTCCTGACCGCGTGGGCTCCAACTCCCGAACTGTTTGGCCTCTTCCGCTTCCTGGCCGGCCTCGGCCTCGGTGGTGTGATTCCGACGGCTATCGCCTTGACAGTGGAGTTTTCAAAGTCGAACAGGCGCAACTTCAACAACGCACTGATGTTCTCTGGATACGCCGTGGGTGGCATCCTTGCTGCCCTGCTTTCCCTCGCCTTCCTGTCCACTTTGGGATTCCAGGGCATGCTTGCACTGGGTGGAATCCCGCTGGTTGCCGTAGTTCCATTGCTCTTCAAGCTCCTGCCGGAATCACCCGCTTTCCTTGCCGCTAAGGGCCACCGGAGTGAGGCCGAAAAGATCATCGCCGATTATGGCCTGGATCAACTGCCGCCGGAGCGTGCTGCCGGTGATGCACCGGCGAAGGGCAGGTTCCGCACACTTCTAACGGGCCGGTTGCTCGGAGCCATGATCCTCTTCTGCGTTGCCGGGATCTGCGGACAGACGCTGGTCTACGGCCTGAACACTTGGCTTCCCCAACTGATGGTCATCGCCAACTACTCGCTGGCCTCATCGTTGTCCTTCCTCCTGACCGTTAACATCGGGGCGGTGGTGGGCGTTCTCGTCTCTTCCCGCTTGGCTGACAAATTCGGGCCGCGGAATGTCACTGCGATTTCGTTTGCTTGTTCCGGCGTTGCGCTTGTCCTCATGGGTACCGGGATCATGCCGCTCGCGGTCATGTATTTCCTGGTGGGAGTGGTGGGCTTCGGCTCCGTCGGTGCCCAGATCCTCGTCAACGGATTTGTTGCTACGTACTTCTCCGGTGCCACCCGGGCCACCGCGTTGGGCATCACGTTGGGCATTGGACGTATCGGTGCCGTACTCGCCATCTCCGGTGGTGGCGTCCTGGTGGCAGCCTCACTGGGGAACTTCATCAACTTCTCCGTTTGGGCCATCGCCGCTGCCATAGGTGTGGTGGCCGTGCTGGCCGTGCCCAGGGCCCCTGCGGCGCAGGAACAGGGCGAAGGTTCGGCCCCCAGGTCAACAGATTCGACAATTCTTCACTAGTAGTGCCTTGCCACGGGCGGCGCCGCCGTCACAGACAGAACCCAACCAGAAGGAGTCATCTTGCAAACGCAACTCATCATTGACAACGAGCCCCGCAGCGGACGCGAAGGAAAGACGTTTGAACGGCGGCACCCGGTGACTGGAGCGTTGGTGACGGAAAGCGCAGCTGCCGGGGTCGACGATGCGCTCGATGCGGTGGAATCTGCGTCGAAAGCATTCACGTCCTGGTCCACCACCGGACCCAGCGAACGCCGTGCGGTGATGTTGAAAGCCGCCGAAATCATGGAGCGTCGCGGGCCCGAGTTCATCGAGACCATGATGTCCGAAGTTGGGGCCGCAGGACTTTGGGCTGGTTTCAACGTCTTCCTGACAGCCCAGCTTTTCCGTGAGGCAGCCGGCCTTGCCAGCCAGATCCAGGGCGAAACCCTCCCCACCGATAAGCCCGGAACCCTCTCCATGACCGTCCGCCAGCCCGCAGGCGTGGTTCTCAGCATGGCACCGTGGAATGGAGCAGGTGTCCTCGCCGCTCGCGCCATCGCCTACCCGATCGTCTGTGGAAACTCGGTCGTGTTCCGGGCCTCGGAGACCAGCCCGAAGACGCACGCCATCATTGCCGAGGTCCTGCATGAGGCGGGCCTTCCGGCCGGTGTCCTGAACTTCCTGACCAGCACCGCGGAGGACTCGGATCGTGTGGTGGAAGCCATCATCGCGCATCCGGCAGTCCGGCGAATCAACTTCACCGGATCCACCACGGTGGGGCGGATCATCGCTGAGAAGGCGGCCCGCTACCTAAAGCCGGTGCTGCTGGAACTCGGTGGCAAGGCTCCGTTCGTGGTCCTTGATGACGCCGACATTGATGGCGCCGTCAATGCTGCAGTGTTTGGGTCGTTCCTCTACCAAGGCCAGATCTGTATGTCCACCGAGCGTTTCGTGGTGGATGAGAAGATTGCCGATGAGTTCGTCGGAAAGTTCGCGGCTCGGGCAGCCCAGTTGGGCGCCGGAGATCCGCTCACTGACGAGACCTGCATCGTTGGCCCCATGATTCGGGAAGAATCCGGTACCCGCATCAACGGACTCATTGACGACGCACTGGCAAAGGGCGCTGAACTCGTAGTGGGGGAGCGCGCCAACGGCGCCTCCATGCCCGCCACTATTGTGGACAAGGTCAGCCCGGAGATGTCCATCTACGACCAGGAAACCTTCGGTCCCATCACCACGGTAGTCCGCGTCTCCGGCGTCGAAGAAGCGGTCCAGGTTGCCAACGACACCGAGTACGGGCTGGCAGCGGCAGTCTTCGGTAAGGACAGCACCCGGGCCCTGCAGGTTGCAATGCAGATTCAGGCAGGCCACGTGCACGTCAACGGTGCGACAGTGCAGAACGAAGCCCAAGCTCCTTACGGCGGCATGAAGAACAGTGGCTACGGCCGATTCGATGGGCGGGCAGTCATCAACGAGTTCACTGAGCTCAAATGGATCACGGTGGAGCAGTCCGACCAGCAGTACCCCTTCTAAAGCCAGCCCCGACGCAGAGAAAGACAGAGCATGCAGGTAACCGCAGCAGTGGCCAGAGCGCCGCACCAGCCGCTCAGTATTGAAGACCTCGAACTCGACGAACTCCGACCTAACGAAGTCCTGGTCAAAATGGTGGCATCAGGTGTGTGTCACACGGATGCGATTGTCCGCGACCAGGTGTACCCCACTCCGTTGCCCGCTGTCCTCGGGCATGAGGGTGCCGGAGTTGTTGAGCGGATCGGCAGTTCAGTAACCACTGTTCAGCCCGGCGACCACGTACTGCTCGCAGCTGCCTATTGCGGCAAATGCGATCGCTGCCGGTCTGGAGAGATGGCATACTGCGAAAACCTCTTCGCGGCGGATTTCGGTGGACGTCGACCTGACGGCACCACAGCGCTCAGCAAGGATGGAGAAGTAATCTCCTCACACTTCTTCGGCCAGTCCTCCTTCGCCACGTACGCCAACGTCGTGGAGGAGAGCGTGGTCAGGATTGGTGCGGATGTCCCGCTGGAGATTGTTGCTCCGCTGGGCTGCGGCATCCAGACGGGCGCCGGCGCAGTTCTGAATGAACTTAAGCCCCGGCTGAACAGCACGCTGGTGGTCATCGGGACCGGCGCCGTCGGTTCCGGTGCCATCATGGCCGGATCCGTTGCAGGCTGTGCTCGGATCATTGCTGTGGACATCCACACGTCCCGCCTCGATCTCGCCAAGGAACTTGGCGCAACGGATGTCATCAATACCGCTGAGCAGGACCTGACTGAGGAGATCCTTCGCCTCACTGACGGGCGTGGGGCTGACTACGTGGTGGACACAACGGCGCGTCCGGAATTGCTTCGCCAAGCGGCGGATGCCATCGCGCTGCGCGGAACCCTCGCACTGGTAGGTGCTGCCAAGCCCGGAACGGAAGTCACGTTCGAGATCGGCCTTTCGTTAGTCAAGGGGTGGACTTTCAAGACCATCATTCAGGGAAGCTCCGTGCCGCAGGTCTTCATCCCCAAGCTCATTGAGTTGTGGAAGGAAGGCAGGTTCCCCATGGACAAGCTGATGCAGAACTACACCTTGGACCAGATCAACCAGGGGTTCGACGACTCCGCCAAGGGGCACGTGATCAAGCCGGTCATTGTGTTCTAGGGGAACCTGAACTATCCGGGGCGGTGAATCACAAGTTCGCCGCCCCGGTGACAGGATTTTCATTGCCAGGGGTAATACAGATAGAAGCGGACGACGGCGGGTGGACACCCGCCGTCGTCCGCTCTGCTCGCTGATATGAGTTGAGTTAGCCTTCCCAAACGCCTCCGGAGATGTCAGGACGGGTGTATCAGGTTCCTTTCAGGGGGCCGCGGTTCTTCCGTTGCTTCCTTCTGGTTTCGGAGGTGGTTGGTGTGAGTGTTCAGTCTGTTCTGCCTGGTGGCGTGCCTGTTGTGGTCGCTGTTGATGTCGGGAAGACCGCGGTGGCTTTGTCGGTCACCGATGCGGGTCGGCACCGTTTGTTGGGCCCGGTGGATTTCCAGATGACCGGTCCCGGTGTGGAAGCAGTGCTGGCGCTTATTCGCTCTCGGCTGGCCGGGTCCAATGTGCCGGTGAGAGTAGGGATCGAAGCCGCAGGGCATTACCATCGGCCGCTGCTGTCTGGGTCCGTATGGCCTGCAGGATGGCAGGTGCTCGAGCTCAACCCCGCGCACGTGGCAGAGCAGAGACGGGTACAGGGACGCCGAAGAATCAAAACTGATGCCCTGGACCTGGAAGCGATCACCGAATTGGTGCTGGCAGGCCGTGGCATACCTGTCATCCCTTATGCGACCGTGATCGGTGAACTTGGTGCATGGGCGGCCCACAGGACCCGCCGGGTGCTGACCCGGACGGCGACAAAGAATCAGTTGCTGGGCCAGTTGGACCGGGCCTTCCCAGGGCTGACGCTGGCTCTGCCGGATGTGCTCGGAACCAAGGTGGGAAGGCTCATCGCGGCCGAATTTGCTGACCCGAAGCGGCTCGCGGCGCTGGGTGCTGGCCGCTTCGTGCGGTTCGCCGCCAACCGGGGCCTGCAAGTGCGCCGCCCTCTGGCTGAGCGGCTGGTCCAAGCCACCAACGACGCACTAAAGACGACCGACGCTGCGGTGGCACGGGAGGTTCTTGCTGCTGATCTGCTGCTGTTGGAAGAACTCAGCTCACAAATCACCGCGGCCGAGGCCCAGTTCGCCAGGTTATTGCCGCTGAGTCCGTTCGCGACCCTGACGACAACACCTGGGTGGGGTTTGGTCCGGGCCGGGAACTACGGAGAAGCTTTGGGAGACCCTGCCCGTTGGCCTGGCCCGTCCCAGATTTACCGGGCCTCTGGATTATCTCCGGCCCAGTACGAATCGGCCGGCAAACGGCGCGACGGCACGATCAGCAGGGAAGGCAGCGTGGCCCTGCGTCGGGCCCTGATCGACCTTGGTATCGGGTTATGGCTGGCCGACAACCCCAGCCGGGCGTACGCCGCCAGCCTGAAGGAACGGGGCAAACAGGGCGGAATCATTGCCTGCGCGATGGCCCACCGGGCCAACAAGATCGCCTACGCCATGGTCCGGGACCACGCAGCCTACGACCCCTCCCGCTTGCCGAGCCGGTCACAGATCATTTCTGCGCGGCCCCTGCAAGACCCGAGGTCAACGAATCGAAAGGGGTTTACCACCCGTCCTTCACAACACAGAACAGCGGTGAGACGCTGGAACCGACGAAGGACCGGACCAGACACCGACCTCGCTATGGCGGACACCTACACGTTACGCCGGGACTAGCATGGTGCCCGGTCCTTCGCCCCGACTCCACAGCCCGAACGACGCCAGATGACCCGGGGGGCCCAACGCCTCGAGGTCGCATAAGTCAGCGTGGACGCGGACCGGAAACAACGCCGGCCCAGCCACCCAAACCGCTCCCACACACCCCCAACACCCTCCGAGACAGGGCGTGCATCATTGTGCCCAAACGCGAGGTTGACAAGACCCATAGCCAGCTAGGCCCTGCCCGTCATGGGTTCAGATGACGTAGCCGTTGGCTTGGAGGATGGTGTCCAGCCAGGGGACGCGGTTGGTGAAGCGTTTGGTTTTGCTTGGGGGAGTCCATCGGTAGGTGTCGTGTTCCCAGTCGATCCTTAGGCGGCGCTTGTTTGTGAGCGCCACGTAGGTGTGGATTCTCCAGGCTTGGTTTCGTGCGTCGTTGATGACTAAGTCGGGTCCCTCACGCAGGCTGTGAAGGTCTTCGGTGCGGAGACCTGCTTCTTCGAAAAGTTCGTCGATGACTTGTTGGTGTGCCGGCGTTTCTTCTTCTACATACCCGGTGATGCAGTGCCATAAGCCTTGATCGTGGCTGAGGAGATGACTTCGTCTGAACAGTGCTATTTTTCCCCGCCATTGCAAGACGACGGCCACCACGGTCCTTGACCGCGGAATGGCAGGACACACTTCCCTGGATTGTTGGCTCACTTAGAATCCTCGGGGTGGCGGCGCATCAGCGCGAAGGAGATGATGGCCGCGAGCACCATGAAACCTGATGCCCATTGAAAGGCGACCACATAGCCAGCAACGGCTGCAGCGGGACCCGCCTGACCCTGGGCTGCAGTTGCGGCGGCACCCGCGGCAAGGGAACTGAGAAGGGCGGTTCCTACAGCCCCTCCCACTTGTTGCGAAGTATTGACTACGGCCGATGCGATACCAAGGTCTTTTGGTTGCACGCCATCAGTGGCGAGCACCATGGAGCAGGTAAAGGCAGTGCCCGTGCCAAGCCCGATCAAGAGGCTCGCAGGGAGCACTACAGTTGGGTAGGTATTTTCGGTCGTAATCCCGGTTAGCCATAGTAGGCCCGCGCCGCTGACTAAGTAGCCCGTTCCCATGAGCATTTGTGCAGGGATCCTGCGCATGAGCCTGGGGCCGGCAAAGCTGGAACCGAGGATCAGGCAGAGTACTACCGGGAGGAAAGCTATACCGCACCACAGGGGTGTGAAGCCAAGAGTTGACTGCAGATAATAGGACAGAAGTAGGAACTGGGTGAAGAGAACGGCTGACGCCAAAGCTCCGCTGAGATATGCAGAACCGCGGTTGCGGTTCAGGAGCACGTGCAGGGGAAGCAGTGGAGATTGGACGCGGCTTTCTGTGATGGCGAAGGCCGTTATCAGGACGAGAGCGGCAACGATTGAGCTGACGGTGGAAACGTGTCCCCAGCCCATGGTTTCGGCTCTGCTGAATCCAAACACTAGGCCTGCCAGGCCGGCTGAGACCATCAGGAGTCCGGAGAGATCCAGTCGATCCGCTTGGGCTTGAGCACGGGCTTCTTTCATGTAAATGATCCTGCCGGCGAGTGCCGCTGCGGCGAAGAACGCGTTCACCAATAGGGTCCACCGCCAGGATGTGAATTCTGTGAGGCTGCCCCCGAGGAGCATGCCGATGCCACCACCGGCGCCGGCCACCGCGCTGAATACGCCAACAGCTCTCGTCCGTTCACGCCCCTTGGCGAAGGTGAGCGAAAGTAGGGTTAGGGCCGCCGGGGCGAGAATTGCTGCGCAGGCACCCTGCGCAACACGTGCAGCAATGAGGAACTCAATCGTGGGGGCAAGGCCTCCGAGCACCGAAGCCGCCCCGAATCCCAGCAGCCCGATGGTGAATGTGCGTCCATGCCCCCAGCGGTCAGATAGGCGTCCGCCCAGGAGTAGCAACGCACCAAATGTGAGGCTGTATGAGGTGATGACCCATTGACGGCCATCGTCGCTGAACCCAAGATCCTGTTGGGCCTGCGGCAGGGAGACGTTCATGATCGAAGCATCGAAGACCACCATCAGCTGGGCAAGGGAAATAACGACCAGCGCTATCCAGCGACGCTTAGTGGCGGGATCGGTGGTGAGTGTTCCTGATATTTCGGTCATGTAGGCGTCTCCGGGAGGATGTGACTGCGTTTTCTGGACCTAGGGGTGTAGATAAGGTGTGTCTCCCAACTGCGATGACGCTGAGCAGTCGGGAGACACACACACTGGTTTAGTCCGTGGTCTGCAGGTGCCGGTACTGCCCCTTGAAGAACAAGAGCGGTTCGGCTTGACCCGCATCAGCGCTGATGAGTTCGTTGACAGCGCCCACAACTATGAAGTGGTCGCCAGCTTCGTACTCAGCGTGAATGGTGCAATCGATCCAGATCAGGCTGTCTGCCAGGATCGGATTTCCACTGGAGGTCGGCTTCCAAGTGATGCCAGCCCACTTGTCTGTTCCAGAGCGGGCAAATTGGTTTGCGATCGAGTGCTGGTGGTGGGCCAGCACGTTGACGGCGAATTTCCCGGTACTGCGAATCCGCGGGTAAGTGGTTGAAGTCTTCATGACACTGAATGAAATCAGCGGTGGTTCGACGGAGACGCTGTAGAAGGATTGGCAGGTGAATCCCAGGGGCTCGCCGTAGTCGTCGCCTGTGACAATGGTCAGCCCCGATGCGTAGTGTCCCAAGGTGTCACGGAAGCGGCGTGCGTCGATGCTGGATGACTGTTCGGCGAGCTGTGAAGGAGTGTTCATCGTTAGTACCTACTTACTGGGGATGAGGGTGCTGTAACGCACACCGATTTCGGGTTGGAAGGTGATGCCGGTGATGCCTGGGACGCTGACGATGGATCGGCCGATAGTTGCGATGGGAAGGAATGAGGCGTCGTCGGCGGCGATCTCCTGGATAGTGCGGTATGCCTGATCGCGTTGCGCCCCGGGAGCTTGCGCTGCCCAGGTTTTTTGCAGTTCGTCTACCTGGGGGTCAGCAAAATGAGGGAAATTCAGGACGCCTTTAGAATCTGCCCACAGATTTGTGGGCGCCTTGGGATCCTCCAAATAGACAGAAATGTTGAACAGAATCATGTCTGCGGCAGGTGTTGCTGCCTGACCCGATCCCCTGGCGAGGATTGATGACAACACCGTGCTCGTTGTCTGGGATGCAAGGGTGACGCTTATGCCGATTTTTCCCAGTGCATCCTTGATAAGCAGGGCTGCAGATTCATAGGTGCCTGACTCGTTGCTGTATTGCAAAGAGATCGACACCTTTGGATTTCCAGCCTTGTCCATGAGTTGTTGTGCCTTCTGGGCATCGCCGTACTTTTCCCAAGCTGGTGCGTAACCCGAGGCATGAGGACTGACAAACGAAAGCGACCGCTGTGCGTCGCCGAAGTACACCTGCTCCACGATTTTGTCGTAAGGAAGAGCATGCGCAATTGCTTGGCGTACCAAGGGATCGGCAAGTGGACCGGTATCTGATGCCAACTGCAGCTCAAGATAGTTCTGTGTCTGCGCATGCACTGCGCGGAACCCGGAGTTACGGAGGGAGTTCACATCCTTTGGGGTCAGTCCGTAGAGACCAACGTTTACCGTGCCGCCCTTGAGTAGCGACGCGACGTTGGCGTCATTAACTACGTTGATCCGAACTGTGGAGAAAGCAGGTGGTCCGCTCCAAACGTCGGGTACTGATTTCAGCGTCAGATTTTGTCCCGGGGTACGGCTCTCGATGAAGTAGGGCCCGGTGCCTGCGACGTTTTTGGCAAGCCAATCACCACCATCCGGGTCGGCTGGCGTGGCGTGGTCCAGCGCTGCCGACGAGTCAATGATGCCGTACGTTGCAAACCGCAGGGCAGCGATGGAAGCCGGAGAGGCAGGAACCGGATTCCCTTGGGCATCTGTGTAGTGGAAGGCAACGGTGGACGTATTTACGATTTCGATTTGATCGGCCGAGTAGATGCCACTGCTGTTCAATTCCGGGCCGCCAGTTGCGCCAAGGTTTCGTTCAAGGGAGAACTTAACGTCAGCGGCGGTCAATGGGTTTCCGCTCGGGTAGAACTTGACGTTGTCACGAAGATCGAACGTGACCGTTGACCCGCTGACAGTCCAGCTTTCGGCTAGCCCGGGAGTAATTCCGATACCTTGAGCGACCTTCCCGCCATCCTCTCCGTCTGCGTATTCGTAGCCGACGAGAGTCTGGTAAACATTCATCGAAACTTCGTTGTTCTGATCCGTTGCCGACCAGGCTGGATCGAGCGTCGTGGCGTCGTTTGGCCATGCGACAGACAGCGAATCAGGAGCAGATGCAGTGGCCGTCGACGTCTGGGGGGTGCATGCGGTGAGTGAGATCGCTACTGCTCCGGCCGCAATCGCGGCCATGCCTGTGAGGGCCTTGACACGTAAAATGGGCATGGGGTTCCTCGGATGGGTGTGTTGGGGGGTGCTTTTGGGTGGGTGCGTCAGGGGTTGATGACGTGGCATGCGGCGCGGTGGCCGGAAGCAACGGTCAGCAGCATCGGCGTTGCCTGAGTACAGGAGTCTTGTGCCATGGGGCAGCGACCGGCCAAGACGCAGCCTTTGCGGTCTCCGATCAATTTCGGAGTTTCCCCCGATAACCGGACCTCCCTGACAGGTTGAGTGAGGGCAGCTACGGGTGATGCGTCCCGCAATGCCTTGGTGTAAGGGTGGCGGGGGTCTTTGAGGACGGCGTCTGCGGGACCTTCTTCCACAACGCGCCCCAGATACATCACCATGACCCGGTCCGCCATATACTGAACCGCCTCAAGGTCGTGGCTGATGAGTACATAGGCCATGCCAGTGCGGTTTTGCAGGTCGCTGAGGAGGTCGAGGATTTGGCGCCGCGTCGAGACGTCCAACGAGGCTGTGGGCTCATCCAAGATGATGACTTTCGGCTCGACGGCAATTGCACGTGCAATTCCAATCCTTTGCCGTTGTCCGCCACTCAGTGCCCGCGGAAGCCTGTGTGCTATTGACTCAGGCAATTCGACGAGCCGTAGCAGGTCGGCCACGCGTTTCCGTCGCTCGGCGGCGTTCAAGCGGGTGTGTAGCCGCAACGGCTCATCAAGTATGGAGCCGATCTTCATTCGTGGGTTGAGAGAGGCATGCGGATCCTGAAAGACCATTTGGATGTCTGCGTATGCTTCGCGAGCCGAACGGCGTAAGGCTGCCGGCCCGATGTCGTTGCCCGCAACCACGATGCGCCCCGTATCAGGATCAGTCATGCGGACAATGCACCGTGCGAGAGTGGACTTGCCTGAACCGCTCTCGCCCACCACTGCCAGAGTCTTTCCCGGTCCTACGGAGAAGGATATGGAGTCGACGGCGATGATCTCCCCATGATCTACGGGAAAGGTTTTGCGCAGGCCTTCTACCGCCAAGCTGGGCACCGTCATCATCGTGTCCGTTCCTCTCCGAGCCTGCTGGCGGCGATGAGCCGCGCCGAGTACTCGTGTTGTGGGTTTTCGAAGAATTCCTTGATGCTTGTCTGTTCGAGCACGCGCCCCGAATGCATGACCACCACATTGGAAGCAATTTTGGCTACGACGCCGAGATCATGGGTGATGAGGTACGTCGTAAGGTTCTCCTCGGCGGTGAGTTTCGCAACAAGGTCGATGATTTCGCTTTGGATTGTCACGTCCAGGCCAGTTGTGGGCTCATCGAGGATCAAGCACGATGGCCGACGCACCAAGGCCAAAGCCAGTGCCACCCTTTGGGCCATTCCTCCTGATATCTGATGTGCATACTGGCGCATGCGTTGCTCCGGTTCGGTTACCTGCACTGATTTCAAGGACGCAACTGCCTGCCGGCGGGCCTCTGTCCGGCCAATTTTCCCGCCCAGTCGGGCAGCGTCCTCAAGCTGCCGGCCAATTGTCATGACAGGGTTCAACGAGGCTTTTGCGTCCTGGAAGACCGTACCCAGCACCTGTCCTCTCACCGATTGCAACTCCTTGTCGGTCCAGGCAGAGATATCTTTGCCATCCACCACAATGCGGCCGGTGGTGCGCTTGAATCCATTGGAGTTCAGCCCAAGCACACTCAGGGCCGTCAATGACTTTCCGCTGCCGGTTTCGCCTACCACAGCGGTGACTCCGGCCCGGGGTACCACGAAGGAGACGTCATGAAGAACCGGGATTTCGGAGCCGTCACGGGCGCGGAACATTCCGCTGAGGCCTTCTATGAGAATGTGTGGAGTTCTAGCTACTGGCTTCACGATTTGTGCTCCCTGTCGGTCAGCCCGTCGCCCACTAGATAGAAAGCACAGGCGAGGATGATGATTGCAACCCCCGGGAAGAGCGAGATCCACCATGAATCGATGTCGTTTCGGCCCGCTGCAATCATGGAGCCCCACTCAGGACTGCCGGGTTCGATCCCAACGCCTATAAATCCCAGGCTCGAGATTATGATGGCCACCCACGCTGCGTTAACCGCTGCGAAGGAAATGAGGGGGCTAAGAGTGTTCGGGACAAGATGATGGAGTAGCACCCCCGCCCCGGAATGGCCCACCATGCGGGCCGCATCTGCATACTCCATAGTCTTTTGGCTGAGCACTTCGGCCCTGGCTAACCTCAGGTATCCGGGGATACCTACGATCATGATCACGATCACAACGTTTGTTATGCCGGGCCCGGTGGTGACGACAATGAGCATCGCGAGCAAAAGAGGCGGAAAAGCCTGAAGTATCTCCACCAGGCGCATCACCACTGTGTCGAAGATCCCTCCTACGAAACCGGTCACGGCGCCTGTCAGGCCTCCTACGAGGAACGCAAGCCCTACGCTGACCAGAGTGACGCCAAAGTCAGTTGCGGTTGCGGCCAACGTCTTGGAGAAGATGTCGGCACCAACGGCGTCGGTGCCAAACCAGTGCTGGGAGTCCGGTGGGGAAAAGGGGACGCCTACGCCTGTGGCTTGGGGATCGAAGGGGGTCCAGATCTGTGCGATCAGTGCGACAAGGGCCAGTGCGCCCATGAGCAGTAGACCAAGAGTTAGCGGAATATTGATGCTGGTGAATATGATGCGTTGGGATCTACGCCCGGGGGCGCCTAACGTTACCGGACTATCTAAGCGGTTCATGAGGTTCGGATCCTCGGGTCGGCGAGACGGTAAGCGACATCTACCGCCGTGTAAATGAGCACATAAAGGATGGCTGAATAGAGCACGAAGCCCTGTAAAGCCGGAAAATCAGATTGCTGGATGGCGTTCAGGGCGTATTGGCCCACGCCAGGCCAGCCGAACACGCTCTCAACAAGCACAGCACCTGCGAAGGCGAAAGCCACAGCGTTGGCGATCATGGTGATAACCGGAAGCACGGCATTTCTGAGGGCATAGCGGAAATGGACCACGGAGTCCGGGAGGCCAAGCGCCCTGGCATTGCGCACGTACTGGCTTTCCAGTGCCCCGACCATGGCAGTTCGGGTAACTCGGGTAATAGGAGAGAA
This sequence comes from Paenarthrobacter sp. NPDC092416, assembly GCF_044755025.1. NCBI lineage: Bacteria > Bacillati > Actinomycetota > Actinomycetes > Micrococcales > Micrococcaceae > Paenarthrobacter > Paenarthrobacter sp. NPDC092416. The sequence continues at coordinate 19,782 of NZ_JBIVQG010000022.1, forward strand.
CACCCCGAACATCAGCGTCACTACCGGCAGGACCAGGTGCGTGATGGAAACACCCGCTGTTGACCACTGGCCGGAGAAGGCTGAATCGAGGACATACCAGCCAGTGAATGCTGGGGGCGGGGCAACACCGAAAGGCAATCGGCCGATCGGTCCCGGCAGGAGTCCCAAACTCACGAAGAAGAGTGACAGCAGCACAAGGCCAAGCCAGAACTGCGGCATGGCCAGTGCGGCGACCGTCAATGCCCTGATGCTGTGATCCAGGAAGCGGTCACGGTGTACTGCCGCCACCACACCCAGCAGGATTCCCACGATGATGCCGATCACAAGCGCCGACGTCCCGAGCTCCAATGTTGCGGGCAGTCGGGATGCCAGGTCGTCGGCGACGGGCCGTCCCGTCATGAATGACGTGCCCAAGTCCCCTCTTAGCAAAGACTGCAGAAAGCGCAGATACTGCTCCCACAGTGACTGGTCAAGTCCCAAGTCATGTTCGATGGCAGCGCGCATCTCAGGGGTGGCATCCGCTGGGACGAGCAGAGTGGTGGGAGAGGGGGAAACTATGCGGGATAGGAAGAACGTCACTGTAACAACACCCCAGATGACGAAGACGGCGCCTGCGGAGCGGATGGCTATTGCCCGTACGAGGCGCCCTTTGGAGCCTCGTCGGGGCTGTGCTGGGGGAGGCGCCACAGCAGGCGTCGGAGCGAGGGAAGTTGTTGCGGTACTCATGGCGCGGTAAACACGGGAGTCTTTTGCCCGGCCCTGAACGAGGCGCCGCGGTGGTCGTCACGCAAATGTCTCTGGCCAAGACCAAAAAGCCGTTCCCGAAGGGTTTCTTCCTCATACTCTTCGCGGAACAGGCCCCGTTCACGCAGCCTCGGCAGCAGGTGCTCGAAGATGTCGTTGTGCGTACCTGGACTGAGATGGGATTCGATCATGAACCCGTCGATGCCGGTTTCTGCGACGTACTCCGTCATCTGGTTCACTACCTCGTCAGGCGTGCCCGCTAGGATCAAGCCCCGAAGGCCTCGTGTACGGAATTCCGCGAGGATCTCGCGCACGGTGGCGGCAGGGCGGTCTTGTGTGGCTTGGTATCGGTCAATGTTGGATTGCCCAACCTCGCTGGTCATTCCTTCCAAGGTGGAATCCGGATCAAGGTCAAGGAGATTGATGCCGGTATTGAATGCGAATCTGACTGCTCCAGCCACATCCGACGAGTATTCGGCGAGTTCTGCTGCCTTGAGGCGTGCCTGGTCTGGATCAGGGTCGGTGAGCAGTGTGACGCCGACAAGAATCTTGATCGAGTCACGGTCCCGGCCGGCTGCCTCCGCCCTGTCGCGGATGTCCTTGACGTTGGCGGCAACGGCCGGCGCGGTGGTGCCTTGGAGGAATACGCACTCGGCGTTGCGTGCTGCGAACTCCTTGCCACGGTCAGATGTGCCTGCCTGAAAAAGCACTGGGGTGCGCTGGGGGGTTGGCTCCACAGTAAACATGCCATGGCAGGAAAAGTAGGGTCCGTCGTACTCCACGGGGTGGACCATGGAAGCATCGGCATAGACCCTTGCTTCCTTGTCCGCTTTTACGGCTCCGTCTTGCCATGCACCTTCCCACAGAGTGAGGCTTAGGTCGACGTAGTCGTCGGCCACGGCGTAACGGTCCGAGTGCTTGGTTAGATCGAGTCCGAAGAGGGCAGAGGCTGTGTCAGCAGAGGATCCAGTCACGATGTTCCAGCCCACCCTGCCGTTGGAAAAATGATCCAGGGTAGCGAAACGGCGGGCATTGGAGTACGGCAGGTCATAGGTCGTTGCGCTCGTCAACACCAGCCCTATGCGCTCTGTCGCCGACGCCAGAGCAGACACCAGCACCAGCGGATCCGACCGGGAGAGGTCGGCGTCTTCAATGGCCGCCTGCGGTACCGCTCCGTTGAGGGACGGGTAGCCGAAGGAGTCGGCAAGGAAGATGAAGTCCAATTTTGCCGCCTCGGCACGCTGAGCGAGCGAAGTCCAGTAGGTCAGGGATCGGTAATTGACGGTCGTGTTGTCGGGATGGCGCCAGCTATTTCCGGAGGTGCCGTTCGGTGTCACTGTTTGGAACAACCCGAGGATGAGTGGTTTCACGCTAGTCCTTTCTTAGGTAACCGCGTTGGTAGTACCTAACAGTGAGGGGGCTCCAGCGACGGTGTCAACGTTTTGCAGAAATATTTTCTGCAAAACAGTTTTTCTGCCACGAGGAAAAGTTTTCTGTGCGAAAGGGTGGAAAACCTAGTGAAGCTCCCGTAGGCTCGACCGAACGGCTACAACGTATCTACTCCTCCGTCGAAGTCGCTGGAGAGGTAGAGGTGGCCCCTGGACGCCGCAAGCCTGGTGAAAGTGGTGTTTCAGTCGAGAAGAACAACAAGGAGGCTTTCTGGTGTCTGTTGAGGCGATACAGCCAAAGGCTGCTCGCTATCCCATCGAGTCAGTTGCCAATGCGGGCAGGCTCCTTGGTCTGTTCAAAGAGAGGCGCGAGCTCCGGCTCTCGGACGTAGCGGAAGCCCTCGGGGTCTCTCCGTCCACGGCCCACCGACTGCTGACCACCCTTGAGGTGAGTCATATGGTGGTGCAGAACTCAAACACGCGGTGCTATGAACCAGGTCCTGAGTTGATGGCCATTGCGCATTCACTCCTGCCCACGGAAACGCGCTGGAGCTTTGCGCGACCGTACCTGGAGCAGCTGAGTGAACGGGTGGGTGAAACGGTCAGCCTTGCCATCCTCCAGGGGCCAGTGGTCGTTTTTGTGGAATCCATCGAGTCCGCTGCTGCGGTACGGGTGGGCTCGCGTCTCGGCGCCGTCATGCCCGCGCATTGCACTTCTGTGGGGAAGCTCCTGCTCGCCCAGCTTCCCGAGGAAAAATTGCTAGAAACGTATCCGTCGGAAGAACTGGTTCAGGCGAACGCCAAGAGCATCGCAACCAGGGACGAACTCCAGATTCACCTGCGAAAGACGGCCAAGCGTGGTTATGCCACAAACTTTGGTGAGGGTGAACCTGGTATCAGTGGGGTGGCTGTGCTGGTGGAATCCAGGTCGCGGCCGAGCTATGCCTTGGCGGTGGCAGCGCCGAGCGAAAGGCTGGCCCCGGGGCGTGTGAAGGAATTGGTCGGTGAACTCCGGGCCACGGCCAGTGCATTGTCTGACTTGAGCTGAGGTCCTTGCGGGGCACTTGGGTACTTCCTTAGAAACAAGAGCGGACGACGGCGGGTGCTTACCCGCCGTCGTCCGCTTCTGTTTTGCGCTGAGTGCTACTGGGTGACCAGCAGTCCGGTGTCCCAGTTGAAGTCCTCAAACTCGGGGTTGGCCTGCATGGTCATCAGCACGAACTGGAAGCCCTCGAGCTCACGAGCCCGTTTCAGGGGGCCGACCACCAAGGGGCGCATGCCGGCGGCGCTGACGAAGGTGCTGACGGCGGTGGTGGCTTCTGCGTCATCGCCTGCGATGAAGACGTCCAGCGGCTTGCCACCGGACTCGCCGGCAACCAGGGTGCCGGCAAAGGTCGTGTTGAAGGCCTTGACGACGTTGGCGCCCACGGGAGCGAGCTGAGCGATTTCCTCTGCGGCTGACGTGCCGGGTTCGACAACGAGCGAATCAAAGGTTTCGAAGTTCACCGGATTAGTGATGTCGATGATCGTCTTGCCGGCCAGCGCGACGCCATAGGCAGTGACGATCGACTTGGCTGCCTCGAACGGAACGGCAAGAACGACGATTGCTCCTTGCGGGGCAGTGGCGGTAGTGCCAGCGGCGACGCCTGCGCCCAGATCAGCAGCCAGTTCCTGGGCCTTGAGGACATCTTGTCCGAGGATCTCGACCGTGAGGCCGCCTGCGAGGGCGCGGGTGGCGATGCCACGTGCCATGTTGCCGTTTCCGATGATGGTGAGGTTGGTCATGGGAGTCTTCTTTCCGAGTATGCGGGCGAGGAAATTTTTCATGGGATTCTGCTCTGCTTGGAATCAATGGTTGAAGCTACAACTAAATATAGACGAAAATGGTTGAAGCGTCAAGTAGTTTCTTTTGAGGGGTGGCTCCAGGTCTGGGGTTGAGGTCCAGCTAAGGCGTGTCGCCAGCCATGAGTTCGGTGTGCCTCACGATGGTCCGGCGCCTGCGTTCCAGATCAAGCTGCCCGGTAATTACCTCATGGATGTTGGGGCTGGAAACCCAGGCGTGGCACAGGGTCACTATCGAAAGGAGGAGATCCTCGGCCTGGGTAACAGTCGCGCCGGGGAGTGCGGCTTGTATTTCTGTAACTTTGTTTGCTGCCTGCAGGGCGCGCACTCTGGCGCCTACGGGAGAGCTCCGCTCCAGCCCCTCCCAGGACGTCAAGCGGGCCAGGCTTGGGTGGTTGACGGCAAAGTCGAAATATCGACCAGCGAAATCCGCGACGGCGATCGGGCCCTGGCCGTTGATCGGCAGGTCCTCCAACGCCGTTGTCAGTTCGTGGGTGAGGGCCGCTTCGAAGAGCTTGGCCTTGTTGCCGAAGTAGAAGTAGATCCGTTCAGGGTTGGTTCCGGACTTTTTTGAGATCTCATGCACGCGCCCACCGGAGAATCCCCGCTCTGAGAATTCCGAGATGGCGGCGTTCAGTAGCTTCGCCTTAGTTGCGTCCGTGTCCCAAGCCATGTGCCCATCCTAACTCCAAACGTTTGTTTGCAGTTGCGACCCTGTGGGTCTAGCATCAATTCCAAGTGAACGTTTGGAGATTACATGGAGCACGATGGCAAAGCGTTGGCAGCGGACGAGACGGATGCCCACCACCACCGCACGCCGGGGCTGGCTTCAGTCCATGTCCGGGCAGTCATTACGTGGCTGGCAATATTTCCGCTTGCAGCGCTGGGCATGAGTGCTCTCGGTGTCCTGGCTCCAGCCTGGCCGCCGGTTTTGCGGGCTTTGGTTTTGACCCTTGTGGTGGTTCCCACGGCGGTCTACTGGGCTGTACCCAGACTCCTGTCCTTCCACGCCCGCATGAGCGGGGCGGGGCGGCGCAGCAGGGACAGTCGCGTCTAAATTACTCGCCGGGCCATCCCGGCCATCACCTAAGGAGAGAGCAGTGCAGATAACTGCAGCTGTAGCACGTCAACATGACAGTCCCTTCAGCATTGAACGGCTTGAGCTTGACGGGCTGCGACACAACGAAGTCCGGGTACGCATGGTTGCCACCGGAATATGTCACACCGACGTTCTGGTTCGTGATGGGGTCTACCCCACGCCCCTCCCTGCAGTCCTCGGGCACGAGGGAGCCGGTGTTGTCGAGGCCGTTGGGGATTCTGTCGTGTCCGTCGTTCCCGGGGACCATGTGGTCCTGGCTGCCGCGTATTGCGGACACTGCAAACGCTGCCGCAATGGGCAAATGGCTTACTGTGAAAATTTGATGGCAGTCGACTTTGGTGGGCGGAGGATGGACGGCCAGACGTCACTGAGTAAGGATGGCGAGGTGATCTCGTCTCACTTCTTCGGCCAGTCATCCTTTGCGACGTACGCGAACGTGGTTGAGGAATCGATCGTCCGGGTTGATCAAGACATCCCCTTGGAGCACTTGGGGCCGCTGGGCTGCGGCATCAACACTGGAGCGGGGACAGTCCTCAACGAGATCCAACCAGACATTGGATCCTCGCTGGTGGTCTTTGGTACCGGGGCTGTAGGGTGCGCTGCCGTCATGGCGGCCAAGGTAGCCGACTGCGCCACGATCGTTGCCGTGGACATCCATGATTCGCGGCTGGAGCTGGCCCGCGAGCTTGGTGCCACGCATGTGATCAATTCACTCACTGAAAACATAGCGGATCGTTTACGGGAGATTACTGCCGGGCAGGGTGTCGACTATGTGGTGGACACTACCGGAATTCCGGCATTGCTCCGCCAGGCCGCCGATGCGCTGGGCGTCCGCGGCACCGTGGCGTTGGTGGGTGCTGCCAAGCCCGGCACTGAAGTCAGTTTCGAAATTGGAGCATCCCTGGTGAAGGGGTGGACATTCAAGACTGTTGTCCAGGGCAGCTCTGTCCCGCAGGTATTTATCCCGCGGCTGATTCAGCTGTGGAAGGAAGGACGCTTCCCGTTTGAAAAGCTCATTGACGACTATTCGCTGGAGGACATCAACCAGGGGTTTGCTGACTCCAAGAGTGGAAAGACCATCAAGCCAGTGATCGTCTTCTGAACCGCCGGTTTTGAGCCGCGGTTCTGAGCCAAGCGAAGAAGACCCAGCCGGTATTCACCGGCTGGGTCTTCTCATGTACGCCGTGCCACTAAGCTGTTCCAGCAGCAGTGACGTCCTGGATCCAGTGGCTGAGTTCGGCGACGGTCTCGGCGGTGATCTGGTGTCCACCTGGGTCCCGGCGTGAGCGGGTGTTTGCTGCGGACTCTGTCAGCAGATAGTTCCAGGTGCGGCTGAGCAGCTCTGCCGGGATAACGCCGTCGCGTTCGCCTTGGGCCACGAAGACAGGGAGCCCGGACAGTCGTTCCGGAGTCACTGGCACGCCGGCATCGAAGGGTAGCGTTCCATAAAGAATGGCTGCCCCATCGAATCGCTGGGGTTCTGCGAGGACCAGTCCGCCGGCGAAAGCGGCACCGCCGCTGAAACCGATGACGAGCACTGGACGGCCTTCGGGTGCAATGTCTTCAAGCCAGCGGTGGAACCATTCCATCCCCGCCGCAAGGGACCCTGCAATGGGCCGGCCGGTTCCCCGGTTGGCAAACCAGGCGTAGCCCCCGCCTTCGCCGATGGGCGCCCGGAGCGCTACATACGCGGGTCCCTCGGGAAGGTGCCCTGCCAGGCCAAGAATCTCGCGCTCATTCGAGCCTCTGCCGTGGAGCAGCACCACCAGCGGCGCGGATGGATCGGTTGAGCCCGCTGATGCGGTGACGTGTGTGCTGGTCATGGATTCAGTAGCCGGTGCTGGTGGGACGTCTTGCGTGTTCATGCGCTCTCCTATTGATCTTTATGCAAAAGAGTGTTTGTTGAATCTTCAACAAACACTCTTTTGTCAGTATTCCTCAAGCACTGATCAGCTGCTGGGGTCCACCAGCAGCTTCATCTTTTGTCCGGCCTTGAGTTGCTCAAAGCCGTCTTCAACGACTCGACTGAGCGATACGTCCTCCACCCAACCAGTGGTGTCGTAGTGTCCCTTTGCCATGAGGCCGATGACCGCCTTGTAGTCGTCTTTGGTGTAGCAGATGGTTCCTTGGATCCGTCGTTCACGCAGTACCAACTGGATCAAGGGAGTGGGTAGGGGCTTGTCGTAAATTGCGACGCTCACCAGAGGGCGGCGTTCGCCCAGGCATGCGAGGGCCGACTCCACCGCTGGCGTTACTCCAGCTGCGTCGAAAGCGGCATCAACGCCGTCGCCCTTGGTCCGCTCGTCAATGAGGCCGGGAATGTCGACAGAGGTGGGATCCAACGTGCGTGCCCCAAGGGCCTCGATGGACTTGCGGCGGATCTCGGACGGCTCCACGACGTCGATCTCGGTCAGTCCCATTCCTCGAAGAGCGAACCAAAGCCCAATACCGATGGGGCCGGCACCATAAATCAGTGCCCGGCTTTGATCATCGACTTCGCCCATCACTGCTGCGTGATAGGCCACCGACAGCGGCTCGACCAGGGCGCCCATCTCCAAGGAAATGCTGTCAGGAAGCTGATGGATCTGGTTGCGGGGTACCACCGTGTACTCGGCCATTCCGCCATCGGCCATCAATCCATGGAAGCCGATGACGTTGCACAGGTTGTAATGGCCGGTCCGGCAGGGACGGCATTTGCCACAGCGGTAGATCGGTTCAACTGTCACGCGGTCACCCTCCCGCACATCCGTCACGCCGGCACCCACTTCGGTGATCACGCCTGAGAATTCATGGCCCAAGGTGAGTGGCAAGCATTTATGGGTCAGGGGATGGGGCTCAGTGGGTGGAATGAAGATGGGACCGTCGTAGTACTCGTGGAGATCCGTACCGCAAATGCCATTGCGGCTCACTTTGACTTTCACTTCGCCCGGCCCTGGTGACGGCTCGGGGACGTCTTCTATGGCAACCTTGTTCTTCCCGTAATACACGGCGGCACGCATGTGTGCTCCTTTTCGTGATTGGTGACTAGATAATGCGGACGAGTTTCTTGTTCGCGAACTCGTTGAGTCCGAACTTGCCAAGCTCGCGTCCAATGCCGGACGTCTTGACGCCGCCGAATGGGAGATCCGGTGCACTCTTGATGGTGGTGTTGATGCCCACCATGCCCACTTCAAGGCGGTTGGCCGCATCGGCTGCCAATTCCTGGTCCTCGGTGAACACCGCGCTTCCAAGCCCGAAGGGGGAGTCGTTGGCCAAGTCGATGGCTTCGTCAACTGATGCCACCCGGTACAGGACAGCAACGGGACCGAACAACTCTTCGCGGTAAGCACGCATATCCGGTGTCACACCCGATAGGACAGTAGCGGGGTAGTAGGCGCCGGGGCCGTCAGGGACAACGCCGCCTTGGTGGACCGTAGCCCCCTTTGCGATGGCGTCGTCCACTTGCTCAGCCAGCTCCGTGCGTGCTTGATAGGAGGACATGGGTCCGAGGCGCGTATCGTCGCTCATGGGGTCGCCGACCTGCCATTCGGCTGCTTTTTCAAGGAAGGCGGCAACAAACGGATCCCATACGGACTCTTCCACAATGAGTCGTTTGGACGAGGTGCAAGCCTGCCCGGCGTTACCGAAACGTCCGGAGGCCGCCGCACTCGCGGCCTTCTTGATGTCGGCTGCGGCCAGTACAAGTAACGGATCGGAACCTCCCAGCTCCAGCACGCATTTCTTCATGTACTGGCCAGCCAGGGCGCCAATTGCGCTTCCTGCTTTCTCGGACCCGGTCAGCGACACCCCTTGGAGCAAGGGGCTGGCAATGATATCGGCGATCTGCGCCGATGTGGCAAAGAGATTCTGGTAGAGACCGTCCGGGGCGCCTGCTGCTGTAATGAGGTCGGCAATACTTAACGCCTGTTGCGGGCAGTTGCTGGCGTGCTTGAGCAAGATGGTGTTTCCCAGGAGAAGGTTTGGCGCCACAAATCGCGCAACCTGGTAGTACGGAAAATTCCACGGCATAACACCAAGGAGGGGCCCTATCGAAGCCGTGCGCACCAGTGCGCGCCCCGCTCCGGCGATGCTGAGCTCTTCGTCCGCTAGCAGGTCGTCGCCGTTTTTTGAGTAGTACTCATAGATGGAAGCAGACAATTCCACTTCGGCTTTGGCCTGTGAAATTGGCTTGCCCATCTCAAGCGTCATAAGTTTTGCCAGCTCCACGGAGTGCTGTCTGTGCAGGTCAGCGATCCGCTGAAGCAGCGAACGGCGTTCGGTCAGGTCCTGGGACTGCCAACGCCGGTAAGCAGTGGCGGAGCGAGCCAAGGCATCAGCCACGTCCGCGTCCGTCATGGTGTCGAATTCCTGCACCACCTGACCGCTCGTGGGGTCCACTGTTGCATATTTCTTCATGGTGAAACCTTCGTGTGATGAGGGACGCGCCCGGGGCGGGGGAGCCGCCCCGGGCGCTGTGTCCAAGGTGGTCAGGCCGCTGGCTCCAGAGCTTCCGCGGCGGTCAAGAAGCTCGGGTAGTCGCTTGAGGCTTCATCGGCGAGGATGGACCGGTACTGCTTCAGGCCGCCCAGGTAGAACATGACTGTCCGCTTCTTGCCGGGGATATTGGCACCGAAGATCCAGGAGGCTGCCTTGGGGAAGAGCGTTTGATCGGCTATGTCAGCGCAGACGTCCGTCCAGTCGGTTTCGGTACCGGGCTTGACGTCGAGCCAGCCGATGTTGGAGCTGGAGATGTGGCTTATGGTCTGCCCAATCCACTCCACCTGCGTTTCGATCGACGGCGGCAAGTTGGTGAAGGGTCCGTTGGGGCCGAGGATCATGAACATGTTGGGGAAACCGCTGGTGGCCATGCCGAGGTAGCTGGTGGGCCCATCGGCCCAGTGCTCCTTCAGGCTTTCCCCGTCACGGCCCCGGATGTTCACGCGGACATAGTTACCGTCAACAGCGTCAAAACCCGTCGCGCAGATCAGGACGTCGATCTCGTGGAGTGTTCCATCAGCAGTGACGATTCCTTCCTCCGTAACATGTGAGATCGGATTCTCCTTGACGTTGACCAGCGAGACATTGGGCCGGTTGAACGTTTCGTAGAAGCCCGAGTCGCACAGGGGGCGCCGAGCGTAGAGGTCAGTGGGTGTCAGGTGCCGCCGGGTTTCGGGGTCCTTGACGATTTCGGCGATCTTAGCGCGGATGAACTTGGCGGCTTCTTCGTTGGCCGCAGAATCTGTAGCGATGTCTGAGAAGGTTTCAAACATGAACCTGAATCCGCCGCCCTCCTCCCAGGCCCGCTGGTAGATCCGTTCACGTTCTTCGGGGGAGACGCTGAAGGTAGGCACGCTGCTCTCTACGAAGCCCATGGCTACGCTGGAGTTCCGTACCTGGTCCCAGTTGGCGTCGAAATTATCCTTGTGGTTTCGCAGTTCCTGTTCGCTCAGTTGACGGTTGCCGGCGGGGACGCTGTACTGAGGCGTCCGTTGGAAAGAGATCAAGTGCGCGGCAATGGGAGCGGTGGCGGTTATCACCTGATTGCCCGTGGAACCGTTGCCGATCACGCCGACGCGCTTGCCTGCGAGGTCGAGGTCCTCGGGCCATGCCCCGGTGTGTACCAATCGGCCTTTGAAGGAGTCCATTCCCACAAACTTTGGCAGGTTGGTAGCGGAAAGGAGACCGAGTCCGGTGACCAGGAACCGGGACCGGTAGGTGATTCCGCGGTCGGTCTGAACTGTCCAAGTGCCCGTGGACTCGTCAAACTCTGCTTCGGTCATGCCTGTTTCGAGGTGGATGTGCTCCCGGAGCGCATAGCGGTCCACTACGCCGTTAAGGTAGGCAAGAATTTCGCGCTGCGGAACGAACTTGGTCTTCCACGGGGTGTCCTTGTAGAGGTCCCGATCAAACGAATACTGGTAGACAAAACTCTCTGAATCGGACAGGGCGCCAGGGTACTTGTTCCAGAACCAGGTCCCGCCGACGCCTCCTGCACGATCGATGGCCACAGCGTTGAGGCCCTGCTCGTTACGCAACTTGTGCAGCATGTAGATGCCGCCGAATCCTGCTCCGACGACCAATGCGTCAAGATCCTGGACTTTGGTGGGGACGGCGTTGTCCATGGTGTGTGCTCCTCCGACTAATAGGGCGGTGTGAGATAATTCACTTCGTAGTTACCAGTCTCTGGTGGCCGAAAACATAGTCGGTGTTTCACTATGGAACACTTCCAGTTAGCTCGAAATGGCGGTTTTGATACCCCAAACGCAATAATCCGAGACTCTCGAGCGAACTGACCAACATCGCAAAGGTGCGCAGATGACAGATCCAGTGAGGGAAGCGCGAGAGAAACTCATCCGTGTGGGACTCACAGGGGACTATCAGGCCAATGATGTTCCCGACGTCATAGTCAGGAGCTGGCGCCGTTCCATCAGCAGTGCAGCCGAAAGCTCTGAGCCGCAGCGCTACCGGGAAGTGGATACAGACACACTGCTTGGCCGTGCCGCGGTTCCGGTCCTTGACCGATGGCAGCATCAGTTGGCTGACACTGGTACTACCCTTTTCCTGAGTGACCGTGGCGGCAGCATTGTTGACCGGCGTGCCAGCGATAGCAGCGAGCGCAGGCGTTTGGACAACATGCACGCTGCTGAAGGATTCGACTACTCCGAGGACTCCATTGGCACCAACGCTTTGGGGACATCAATGGTGGAAAAGCGCCCGCTTTTCGTCAAGGGAAGCCAGCACTACAGCGACGTATTGGCCGCGAACGCATGTGCCGCGGCACCCATCTACACACCTGCCGGACTGGTGGTGGGGTCCATTGCCTTGGGTGGCCCGGTGGAGGCAGCGAACCCCATCATGCTTTCCCTTGCCCGGGAAATAAGCCAACAGATCGCTGAGCGGTTACGTGCTTCGTCCAGACCCCAGGATCTGGCCCTGGCCATGTCCTTCATGAGATTCACCAGTTCGCAGCGGCCCACAGTTGTCCTGGATCATGAATCCGTACTAGCCAACACTCCGGGCTTGCCGTACGTCAGTGTGGCTTCCCACGTCATGCTCTGGGAGGTCCTGAACTCCCATGACTGGCAGTCCAGCGCAACTCTCCGACGCGAGCTTGAGGGTACGCATCTGGAGATTACTGCCCGGAGGGTCGCGGACGGGCACCGTGGTCACTTTGTCGTTCACTTCGCTGAAATCGAAACACCCAGCCTCCGCCAGGAGTTGGTTCCTCAGGTGCCGGCTCTGGGCTTGGTTTCCATACCGGCCCTTACGACGCCACGGGATGCGGTGGCACTTGTTGACGGTCCTGTAGGGTCGGGAAGAACCACGACTGTGGGTGAGTTGCGGGCAGAATGGGGCAGGACAGGCCCTCTGGAAACTTTTGTGCTGTCGGCTGACGCCACGCCATGGAGCTCGGTTGAAAGCCTCCTGGAAACTGGCAGCGACGTTCTGCTTCGGCGAACTGAGTCCCTGGCCGACGACGAGCTGCTGTCGTTAAGAGGAGTGGTTTCGCGCCAGGGAGCCAGACACAGTGTTTCCCCGGCAGCGGGCGTCCTGTTCCTGACGACGCACGCCAGCGGTTCCTCCGCATCGATGTCATCCTACGTCGAAGAGCTGGGCGTGCAGAGAAAGACAGCTGCGTTGAGCGACACTCCCGAACGAATTCCGGGGCTGGTCACTCGCATTCTTAATGACCTTGACCCGCATTCCAGACACAGCATCTCGCCGGCCGCCTTGCAGTCTCTGGTGCAATGGAACTGGCCCGGCAATGTCTCGGAACTCGTCCAGACGCTCACGCAATTGCTCGGCTCTGTAAGTGCTTCGCTGATCGAACGCAAGCATCTGCCCAAGCATCTGCAGCAGGCCCCTCCGAGGCGCCACTTGTCCCTGATTGAGTCGGCTGAGCGGGATGCCATCATCCGGGCTATGGACGCAGCCGGCGGGAACAAGTCGGAAGCGGCGGAATTGCTTGGAATCGGGCGGACCACACTGTACCGCCGGCTCCGTCAACTGGGGCTTGATGCCGGCGAAGGATCCATCTAGGGCCCTTGGTCCCGCGGGCTAGGCGGCAGTCATGTCGTCGAGGTTCATGACTTCGGCCAGTACTGCCCTTAGTGCAGGATTTGGGTCCTGCCGCCGCCATGCCGCACGAAGGTCCACATCCGTGGTGGAATCTTCGAGCGGAACAAACACCACGTGGGGATCGGTGGCGTTTCCTGCCACAGAACCCAAGGTCAAATGACAACCCACCTCGGCGCTGACAAGTGCCAATGCAGTCTGGGTATCCGGTGCCACTTGAATGATGGTGGGTATGAAGCCGTTGTCATGCGCAAGGCGGCGGAGCCTGTCCGGGAGAACGGCACCTTCGTATGCCGGCAAGGAGATGAAACCTTCGGTTGCCAGGCGCGAAATGGATAGGCGACGCGACCCGGCCAGGGGATGAGTGTCCGGAAGTGCAATAACCAGGGAATCCCGCATGACAACCTTGGACGCTATGTCGGCCGGAATGACATCCCAGCGCCCAAAAGCGATATCGGTCTCGCCTTGCACGAGCTTCGACATAGCCGGTTGGGCAAAATTCTGGCTCGAAAGCTCCAGCTGTATACCCGGCCTCTGCGAACGTACCAGCCGCGCTAACCGGGCAACGAGAGGGTGAGTGGATACACCTGCGAAAGCGATACGCACGAGGCCTGACTCGCCGTCGTCCGCGGACCGGACGGCGTCTTCGGCGCGGCGCAAGGCCTCCAGTACCTCAGAGGCCGGTGCTATGAGCGCCTGACCGCTGGATGTCAGCTTCACGGATCGGGTGGTCCGGTCCAGCAGGCGGGTTCCGAGCTCCCGCTCCAGTTGCTTGATGATCCTGCTCAGGGGAGGCTGTGCCATGTGCAGCCGCTCCGCGGCCCGACCAAAGTGAAGTTCCTCTGCGACCGCAAGAAAGGCGCGGAGCTGGCTGATTTCCACAGTGGAACTCCTTCCGATTATTGTCTCGAAGGTATCACTGCTCCGGTTGAGTTAGGGAAAAGGGCAATAATGTGACACTAGTTCGTCCACTCGTAAAATCCCTTGCCTGCCTTTCGGCCCAGCGCTCCGGCGGCGACTTTCTCCCGGAGAATTTTCGGCGGAGCGAATCTGGGCCCCAGAGTGGACTCCAAGTACTCCGCAATGCCGAGGCGCACGTCGAGGCCAACAATGTCGGTGGTCCGCAGCGGGCCTACGGGATGTTTGTAGCCAAGGACCATGGCGTTGTCGATGTCCTCAGCGCTCGCGACGCCTTCTTCCACCATGCGCATTGCCTCCAGGGCGATCGCGACACCCAGTCGGGACGATGCAAAGCCTGGTGCGTCTTTTACTACGACGGCCGTCTTGTCCAGGCCGGCGACCCAAGCCCGGGCAGCGTCAACGGTGCCGGCCGCTGTTTTGTCACCGACTACCACCTCAATAAGCGTGGATGCAGGCACGGGGTTGAAAAAGTGAAGGCCCAGGAATGACTCCGGCCTGACCAACGACTTCGCGAGCCCACTAACCGACAGCGACGACGTATTGGTTGCCAGGAAAGCCCCGCTGGAGAGATGGCGTTCCACCTCGACTAAAGCCGACGTCTTGAGTCCGGCGTCCTCGGGCACAGCTTCGACCACTAGTCCACAGGAAGCAAAGGAACCGTGATCCGTGGTGGTGCTCAACCTACCGAGAACTTCCTGCCGATCGCCGGTGACCGCACCACGTTGGAACGACGCGTCCACGGAAGCTGCCAATCGCTCGCTGGCGGCACGAGCGGCGTCGGCATCGCGTTCCACCACAGTGACTGCGGCGCCTTTGATGAGGAAGGCATGCGCGATGCCTGCGCCCATTCGTCCGCCGCCCAACACTCCTACGTTGTTCGGAATCATTGAATCTGTGCCGGTCATGACTTCTTCCTGTCCAAAAACTGTTGCATGAGATCAAATTTTGCAGGGGATTCAAAAAGGATTCCCTGCGCGAGGGTATCGATCAGCGGATGGGCCTCCCTGGGGGCGTGGAACACTGACTTGGTAAGCCGTATTGCCAGGGCATCCTGACGGGCTATACGGTCTGCAAGGGCGTGGGCGGCCTCCATAAGGTGATCCGGTTCAACGAGTTGGGTGATGAGTCCGGCATCGAGGCATTCTTCGCCGGTGAGGATGCGGCCGGCCAACAGGATCTCCTTGGCGAGAGGTTCACCCACCAGTTCACGGAGCCGCCACGTGGCACCCGCGGCGGCCAGGATCCCCAGTCCGGTCTCCGGGTTGCCCATGCGGAGGCCCGCAGTGCCGATTCGAAAATCGGCGGCATAGGCCAGTTCGGCGCCGCCGCCCAAAGCGAAGCCGTCCAGGGCGGCAATGACTGGCATGGGAAGGACTGCAATGCGGTTGAAAAGTGAGGAGTTGATGCCGGCCAACGCGTCATCACGACGACGGGCGCGTAGTTGGGCGATGTCGGCACCCGAGGCGAATATTGCCTTCGTCCCGCTCGACGGATCGGCAGCGGTTCCTGACAAGATCAGCATCCTGGGGTTCGACTCAAGTTCAGCACATACCGCATGCAGTTCCTCGACCATTGCTGCATCGATGGCATTGCGCACTTCGGGGCGGTGGAGGCGAACATGCAAGCGATCGTCTCCCTGCTCCACGTTCAATGTGGTGAACCCTGAGGTGTTCTGGACCTCCGCGGTCGATGTGGAAGCCGTCATCACACTCCCTCCACCAGGAGTGCCGTTCCTTGGCCGACTCCGACGCACATGGTTGCCAGCCCCAGCTTGCGTTGCTCGCTCCCGAGCTCTCGTTCCATGCGTCCCAGGAGGGTGACCACCAAGCGGGAACCTGACGAACCGAGCGGATGACCCAAGGCGATCGCACCGCCGTCGGAGTTGACCGTTTCCTCAGCGAGTTTGAGCTCGCGCATCACGGCGAGTGACTGTGATGCGAAGGCTTCGTTGAGTTCCACTGCACCGAGATCGCTCACTGACAGGCCGGTGCGGTCCAGGATCTTCCGGGTTGCCGGAACCGGCCCGATTCCCATGATCTCAGGCGCAACGCCGGCTGAACCGCCGTCGAGAAACCTCGCCCGGGGCGTCAAACCGTATTTTTGAATGGCAGCTTCGGATGCAACGATGATCGCGGAGGCGCCGTCGTTGAGAGACGAGGCGTTGCCTGCCGTAACGACGGAACCGCCCTTTACTACTGGCCGCAGGCCCGAGAGTACGTCCATGATGGTGCCGGGGCGCGGACCCTCGTCCATGCTGACGACTGCCTGGACGCCCTTCCTGCCGGTAATGGTGACGGGAATAATCTCGTCATCAAAACGGCCAGCCTCGATGGCGGCCAAGGCGCGCGCGTGGGAACGCACGGCGAACGCGTCGCAGTCATCGCGTGAGGTGCCAAAGACGCGGGCAACCTCCTCAGCCGTTTCCGGCATGGAAAAGGAAGTCTTACCTTCACGGGATAATGGGCCGGAAACGAATGCCGGATTGACGAAGCGCCAACCAATGGAGGTGTCCACCACCACTCCTGGCTTGGCGAAGGCTTTATCAGGCTTTTCCATCACCCAGGGAGCCCGGCTCATGGACTCCACACCTCCGGCAACCACAATGTCGGCCGCCCCTGCTTTGACCATGTGGCTGGCCATGATGATCGCACTCAGTCCGGACGCGCACAGCCGGTTGACGGTGATGCCTGGAACACTGTCCGGGAAGCCCGCCAACAGCCACGACATGCGGGCGACGTTCCGGTTCTCCTCACCGGCTCCGTTGGCGTTGCCGAGGATCACTTCATCGACGACGGCCGGGTCCAGGCCGGCGCGCTCGACGACGGTCCGCACGGTGAGTGCGGCAAGGTCGTCCGGGCGGACAGTGGACAAGGCTCCGCCGTAGCGGCCCACAGGAGTGCGGGCGCCACCTATCAGAAAAGCCTCAGGCATGGTTGATTCCAATCTTTCGTCATTCGTGAAGGTGTCAGGTGGGGACTAGTTGAAGGCCGAAATGCCCGTGATGTCACGTCCGACGATCAGGGCCTGCATCGAATCTGTTCCCTCGTAGGTGGAGACGACTTCCATGTCTGTCATGTGGCGGACTACGTGATTTTCCAAAAGCAGGCCGTTACCGCCCAGCAGATCCCGGGCTTCATTGCAGATCCACTTGCCCTTTTGGGACGTTGCCATCTTGACCATGGAAGCTTGGGCGTTCGTCAACTGCCCACGGTCGGCGAGTTCTGCCATACGCGTGCACAACAATTGCATGGTGGTCAGTTCGCTGAGCATGTTGGCGAGCCGGGACTGGACCAATTGGTATGACCCGATGGGCTTTCCGAACTGGTGCCGTGTTCGTGCGTAGTCAGCGGCAATCTCAAAGGCTGCCATGGCATGGCCGACGGCCTCCCAGGCCGCGCCGCCGCGGGTCGCCTGCAGGACGCGGGAGACATCCTTGAAGGAGTGGCAGCCTTCCAGCCGGTTGGCGGCGGGCAGGCGCATCTGGCGTATCTCGATATCCGCTTGGAGTATGGCCCGTTTGCCTACTTTTCCGCTGATGACTGTGGGAAAGTATCCTGCCGGGTATTTGCCGTCGGCATCCTTATCCACCACGAAAGCGTTAACATTGCCGTCCTCAGCGTTCCGGGCGAACAACACAATGACATCGGCGCAGTGGCCGTTGCCAATCCAACGCTTGTGCCCGGTGATGACCCAGTGCTCGCCATCGCGGCGGGCTTCGGTCTCCAACGCGACAGAGTCCGATCCATGATCCGGTTCCGTGAGGGCGAAAGCCCCTGTCTTGGCGATCCTGGCCAAGGGAGGGAGCCACTTTTCCTTCTGTTCGTCGCTGCCCAGAATGTTGAGCGCGCCCATGCACAGGTTCGAGTGAATGCCAAGGAACGTATTGAGGCTACCGTCGGCGCGAGCCATTTCACGGGCCACCATGCCTGCGGCTTTGCGGCTCATGCCCGGGCAGCCATAGCCCTGGATGATGGTTCCGATGATGTTCAGCTTGGCCAGCGGCTCCAGGAGTTCATCCGGAAACTCTGCTTTTTCCCAATATTCATTGATGACCGGAAGAACACGGTTCTCTGCGAAGTCGCGGACCTTGTCCCGAACGGCGATCTCCTCAGCGGTCAGATCTGAATCCAGGAGGAAATAGTCGGAGGTTGCAGTGGTACGTTCGGATGTTCTGCGATCTGTGGTGGCGGTCATTTCTGCGCCTTTCTTGACGGACAGGCCAGCTGTTCAGCGGTCGTTGGGAATGTGGGCTGTGGTTTTCGGAGACGTCGCTGCAAGCCAGGACAGAACAGATTGCCTGTCCGCGTCGTGGGCTGGCGGAGCCAGGTCGTAGCTGACGGGAGTCTCTGAGAACGTGATGGGATTGCGGACTGTAGGCATCGACCCAGGGCCGCGGCCGATGGTGACCACGGGGTCCAGCCCTATTCTTTCCGCGAAGTCGATGCCCTGCCGGACGTCATTAATGGGGGCACAGGGGAGGCCGCATTCGGTGAGGATGTCGAACCATTCCGTTGACGACTTCCGGGCGAGGGCCGCTTGGAGCATGGGCCTGAGTTCCTCCCGGTTCAGGCTTCGATCCGGAGCTACGGCGAACCGGGGGTCGTCGGCCGCGTGGGGAAGTCCCAATGCTTGGCATAACTTCCGGAACTGGGGATCATTGCCGATGGCAATAACGATCTCACCATCGCCCGTCATGAGTGGTTCGTACGGATAGATGCTCGGGTGTTCATTTCCCAGCCTGGCGGGAACTGTCCCACTCAGGAGATATCCGGCAGTCTGATTGACCATTCCGGACAATGCCGATGCCATCAGGTTGACTTCAATCCGCTGACCTTTACCACTGTGATCGCGTTCGTGCAGAGCGGCGAGGATACCAATTGCTGCGTGGAGCCCGGTGATGACGTCAAAGACTGCCACACCGGAGCGGTACGCCGGGCTGTCCGGTGATCCCGTCAGGCTCATCAAGCCGGACATCGCTTGCACCAGAAGGTCATATCCGGGGAGGGATGCGCCTCCGGCCGTCCCGAACCCCGTGATGGATGCATAGATCACGTTTGGATTGGTGGCGGCCACCGAGTGGTAGTCCAGCCCAAAGCGATCCAGGCCGCCTGGCTTGAAGTTTTCCACCACGACGTCGGCCCGGCAGGCAAGATCCAAGGCGATTTTCTGGTCCTCGGGATCCCGCAGATCCAAGGAGATGGAACCCTTATTGCGGTTGATGGAGAGGTAATACGTGGACTCTCCGTCCCGAACCGGTGGCTTCCAGGCACGGGTTTCGTCGCCGTCGGGACTTTCAACCTTGACCACTGTGGCTCCCATGTCGGCCAGCAGCATGGTGCAGTAGGGACCGGCCAAAACCCGGCCGAAGTCGGCTATGAGGATTCCCGACAGCGGGCCGGTGCCTATGCGTCCGAACATGTCGGCGGGAAACGTCTGTTCTTGCGGGGCGTCGTCCAGGGCCGTCTTTGGCCCGGCAACGCTGGGGCTGGTGTGGATCGTCAAGGCTCTCCTAGGGGATCGTTGTCGATACATCAACCATCCCAGCTGGATTACCATCGGTCCAATACTTATTCGCTTTCCTATTGATGCAGATGAGGTAATAATAAAGGGTGGCCCAACAAACAGCAGCACCCCGGGTTGTCCGGGGTGCTGCTTTCATCTTCTATGGGACTGTCCGGCTAGACGAGCACCATGCCGCCGTCGATCATGACAACCTGGCCAGTCATGTAGTCGGAGTCGGAGGAAGCCAGGTAGAGGGCCGTCCCGGTCACATCTTCCGGCGTACCGGGCCGTCCTGCGAGGATGGATCCCGAGAACTCCTCGAATGCCTGACCGGGTGCACTCGTGTCTCCCAGTTCCATAATGTCCAGGTCCAGCTTGCGCCAGAGCGGCGTGTCCACCACGCCGGGGGCGAAGGCGTTACAGGTGATGCCGTGTTCGGCCAGGCCCCTTGCTGCGGCCTGCACGAGGGAATTGACGGCGAATTTACTTGCACAATACGGCGCGAAGTTCGGGTAACCCTGGCGGCCGGCAATGGAGGACGTAAGGATCAACTTTCCGCCGGTTCCCTGCGCGATCATTTGCTTGGCGGCCTCCTGCTGGCAGATCAGGGACCCTAAACCATTGACATCCAGGGTGGTTCGCCAGTTCTCTTCCGTCACGTCGAGAAAATGCATGGGGCGAATGATGCCCGCGATGGCGAACATCACATCCAGGCCGCCAAATTCTTCGACTCCTGCCATGACAGCGGCAGCAACATCTTTGCGCTCAACCACATTGCCTGAAGTTGCGATGGCCCTGCCTCCGTCCGCCACAATCTCCTGGGCGACCTTATGGGCCGCTTCGGCATTGAGATCGAAGATGGTCAGCGAGGCGCCTTCGGCTGCCAAGCTACGGGCCACTGCCCGGCCCATGCCGCTGCCAGCTCCAGTGATGAGGATTCTCTTGCCGTCTACTCGTCCTGCCATGTGGTGACTCCTTTGTTCGTGCCTCATGGATGGTTTCGACAGTACTGAGCACCTTTGACTGCTGTCCAAGACCTATTTCGGCGCCTATTGATGACTCAGAGGCATCAATAGGCGGTCCCGGCATGGCAAAGGAGGCCGTTCGCCGGTAGTCCGGCGGACGGCCTCCTTCATGCGCTGGTCAGGACGCTTGCGTGATCTCCTCTGTGGTCGTGAACTCGGCAATGTTAGTCAACGCGTAGGAAAGCGCGGCCTCGTGCCATTCGGCGTTGATGCTGGACGTCGCGTCCTTCACCAGGACAGCTCGGAATCCATGATCCGCCGCATCCCGGATGGTGTGCTCAACGGCCATGTTGGTCCAGACGCCCACCACAATGACGGTGTCGACACCGGCATTCCGGAGGAGGACGTCCAGGCCGGTTCCGTTGAAGCTGCTCATGCGGTTGCGGGTCAGGACCGGTTCGTTGGGAAGGGCTTTCAGGCCCTGCAGTGCATCAGCGCCCCACGAGCCAACCTTGAGTGACTCGGGCCCGATCATTTGGAAGATGGGAGCATTGGTTCCGCCGAAGTTGTGGCCCGGATAAAAGACGATCCGGTTGTGGATCACCGGCAAGGAATGTTCCCGCGCCCATCGAACAACATTGCTGACATTGGCGACGAGATTCTGCTCTTTGGCGTGGTCAGCGGCCCCAAAGGAGGCGAAGGCCCCGTCTTCATGGGCATTGTCATTCTGGAGGTCCACCAAAAGGAGGGCCGTCTTGGTTAGGTCGAGAGGGGCTTCTGCCACAATGATCTCCTTGATGCGGGTTGTGCTGCGCGTTGAATTATTACTTGAAGTGTCAACTAACGTATCACCATTCAGGAAAGCGGGCAGCTCACGGGTGAGGAGCAAGGTAACTGAGACTCCCGTGGAATGTGTCACCACTTCGGCGTTCTGGAGGTCCAGGTGTTCCAGCGGTTCCCGAAGATCTTCGCCGAGGCTGAAACGTCCAGTGCGCCGCGGCCTCAGGCGCCCTTGCGGTAGACGTCGATCACGGCAGAAGCGTCTTCCGAAGCCAGGCCCTGGTCCACCGCCTTCTCCAGGACTGCGACGGTAGCGTCGATCATCTCGCTCTTGTAGCCCGCTGCTGTTGCCGTTTCGCCCACCAACGCAGCGTCCTTGAGGAAAATGTCCACCCGAGCGGCGATGTCCTTGGTTTCGGTCAGCATCCGCGGGCCATAGTTGCTGAGCATCCACGATCCACCCGCGCCACCCTTGACTGCCTCGAACACCTTGGCGGCATCCAAGCCGAGCTTCTCTGCGAAGGCCAATGCTTCGGCAGCCACCACGAGTTGGCTGGTGGCGAGGAGCTGATTCACGATTTTGTACGCTTGGCCATCAGCCAGATTGGGTCCTGCGAGCACCACGTTGCCCATGCTTTCGAGTACGGGACGGATCTGCTCGATCGCTGAGGTGTCACCGCCGGAGAAGAGGGTCAGCGTGCCCGCAATCGCCCCAGGGATGCCACCCGTAACGGGGATATCAAGCAGCGTTGGTCCATCACTGGGCCGGTTGCTTGCGATCTTCTCCATGGCGGCCGGGCCGATGGTGGAAAGGAGTGCGACGACAGCCGTGGGTGCGGTGGTTTCGTACACGCCGCCCGGACCAAAGAGGACTGACTCGGCCTGCTGCGCCGTTGCCACCATGACCAAGACCACGTCCGCGGCCGGTGCCGCGCTCAATGAGTCGGACGTTTCCAGCTCATGCGAGCGTGCTTCGGCCAACCTTTCAGGCGAAGTGTCGACGACGGTGACGGTGCCTGCCGCCGCGGCGCGGACGGCCATCGGCAGGCCAATGGCGCCAGCGCCAACAAACGTGATCTTGGGGGTGCTCATGGTGGCAACCTTTCGGTGAGGGGTGGGGTGCTGCTTCGTGTTTGCCTACGCGGCAGCGATGGCTTGAATCTGGGTGATGGTGGTAAAGATGGCCACGGCGGCGTAGAAGACCACGGCGATACCAAGGGCAACCATGCGTGGCCGGCTGATGCGGACCACCTTGTGGAGCTTGCGGTTGACCTGGATGAGCAGGGCGCAGTACACCACCATGACGCCGCAGTTGAGTATTGCGGCCATGGCCAGCAGGGTAATCGGCTGGGTTACGCCGGCCCCCAGGATCACGATGCCTAGACCGACCATGGTCCACACGGAGACCGAGTAGATCTTGGCTTCGGTCCAGAATTTGTGTTCACGCAGGTAGCTGACTGCCAGGACATCTGCCACCACGCGGGCGACGATATCCACTACGGCCAGGTTGGCGAACATCAGGGCAACAGTGCCGATGAGCAGGTAGAAAGTCTGCAGGACACCGCCAAATTGCTCGCCAATCACACTTGCCTGAAGTTGGATGAAGGAAAGGTCGCCCTTGCCCTCGTAGGTGCCCACGGGAATTAGCCGGTAAGCCAGGAGGGAGAAGATCACGATGGTGAATAACCCGATCACGAAGAACGACCAGAACTGCTCGGTCTTCGCGTTCTTCCACCAGATCTTCCAGTTGGCAGTGTTCTCCGGGGTCATCTTGAACTGGGTTCCCGTGCCGGAGCCGGCTTCCTCATGACCAGTGATGGGGGAGACGATGCGCGGAGCGTGAGCTCCCATGCCCCAGCCTTTGTCCCTGATGTAGTTGCTGACAGTAAGGTTCAGGGCTCCACCGCCACCTGCGAACACCATCGCCGTGACCACGAATGCTGCCGAGATGCCGTCGGGCATCCGGAATGCCCCCTGCGCGGTGGCGGAGGGCAATGCGGCCCACGGCTCCCATCCGATGACGAAAAGGATAATGACGACGGCGAAGATGAGGATGGCGATCACCTTGAGGAGCTCGAGGCGCTCGACGGTCTTGTAAACGATGGGGGAGAGCGTCAGTACTAGACCAATGAGTACGAGGCCACCGATGGAGATCCATTGGACATTACCCTGCCCGCCAGCAGTAAAGGTCACCATGGTGGCAGCGCTGCTCATCCAGCCTGGCCAGGCGAAGGGAATGACGGTCATGATGACAAAAAGGGGTGCCCATCCGCGCCATAGGCGGGTGAACCCGGTAACCGCGGTCTCGCCTGTGGCCAACGTGTAGCGGGCTACTTCGGTGTTGATGAAGTACTGGAGTCCCAATCCGACGGCGGCCGCCCACAGGAAGGTAAGGCCCACCTGGCTGGTGATGTAGGGGTGGGAGATGTACTCGCCGGAACCGATGCCGACGGCGACCAGGATGACACCCGGGCCGAGCATCTTGCGGAGCGCGACGGGCTTGGGCAGTTCAGCCCATCGGAGGGCCGGGAGTCGGCCTGTCTTCTGGCGTCCGGCGGAACCGGAGGCTTCGTCGCCTTTCAACCCCTTGCCGGATGTGTGTGGATCATGCAGTGTCATGGCCTCGAGCTCATTCTCGTTAGGTGTCCTTGTGCGCCTCTGCTGCGGGCCGACGTTGGCCGTAGCTGGCGATGACGGCAATCGCGGGCTGGTCCCGGTCAACTGCCACATTCAAATGTGATGCCGCTAACAGCGGCTCTCCATGAATGCTAAGGAGAAAATCCTATCTAGCACAAATACCAATCGTTCATGGTTTATATAGAAAATTAGATAAGATGCTCCATCGCAGTCGCCTCGCTGCCAGCCTCTGGCAGCACTTCGTCGAACACTTCCAAGACCCGTGCCAGGGCGGGGGAGCTATTGTCCTTTCGCCAGGCGATGGCTGCGTGGAGCCAGACGGGATCACCTGCCAGCGGGAGGTAGGCAACGCCGGTTGGCTGGACGTGCTGGACGGAGGTCAAGGTTAGTGTGGCGCCGGCGCCAGCGGCAACGAGGGCGAGGATGGTGTACGAGTCCGGAGCTTCCTGAACAATTCTGGGCGTTATCCCCACGCGGGCGCAGGATTCGACAAGCGCTGCCCTGAGGGAGGAACCCCCTTCGGCTGGAAAGCTGATGAACGGGACATCGGCCAACTGCGCCAAGGACACTTCGGCCTCGCCTGCCAGGGGGTGTGACGACGGCAGTGCGCAGATGAGGCGCTCGTGCTCGACAATACGGAAATCCACATCCGGATGGTTGATGGGAAGCCGGACGAAGCCGAGGTCCAACTGGCCGTTCACCACTTGGTCGAGTGCTGCATATGCATACGTTTGGCCTTGGAGGACAAAATCGATCCCGGGATAGCGGCGTCGAACCTCCTGCGCCAAGGGCGGAAGGATCTTGCTGCTGGACGCCCCTGCAAAACCCAGCCGTACCCTCCCGAACTCACCTGCAGTGAGCGACTGCGCAGCAGCTTGTGCAAGTTCGACGTCGGCCAGCACCTTACGGGCGGGGCCAAGCAATCGTTCGCCGGCGTCTGTCAGGGTGACCGACCTGGTGTTCCGGTTGAAGAGCTTGACCTTCAACTGCTTCTCAAGTTGCTGGATGCGGTAACTCAGGGGTGGCTGGGCAATCTGCAAGCGCTCCGCAGCGCGGCTGAAGTGGAGTTCCTCCGCCACGGCCACAAAAGCCTCAAGTTCCTTGAATTCCATGCGCGCGTCCTTCGTTTGACCGTGGTTATCGGGGGGCGATGCATCCCGATGAACCATATATCTATGCATTGTATAAGAGTGGACTTGATTAGTATTGGACGCAGCATAGTTGCTTTGGGAAGGTTGACGCAGCAGAACGTAACCTCTTGCGTACAAAAGGAGCTTCCCGGTGACCATTCAAGACTCGGCAACGCCGCCGAAAGCTGCTGCCAGGACCAAAGACAAAACGCTTTCCATGAAGGACGCGATCGGCCGATACGTCCACGACGGAGACGTGGTAGCTATCGAAGGCTTTACCCACGCCATTCCTACCGCAGCAGGGCATGAAATTATCCGGCAGCGCAGGAAGAACCTCACGCTTGTCCGCATGACAGCTGACATCGTGGTAGACCAGATGCTGGCCGGCGGATGCATCTCCACACTGGTCTCCTCATTCGTAGGAAACTCATCGGCGGGCTCGCTGGGCGAAATTCGCCGCAGGATAGAACGGGCAGATCCGGAGCCCCTGGACTACCAGGAATACAGCCACTACGGCATGATTTGCCGCTACCTGGCTGGAGCGCAGCGGTTGCCCTTCTATCCGCTGCGGTCTTACTTCGGATCGGACCTCCCGAGAATCCAGCAGGGGATGCGTAAAGTTAGCTCTCCATTTCCCGATGACGATGGTGCCTTCGAAGAAATCTACGTGGTACCGCCCATCAACCCGGACGTGGCGATCGTGCACGCCCAACGCGCAGACCGTTCCGGCAACGTCCAGATGTGGGGGTTGACCGGGATTCAGGCCGAGGCGGTTTTCGCAGCGAAACGTGCCATCGTCGTCGTCGAAGAGGTGGTGGACGACGATGTCATCCGAGCGGACCCGAACCGCACTGTCATTCCCGCGCTCGCCGTTGACACAGTGGTGGAGTGCCCCGGGGCAACACACCCATCGTTCTCCCAAGGCTATTCGGACCGCGACAACGATTTTTACCGTGCGTGGTCAGGCATCAGCGGCGACAAGACTCTGCTGTCGGCCTGGATGGAGGAATGGATCTACGGGACCGCCGACCATACTGAATATTTGGCCAAACTGGGGTCGTCAACACTGGGCCGCCTCAGCGTTGGACAGGCTTTGAGCGGGCAAATCAACTACGGAACACGACTCGAGCCGGCCTTGGAGGCCGATGACTTCGCTAAGGAATCGAAATGACGTCAGTAGCAGAAGGCGTAGGTGTCACGGCCACGGAGTTGCTCACTGTGGTGGCATCCCGGGAGTTGGCTGGCCGGCACACTGTTTTTGCCGGAATTGGGCTGCCTACGTTGGCCGTGTCCTTGGCCAGTATGACCACTGAACCAAACCTGGAAATCGTGTACGAATCCGGTGTCTGCGGTGCCCATCCGTCCCATCTGCCGGAAACGATTGCGGACTCAGTGCTCATTACAGGAGCTGAGGCGGTGCTGTCCATGCCCGTGCTCTTTGGCTACGTACTCCAGGGCGGCCACATCGACGTCGGATTCCTGGGCGCTGCTCAGATTGATCGATGGGGAAACCTCAATTCCTCCGTCATTGGCCCGTGGGAGCAGCCCAAGGTAAGGCTGCCTGGGTCGGGTGGAGCCGTTGAAGTGGCCGCGAACTCCAAGGAAGTCTTTGTTGTTATGCGCCGCCATGACGCGCGCACGTTTGTTGAGAGCCTGGACTTTTGCACGTCTCCCGGGCCGGACCGCGCTCTGGCTGAAGGTGGACGGGTGCGCGGCGCCGGTGTGACCAAAGTGGTTACCGAGCTTGGCATCCTGACGCGATCCGGCGTCCATGATGAACTGAAGCTCTCGGCGGTGCATGAAGGTGTTTCCGTTGACCACGTTGTGGCCAATACCGGCTGGGATTTGAAGGTGGCGGAGGACCTCCGGGTGACGCCGGCGCCTACCGCTGAAGAATTGCGCTTGTTGCGGACGGAAATTGACCCCCGCAGGGTTTACCTGCGCTGACTCCGAAGGAAGGCAGTCTCACGATGAAGATTGAACGCATTGAAGCGATTCCCTACGAAATCCCCTACGTCAGGCCTTTGAAGTTTGCCAGCGGTGAAGTCACTACTGCGGATCACGTGTTGCTGCGGATCCACACGGACACCGGCATCATGGGTGTGGCCGATATTCCGCCCAGGCCTTATACCTATGGGGAAACCCAGGCCTCAATTGTGGCCGTCATCAACGGAATCTTTGCGCCTGCACTGATCGGGATGGACCCGTTTAACCGTCAATCGGTCCAACAGACCCTACGCCGCACCGTCCATAACAATACTGCCAAGGGGGCAGTGGACATTGCGCTTTGGGACGTCATCGGACATGCCACGGGCGCTTCCGTGTGGAGCCTCCTTGGTGGGTACGCTCCCAGCATGCAAGTGAGTCACATGCTGGGCTTTAAGGAACCCGAAGTCCTGTTGGAGGAAGCCCAACGTTTCGGATCCGAGTATGGGGTTACCACCTTCAAGCTCAAGGTGGGGCGGCGTCCCCTAGCGCTGGATATCGAGGCCTGCCACGTCCTCCGTGAAGGTCTGGGGGAGGACGTACAGATTTACCTGGATGCCAACCGCGGCTGGACGGCCAATGAGGCAATCGAAGTCCTGCGCCGCACTGAGGGACTGGGCTTGGCCTTTTTGGAAGAACCCTGTGATGCCAAGGAAGCTATGGGCCGGCGACGGTTGGTGGAGAGATCAACCATTCCTATTTTTGGCGACGAAAGCGTCCCTACTGCCGGTGATGCTTCGCGGGAATTGCTGTCAGGAGGGTGTAACGGCATTTGCATCAAGACAGCACGGACAGGATTTACGGAGTCCCAGGAGGTTCTTGGGCTGTCCACGGGGCTCGGTGTTGATGTGTATATGGGCAACCAGATTGATACCCAGATCGGCACCATTGCCACTGTGGTGTTTGGGGCTGCCTATGAAGCTACCAGCCGTCGCGCGGGTGAGCTCTCCAACTTCCTGGATATGGCGGATGACCTCTTGGCTGAGCCCTTGGTGATTCGGGATGGCCGCATCGACGTTCCGGAAGGCCCCGGCGTCGGAGCCAAGATCGATGAGGAAAAACTGGCCCACTACCGCGTTGATGGCGCATGATGCGTGCAATTCTCAAAGCGAAACCAGAGCGCGGCGTCGCATACCGCACCGATTACCCGGAGCCGACGGTTGATGCAGGACAGGTCAAGATCCGCATAGCCGCAGCATCTGTGTGCGGCACTGACCGGGAACTCTATGAGTTCTCGCCTATGGCCCAAGCATTCAACCTCGACATCCCGGTGGTCTTGGGGCACGAGTGTGCGGGAACGGTCATGGAGGTAGGGCCGGGTGTTGAAAGCCTTCGGGTTGGTGACACCGTGGCACTCGAATCCCACGTGGCATGTTGGAACTGTTACCCGTGCAAGACAGGCGATGCGCATAACTGCCTGAATATGGAGCTTCTGGGCTTACACCTGGACGGGGGCTTCGCCGAGCGGTTGGTGGTGCCTGCCACGGCCTGCTTCAAATTGCCAGAAGGCTTTCCTCTGGAACAGGGGGCTCTTCTTGAGCCTGCAGGCGTGGCAATGCACGCGATCCAACGCTCCAAAGTGGACATGTCCGGCGCCGATGTCCTCATCACCGGTGGCGGGCCAGTAGGACTCTTCATCGCCGCGATTGCCAAGGCCCTGGGTGCCGGCCAAGTGGTGGTTGTCGAGCCCAATGAGTATCGCAGGGGCCTCATTGATGGCCTGGGAGCCACGTCCGTGACGCCCACGGACGACGTCGCCGGGATCTGCCGCGAATTGTCCGGACCGAAGGTCGGATTCGATGTTGCTTTCGATGCCTCCGGAGTTCCGGCAGCTTTGGCGTCGCTCTTCGAAGCAGTCCGCAAGGAGGCCACTGTCGTCGCCGTCGGAATTCCAGGCAGGTCCCTTGAACTCGACGTCGCTGCCCACCTAATCAAGAAAGGCCTTACATTTACGGGTAGTTTCGGGCGTTCCCTGTGGGGGACTTGGGACCAGATTGCTGAGCTTGTGGCGGGCGGAAAGCTCGATTTGTCTTCGTTCGTCACTCATCGGCTTCCGCTGTCTGCCATGGATGAAGCCATTGGGCTCCTCTCCCAGGATGCCTGCAAGGTGCTGCTGATCCCGGAGCTTCCGGATCACGAAAAACAGGCCGCCCTATGAACCGGGACGCAAGTTTCCCACGTTACAGTGAGCTGCTCAATCGTACTGACGCGCCCCCCGGCAGCAGTTGGGGCATCTTTGGCACCGCCGACGAGTTGGGAACATTGAACTTCCTGACCCCGGAGCATAGGAAACAAGCTGCCGGATTGGTGGCCTCGGGCAATACGCACTCACTGGATCTCCCGCTTGATGCTTTCCCAAAGCCACTGATCTCTCATCGGGGCTCCTTGGAACACAATGTCTTCGGACTCAACGAGTTTCATCGGGACGACCGGATCGACAACCTCTTTCCCCAAGCCACCAGTCAGATTGACGGGCTGAGGCACTTTGGAAACCCTGACTACGGTTTTTACAATGACGCGGACGCCAGCAAGCTCATCGCTGGGGATCCAACCTTGGGCATCCAACGGTTTGCCGAACATGGCATAGCTGGCAGGGGAGTCCTGCTGGACGTTGCCCGGTACCTGCAACACACTGGTGAGCCCCTTGACTTCAGCCAACCCCGGGCTATCCCGGTCAACGTTTTGGACGCCACTGCCGAGTACCAGGGCGTCAGCCTGATGTCCGGCGACATCCTCATGGTGCGCTTTGGTTGGGTCGGTCACCGTCTGGAGCAGCAACATTTAAACGCCTTGGACGACGGTGCTCCGCTGGTATCCGTCGGGCTGGAACCCAGCCACGCCACAGCTGAATGGCTCTGGGACCACCAAGTTGCCCTTGCCGCCGCTGACAATGTTGCACTGGAAGCGTGGCCGGCCTCCGGGTCCAAACTGACCGTCCAAGCTGAGATTGACGGGAAACTGGCGGCTTCCTCCCATACCGGCATGCTGCATCGCATCCTCATTCCCCTCCTTGGCCTTGCCATTGGTGAACTCTGGTATCTGGATGAGCTGGCGCAGGCCTGCCACGACGACAAGCGCTACGACTGCATGGTGGTGGCGAACCCGCTGCGACTGCCCGGAGGCGTCGGCTCTCCCTCCAACGCGATGGCTATCCGCTAGGCATCGTCCACCCGATCAGGAAGAAATCATGGAATTGCTTAATGAACGAACGGCTGTCATCACCGGTGGCGCCAACGGACTGGGGCTGGCGACCGCCGTCGCTTTCGCCAGGGAAGGCGCCAATGTTGTTATTGGCGATCTCGATGCCGAACAGGCCGCCAAAGCGGCAGCCAGCCTGGGCATTGGCGACCGCGCGGTGGGCATCGGTTGCAATGTCACCTCAACGGACGACGTCGATCGTCTCGCCGCAGCGGCCCGCGACGCCTTCGGAGGCCTCGACGTGTGGGTGAACAACGCCGGATTTACGCGTGACGCCACCATGCGGAAGATGTCCGAGGATGATTTCGACGCCGTCATTTCAGTCCACCTGAAAGGGGCTTGGTTGGGGACCCGCGCTGCTGCGAACATCATGCGGGATCAACCCAACGGCGGCTCCATCATCAACGTCTCGTCCATTTCGGGCAAAGTAGGCAACCCCGGGCAGACCAACTACAGCGCGGCCAAGGCTGGCATCGTTGGCCTGACCAAATCTGCGGCAAAAGAGGTCGGTTTTGCCGGAGTAAGGGTAAACGCCGTGCAGCCGGGCATCATTCGCACAGCACTTATCGACTCCATGAAACCTGAAGTCCTCGAGTCCAGGTTGTCAGAGGTTCCTCTGGGCCGTTTCGGTGAACCGGAAGAAGTGGCCTCTGTCATTCTCTTCCTGGCCAGTGACATGTCCAGCTACCTGACCGGTACGGTGCTGGAAATCGCCGGCGGACGAAACATCTAGGACGAAGGAAAACCGATGAATCAGGCTTTTGTGTACGACGCCGTGCGCACTCCCTTTGGCAAGTTCGGCTCCGGCCTTGCTGCTGTCCGTCCCGATGACCTTGCCGCCCATGTGGTCCGCGAGTCCGTTAAGCGTGCTCCGGGGCTTGATGTCGAGCGGATCGACGAGGTCGTCTTCGGCAACGCCAACGGTGCCGGCGAGGAAAACCGCAACGTAGCCCGCATGGCCACGCTCCTGGCTGGCCTGCCGGTCTCCATTCCGGGTACCTCGGTCAACCGGCTCTGCGGGTCCTCGTTGGACGCTGCGATCATCGCTTCGCGCCAGATCAACGCCGGCGACGCTGAGTTGATGCTGGTGGGCGGCGCGGAATCCATGTCGCGTGCGCCGTGGGTGCTGCCCAAGACCTCCAAGCCCTACCCGGCCGGCGACATGACCTTGGCGTCCACCACGCTGGGTTGGCGTTTGGTGAACCCGGCCATGAACAAGGACTGGACCATCTCCCTGGGAGAGGCCACCGAGCGGCTCCGCGAGAAGTACGGGATCACCCGGGAGCGGCAGGATGCCTTTGCGGCCGACTCCCACAACCTTGCCGACACTGCGTGGAACGAAGGCTTCTACGACAACCTTGTGTCACAGGTTCCGGGCACGGACCTCGTCCGTGACGAGGGAATCCGCGCCGGTTCTTCGGCGGAGAAGCTGGCCGGATTGAAGACCGTTTTCCGGCCTGAGTCTGACGGGCCCGACGGCGGCACGGTCACCGCCGGGAACGCCTCGCCGTTGTCTGATGGTGCTTCGGCGGCGTGGATCGGCTCAGAGGCTGCTTCGTCCATCCTTGGTCTTGAACCCCTGGCCCGGATCGCGGGCCGCGGGGCGCACGGCAATGATCCCCAGTTCTTCGGATTCGCCCCGGTGGAGGCCGCTAACAAGGCCCTCGCGAAGGCGGGCATCGGCTGGGACCAGGTTGGCGCCGTCGAACTTAACGAAGCGTTCGCCGCGCAGTCGCTGGCGTGCGTTGACGCGTGGGGGATTGACCCCGCAATCGTGAACCAGCACGGTGGCGCGATCGCGATGGGCCACCCGCTGGGGGCTTCCGGTACCCGCATCCTGGGCACGCTCGCCCGCTCCCTACAGGCTTCCGGCCAGCGGTGGGGTGTCGCGGCGATCTGCATCGGCGTGGGACAAGGCCTGGCCGTAGTGCTCGAAAACGTCACTGCCGGCGTGGAGCAGTAATCGCCGGCACAGAGGCGGGGTGGGGAGTAGATTTCTAAAGATATAACGAAAGACGGCAGGAGGGAGCAAAATGCCACGTGCACAGAGGGTGACCGCGTCCGACGTCGCAAAGGCTGCGGGAGTTTCCAAAACCACTGTGAGTTACGTGCTCAACCAGACGCCAAACCAGTCGATTCCGGAAAACACGCGGCTACGGGTTCTGGAAGCGGTCCGCGAGCTGGACTATACGTCGCTTGCGGCGGCCCGGGCGCTCCGGATAGGTCGCAATGACACGGTCTTGTTTGTACTTCCGGATTGGCCGCTAAGCCACGCTTTGTCGAGGGTTATCGAGCAGGTCACAGAAGGGCTCGCGCTGCATGGGCTGTCCCTGCTGCTTCAGCGACCCAGCCCCGGACGCTCCCTGATTTCCCTGTGGCGGGAACTCGCACCGGCAGCACTCATGACTGTTGAGGCAATGGACGCTGAGGATGAGTTGCTCATCAGAGAATCCGGCACTGTGGTGGTGGCTGCTGCTACTGCAGAATTTGGGATCCGGCAGGACCTCATCGGTGCGATGCAGGCAGAATACTTGGCAGGGCGGGGCCATAGGCACCTTGCCTATGCACGCGTTCTGGATCCCAAGTTGGAGACGCTAAGCGCTGAGCGATGGCATGGATTCAGGAATGCCTGCCATCGTTTGGAGCTCGGCGAGCCCGTGGAGCTGGGCTTTGACCTCAGCGTTGATGGGTCTGTCAGTGCCTTGAAAGGCATGTCTGAAACTGCTGCCCATGTCACCGGAATGGCCACGT
Source organism: Paenarthrobacter sp. NPDC092416 (assembly GCF_044755025.1). Taxonomy (NCBI): domain Bacteria; kingdom Bacillati; phylum Actinomycetota; class Actinomycetes; order Micrococcales; family Micrococcaceae; genus Paenarthrobacter; species Paenarthrobacter sp. NPDC092416. Next base: position 52,780 of record NZ_JBIVQG010000022.1, read on the forward strand.
ACAACGATCAGATTGCTGCAGCGGTCCTGGCTGGTATGCGGCGGCTCGGGAAGAACGTTCCCTCTGACCTGGCCGTTGTTGGGGTGGACGATGAACCGTTCGCTCAGTTTGCCGAGCCACCCCTTACCACGGTCAGGCAGAACCACACCCTCTTCGGACGCTATCTGGCGGACCGGGTTGCATCCGCCATCGGTGGCGAGCAGATGGTCAACGACGCCAAGCCGGACGTGCTTTCGATGATAATTCGTGAGTCTGCCTAGGCTTTGAACGGCCCGTTTTTATATTGATTTTGCATAACTCATCCTTGAATAAATATTGGACGCCCATACATGGCTAGTCAGATACTGGATGAACGATTCGAAAGGAACTTCCCATGGCTTACCTTCGCCTTCATCACGTCAATGTCACCTCGGATGACATGCACACACTCAGCGACTTCTACCGCGATGCCCTCGGACTGCCTCTGCTGCCATCGCCGAAGATGATCGCGACTACCCATGCCGCCGAAGCCGGACAGACGGACGGCGACGCCGAGTGGGAAGAAGGCGCTCGTTTCTTCGAGGCCGGCGATCCCGAAGAGTTGCAGGTGCACGCCACCCGACGCCAGGCCTACCTGGCACTCCAGGAAGGGCATACTGTCAACCCGCTGGTAGGTGGCCATTTCGCCTTCCGCACTGATGACATTGAAGCCATTAAAGCCCGACTAACGGAACACAACATTCCCTTTGATGACTGGGGAATCTGGTCCGTGGAAGGTTGGCACCAGATCTTCCTGACCGATCCGGCCGGAAACATGATTGAGATCCACCAAGTCAAGGACACCTCGAACTAGCGGCACCGTGCCCTACCGGCGCCAAGAATGCGCCGGTAGGGTTGCCCAGGCTCAAAGCGGTTGGTAATGCATGTGGAGCCTTTTGACGAAGTTACTTAATCGAATCAGTAGGTGGGCACTGCGATTCGAAGCACTCCAAACCCCTCAATGACGAAGGACTGAATCAATGTCGACTCAAACTGCACTTTCCCGCCGCAATTTCCTCGGCCTGACAGCAGCGGCGGCCTCGGTGCCGCTCTTGGCTGCCTGTGGCGGTGGCTCCGCCACGCAGGGTGGTGGCGCCGCCGGTGGAACCATCAAGTTCTGGGATATGCCCTGGGCTGCGCCGGCCTACAACGAGGCAGCCAAAACGGTTACGGAAGGCTTTTCCGGTGCCAACAGCAAGGCGAGCTACCAACTGATTCAGTGGAATAACTTCTACCAGACGTTCTCTTCGGCCATCGCGTCCAAGACCGGCCCGGCAGTCTCTACGGGTGGCGGGTTCCAGGCCTTCCAGTTTGATGATCAAGGCCAGATCGCGTACGCGGACAACGTCGTTGAGTCCATGAAGAAGAACGGGATGTATGACGATTTTCTGCCCGGACTCTTGGAGCCATTCAAGTCGTCAAACGGATACGTCGCCATCCCTTGGCAGCTCTCCATGCGTGTCTTCTGGTACCGGAAGTCGTTGCTTGAAAAAGCAGGCGTGGAGCCTCCGAAGGACTGGGCCACCATCCTCGAGGCCGGCAAGGCGCTCAAAAAGATCGGCGTCTTTGGTTTTGCCACCGGTTCGGGTTCCGGAAACAATTTCGGCAATCACGCAATGATCCAGATGATGGCCAACAACGGTGGCGGTGTGTTCACCAAGGACGGCCAGTTGGATGTCATGAACGACCGGAACGTCGAAGCAGTGGAATTCCTCTTGGAATTGGTTTCCAACGGAATCATCGATCCCGCCGCTGTGGGTTACACCAGTGAGAACCTTGACGCAGACTGGAAGAACGGAAAAGTCGCCTTTGGCCCCCATGCCACCCAATTGAATCACCGCGTGGGAGATAAGGCCGGTGACATCGTGGTGGCGAGCCCCATCGCCGGTCCTCACGGAGACAAGCATGGCCTGGTTTTCGCCAACAACATCATGATGTACACCAACACTCCCTCGCAGGAAGCTTCTGAAGCGTTTGTCGAGTACTTCCTGGGACAGTCCAAGACCTTCTGGCAGCAGAAACTGATTAATGCGTTGCCGGTTTTCAAATCCACTACGGAACTGCCGGAGTTCGCGGCTGACCCGAACAACGTGAAAATCGTCAAGGAGTGGCAGCCGATCGCGAAGACGTTCGCTGCCCAAGGCACCACGCTGAATGGAAGTTTGGCATCTCTTGATGGTGGTCAGGCGTTGAATCAGTTCACTCAGACCGTGTTGACGGGCAAGACCGACGCGAAGTCCGCGTTGACGGCATTCGAGTCCGGTCTCAAGTCAGTGCTGAAGAAGTAGGCGCCCGGCCATGACAACCACAGCACCGTCCGGCCTGGCCCGGGCCCGCAGGGGGATCGCTCCCGGCGGGCCCGGGGGCGGGACCTCCAACCGCAAGAGCAAACTTGCGGCCCAGACCACCAGGACGTTCTTCTGGCTTCTGATCCCTTCGGTGATCCTGCTCGTCCTGATCCACGGCTACCCGCTCTTCCATGCCGGTATCCAGGCCACCCACGATGGCGACCTGATCCAAACCGGCAACTTCGTCGGCATCGAGAACTTCCAGCAAGTCCTGTCCTCACCCGCGTTCTGGAAAGCAGCCCAGTTCACCCTGCTTTTCACCATCGTCGGGGTCTTCGGATCCTGGGCCGTGGGCTTGGGCTTGGCCCTCCTGCTCCGCACCAAAATCCCCGCGGGCGGCACGTTCAAGGTCCTGCTGCTCCTGCCCTGGGTGGTGCCGATCGTCGTGTCCTCCACGGCCTGGAACTGGCTGGTCGCCACCCCGGACAGCCTCATCCCGTCCATCTTCCGCAACCTCGGACTGGGCACCCCGCTGTTCCTGGCTGACCCTACGCTGGCAGCGGTGACGGTCATGATCTTCAAAGTCTGGGTGTCCTTCCCTTTCATGATGATGATGACCTCCGCAGCGCTTGCCTCGGTGGACTCCACTGTCTACGAGGCGGCCAACATGGACGGTGCCTCGCGCTT
>NZ_JBIVQG010000023.1:0-24364 GCF_044755025.1 Paenarthrobacter sp. NPDC092416
CGCCGTTCAGAACTGCCAATCGGTACTGCTTGGATGTAGTCACGGTATTTCCTTTTCTTTATAACCAGGTCTCGTTGACGGACCAGGAATCAGTGGGGGCGATCAGCCGGTTACGCTGATGGCGCCGGTGAGGATTTGGAAGCCGATGAATGCGAGGCAGGCACCGACAACCCAAAGAATCGAGAACTTCTGGAACTCTCCGAGGTCCTTCTTCAAGAGCCCGAGGAGTACCCACAGGGGAGCAGATGCAGGTCCGATCATGTGGGAGATTTGGCCTACGACACCGGCGCGGGCGATTTCATTGGCGTGGATGCCGTACTGCGACGCGGACTCGGACAGTACCGGGAGGATGCCGAAGAAGAAGGCGTCGTTGGACATGAAGAATCCGAGCGGGATGGCAATGATGGCCGTGAAGAGTGGCAGCAGTGCGCCCATCGATGTCGGGACGATGCTCAGCAGCGCATCAGCCATGGCCTGGATCATGCCGGAGTCAGACAGGATCCCAGTGAAGACGCCGGCGGCAAGGACGAGCATGACGACCGGTACGGCGCTCACTGCGTGTCGCTTGATGGATTCGCCTTGCGCATGCAGCTCCGGGTGGTTGACGAGCAGGGCGATAACGAAGGCGCCAATGAACAGGACCACCAAGGGTGCGACTCCGGCAATCAGGAGAACCAGCAGCAGGATGGTGAGGCCGGCGTTTACCCAGGTTCGCCAGGTGGGACGTTCATCGATGTGGTGAGTGCCGTTCTTGATCTCTGCGGCCAGTTCAGCGACGGCTGCTTCATCGACGTGCTTCCTCTGGGAGCGGCCAAGGATGTAGGCCACCGCGAGAATGAACGCGCAGGTAAGGGCCAAGGAAGGGATCAGGCTGACGAAGTATTCAGTTGCATCCAACTGCAGCACGCTGATGGCCCGGGTGGCGGCGCCTCCCCATGGGGTGGACCCGGAGATGAGTCCCAGTGACATGGCAGCGACCGTTGCAATGATGAGCGGGTTGATCTTGAGCTTCTTGTAGATGGGCAGGAAGGCAGAGCAGATGATCATGTAGCTCGTGGTGCCATCGCCATCCAGGGCCACGGCCATGGACAGCACAGCAGTGCCGACGCAGATCCGAACCGGATCGCCCTTGGAAAGCCGAAGAATGAGCTTCGAAATGGGATCGAAGAGCTTGGCGTCCATCATGACGCCGAAGTAGAGAACTGCGAAGAGAAGCAGAACAGCGGTCGGCGCGACCGTCTTCAGACCTGACATGACCATGTCTCCCAGGTCCGGGCCGAAACCTGCAATCACAGCGAACAGGACTGGAGCGCAAATGATGGCCACAAACGCGGTGGCCCATCTGCGCATGACTGCGACCATAAATGATCCGAGCGTGGCGAATCCGACGACGGCGAGCATCGTTACTCCTTGATGTTGAGGGACTGACTCCCTGACGGCAACTCTGACGTGCTGGGTCCCTTGCCGGTAACCCGGTCCCTCAACCTCTTGGGTCGGGCACGCTTTCGACGGTAAACCTAAAGTGGTCGACCAGTCAAGTAAGTGGTCAAGTGGTCGACCAGTATGCGAATTTTCGGTATCATCAACCCCGTGAACAGAAAATTCGTTAGGTCTCCTGATGCTCCGGACCGCAATCTGGGGATGGAGCTTGTACGAGCTACCGAAGCCGCGGCCATCCGCGCCGCCCCTTTCATCGGCAAGGGTGACAAGAACGCCGCCGACGGTGCGGCCGTGGACGCCATGCGGCATTTCCTCAGTTCCGTCGCGTTTGATGGGGTGGTAGTGATCGGCGAGGGGGAGAAGGACTCCGCGCCCATGCTGTACAACGGTGAGCACGTCGGCAACGGTATCGGGCCTTCGTGGGACGTTGCTGTCGATCCCATCGATGGCACCAGCCTCACGGCCGCCGGCCGTCAAAACGCGCTTTCGGTCATCGCCGTTTCAGATCGCGGATCGATGTTTGACCCCAGCGCTGTCTTCTACATGGACAAGATCGTCACCGGCCCCGAGGGCCACGGTGTCATCGACCTCAGACGGCCAGTCGGTGAAAACATCCGTGCCCTAGCCACAGCTAAGCGCATGGCAGTTGATGACCTGCAGATTGCTGTGCTCGATCGCCCACGACACTCACAGCTGATTACTGACATCCGGGCCACGGGAGCATCAACCAGATTGCTGCTGGATGGCGACGTCGCTGGGGGCATCAACGCCGCGCGGCCCGATTCACGCATAGACATGTGCGTGGGGATCGGCGGAACGCCGGAGGGCATCATTACTGCCTGCGCGGTGAAGGCCCTTGGCGGGCTGATTCAAGCACGCTTGGCACCAATCGACGCCCCAGAAAAAGCGAAGGCTCTGAACGCCGGCCATGACCTGGATCGCGTCCTGGACCAAGACGATCTCGTTTCGGGAGACAACTGCTATTTTGTGGCCACCGGCGTCACCGACGGCGCCCTCGTGAACGGAGTCCGGCGTACACCGGGACTTGTTCGAACCACCAGCATCGTCCTTCGCTCCCACTCAGGCACTATTCGGAGGGTCATTGCAGATCACCTCGAATCCAAATGGTACGAATCCGAATAGCAGCCAAACCCCCCACGCCGTTTCATATATTACGAAGGAGATTCAGCCATGACCGGAGCCATCATTGTAGGAATAGACGGCAGCGTCACAGCGAAGAGTGCCGCTGATGCCGCGCGGGACCTGGCCTTATCGCTTGGTGCGGTGCTTCATGTGGTCACGGCCTACGACGACGACGCCATAGTGTTTGGTACCGGAAATGACCATCGCGTGGCCAGTCGCGAAGAGAACGCAGTGAAAACGGCACAGAAGGCTGCTGCCGAACTGAGCTCACCCGATCTCAAAGTCACCTGCGCGGCTGTCCGCGGAACCGCGACTCAGGTACTGCTCGACGAAGCAAAGAGGGTCGAAGCCAGAATGATCGTTGTCGGCAACAAGGGTATGCAAGGGCTCGGCCGTGTACTTGGCAGCGTAGCTAACAGCGTGGCCCACAATGCTCCTTGCGACGTCTATATTGCCAAGACGGCGGGCTGACGGTCGCTAGAGCTTTACAGCGCTCCCTGCCATGCAGGTGTGCTCTGTCGTGGGAACTTGAGCAGGTTTCCGGCGCCGGCAAGCGGAATCGCAACACGCAACCCGACAGGCGGGGCCGGCGCCGGGATCACCGCTGACGCGAATCAGGGAAGCGGGGGCGGGTTCCTCCAATCTTTGGATTCGGAGGAGACGAGCAGGGCTCTCTGATCATACTAATAATGGTCAGCCTGATCTTGGGATTGACGAGCATGACCGGTCCGCCCGGAGCATGGCCGTGCGTCGGTACTGCAAGTCTTCGACGCAGGCCATGTGTCCGGAGTTGACAGAGAAATCGCTCACCAGGCGGCACATCTTCCCCTCGGTCTGCGGAGACGACGCTTCAAGGGTACTGACTCCGTCATGCGATGCGACTACGTCAGCCGACGTTCCCCTGGGTGGATAGCGTTGCAGGGGGCGCTGAAGTCCCTGCAACCACTCCTAGGCTCGAAGCCGCTCGCAGATGCCATCCACCAGCAGCGGAGGGGCCAGCCTGAAATCGGCGAGGACGTGTTTTTCCTCCGAGGTCAACGGCTCAAGTGTGCTGAGTTGGGAATCGAGGAGGCTGCTCGGCATGAATTCGTGGTCGCGCGCATTCAATCGGGCCACGAGTGTTTCGCGGTCACCCGTGAGGTGGACGAAGACGACGTCGGGCGCATGCTGCCGCAGCAGGTCCCGATAGCTGCGCTTCAGCGCCGAACAGGCGATGATCAGAGGCTCCCCGGCGTCTTGTGACTGGCGTAGCGAGCGGCCGATTTCCTCAAGCCAAGGCCTCCGGTCATTGTCGTCCAGCGGTATTCCTGCGCCCATTTTCGCCTTGTTGGCGGCAGGGTGAAGGTCGTCCCCATCCTGGAAAGGCAGTCCCAGGCGTTCGCCCAACAATGAGCCCATGGTCGACTTGCCACAGCCCGAGACTCCCATGACAACAAGCGGCGGAAGGGGTTCATGTCCCATGTCGAGGGTCCTTTCGGGGTCTGCCTGGGCTGACAGCGCTGCCTGACCCATGGCATGAGATTAATTTCACAATAGAGAAGAGTTTCGCAAATTAGGCAGGTGACGTCAAGGCTTTGGAAACCCTTGACGCTCCGTTCGATATGAGAAAGGATTCTCATATCATTTGAGTTGCCGACCCCAAGACGAACCCATAAGGGAGCCAGACGTGTCCACGGAACAAGACATGGAAATCCACGCGCTGCCTGAGCATTTCCTGGCGGACTACTACGCAGAGCTGTCGCCGGAAGACAAGGAACCATACGATGTCGGTCGGCTTGAGTCCCGCGCTGCTGCCCACCTGAAGGCTGTCAAAAGCGCGGCGCAGCAGGCGTGGATTGGCCTGCTGCCTGACTCGGAGAGCACCGTATTGGGCATCGTTTGTGAAGACTCCCCATTCTTGGTGGACTCGGTCCTTGCAGAGTTGACCCGCCGCCGCTTGGGCATTCGACTCGTCGTGCAGCCCCGGTTTGTAGTGCTTCGGAACGCATGCGGCGCGATCGCGGGCATCGAGCCTGTTTCATCCCGGCAGGAGGAACGGGCCGAGTCGTGGATTGCTGTGGAACTGCGCGACGTCCTCTCCGCCAAGGAATCATCCGGGTTGCTGGAATCGATTCGGCGCGTCCTGGCGAATGTTGAAGCGGCCACCGATGACTGGGTTTCCATGCGCAATAAGCTGGCGGAGGTGGCCAAGGGGCTCCCGGGGGACGACCAGACCCGTAAGCTGTTGGACTGGCTCAGCAGCAATCATTTCGTCTTTATCGGCTACAGGGAGTACGCCTTGGAAAGGGGTGAATCGGAGGATCGCTTGGTTGCCATTGCGGGAACAGGGCTCGGTATCCTCCAGAACCCCGGCGTCGCTGGGGCTGAGCTCCCGCGTGTCCTGACCGGCGCCGCCCGTGACTCGGCGCGGGAGCCGGTTGCCGCCGTCGTCACCAAGGCCCGCTCCCGCTCCACCGTCCACCGAGACTCACACTTGGACTACATTGGCATTAAGAAGTTCAATGCCGTGGGCGAGGTGATCGGCGAGCACCGCTTCCTTGGTTTGTTCACCTCCAGCGTCTACAACGGTCCCGTAGACAATATCCCCGTGGTATCGGAAACCATCAGCGGGGTTATGACCCGCAGCGGCCTGGGCCCGTCCAGCCACTCGGGGCGTCAATTGATGGCCATCCTGGAAACCTATCCCCGCGACGAACTGTTCCAGATCGGCGTCGAAGAGCTGTTCCACATCGCAGGCAACATTATGCGGATGCAGGAGCGCCGGCATTCACGAGTGTTCCTGCGTCATGACATGTATGGCAGGTTCGTGACGGTGCTCGTGTACTTGCCGCGGGACCGGTACACCACGGCAGTGCGTATTCGTATTGAGGATGAATTGCGCGAGGCGTTCGGTGCCGTGGACGTCGAGCACGAGGCACGCGTGAGCTCATCGGCCCTCGCACGTATCTTTTTTACGGTGTGGACGTCGTCGGACGGTGCACCCGTGATTGATGAAGACGTGATCGCGCGAAGGGTCAACCGAGCGGTCAGGTCGTGGCCGGAAGGCGTTCATGAGGCCTTGAGGTCCAGCCGTTCCGGCCCCGAATCCGAAGTCCTCGCCAAACGGTGGGGCGAGTCCTTCCCACCGGAATACCAGGTCCGGTACAGCGTGGAAGAGGCCAGTCAGGACATCGAACGGTTCGAAGAACTCGGCACGGATGAAAGCCCGACGGCGGCACGACTTTACGTCGACCCCGTCACTGACGCATCGACAGGCTCAAGTGTACGAATTCGCCTCTACCTTCGCCGGCCGGAGAGTCTCAGCCGCATCTTGCCGTACTTTGAGCATCTCGGTCTGGAGGTGCTGGAAGAACGTCCACACGAAATCGTTGAGTCCCACGGCGACGTGTTCTACCTGTACGACCTCTTGGTGGCCAGGCCTGAGGATGTCCATTCGTTAGGCGCGTGGGACCTGGTGCCCGGGACGTTCCGAGCTGTGTTGGGCGGTGAAGCCGAATCGGACCTGCTCAACGGCTTGGTCCTGCAGCAGGGATTTGGGTGGCGCACTGTGGCGCTGTTGCGTAGTTATGTGAAGTACCTGCGCCAGCTCGGGACGGCACATTCCTTTGAGTTTGTGGCTTCGACGTTACTGTCGCACCCGGAGGCTGCGAAGTCGCTGGTGGGTTTGTTCGCTGCGAGGTTCGATCCTGATTACGTGGGTGACCGGGCTGACTCCGTGGGTGCCGCCGATGCAGCCCTCGCCGCAGCCATGGACAGCGTGGCCACCTTGGATGCGGCGTTCGTTCTCGAAGCTTTGGCCTCACTGATCAAGGCGACGGTCCGGACCAACTTTTACCAGGGAAAGGCGCACATCAGCATCAAGTTCGATCCCACTGCTATCGCCATACTGCCCAGTCCGCGACCCGCGCATGAGATCTGGATCTACTCCCCGAGGGTAGAGGGTGTTCATCTTCGCTTCGGGCTGACGGCCCGCGGCGGACTTCGATGGTCGGACAGGCAGGAAGATTTCCGCACCGAAGTCCTGGGACTGGTCAAAGCGCAGACCATCAAGAACGCCGTTATTGTTCCGGACGGCGCCAAGGGTGGCTTCTACGCGAAGTTCGCGGCCGACATGGCCGACCGTGCGCAGCTGATCGCCGAAGGCCAGGAATGCTACCGGACGTTTATCCGTGGCCTGCTCGACCTCACCGACAACATTCAATTCGTAGACGGTGCGCCCCAGGTTATCCCCCCGCCTCACGTTGTGAGCTACGACGGCGACGATTCTTACCTCGTGGTGGCGGCGGACAAGGGTACCGCCTCATTTTCGGACATTGCCAATGAGCTGGCCGGCAGCTACGGCTACTGGCTGGGGGATGCCTTCGCCTCCGGAGGCTCCGTGGGATATGACCACAAGCGGATGGGTATCACGGCGCGCGGTGCGTGGGAATCGGCGAAGATTCACTTCAGCGAGCTGGGCCTGGACCCACACACCAAGGACTTCACGGTTGCCGGTATCGGTGACATGAGCGGTGACGTCTTCGGCAATGGCATGCTGCTGTCCCGCCACGTTCAGTTGGTTGCTGCCTTCGACCACCGGCACATCTTCCTGGACCCGAAGCCCGATGCGCCGTTAGCCTTCGCAGAACGCGAAAGGCTTTTCGCTTTGCCACGCTCCAGCTGGGCAGACTACGACCCCACTTTGATCAGTGAAGGCGGCGGGGTCTGGCCCCGGACTGCCCGCGCCATTCCGATCCATCCGGCAGTCCGTGCAGCACTTGGCCTGGACCGCGCGACGGAATCCATGAGTCCGCCTGCCCTCCTGCAGGCAATCCTGAAGGCTCCCGTCGACCTGCTCTACAACGGCGGCATCGGAACCTACATCAAGTCCAGCACTGAAAGCCATGCCGACGCCGGAGACCGCGCCAACGACTCCATCAGGATCAACGGCAACCAGCTCCGCGCCCGCGTGGTGGTGGAAGGCGGCAACCTCGGAGTCACCCAGGCGGGTCGCGTTGAAGCGGCATTGGGCGGTGTTCTGATCAATACGGACGCCATCGACAACTCGGCGGGCGTGGACTGCTCCGACCACGAGGTCAATATCAAAATCCTGGTGGATCAGTCCATCAGGGCCGGGAGGCTTCAGGCCGCGGAACGTACGGCATTCCTGGAAGCCCTTACGGACGAGGTTGCAGAATTGGTGCTGACCGACAACGTAGCCCAGAACGTCCTGCTCCTGACCGACAGAAGGTTCCCACCGGCGTCGTTCCCCAATTACGAACGGCTGATGCAGTTCCTTGAGGGCCGGGGCGAACTGGACCGCGGCCTGGAATTCCTGCCCGACACGCGAACCTTGGAAGAACGGATCTCTCAGGGCAAGGGGCTCACCTCGCCGGAATTGTCTGTCCTGGCCGCCTATGCCAAAAACACGCTGGCCAACACCATTCGGAGGACTCCACTGGTCAAGGATCCCTTCCTGGGTAAGTTCCTGAGAGGGTATTTCCCGGGTCCCGTCGTGGCCAAGCTCGGACAGGGGGTTGAACGTCATCCCCTGCGCGATGACATCATCGCCACAGTGCTCGCCAACGAGTCCATCAACCTCGGCGGCGTGACCTCGATCTTCCGGCTCATGGAGGAGACTTCCGTGGACGAGGCAATGGCCGTCAAGTCGTTCGTCATTGCCAGCGAGCTCTTTGGCCTGAGTGAACTGTCCCTTGGACTGGTGCACACTTGTGCGGACCTGCCGGCCGAGAAGTGGAGCAGGATCTACCTGGACATCAGGCGCGTCCTGGACCGGGCCATGCGCTGGTTCATCCAGTACGACCACCAACTGCCCATTGAGGATTGCCTGAACCTGTACCGCCCAGTGGTGCAGACACTCCGGAGACGCGTCCCGGAGCTGCTTGTCGGATCGGATAGGGACGACGTCGAGGCCCTTCTGGCTTCCGCACGGGGGTGGGGTTTGCCGGACGACGTAGCGCGCACCTGGGCGGAGCTTCGAGAGGCATTCACCCTGCTGGACATAGCCCGGGTTCAACAGCTCACAGGAGGACGCCTGGAGGACATCGCGCCTATCTACTTTGCGGTGCGCGACCGGTTCGGCATTGAGTCCCTGCTGGCCAGGGTGGATGACCTGCCACGCTCCACCAAGTGGCAGGCCATGGCCCGGGCGTCGCTACGGGACGATGTGTCCGCCGTCGTGCCTGAACTGACGGTCGCCGTCCTGGGCCTGGACGACGAAGCGGCCGGTGCCGATCGCATCGCCGCATGGGAGCAGCTGCACCACACGCGCCTTTACGAATCGGAGCGGTTGGTGGAATTGGCTCCGGAGAACAGCTTTGAGGCACTTTCTGCACACCTGGGCACTCTGAGGAAGGCGGCCCGGGCATGAAGTGGGCGCTGAGCACTACGGACGGGCGGGACTGGCACGCCCGGGATTTCAGTGAGCGTGACCCTTCCTGGCGCAAGAGTCGTCAGCGGGGACTCGTGTGCCTGGGCTGCGGCTCGCCGGCGTTCTTCCGTGCCCCGTCCCACAAGAAAACGCCGGCGTTCGGGGCCAGGCACAAGGATGGCTGCGAGCTCCTGAAGGAAGTCTGGGGCGTGTTCAGGTACCTCCAGTAAACATATTGGAATGCTTAATCAAATGAGAAACTCTTCTTGCTTTCCTGTGAGTTGGACCATAGGCTTAAGGCAAGAACCGAACAACGCCGGAGGCAAGTAATGTTGCGCATCGTTGGACAACCCGCAGTAGATCGTTCACGCCGGAGCCGATTTGTTGCCGGCACTGGAAGTCATTGCCCGATCAGTGGCATTTGGGCGCCCGCCGGAGAGGCGGAAAAGGGCCTGCAGTTGCTGGAAGGCAGCATCATGCCCGTGCACGACAACTCCGCCGTTGACTGGCAGCTGGTCCAGGGCCTCACGCGCCGTGACCTACGTAGCTGAAGCCCGGCCCCGCCGCCGGGCAACCCCAGCGAAGCCACGTCTGAATCGCTTGGAGTTGCGGCTCACGGAGTCAAGGGTGACGCGGGCGCGTATCGACAGCCACGTGCGCACCCTGCTGAACCGGCGGAATGAGGCGATTGCCGCTGCCCTGGCGGACAAAGTTTCCTTGGCCGCTCTTTCTGCCATCGTGGGAATCCGGGCGGCGGATGTGAAGCGGCTCGGCGGCGCCTACCAGGACCTCCACTTTTCGGGCGCGCGGCAGGAGTGGCATCTTTCCGGGCTGGACGCGATCGTCCGCCAGCTTGACGCTGCGTTGGAGGATAAGGAGGCAGGCGTGCAGAGGCTCCGCGGCGATGTCATCGAAAGTCTCGAATCAGGCCGTATGGACATCTTCCGGGTCGCAGCCCTGACAGCGCTGCCAGCCGAGCGGATCCGTGAACTCATGCGGCCCGCGGCGGTTCACTAGACGCGCCCCACTAGGCCCGCTCGCGGTCCTCGCTCCAGCCTGCCAACGCTCCCTTGAGGGCCGAGATGAGCCTGGCAGTCACTTGGTCCTTGGTCAGGCCGACAGTATTGATGAGGTCCAGGATCTCGCGCGGGTCGAACAGGATATTCCACAGGAACATCGCTTCGTCGCCGATGGGCGGCAATCCCAATTCTTCTACGGCTTCCCGCAGGGGGCGCTCCAGCGCGTCCGCCTGGACTGTCAGGTAATACGCGCCGGTACGCAAGCGCGCAAGGTATCCCTCGCCCGAACGGGTGTACAGCATGGCGCCACCGTGGCGAGTGACCAGGTCCACCCACTTGCGGCTGACCGCCGTCAAAAGCTCGACGCCGGACGTCTCCTGCTGCTTCAGGCTGTAGTCGCGCAGTTTCTCACCGACGCCGAAGCGGTACTCCGCCAGGATGTCCTCGACTGAAGCGAAGTGCCGGTAGGCGGTGGCGGTGGAGATCTCCGCCTGCTTTGCGACGTCGGCCATGCTGATCGGTCCCCGCCGGGACGCGAAAAGCTGTCCCGCGGCTTTGACCAATTGTCTGCGGTTGCGCTGTGTATCACTACGCATTGATGGGCACCCTTTCGTCAACTCATAGCTTAGGTCCTGGAAGCCGACCAACCCGTCAGGGCGGCCGTGAAAGTCCTGACCAGCCGGGCGGATACCTGCTCTGCGGACAGACCGAGGCTCCGGATGAGGTCGTAGATTTCCCGGGGATCGAAGAAGCCGTTCCAGAGGAAGAGTGCTTCGTCGCCGAGGTGGTGGATTCCCAGCGCCCGGGATGCTTCCTCCAGTGGGCGCTCCAGGGCTTCGGCTTGCACGGTCAAATAGTAGGCGCCTGCCCTGACCCGGGCCAGGTAGCCCTCGGCCGAACGTGTGTGGACCATGGATTCCCCATGCTGGACCACCAGCTGGACCCATTTATGGCACACCGCATTCAGCAACTCCAGGCCGTCTGACTCCTCGGATCGGCTGAACTCCCGCAGCTCCCGGCCCACTTCGAAGCGGTAGGCTGCGAGCACGTCATCCACAGAAGTGAAGTGGCGGTAGGCCGTAGCCGTTGAGATACCGGCTTCGACGGCGATTTCCGTCATGGTAGCCGAACGGCCGGCTCCGAAGAGCCGGCCGGCCGCGTCCACCAAAAGCGTCCGGTTCCGCTGCATGTCAACGCGCAGCCCAGCCGGTGGATCGAGAACTGTCACAGGTCTCTACTTGAGCGCCGCGAGACCGGCGGCGATGCGTTCGACTCCAAGCGAAATCGCCTCGGCGCTGGCTGCGTAGGAGAGCCGGAGATGGTGTTCGCCGTTCCGCCCAAACTCACTGCCGGGGCGCACTGCCACACCGAAGTCACGCAGGTGCGCCACCATCTTGGCTGCCGGTATATCGACGTCGTACTTGGGGAAGAGGTAGAACGCGCCCTCCGGTGAGCTGACCGTGAGGCCGGGAATCCGCCTGAGTCCCTCGAACATCAGCTCGCGGCGCACGGCATAAGAGGCGTGCATGCGTTCTATGTCAGGACCGCAGGTCTTGAGGGCCGTCAGGGCGGCAAGCTGCACGGCGGTGTTCATGGAACCGTTGAAAGTATTGTGGACCCGCGCTGCGGAGGCGATGACGTCCGGGGGGCCCCACAGATAGCCGACGCGCCAGCCGGTCATGGCATAGCTCTTGGAGAACGTCTGGCAGTAGATGGTCCTGCCGGCAAGGCCCTGGATTTCCAGGGCCGAGGTGAACGGTTCCGGGGTGTAGACGAGGTCGCTGTAGGCCTCGTCTGAAAGGACGAGGGTGTCCGTGCCTGCGACCATGTCGGCCAGGGCTTCCAGCTCCTGGCGGGAGTGGACGATGCCGGTGGGGTTGGAGGGGTTGCAGAAGATGAACATCTTTGCGCCTTCAAGGGCCATCGCCAGGGCTTCAAGGTCCCAGTGGAGGTCCTCAGCGAGGGGGACAGGCACGATGGTCCCGCCGGCCATACTGACCAAGTCCGCGTAGAGCGAGTAGGTGGGGTCGGGGATGACCACCTTGTCGCCTGGGTTGACGATGCCAAGGATCGCGGCGGACAGGCCTGCGGTTCCGCCTTGGGTGATGAGGACGTCGCTGGGGCTGGCTACTTCGCCGAGGAGCTGGCCGATACGGGCAGCCAGCTCCTCGCGAAGCACCAGCTCGCCGAGCAACGGCGAGTAGTGGGTGTGTCCCTCTTCCAGGGCGCGGGCAGCTGCGGCGCGAACCTGTTCGGGGGTGTCGAAATCCGGCTCGCCCATGGCCAGGGACACGAGGTCGCCCTTTGATTGGGGCTGCTGGACGCGTAACGATGTGCGCTGGACGCGCAGCACGGCCTCGGAGGGCTGGAAAGCTGCAATGGCGGTGGTTGGTTCAGGTGTCATGACAGTCCTGCTTCGAGTCGTCGTTGGGAGGGTGGCGGCGTTGCCGGGTGTGTAGAGGTGCCTGGGCTTCACTGGCGGGGGAGGTCTTTTGCGGGAGCGCCGGCCCAGCGGCTGATTTCGATGTCTCCGGAGGTATCGCGCTGCACGGTCGGTGCAATGACGAGTTCCTGGACCACGGTTCGCTGAGGCAACGTGGCGACTAAATGGATGGCCCGGGCCACGTCTTCCGGCTGGACCATGGCCTCGCGTTCTTCAGCCTTCGGCGGGCGGGCCCGGTTGTCGAGGATGGGTGTCGCGGTCTCGCCCGGAAGGATGGTGATCGCTCGCAGGCCTTCGTTGCGGAAGGTGTTGTGGAGGTAGGTCATGAAGTTCCGGACCGCGGCCTTCGCAGCGCCGTATGCGGCGCCGCCCAGGAGGTTCGGATTGACCGCGGCCAACGACGAAACCGTGATGATGGTCCCAGTGTTTCGGGAGAGCATCTCCGGGAGTACCGCCTGCGTGAGGAGGTAGACGGCATTGAGGTTGACGTCCATCACCTCATTCCATTCCTCTTGGCTGATCCACCGGACGTTCAGGACTTTGCTGGCGCTGCCGGCGTTATTGACCAGGATGTCCACGGGGCCGAGAGTTTCGCCGACCCAGGCCACCAGGGCGTCCACCTCGTCCTTGGACGAGATGTCGGCGGCCCGCGCATGGGCCGTGCCGCCGTCGGCCTTGATTTCTGCAGCAAGATCCTCCACAACGGACAGCCGGCGGCCCACCAGCACCACGTGCGCTCCTTCGGCTGCAAGCAGTTCCGCGGTAGAGCGGCCCATGCCTGTGCCCGCGCCGGTGATAACGGCGACCTTGCCTTCAAGAAGTCCCATGATTCCGTTCCTAGAGTCTGATGATCGAGTGAGATTCCAATCACATATGCGAAAAGTTTCTCATTTATTCTACGTGAGGGTCAAGTCCCTCGGGGCATGAAGTGTTCAGGCCGCGGCTTGGGTCGGGACCCGCCGCGAATGATGCGGCAGGTCGATGGCGCCGAACAGGCTTTGCACCCGCGATTCCAAGACGTTGAGCAGCCGCTGGGCCTCGTAGTGGCCTTCCACGGCTTCTTCCTGGCCTACCCAGCGGAATGTCATCCGCTGGCCAGGACGGGCCTGCCCCAGCATGGGCAGGGATGCCTTGGTGGCGAAGGCAACGATAGGGTAGCCGGCCGTGAGCGTTCGGTAGCGGCCCAAAATGATGAGCTCGTCACCGTGCGGAATCTCGAAGGCGCCGACCGGCACTCCGTGGGAGACGACCTCCCCGAGTCCTTGGGGGTGCACCACAGGACCATCCAGCCGCAAGCCCACGTGGTTCGACTTGGCTGTCACCGTGTATTCGCGCGAGGCCAGGAGCTCCCTGATTCCCTTGGCCGCGTCAGTTTCCGGACCTTCGACAATATCGATGGTCCACAGGGGTTGCTCGAACGAGGGAACAGGCACCGGCAGCCGGAAGAGTGGCTGCGTGAGGTAAGGATGCTCAAAGCCTGCATACGACGTTCTGAGTTCCAGGTGCTGCCCGGCGGAGATCTGCTGCGGGAAGCCCATCCGCGCTTCCGGCGCAGCGCTTCCCATGAAGTGTTCGCTGACCAAGGATCCGCTGAACGCGAGGTAGTTGCGCATTCCGCCACGGGCGTTGGCGATGACCACCCGGCCCTTGGCCGGAACGCAGACTGGCTCCCACATCTTTGCCTTGCTGCCGTTGACGGTGACATCAGCCGGGGCTCCGGTGACGGCGATGAGGACCGGTTTGGAGGTAGTGAAGGAAAACCTGCCGCCCATGATTTCGATTCCGGCGGCGGTCCGTGGATTGCCCACCAGGATGTTGGCCACGGACGCGGAGTGCTGGTCCGCGGCGCCACCGCACGGAACGCCCAAGGCTTCGGACTGCTCCCGGCCAAGATCCTGGAACGTTGCCAGCCAGGCCGTTTCACGGACTTTGACGGTGACGGTTCGCTCAGCTGCGGGCATCAGTGTTCCCCTCCGGTGGTGTAGGAGTCGGTCCGCAGGAACTGCCCGTCGAGCCGTTCCCACTCGCTTTCCGGGACGACTTTGAAACGTACCGTGTCCCCTGGTGTGTAGGACGTTGGCGGATTTTCATGGATATCGCAGATGACCAAGGGCGTTCGGCCGATTACCTTCCACCCGGTCGGCCCAGGGAAAGGCTGGATGATGGCATTCGTGCCGGCCACCATCACTGAGCCGGGGTCCACGTTGGTCCTTGGTTCCTTGCAGCGGCTGACTTGTCCAGGGAACTCCACACGGCCCATCATTGGTGCCATTGCAGAGGCCAAGAGGTTGATGTTCAGCTCCGAGGCTTCAAGATGCCCCAAGACGGCCTCGGTGCTGATGCCGAGTTCTTCTGCCACATCGGCCAGGTCTGGAGCGAAGTTTTCGTTGACCACCATGGGTATGACGAAGTGCTTCCCGGTGCGGGCATGCCCGCTGTCTTGGGGGCCGCCGCCTGCCGCGGCCAGCCGGATTGTTTGTGCCAGCTGGCCGTGACCGACGGCGAGGCAATCGAACTCCACCAGAACAGAATCCACTCCTGCCACCACATCCAGCAGGCCGTAGGGACGCACGTCCAGCAGGATTTCCCGCAGCTTCCGGCTTCCCGCTTGGCGTTCCTCAATGGTCCCGGAGGCAACGCTGACCATCAATGCCGAGTCGCCGAAGGGAACTGCAGTGATGCCGGCGATGTCCCATAGGGGACTCAGCTGCTGTCCGGAAGCTGGGTACGTGCTCATGTGTCCTTGGCTGGTAGGTGGTGGTAGTGGGCGGCCAATGTTAGACGGTGGCCAGGCGGGCTTTCTCGGCCAGGACTTCCTGCAGCCCGGTAGCTTTGACGCCGGCCTTGTCCAAGGCGGCGCGAAGGGCGGTGCCGTTCTCCAGCACCTGTGGGTGGTCGCCGTGGAGGAGGACGACGTCGGCGTCATGGCCCAACGGCACCACCTTGCCGGTGACGGCGCGGACCGTGCCCTCGGTGACAACCTGGACCACACGGCGCCCGATCTCCTCGGGGTCGTGGAGGAGAGCCCCCTCGGTATTGCGGGAAACAGGCATGCCGTCTTCGCCGTAGCCACGATCGGCAAGGAACACGTAGCCCACCTGGAGGCCGCGTTTTCGGGATTCGTCGGCCAGCAGGCCGTTCTGGCAGATCACAATGTAGGAGGGATCGTAGGCCTTGATGGCATCGGTGATGGCACGGGCGTGCTTGGCGTCGGTTTGGGCGATGCTGCCCATGCGGCCGTGCGGTGCGACGTGGCTGATCTTGCCGCCGTGGATGCGGGCGAAAGCGTCCAGCGCACCGATTTGGTACAGCACGTCCGTGCGGATTTCTTCTTCGCTGGCTTCGATAAGCCGGCGGCCGAAGCCCACCAGGTCCGGGTAACCGGGGTGGGCACCCAGTTCGATGCCGCGGTCCACGCAGGCTTTGACCGTGGTGTCCATGACGCGCGGGTCTCCGGCGTGGAAGCCGCAGGCGATGTTGGAGGCGGTGACCAGGCCCAGCAGGGCGTCGTCGTCGCCGATGGTGTAGTTGCCGTAGCTTTCGCCGAGGTCTGCGACGACAGCGACTGAGTTGATGCCCAAGGTGACTCCCAATGGTTTCGTTGTGGTGCTTTATGGTCCAACGACGGCGGCCGGCCGGCAATGGCGGCAGGCCGCCGTCGTCCGTGTTTTGTTAGTGGGTGGCCAGCGGCTGTCCCTTGGTCTCCTTCAGGAAGAAGATCGAGGCCAGTGTGATGATGGCCGTGCCGATCGCGGCGTAGGCCGGGACCATGCTGTTGCCCGTGCTCTTGATGAGCTCGGTCATGACCAGGGGTGCGCTGCCGCCGAAGATGATGGTGCTGATGCTGAACCCGATGCTGTACGCGCTGTAGCGGACAGTGGTGGGGAACATTTCCGTCAGGACCGTGTGGACCACGGCGGCGTGGCCAGAGAACGCGATGGCCATGACGACGGTTGCTACGCAGGCCAGGGCCATGTTGCCGGTGGTGATCATGGCGAACATCGGGTACGACACCCCTGCCATGAGCACGGCGGACAAGGTGAGCACGGGCTTGCGGCCGATGCGATCCGAGAGGCGCGCCATGAGCGGGATGGAAATGATGATTGCCACGAGGCTGACGGCGGTGACCATCAAGGCCTGGAGCATGGAGAAGTTATTGCCGCTGCCCAACTGGGTCTTTAGGTAGGTGGGCATGTAGGCGAAGAGCAGGTAGTAGCCAGGGCCGTTGACTGCAGGCAGGAAGATGGTCAGGGCGATGGCTTTGAGGTGGCGCTTGGAGGTGAACACGGCACGCAGCGGATTGCGTTCAACAACGTTGCGTTCACGCAGTGCCGCGAAGTGCGGGGTGTCTTCCATCTTGGAACGGATGTAGAAGCCAACGTAGCCAAGGGGGAGGGCGAACAGGAACGGAATGCGCCAGGCCCATGCTTCCATGGTGGCGTCGCCAAGCGTGGTGATGAGCATGGCGGAGAAGCCGCTGCCAAAGAGGAGGGCGCAGAAGGAGCCCACCGCGATGAAGCTCATGGAGAAGTTGCGGTGCTTGTCGTGCGCGTACTCGCCAACGAAGGCCATGGCGCCCGCCACTTCACCACCCGCGGAGAAACCCTGGAGGATGCGGAAGAGGATCAGGAGTGCCGGGGCGGCCCAGCCGATGACCGAAGACGACGGAATAAGGCCGATACAGGCCGTGGCGCCGGAGATCAGGAGAAGGAGCACTGCAAGCAGGTTCTTGCGTCCCAGCTTGTCGCCGAGGTAACCGGCGATAACGCTGCCAAAGGGACGGGCCAGGAAGCTCACCAGGAAGCCGACGTTGGTCAGCAGCAGTGAACCGAGGTCCTTGGACCCCATGATGTTGATGGCCAAGTACGTGGTCAGCAGACCGTAGATGCCGTAGTCGTACCATTCCACGAAGGAGCCCATGGTGCCGGCCAGGGTTGCCTTGCGCACCACCTTGCCGTCAGCGGTGACGACCTTGATTTGAGCGGTGTTCAGTGTCACTGATTCCGTCGATGTGTTAGTCATTGCGGGTTCTCTCAGTCTAAGCGGGGTCCCGTTGGGGGAGTAGGGGAGGACTAGCTGTATTCGCGGGTGATCTCTGCCGTCATCTCGGCCTCGTGGAGTGCGACGGCCTTGACCAGCTCGAGGATTTCGGCCGCGCGGGCCTGGGGGATGATGACGACGCCGTCATCGTCGGCGGCGACGATGTCGCCTGCGGAGCAAACAATGCCCCCGATCGCCACCGGTTCGCCGATCACGCCGGGGCCATTCTTGAAAGGGCCGGCAGGGGTGGTGCCACGGGCGAACACGGGGAACTTGATCTCAGTGATGGTTGCCCGGTCACGGATGTAGCCGTCGATGACTGCCCCGGTGGCGCCGGCGGCCTCGAAGCGCTGGGAGAGCTGTTCGCCAACCAGTGCACGGTGTTCGTGGCCGAAGCCGTTGATGACCAGGATGTCGCCGGGCTCGATGTAGTTGAGGGACTCGATGACGGCGGCGTTGTCGCCTGCCGCGCCCAGGACGGTCAGGGCCGAACCGACACACTTGGCGCCTGGCCAGACCGGATTGATGTTCCCGTCCACCAGGCCCAGGCGTTCCATGGCGTCCCCGATGTTCGCCACCGGGAACTCCTCAAATGCGCGGACCAGTTCCCGCGGCGGCCGGGTCCACTGTGCCTTGCGGACTGTGAGCTCGAGAGTCGTTGCCATGTCTTCCACCTTTGGTTGGTCCGAGTTGCGGATGAGTTGAACGCCTTGAGACGTCAATCACATATGAGAAAAGTTTCGCGTTTTATTTTCCCCACGTCAAGGCCCCCCTGTTTCGGATGTGTAAAACATTGGCGTGGCGGGGGTCACCTGTGGGTGAACTCACAAAAAAGCGTTGACTTCCCCGCATCAATTAGAGAAACTCTTCTCATTCGCGAAAGTTATCGCATATCAAACCCTTTGGTTCTCCGCCAGATGCGCTCGCATCCGCAATGGCCAGGGATTCGAAGGCGACCAGGAGGCTCATCCCTATGCAAGGACGTTCCACTTTCATGGCATCGGCGGCAACCGTCACCGCTGCCGCGTTCCTTTTGACCGGTTGCACCACAGGCGGTCAGGCTTCCTCCGGCGGCACCGGTGGAGCAATGTCCACCGACACCATCAGGACGGCCCTCAACGCCGACCCCACCACCTTCAATGCAGCCAAAGCCAACGCGAAGGACGATTACGAGGTAGCGCGTTTCCTGTTCGACACCGTGGTCCGCCGGGACGCCGATGGGAAGTTCATTGGCGGCTTGGCCACCGAATGGAAGTCCACCGCCTCTGAAGCCACGCTGACCATCCGCAAGGACGCTACCTGTGCGGACGGCACAGCCATTACCCCCAACATCGTGGCCAAGTCCCTTAGCTACTTCGCCGATCCGGCCACCAAGAACAACTTCGGCAAGCTCGTCTTCGGCCCCGGCCAGCCCACCATCACCGGGGACGACGCCGCAGGCACTGTGGACATCAAGCTCGCCCAGCCGTGGTCCGAACTCATCGGCGGCCTGACGCTGGCCCAGACCGGCATCATCTGCCCTGCAGGCCTTGCTGATCTTGAGGGCCTGTCCAAAGGCAGCGTCAAGGGCGCGTTCTCCGGCCCTTACACTCTGACCAAGTCCAGCCACGGTGTCAGCTATGACATGACGCTCCGCGAGGACTACAAGGCGTGGCCCCAGTACTCCAAGCCGCTGGAAGGAACTCCTGCCAAGACTGTCCGGTTCTTCCCGGGCGTCAACAAGACCACTGTGGCCAACCAGTTGCTGACAGGTGAAATGGACGTCTCGGACATCGCCCCCGCAGATGTCCAGCGCTTTGAAGGCAACAAGGACTACACGGTCACTACCGTCCCGTTCGCCGGCATCTTCCTGCTCTTCAACCAGCGAGAGGGCAGCCCGTTCACGGACCCGGCGCTGCGTAAGGCCGTGGCACAGCTGATGAACCAGCAGGCCTTCAACTCCGCTGCCTATGCAGGTAAGGGCATCACCTACAACTCGATTGTCGCCCCCACCGTGCCCTGTGTGCTCCCGGACAACTCGAGCCTGACCCCGGAGGATGCTGCAGCAGCGAAGGCCGTCCTGGCCGGAAAGACGTTCAAGATGGTGGGCACCACCAGCATTGGCCCGAATGGCGCAGGCAGCACCTACGTCCAGGAAGCTCTCCGCGCTGCAGGTGCCACCGTGGAACTACAGCTCGTGGACAACGGAACCTGGGCCACCATGACCCAGACCAAGCCTGAAACCTGGGACCTGACCGTCCAGGGCGACGCCAACTTCGTAGGCACTGTGGCAGCATCCCTGACCCGCATTGCCGGTGTCCCCACCGAAAAGGGCGGCCGCAACATCGGTGGCGGCGAAAATGCGGACATCCTTGCCCAGATCGCCACGGCCCAGGCAGCCACGGATGACAAGGCACGTTGCGACGCCTACACCACGGCACAGAAGAGCATCTTGAACGATAACGACATTGTCCCGTTCGTCGGCGAGCCGCAAATCGTCGCCCAGCGCTCCGGATTCTCCATCCAGGCGCCGTCGGGAATCGTCGACTACGCCACCATGCGCATCACCAAGTAAGCAGAGGTTTCGCGATGACTGAACCAACCATGCTCTCCAAGGAAGTACAGATCCTTGAGAGCACAACCCCGGGGGCCACCAAGCGCCCCCGGGTCGGTGCCCTGAGCCTTTCTCCTTGGGCCGACTACGCCCTTCGCCGCGCCGGCGGCGTCCTCCTCTCTGTCGTCCTGCTCGTCGTCGTGACCTTTTTCATGGTTCCGCTCATCCCGGGCGACCCTGCCGTTGCTGTGGCCGGAGCGGACGCCACAACAGAACAAATCGAGTCCATCCGCAACAGCCTCGGCCTGAACGATCCCCTGTATGTCCAGTTCATCAACTATGTGGGCGGGCTTTCCACCGGAGACTTGGGGGAATCCTTTGCTTACAGCACCTCGGTCTCGCAGATCATCGCCACCAAGCTGCCCTTCACCGCAGAACTCGCTGTCCTCGGTATCATCCTGGTGCTCCTGGTCTCTGTTCCTACCGGCATGCTCGTGGGCATCCTGACCCGTGGCGGCCGCAAGAAGTGGCTCGACGTGTCCTTCGGCATGCTGACCGGATTTTTCCAGGCTGTTCCGCAGTACGTGGTCTCCACCATGCTGGTGGTGGTCTTCGCAATCATCCTGAAGGTCCTGCCAGCAGCCGGAGCAGCTTCACTGAGCGCACTCATACTGCCCGTGATTGGCCTGTCGATTGCCCCCATCTGCTCCATCGCCCGCGTGGTCCGCCGCGAGACGTCCACCGTACTCGAGCAGGACTACCTGAGGACTGCCCGAGGGTGGCGGTTGCCGTCGCTGCGCCTGTACGCCCGGCACGCCTTGCCCAATCTGTTGACCACAGCCCTGACACTGGCCGGGCTCATCCTGGCCGGCATGCTCGGCGGCGCCATCATCGTGGAAAACGTCTTCAACTGGCCAGGTCTGGGCCGCGAGATCGTCACAGCCATCGTCAATAAGGACTACCCAGTGATCCAGGGCATCATCCTGGTTCTGGGTTTCCTGGCAATCGTCCTCAATCTGCTGGTCGACGTCATTCTTGGCCTCATCGACCCCCGTACGCTCGGAGGAAAGTCCAATGGCTAAGACCGCCCGCCCCCGCCGAAGGTTCCGCTGGACCACAGGACTCCTTGTGGGCATCGTGATGATGTCCATCATGGTCCTCACTGCCATCCTCGCGCCGATGTTCCTCTCAGAAGCTGCGGAAAAACTGACCCCGCAGGCCTCGCAAGGACCAAGCACCGAGCACTGGCTCGGAACGGATGACTTCGGCCGCGACGTCCTTGCGCGGTCCCTGGTGGCTACCCGATTGACGCTCCTCATGACGGCGGCGACCACGGCAATCGCCGTCGTCGCAGGTATCGCGATCGGCACCGCGGTATGGCTGGCACCCCGCCGCATCCGCGCAGCAGTCCTGCGGGTCATCGAAGCCGCCGTGGCCTACCCGAGCCTCATCTTCTCGCTGCTGATTGCTGCCATCCTGGGCCAGGGCACATGGTCCGCGGTGCTGGCCATCTCCATCGCCAGCATCCCCGCCTTCGCCCGGCTCACCGCGAACATGGCTGCCTCGATTTCCCAGCGAAATTACGTCTCCACCGCGCGGTTGCTTGGCGTCTCCGGACCCCACATCATCACGCGACACCTGCTGCCGAACATGGCAGAGCCGCTCCTGGTGCTGACCGCCACGGTCTTCGCCACCACGTTGATTGACCTGTCCAGCCTGTCCTTCATCGGACTCGGCGTCCAGAACCCCGAGTATGACTTCGGACGCCTGCTGAACGAGGGCCTCGTCAACATCTACTCCCAACCACTCCAGGCAGTTATGCCTTCGATCATGATCACCATCACCGGGCTAAGCGCCATGCTGATCGGTGACGGCCTTGCCGCCGCCACCGATCCCCGCGGCGGGCGGAAGTTCGGCAGCCTCCGCAAGGCTTCCGAAGTGCCCGCCTCTATGCGCGCTGATGCCGAAGCGCTGGTGGAAGTGGACAACCTGACCGTCACCACGCCGTCGGGAGTTCCGTTGGTCAAGGGTGTGTCTCTCAGCATCCATGCTGGTGAGGTGGTGGGCCTGGTGGGGGAGTCCGGTTCCGGAAAATCCCTCACCGCCATGTCCATTGCCGGGCTGCTGCCCGAGGAACTGGGCGTCAGTGCCAAGACCATGCGCCTCGGCGAGCTGAACCTCCTGCAGAAGAACAACCCACGCGAGCTAGCCACCTCGATAGGCCTCGTTTATCAAGACCCGGGAACAAGCTTCAACCCGGCCCTCCGCATTGGATCGCAGCTCACTGAAGTAAGCCGCGTGCACCTCGGTCAGTCCCGAAGTACTGCGTTCGGCCGGATGATCAAGGCCTTGGCGGACATTCGGATCACCCAGCCGGAGAAACGTATGAAGCAACACCCGCACGAACTATCCGGCGGTATGCTCCAGCGCGCCTTGATCGCCTCCACCTTGGTCACCGACCCGCGCCTGATCATCGCCGACGAGCCCACCACCGCCCTGGACGTGACAGTCCAGGCCGACGTGCTCCGTCAGTTCCGCACCATCAACCGTGAAATGGGGA
The DNA here is from genome assembly GCF_044755025.1 of Paenarthrobacter sp. NPDC092416. NCBI lineage: Bacteria > Bacillati > Actinomycetota > Actinomycetes > Micrococcales > Micrococcaceae > Paenarthrobacter > Paenarthrobacter sp. NPDC092416. The sequence goes on from NZ_JBIVQG010000023.1 coordinate 22,549, forward strand.
CGGCGATGCTGTTCATCTCCCACGACATCGGTGTGGTCCAGGCGCTATGCGACAAGGTCATCGTGATGAATGGCGGCAAGATCCTGGAGCGGCTGACGGGCGAAGAACTCGCTGCCGGCAAGGTAAAACACCCCTACACCAAGGCACTTCTTGCCGCGACACCATCCATCGCCGAACGCAAGCCCGAACTCGTCACAGTTTCGGCGAAAGACTTTGCCTTGGATGAAGTTTTCGACGACGACTCCCCTGCGGGCGGGGACGTCACCAACCGCCGGGACACAGAGGAGGCCGCCAAATGAGCGCTGTAGCAACTCAGAATCAGCCGGTTCTGGAACTGAAGGACGTCAAGGTTACATTCGGTTCCGGACGTTCCGCCGCCACTGTCCTGAAGGGAGTCAACGCCAGCATCCATGCGGGCAGGACGCTGGGCATCGTAGGGGAGTCGGGTTCAGGCAAATCCACTATGGCCAAAGCGATTGTGGGTCTGGTGACGCCCAGCGACGGAGTGATCTCGTTCTCCGGCCGCGACGTGACCAAAATGTCCGGGGCCGAGCGACGCCGCATGCGGCGGGCTGTGCAGATGGTTCCGCAGGACCCCTACTCCTCGCTCAACCCCCGGCGGACCATTGGCCAAACCCTCGCGGAAGCGATCGATCCCCTTCGGGCCAATCCCAAGGAACACAGCGAGAAGATCTCCTACTGGCTCTCAACCATCCGCCTGGATCCCGAGGTCTCCGAACGCTATCCACATGAATTTTCTGGTGGACAGCGCCAACGCATCGCCATTGCGAGGGCTTTGGCTGTGCAGCCGAAATTGATCATCGCGGACGAGATCACCTCAGCCCTGGACCTCTCGGTTCAAGCTGAGATCTTGAACCTCATCGGCAGGCTCCGGAAAGAACTGGACCTCACCATGGCGTTCATCTCGCACGACCTGGATGTTGTTCACCACGTCAGCGACGAAATCCTGGTCCTGTTCCATGGCGAAGTCGTTGAGCAGGGTGATGTCGACGCGGTTTACGGGAACCCCCAACATCCCTACACGCGCCGGCTGATTGACTCAGTTCCGGGTGGGCCGGGGTTCGATATTGGAGAACGGCGGGCTGCAGTCGGTTGACGGAGGATCTGAATGTCAATTTATTCCACGATCCACTTGCTGATGTGGAGTCCTCGGCATGACGGCCCGAAATCCTTCGCAATCTGCGCAAGCGGCGCTTCGCCCTTGCGGGCCACATCCATACCATCCTGGCGGTACTCCGCCCCATAAGACGTGGGCATAGCCAACATACTTCCACGAGCACAGGCTCGCTGGACGATATGAGGTAGCCGGGTTTTTAGGGCTGGAACCTCCTTTTCAAAGCGGGACGTGGGTGGGTGGTCTACGAGGCTGGCCCGACTGGTTTCGGTCTTCGCTGATCTTCTCAGATCGCGCGGATTCCGTAAGGGTGGACGAAACTGGTTCTCCATTCGGTCGGAGGGCGACCACCATGTGGACCTGCAGAAGTCCCAAACCTTTCCAGGTAAGGTTGGGCGATTCTGCGGGGCCGGAGGTCGGGGTTAGAAGATCTTGGTCATGGTGTTCCAGCCCGTGCCGATCTGTCGGGGTGTCAGCCATCCACCGGTGCCGTTGCCGGGGTAGAGCCAGAGGGCTCCGGAACTGTCCCGGGCCATGACGTCGGCCTTGGTGTCACCGTTGAAGTCGCCGGGGCCCAGGATTGTGGTCATGGTGTTCCAGCCCGTGCCGATCTGTCGGGGTGTCAGCCATCCACCGGTGCCGTTGCCGGGGTAGAGCCAGAGGGCTCCGGAACTGTCCCGG
>NZ_JBIVQG010000023.1:24460-43972 GCF_044755025.1 Paenarthrobacter sp. NPDC092416
GTCGCCGGGGCCCAGGATTGTGGTCATGGTGTTCCAGCCCGTGCCGATCTGTCGGGGTGTCAGCCATCCACCGGTGCCGTTGCCGGGGTAGAGCCACAGGCCGCCGGCACCGTCCCGGGACATCACATCGACCTTACTGTCGCCGCTGAAATCGACGGACCTTTTGGATTGGTTGGTGAAGGTGGTGCTCCACTGGGCGGGGGCGTCCGAGGCAAGTCGGTAGCCCGGCCGTGCTTTTGCTGTGATGCTGATGGTGCCGGCACCGGGGTAGGTTCCGGCTGCTTTGACCGTCAATCCGATCAGATAATCCACTCCTGTGGTGGACGGGATGGTGTAGGTATCCTGGGACGTGCCGTCCCTGTCAGCGAAGATGACGGGGGCGGGGACTACTTCGATGGGGCCGCTCTTGAAGGTTGTGCTCCACTGGCTGGTACTTCCGGAAGCCAACACAAACCCGGGGCGGGCCTTGGCCACGACCGTGACGGTCCCGACGCCGGGGTACATACCGGGAGAGGTGATGATGGAGCCAATGAAGTAATCGACTCCTTCGACTTTGGGGATGGTGTAGCTATCCTGCGCCGTACCGTCTTTGTCCAGGAATGTCACTGCTGCCGCGGTGACGCTCTTGGGTTGTGCTGGCGGGTTCGGGGCCAAGGTAAACGATTTGGAGGCCGAGGCGCCACCGTTGTTTTCGCCTTTCACGGAGAAAACCGGGAGGGTCGACGCCTCGTATCCTTCAGCCGAGGCTGTGAGAGTGTACCCGTCGCCACCGAACAAGCCTGGGAAACTGTAAGTGCCCGTGGATGATGTGAGCGTCCAGTCGGATTCACGTTGTCCGAGGTTCTCCATACATCCGAAACCACCGCCCCAGTCCGTGCCGGCAGGGTCGTTGCGCGACATGTAGACCATGGCACCGGCAATCGGCTTACCCGCTGTGTCCGTGACCGTGCCCGAAATAGAGCTGGCCGGATACATGGCAATGCCGCTACCGAACCACCATCCGTAGAAATCGGCTCTTTCAACATAACGGTTTTGAAAGTCGTACATGGACATGCATTTCCTGTCGAAGCTGACTCGGGCAGGACTGGTTGCCCAGCCATCGGCTCCGCTCTCGGCCCTCCAGGTGTCATGGTCGCTGACGGACACGCCTTGCACTGGTCGTCCGGTTACTTTGTCGTAAAAGAAAATCGACACTTTGAAGGCGCGTTCGAGCTCCTGGTCAACTTTCAGCATCTGGCCCGAGCTCTCCACGGTGAAAGCCTTGGCATTGGTGAGCCGGTCCGAGTCATTCCGGGTGGGCCAGGACGTGTAGTACTGGTCGAAGTAGTCAACGGCCTCTCCTCCGGTCCCGGCTATGGAACCGTCATCGAAGTAGAGGACGTACTGACCGGCAGGAAGTCCACCGAATCCGTAGTAGCCATTGCCATCTGTGAGCTGAGTGCGCCGAAGCTTTTGGGTTCGGGCTCCGTACGTGTCCGTGATCAGACTGTAGAGGTTGACCGTGATTCCTTTGAGTCGGCCGAGGTCGGAGTATAGGCTCAGCCCGGTGACTGTGCCTTCGATGCCGCCGCATGCCGTGCCGGACGCGACGATGATCCGGAGCGTGACCGGGCGTTCCGTGCCGGCCAGGGAGTAGACCCGAAGCGGAATCTCGTACGTTCCGGCGGCGAGTTTACCCGCATAACTTCCGTCGTCAGCGATGCCGAACTCTCGGCCGTCGGGGAAGGTAAACCCGGCGTCGTAAACGGTGGCACCTGTTGGAGCGTAGGGTTTCCGCAGCCGCCAGCGCTCGGCGTTCACTCCCGTCGGATTCAGGGGCTTCACCCATAGCGTCCCTTGGAAATAGCCGCCAACCGAACAAACAGTCTTCGTAACTGTGCTTTGGACAGGAATAGTCATGGCCAGCGCCCTCGTGGTGACCTTCGTTACCGCGGCGGAGATCCGGTCGGCTGTGTAGGCGCTGTGGATGGCCGCGCCCTGGTCGATTGCGGCCGTCAGAGTGGGAGTCGGTCCCGTATCAAAAATCGTCCCCAGCCAGGAGCCGAGTAGCCGTACAGTATCGCAAACAAGATCGGTTGAATCGCAAAAGTCCGTGGTGACAGCGCTCAGGCTTGCCGGATAGGCGGTGTAGGCGAGCCCGAATGCTGAAATCAGGCCCTTCCCGGCTGTTGCAGAGCCGAGATTCACTTGAGCATCAGCCGGAATCCGGGCAGGGTTGGCCAGCAGAACAACACCGGCGTACTTTTTCGGGTCGGCATAGTTTGCCACGGCCTGGGAGATGACCAGCGCTCCTTGGGAATACCCAAACAAGGCCCACTTCTGGTTCGGGCATGAGATCGCTGCCGTACCCAGCTTGTCGGCCAACTGCAACCAGCCACTGTTCACGCTTTCGAAGTACTCCCAGTCCGAACCCGAGGTCGAAAAGGCGTCCGCCACGTCCGCCCCCAGCGTCGACATGGGCTCCGCGGGGTACCACAGCTGCTCGGTTTCTATTGTGCGTTGCGTTCCAATGGTGTTCTTGAACTGCGTCTCCATGGCGTTTACCTTGGAATTGCCCAGCGTCTCACCGGAGCCGCGAACCGTAATCAAGAGCAGGTCTGCGCACTTTTCGACCAGGGGCGGCTCAAACGGCAGTGGTGCCGATTTCGCCGCAGCCGGGGCAACTGGCGTTACCCAACCAGTTGTCAGTAGTGAAAGACAAACGAGGGCCATTACACCCTTCCAGATCCCACGTCGAGAACGCACCCCATACCCCCAAATCAGTCCTTACGGCCCGGCCTTGCGATTCACAAAAACGCGATTTAGTTCTCGTTGCAAAGCTTCTCACGTGAACAGCGGGTACGGGCCGAAATGACAAAAATTCCATTGGCTTCTGCGAAGTCGAGTGTGCGTTTCGCGCGGCAAGCGATTCCTCCGGTCGGTCGAGTCCCGGTGCCGTAACTCAAGTGGGCAGGTCTGTTGGCTTGCCGATATATGCGCCCTTATCGACTCAGCGTCTCGGAGGATTTGGCAGCCATTGCGCAGGCCGCTGACCAGTGCCATCTTTTTGGGTGCACACGGTAGGCGCGAATGCCTTTGATCGAGCAGGGAGCTGATCGCTGGCAGCCGATGACTAGCTGGCCTACATCACATTTGAGTCCGACAAGTCCTTGACGTCGTACTTCCCTGCAAACAGGCTGTAGTCCGTCTGGATACTGCCAAGGTCCAGGAGCACCAAAACTGCGGTGAGACAAAAGCAGATGTCAGTCTGCGAAGTGCATGGAAAAGTTTGCCAATGCTTCCATCATGCCCGTCACGGGATAGACCATTCACCGTTGATAACTAAGAGTCCACCCAGCGCACCACCGCGCCGGGCCTGACTGTGCACACCCACCGCTCGCCCACGGGGACCTTCCTTCCGGAAGTGATGTGGTGATTGGAGTAGTTAAGGCGACGAGGTGCCGGATGTAATTTCCAGACGATCGCTGATCAGAATGATTCATTCCAGGTTGACACCGGACCTGTAGTGGAAGCGTTCTTCTTGATCCATCCAGTTGGAGGCAAGTCATCTCCTCCCCGCCAGAATCCGCCGTAATTCCGAGACTGGTTTTCCGCCATCTCGATGACACGGAAAACTGCATCAGCGATCCGCTGGTCTGGGATATGGGCCGAACAACTTCGCTCATCCCATGATCTCAGGTATCGGCTTCGACAACCTGCCGTAGGGTTACCAGCAGAGTCTTCCTCGTGGGGTAGTCGCCACCGTCAAGCATGGTTGTCCTAAGCTCATGTGCCTGCCGGGTTGCCTCCCGGACAGCGGTCCGGCAGATGCCGGTTTTCGAGGCTACGAGTAGTGCCCCCACCGTTTTCGGTGGGGGCACTATCTTGTGTGCCGTGCTTGGTCGGTCAGTGTATCGGGCAAAGGACCTCGCGCATCGCGCGAAGCGAGCGGCTTGGCGTTTTGCTCGGTGCGAGCGGTGCGAGAAACTTCGCGCCCTGATCACTGAGCGGGTTAGCCTGCCATGAAGTTGAGGATTAGTCGGATGGATAGGGCGAGTACTGCGAGGAGGCCCACCACGCCCAGCAGGTTTTGCCACCACTTGTTGCGTAGCGAACCCATCAGTTCGCGGCGGTTCGCCATGACTACGATCAGCGTGGCCAGCAGGGGTGCGACCAGGATTGTCAGCGCTTGGGCAATGACGATGACCTGCACCGGTGAGGTCTGGAAGATGACGGTGATGGTGAGGCCGAACGCGAGGATGATGGCGCTGATCAGTTTCTGTGTGCCGGAAGTGATGCCTTTGGTGCCGCGCCGGTTGAGCGCATCGGAGAGCATAGTGCCTCCTGCGGTGCAGTTGGCGGTCATGGCGGAGAAAGCGGCGCCGGTGAACCCGATGGCGAAGATCGCGGTGCCGATTGGGCCGGCGAGGGGTTCGAAGATGCTGCCGAGCTGGCCCATGGTTGCGGCTGCCTGGCCCGTGGCACCGAGTACGGAGGCAGCCACGACGATCACGAGGGAGGTCATGATGCCGGGGGCAACGATTCCCGGAATCGTATCCACCATGGTGATGTCGCGGTAGTCTGCCTCGCTGCGTGCGCGCTCTTTGGTGCCGTAGGAGGTGTAGAAGGCGGCGTTCACGGAAAAATTGGTGCCGACCAGAGCGATGACCAGCAACCAGGCATCGCCGGGAACGCGGGGAATCAAACCGGAAGCTGCCGCGGCCCAGTCAGGGTTCGCGATGAAGGCCGATGTGACGAAAGCAATCGCCATGATGCCGACCATCACCACCAGAACCTTCTCTATGACCCGGTAGACATTGCGGAACAGCAGGATGGTGGCCACCATGGCGGTACCGATGATGGTCCACATCACCGGCGATCCGCCAAGGAGCATTGACGCGCCGAGGCCGAGGCCGACGGCGTTGCCGACCGAGAAGCACAAGGTGACCAGGAAGACGCCGATGCCGGCGATCACCCCGACCTTTTTGCCGAGGTGGTCTTTGATTGACTGGATTAATGACACGGGTGACTTGATGCCCAGGCGCACGCTCATGTCGGTCAGGAAAATCATCAGGATGGTGGAAACGACGATCACCCAGATCAGGGTGTATTGGTAGCCGCTGCCAGCCTGGACGGCGGTGGCAAGGTTACCGGGTCCGAACTGCCAGGCGCCGGCGACGAAGGCGGGGCCGATCAGGGCAAGTTGGCCCCAGAAGGATCGGCGGGTCTTTCGGGTCTCGGCACCGGTCCGGACACTGCTGGGGGGTAGATGCCCCAAGCCGGCGCCCGGGGTACGCGAGGTGCTAGGCGTCTTCGTATGCTCAATCACGGCGCGCCCTCCTTCCACGGGACTATTCTCCCGCTCAGTCTTCTTTGACTTCATTAATCCCGACCTCAATGTCGGGTGGGCGGCCCACCGAAGTGGCCGATTGCCCGCGTATCAACGTGGGCGGTGGTGGAACCAGGGTGCGTGCAGTTCAAATTCCCCTGCACGCACCCTGTGGGCGTCAGACGTTGGCTGTGACCTTGCCGATGTTTGCTGCGGCGAAGGCTTCCGCGATTTCTGCATCGGCGCCCTCGGGCAGGGGCAGGAGCGGGGTGCGCACGGTGGCGTGATCCAGAATGCCCCTGTTCACCAGACCCCACTTCAAGGCGACGGTGCCCTCCATGTGGGACCCGCGGTGGTAGACGTTCCTGGTCACCGGAAGGAGCCGCTCGTGGATGGCGTGGGCGCGCGGGTAATCCTGCGCCTTGCCGGCCTCGATCAGTTCGATGAGCAGTTCGGGGGCGATGTTGCCGTAGCCGACGAGCAGACCGTCGACGTCGAACATCGTCGGCAGCAGGTATTCGTCGTGGCAGGAGAGTACCTGCAACTCGGGGTACGCGGCGCGCAGCGCCGGGATCTCGGTGTACCACCGGCGCATATTGCGGACACCGTTCTTCGTGGCGAACACGCCTTCCTGGCCCGCGATCTCCAGTTGGGTGTCCAGATCGTAGGTGGCCTTGGTGTTATCCGGGTACTGGAAGAGGATCAGCGGCAGGCCGGACTCTTCATAGATTTCCTTATAGCGCGACTGGGGAGCACCGTTCTGGTATCCGAAGCGCAACCACCCATGTGAAGGGTAGACCAGACCTGCAGACGCGCCGGCTTCGACAGCCTTCTTTGCTTCGAGAGCGGCGGTCTTGTTGCCCTCCTTCGTGATGCCGGCCACCACCGGGACGCGGCCGTCGGTCGATGCCACGAAGGCGCGGATGACGTCCAGTTGCTCCTCTTCGGTAAGGAACGTGCCTTCGCCGGCGTGTCCCAGGACGACGAGGCTTTTCACGCCGTCAATCGATCCCAGCCACGAACCCAGGCGCTGGATCGCAGCGAAGTCGACAGCGCCGTCTTCGGTGAAAGGGGTTACAGGTGCGGGGCTGAGTCCGCGGAGATCGAGTGTCATTACAGCTACCTCTTGTCTTCATTGATGTTGGCAGTTCCGCATTCGTGAGAACGTTTGCGGGAACGTTTTCAAGTTTGCACGTGTCACAGCTCACTGTCAAGAGAACGTTTGCAAGACAGGAGGTTTAGAGTGTCTGTAACACCTCTGCCGACTAGGAGAACCCCCATGGAACCGGACGCCACCGGCAACGTTGTCACACTGAAGGACGTTGCAGCAGCCAGTGGCGTGAGCATCTCCACTGCCAGCCGCGCCCTCGATGAGCGGACCATCTCCCGGTCCGCGGCCGCAGCGAACGTCCGGAGAGTCGCCGAGGAACTCGGGTACCGGAGGAACTCTTTCGCCTCAAGCCTTCGCCGCGGCGAGACCCGGACCTTGGGCGTCCTTGTCCCTCGCCTGAGCGACACCGTCATGGCCCTGATGTTTGAAGAACTCGAAAAGGCTGCCTCCTCCCGTGGCTACTTCGCCATGGTCGCCACCAGCGGAGATGACCCTGACGAGGAACGCCGCGGAGCTGAAACCCTGCTCGACCGCAACGTAGACGGATTGATACTGGCAACGGCCCGGCTCGACGACAAACTTCCCCTGCTCCTGCGTGAACGCCGGGTAGCACATGCACTGGTACTGCGTACCGACGGCATCAGCCCATCAGCGATCGGGGATGACGAAGTGGGCGGCTACCTGGCCGTGCGCCACCTCATCGATCTCGGCCACCGGGACATCGCCGTCCTCACCGGCCCTGACTTTACATCCTCCGGGAAGGCCCGTCTGGCCGGGGCCCGGAGAGCCATGGAAGAAGCCGGCATCAACGCACCCGACAAGTGGCTTATTGCAGCGGGCTACGGCATCGAAAACGGCTACACCGCCGGTGATGCAATCCTCGGCGCCGGCCACCGACCTACAGCGATCTTCGCGGCGAATGACAACATCGCCATGGGTGTTATGGCTGCAGCCCATCGCAACGGCATCACCATCCCGGAGGACCTCGCTCTAGTCGGGTATAACGACACACCCCTTTCGGCGCGGTTGCCCACACCCCTAAGCTCGGTCCACGTTCCATTGGACCAAATCGCCGCCACCGCCGTCGACCTCATCGTCAACCCCGGGAAGGAGCCACTCATTCGGCGCTCCATGCCGACCCTCATTCCACGCCAATCCAGCGGACCACCCAAGCACTAGTCCACCGGAAGTCACCACGGAACGGGGACGTGCATGCGCATAGCCCACTTTTCAGCAGGCGCTGAAACCCCTCTTCGCCGTTATAGCGTTCGAGCTTGCCCTGTATAAACCCATGGCTACGCAAACGGGGCCTGCGTCCTAGGACTCTCCCGCCGGGCGGACAACCACCACCGGGCATAGGGCGTGGTGCAGCACCGCATGCGCAGTCGAGCCCATGCTTCCGCGCACCACGCCGGTGCCGTGGGCGCCGACGACTATCGCCGACGCATCGCGCGCGGCGTCCAGCAGAGTTCCGCTCGTCGATGTTCCGGTGAGCGTGTGCGTCCGTACGTCGATCACGGGTGACCAGCGGCGCACGGTGCGCTCGACGTCGTCGAGCACTTCCTCGGGGCGGTGCGGCATGGGTGGTGTGAGGTGGCGCCTTCCGCCGTGTTTGGCGTGGACGTGCACAATCTCCAGGGACGCCCCTGTCAGCGTCGCCAAGGTGCAGGCCTGCCGGACAATCGGTTCCCAGTGCGGGAGCGCGGTGTCGATACCGACGACGACGGGCCCGTCCGGGTGGGCTGCCTCGCGGATGACCGCCACGGGGCAGTCCGCCGTGGCGGCCAGTTCAAGGCTCACCGAACCGACCAGAAGGCCCATGAACCCGCCGATTCCACGGCTGCCCACGACGAGCATGGCGGCGTCGGACCCGCCGGCGACATCGCGCAGCAGCCCGGCGGCCCAGCCGTATTTCAGCACGGTGGTTACCGGGACATCGGGGGATTCTTCGCGGGCGATGTCCGCGCCTTCTGCCAGGACGGCTTCGGCCGCATGCCGTAGGCCGCTGTCTGCGATGCCGGGAACGGGGCCGAGGTCATGCGTGAAGGCAGGCCATATGGAGCAGTGAACCACGGTGAGCTTGTCGTTCCGCAGCGACGCCTGCCGCGCGGCCCAGCGCACGGCCGTGGCTGCCTCCGGTGATGCGTCGTAGGCTGTGACGATTGTCCCCATGGCGGTCACCCTTTCTCCGGCGCGTGAACGACGAGTATCGGGCAGTGGGCGTGGGCTACAACGGCCGAGCTCACCGAGCCAAGCAGCAATCCCCCGAAGCCGCCATGCCCGCGGCGGCCCACCACGATCATGTCCGCATTCTTGCTGGCTTCAATAAGCATCGTCCGGGGGTGTCCGCGGACCAGACGGGCAACAACGTTGTGCGGCAGCTCCGGACCAAAGGCCTTTTCGACCGTCTCGCGGAGGGTGTTTCCGGCGGCCTCCTCAAAGCCTTCAATGCCCATAGCAACGTACCCGGCGTAAACCTGCGGATAGTCCCAAAAGGCGGAGGCTTCGACTCGCAGGCCCAAGGGCCCCGCGAGCTGCTGTGCCTGGCGGAGCGCCTCGACGGAAGCCTCAGATCCGTCCACGCCCACGACGATCCTGCCGCTGCTGTTGCTTTCCATGGTTCCTCCTGGCTGTCGGTGCCGTGGCGGTTACGTCTGCGGGCGGCCCCGCAGGACCGAGAGGGACTGCTTGTACTCTTCGGCGCTAATCTCTCCCCGCGCGAAGCGTTCGGCCAGGATACCTTCGGCCGGGCGCACGACCGCCGTCGGAAAAGCGGCCCCCGGAAGTCCGTGGTGGTCCTCGGGCCCGGACGGACGCTGCCCTGAGAGGGACCGGGCAAAGAGGACGATGGCGGCGATCAGCGTCCCCCAGAACAACAGCATGGTCACCGCCATCAGCAGATACCCCCAGCCGCCCATTTCCGTGTTCCAATACATGGCAGGTCCTTTCAGCGAGTCAGCTGTCAACGGGGGTGACGGTACCGGCCGTGTCGCCGCCGTCGATCACGAATTCCGCTCCGGTGACAAAGGAGGATTCGTCTGAAGCGAGGTAGAGGACCAGGTCCGCGACTTCGCCGGGATGGCCCATGCGGGGAATGGCCACATGGCTCATGTCCAGGTCCATCCCCGCGGTCATGGGAGTAGAGATGACGCCGGGATGCACTGAATTGACCCGGATCCCGTGGCGGCCGAGGTCCAAGGCCGCGCTCTTGGTGAGGCCGCGGACTCCGAACTTGGAGGCGGTATATCCGGGGATCTGTTCGTAACCGCGCAAGCCGGCGATCGAGGAGACGTTGATGATCGAGGCGCCTTTCGCTTGCTTCATCGCCGGGATCGCAGCTTTGATTCCGTTGAAGGTACCGGTCAGGTTGACCCCGATCACAGTGTTCCATTGCTCCAGGGTGTAGTCCTCGATGGGCGCGAAGTTCGCGATTCCGGCGTTGTTCACCAGCACGTTGAGTCCGCCGAAGGTATCGAGTGCAGCGGCGACGGCGACGTCCCAGTCCTGCGGCGAGGTCACGTCCAAGTGGACATAGAGTGCGCCTGGGCCGATGCGCTCCGCTGTGTCCTTGCCTTCGTCGTCCAGGACGTCGGCCAGCACGACGCGTGCTCCTTCTCCGTGCAGCCGGGAGGCAACGGCGGCGCCAATGCCCCGGGCCGCGCCGGTGACGAGGGCGACTTTGTCGATAACGCGTTCCATGGATCGTTCCTTTGCCGGGGAGATGTTGGGTAGGTGATCAGGGAGTCTTCAGCGGGACTCCGTTGGACCGCGCTGCTCCGTGGACGGTGCAGCAGGCCGGCGCTTCAACCGCAGGCTGGTCCGGGCAAAGATCAGGTACGCTCCGGACGCCATGATGATGAAGCCCACGAGGCCCAGAGGTGTTGCCTGGGCGGCAATTCCTGCCAGGAGGACGAACGCTCCCACCAGGAGGGTGAATGCTCCAGCCGCACGGTGAGCAGGGCGCACGGATTCAGCCGGTCCGCTGCGCAACTTTGCGGCCAGGCGTGGATCTTCACGCAGCAGCTGGTCGGCGAGCAGCTCCAGCTGGCGCTTCTCGTGATCGGTGAGGGCCATCGTTTCCTCCTCATCGAGGGGCCGGGTCTTTCGTTGCTGGTAATTCGAGGCGGCGGAGCCCTTGCGGAGTTCCGTGCCGTGCTTCAAGCATGGTGCCCGCGAAAGTGCTCCAACAGGGCCGAAAGTCACCAAAGTCCCTCCGCGATGTCCGCCGCGCCGATAGCGCGGAGCGCGGGCGCCGTGGTCCTTTGGCGCCGGGTCCCGCTGTGGGACCGTTTTGCGATGCCGGACGCAACGCCCACCGGGCAGCCAGATGGACCCGACTTCATCGAAATACACGCGCCGGTCACAGCAGCGACGACCTGTGACCGGCGCGGTCACAGGTCGCTCGTTACTGCAAGACGACGGGGGAGCCTGGAAAGTGTTGGTGCATGCCCGAACGGAGAAACGTTCTGACGTTCAACGTGCACTCCGCGCTTTCTTAGCCCTTTTGGAGTACGCCCACGGTCAGTAGTGCGTTCGCGAACCGTCGTGAATCGCCCGTCACGATGCACAAGGCAAGATTCTGTGACTTGGCGAGGTCATAGAATTCGAACCGCTCAACGAACTCCGTTTCGGCGGTTTCGGGCACTAGGTCATCGATTTCGTCATGAACGAGGCACGGAATTGCGTCGTCGGAGGGCGTGATCCGCGTGAGTTTTTCGATGTGGACGGCGCCGAGAACGACAGCCAGGACTTGGGGCACTGTTGGAAAGTCTGCCTGCAGGTTCAGGTAGACGGTTTCTGCGTTTGGTCCGACTGCTGTCGCGGCTGAATAGTGTCCGTCTGTGATGAGAACGGTAGCACCGTGGCCGGCTGCCGCCAGGGCGGAGAGGATGCGAGGATGTGTCAGTTGCCCGGTGATCATGCGAAGTACTGCCCGCCGTTGATGTCGACGACGGTGCCCGTGACGAATCGCGCGTGCTCGGACGCCAGCCACAACGCCGCACCTGCGACGTCTTCGGGAACTCCGGCCCTTCCGAGCGGGATGGTCTCGACAGTTGCGGCTTTGGATTCCGCGGTGGTGAAGGTGTCATGGAAGGGTGTAGCTTCGATGAATCCGGGGGCCAGGGCATTGACGGTGATACCGGATGATGCCAGTTCCTTTGAAAGCCCGCGGGTGAAGCCAAAGATCGCAGCTTTGGCCGTGGCGTAGGCTGTCGCCCCAGCGTGTCCGCCGTTGCGTCCTGCAAGCGAGGCGACATTCATGATGCGGCCGCCGCCGTTGATCAGCGGCAGGGCGAAGTGGGTAATGAGGAAGGTGCTGTCCAGATTAACGGCCAGAACCTGCTTCCAGAGTTTGAAATCCATGTCGCCGATGGCAGAGCGCTGGATGAGCCCGCCGACGTTGTTGACGAGAATGTCCAGCCGTCCGAAGTCGCGGCCGAGGGCCTCGATAGTCCTCTGGACTTCCGTTTCAATGGTCGCGTCCAGCTGCAGGGCGGTCAGCGGGTGCCCGGAGTGGCGTTCCACGTCATCGGCGAAATCCTGATCGGGTTTGTGGTTGTTGTAGGTGATGGCGATTCTGGCTCCGGCCTTGGCGAGGGTGAGGGCGATGCCTTGACCGATGCCGGTGCCTCCTCCTGTTATGAGAGCGGTCTTTCCGCGCAGTGACTGTTCAAACATCATGAATTGTTCCTTTCCTGCCAGCCGGTTCTCCGGCTGCGCGACTAATTGGTTTTTGCGAGTTCGGCTGCAGCGACGGCGCTGGGAGTGGCAGTGCCTTCGGGCCGGTTCCGTGCGTAGAGGAACGTGGCGATGGCTGTAATCACCAGGCAGCCTGCCAGGAAGAGCAGTCCGGCAAGGTTGCTGTGTGTTGCGTCGTTGAGCAGCCCGACGGCGTAAGGTGCTACGAATCCTCCGACGTTCCCGATGGAGTTCACCAGAGCCAGTCCCGCAGCTGCAGCGGCGCCGCCCAATGCGGCTGATGGCATGGAGAGCAGGGGCGCCGTAGCGGAGAACACGCCCATGGCCGCGATCGTGAGGAAGGCCAGTGCTGCGACAGGGTTGACCGGGAGGAGAACGGCGGCCCCGGTCAGCCCGAACGCTGCGATGAGCATGCTGATGCTGGCGTGGGCAGCGCGTTTGCCGGTCCGGTCCGAGCGGCGGCTCCAGTAAAAGACGAACAACGCTGAAGCCGCGTAGGGAATGACGACGATGAAGCCCACTTGGGCGGGATCGAGCTTGCCCAGTCCGGCCACCACAGTGGGGAGCCACAAACCAAAGCCGTAGATACCGCAAACCATTCCAAAGTTCAGGAACGCGTACACAAGGGCCCGGCGGTCTTTCAATCCGTCCAGGAAACTGTGTGCACCGCCGCGCTGCTTCTCCGCCAGTTCGTTGGCCATGGTCGTGCTCAACCAGTTGCGTTCGTCTGCTTTCAGCCAGTGGGCATCTTCCGGGCGGTCGGTCAGCAGCCGCGGCGCCATGAACCCCAGAATGATGGCGGGGATGCCTTCAATGATGTAGAGCCACTGCCATCCGTGAAGGCCCAGCATCCCGTCCAGAGTCAGGAGCAGCCCCGAAAGTGGGGCGCCGATGGCGTTGGAGATGGGCTGGGCCAGGATGAACAGTCCGAGGACGGTGACCCTCTGAGCTGCGGGGAACCACAGGGTGAGGTAGAAGACAACGGCGGGAAAGAATCCGGCTTCGGCGGCGCCGAGCAGGAAACGGATGACGTAAAAGGTCGTCTCACCGTTGACCAGCGCCATGGCGGTGGCGCAAATGCCCCAGCTGATGAGGATCCGGGCGATCCACTTCCTCGCCCCGAACCTGTACATGCCGCCATTACTCGGAACTTCAAACAGGGCATACCCGATAAAGAAAATACCGGCACCAAGACCATACGCGGATGCAGTCAGGCCGATGTCTTCACTCATTGTCAGTTTCGCAAAACCGACGTTGTTCCGGTCCAAAAATGCGACGAAGTAGAGAAGGCAGATCACGGGGATGATCCGGCGACGTACCTTTGCCAGGGTCCGGTCCCCGAGCTCCCCGAAGGTGAGCTGGGCGGTGCGCTGCCTGGCTGAAATGAATGTCTTCATCAAGACTCCTTTGGCTTAATTCAAAGCCGCAACGGATCATCCAGCGATCCTACGGCTCGTCCTATACGCCACCAGTGTGCATCATGTGCACACGTAGTGCAAGAGATGCACCTGACGTGGGTGCCCACTCTGGCTGGCTGTGGCAATCCGGATTGACTGTCACTCGAGCGGAATCGTACATTTGTACACATCATGTGCACATGTTGCACCTCGGGCTTGTGGAGGAGACAGGGCGGGATTCTTTGGGCACAAACCTGACATGGCCGGCGGCATGGCGGCGCAAAGGGGCAGGCCGGGCTGGCGGCCCGGTTCGGGCGTTGGTCCGCTGTCTAAACTGGGAAGCCTGATCAGCTGATCATCCGCAAACCCGACCGACCACCAAACACAGGATCGAGCAGAAACCATGTCGCAGACGGTAGCCCGGGCAATCCAAATTCTGGAGTATTGCAGTGAACGCCCGCGGACGCTGAAGGATATCGCCGCGGACCTGGGGGTTCACAGGACAACGGCATCCAGGATCCTGCAGACCATGATCGAAGCGGGGTTTGTGCGAACCGACGAGCGTGGCTACTTCGGCGTCGGGTTCAGACTCGCCGGCCTGGCACAGTCGGCTTTGGAACAGTTCGATCTCAGGTCAGTCGTTCACCCCCACATTGTCCGACTCAGTGAACACCTTGGCCACACCGTTCAGTTCGCCGTGCCGGAAGCCAACCGGATTGTCTATGTCGACAAAGTTGAACCCGAACAATCCATCAGCTTGAACACAAGAATCGGCGGATTCGTCGTCATACACACAGCCGGGGTCAGCAAGGCCATTCTCGCGTTCATTGATGGTGCCCGTCGTGAGTCCATCCTGGATAGCGCCACCTTTGAACAAAGAACGCCCAACTCCATCACTTCCAGGTCCGAATTTGTGAAGCGCCTTGAAACGGTACGCGCTCGAGGATGGGCTGAGGACGATGGCGAGTTCGACATCGTCTCGAACTGCATAGCGGCACCGGTATGGGATCACGCAGATCGTGTAGCCGGCGCTATATCAATTACAACGTTCCGGGAGAAGACCGGTCTGGAAGAGCTCCGCGGCAGCGTTCCTGACCTTCTCGCGACAACCATGTCCATTTCACTGGAGCTTGGCTGGAAGCCTAAGGCTGAGGCCGCACCCTCATGGGCAAAGGCAACCGGATGACCGAGCAGCATCCACTGTCGCCGGACAGGCTGCGCCTCATCACCATGGGAGTCTCCGGAGCGGCAAACGACTGATCGGCCGCGCTAAGTTGCTCGTATCGCGATATCACCCGGCAAGCAGCGCCAGAGACTGTTTTCATGCATCTAACGGAAAGCGCCGCCCCGGCAATGTCATTCATCAACTCCCGGATGACACGTTTCCCGGCAAGTGGCCGGTATGGCTTCGCCGGCGGACCATCACTCAGGCCGAAGCCGTCTATTCCCCCAAACCTGGCCCGGATGCCTGGAGGCGACTGGTGGATCCGGCCGCCCCCGGGGCCGGACCGTTAAAACCCTAGGCAGGGTCGCCGGTGTGGCGGCCCTGCCTAGGTGCGTGAGTTTTTGCGCTTTTGCGCCCGTCTCTCGGGCTACCTGTTGCGGTGGTGTGCAAGGCGCAATCCCCACGCCGGCCGATCAATGATGCCGGCAGTCTTTCGGGCCGTGAGGCTTACATGATGCCGGTTGGCACTAACAAGGCCCAGGCAAGTGCGGGTGCCACCAGGACTACGCCGCCGGCGTACATCATCAGCTGCTTGTAAACGCGCTGGCGGTCGTCCTCGCGGGCGTTGGCCACCACCAGTGCACCGTCGGTGGAGAAGGGCGATACATCCACGACAGTTGCGGCGATGGCAAGGGCCGCCACCGTCCCCGACGCACTCAGTGAACTCGTTGCCAGGAGGGGACCAGCCAAGGGGATGAAGGCCGTCAGAAGTGCGGTGGAGGAGGCGAAGGCTGAACCGACGCCGATGACGTAGCAGAGCACAAGGGCGATGAGAAGGGGGGCTCCAAGGGCCAAGGCTTGCTCAGCGAGCGTATCGATGACGCCGACGTGCTGGAGCAGTGAAACGTAAGTGATCATGCCGGCGACAAGCAGCACGGTGGACCAGGAGATTCCGCCGATGAAGGTTCGGTGTTCCTTGATGTTGACGAGCGCCAGGAGGAGACCGGCAGAGAGGGCTACGAAGCCGATTGGCATGTGGAATCCCAAGGCGCAGACCAGCATGGCGACAATCAGCGCCAGGGTGAGGATCTGCTGGCCATGCGGCCGGTTGGTACGTGTCTCGAGGGTGGCGTGTTGGCCGGCAGCGCCGTCGCGAAGTTTCCCCAGGAGAGCGAACAGCACCACCGTCAGCACTGACAGGATCAGATTCAGGGCAAAACTCGCTCCGAAAAGCGCGCCCTGCGAGATCGGAAAGCCGTTCTTCACCGCGATGTCATGTACCAGGACGCCTGCCACTGAGAGCGGGGAGAAGCCGCCGGCGTGGGCTCCGTTGATGATGAAGGCGCCCATGAGAACGGGGTGGATGCGTGATTCGTAGGCCAGTCCAAGGGCGGCGGGGGCCAGCAATGCGACGGCGGCGGGGGAGAAGGTGCCCAATGCTGTAAGTGACGCTGCCAGAAGGAAGAAGACCCACGGCAGTAGCAGCGTTTTGCCACGCACCAGCCGGACACAGTTCTGGACGATGATGTCGATGGTCCCGTTCCGCTGGGCCATGCTGAAGAAGTACGTGACGCCGATGATCGTGATCACGATGTTGGCGGGGAAATCGGCCAGGATTTCCTTGTCGGTCATGCCGAGCATGAAGTAGCCGATGCCGAAGGAGGCCACGAGTCCCATGACACCGATGTTCAACGGCCACTTGGTGGCCACGACGAACATCACCACGAGGATTACCAGCGGGATGATCTGGGTGGCGGTCATGGACGGCTCCGATTCCGGGGTAGCCGCCGGGTTGAAGATGGCACCCCCGAACAGGATGGCAACCAGACCCAGGAGGACGGCAGCGGCAACAGTTACCAGCAGGATACGGCGACGGTTGTTGGGGCGCTGGGAATATTCTTCCCGGATGTCGGTCTCAGCCTCGGGAGCTGGTTTGAAAATAGTCTTAGCCATGGTGGTGTCTCCTCATCGAGTGGCTGTTGCTAGAGAGGCTTCGACGGCGTTGCCGAGAGTCTCCGGGAGGTGAATGATGCTGGAGGCGATGGTGCGCGCTGTTCGGTCGACGCCGACCAGAAGGGAACCGTCGTGTTCCTCGCTCCAGGTTTCGATGACACCGGCAGGCGTCCTGAGCTTCAGAACTGCTTTGGACGTACTGCCGGCGATGGTGTTTAGCACGGTGCCGGGCGTGCGGGCGGCGAGCGTCAGGGCAATGCTGCCGGTGATGGCCAAGGCAGGATGCGGTTTGCCCATCGAGAGCATCATGACGTTGACGTCGCAGTCTGGGTCCGGCCCGGTAGGAGGGCCGACTATCGCGAGTTTGGGAACAGCGCGCGCGGCTTGGGCGGGAGTCGCTGCCATTCCCATCCGGACCGCTGCCTGGCGACGTATTACGTCCAGGGTGTCCAGTTGCAGTTCAATCCCGGCTGTCCAAGTGTCGTAGCGGGCAGTGTCCAGTCCAAGTTCCTCAGCCCGCACCATGACTACAGGTGCGCCGGCGTCCACCATGGAAACCGTCCAGTGGCATCCGCCGGCAATGATCGTGTCAGTTGCCGAGCCGGTGGGCAGCAGATGTCCAGTGGTCTTGCCGGCCGGATTCTGGAAGCCGAGCCCCACTCTGTAACCGGGAAACACGACGCCGGGCATCTGTGCGTCCGGGACGATCGGCAGGGCGCCGGCGGGCGTTGAAACCCGCTGAATGATGATCTGACCCGTGTTGGTGTTACGCGTGACGATCCGGGTGGAATCGCCGTCAGGAACTACCCACCCTTTCTCGATGGCGTAGAGACCCACAACCGCCGAGCAGTTGCCGCAGTTGCTTCCCCAGTCAACGGAGGCTTCTTCGATGCCCACCTGGGCGAAAGTGAATTCGACATCCACATCATGGTCCGCCGGGCGGCTAAGGATCATTGCCTTGCTGGTGGTTGAAGTAGCCCCGCCTACGCCATCGATCTGCCGGGAATCCGGGCTTCCGAAGAGTCGTGGCAGGAGATCGTCCAGATTGGCGTTGGCCCTGTTCAGGTCTTCAGTTTCAAAGACCCAGCACTTGCTGGTGCCTCCGCGCATCCATTCAGCTTCGATCCTCATTGTGCTTCCTGCCTCTCGTGGCATATTGCAGGTTTTTGTTGCCTGTTACGAGGATGATGCGGATCACAAATGAAGACAATGTTGAATATATTAAGGGGAGTGTAGGGATGCTTCACTCAGTGCTACGGCGGGACGAAGGTGAGGCTGAAGATTGCTGGCTTCCTGATTTTCACGCCTCAGCAGGCGCTGAATGTCGCGCTGCTGCGTATGATGAACAAAGTACGGGGAAGGGTGAAGCGGTGCTTAACGATGAGAACGTGGATTTATTTGATATTCGGCGGCTCGCGCTCCTGGTGGAGGTGGTTGAGCAAGGATCCATTACGGCCGCGGCTGACATCATGATGTACTCGCCCTCTGCCGTGTCCCAGCAGCTGCGAAAGTTGGAGCAGGAAGTAGGGCAGCCCCTCCTCAATCGCCGATCCCGCGGGGTGGTTCCCACTGAGGCCGGTCAGGTGTTGGCAGGACACGCACGAAAGATCGTGGGGCAGATGCGTGCGGCCCGGTCCGACTTGGGCCAGATCGCCGGTTTGAACCGCGGCTCGTTGACAGTGGGTACGTTCCCCACATTGGCCGGTTCATTTTTGCCGCTGGTGATCCGCGCGTTCAAGAAGCGGTACCCGGCGATTGGCCTGTCCGTGCGGAGCGCCCGCTTCGATGAACTCGTCTCGGACCTGGAGTCCGGAGTGACCGGACTGTGCTTGCTCTGGGACTACCCTTGGAACCGATTCAACGACGAATCCATTCGCATCACGGAAGTCTTCCAGGAGAGCACGGTGATCCTCGTGGCCAAGGGGCATCCCTTGGCAGATCGTGATGAAGTGTCCATGAAAGACCTCCGAAAGGAGTCGTGGATAGTCCGCGCGGAGGCCCACCCTGTGGTTGAGGTACTTCAACGATCCGCCCACGACGCCGGCTTTGAGCCGAACATCGGTTTTCTAGCCAACGATTACCAGGAGGCTCAAGCCATGGTCAGCGTCGGCATGGGCGTGGCGATGGTCCCCAAGACAGCAGTGGCCCTGCAGCATCCTGACGTCAGGATCCTCAGCCTCGGTGCTGGCGCACCACTGCGCCGGGTTCTTCTGGCACAGCGCCAGGACAAGGTGTATGCACCCGCCGAGGTAGCTTTCCATTCAACCCTTCTGGAGATTGCCCGTGAACGTAGCAGCGACTATCTCTGAGGCCGTGCCTGATCTTTGGCCGCCCGCATGTCCTGGCGAAGTGGATGGTGCGTGGAAGACATGGGGACGAAAAGCCGGATGAACGGGGTCGCAGCCTATATAGAGTCACGGTTAGCATCGCTCGGATCCAAGAATGAAGTATGGGCGCCAGGTCAGATCCATTGGGGTGCGGACGGAACCGGGCTGTTGTTGGGTCCGGTTGCTGTGACGCCCGTGGTGCCGCGGCCGGTGGCCCATTCGACGACGGCGGGCAGGGGGCCGGTGATGATCGTCGGGTTCGTGGAGCTGGTGTCGCCGAACGTTGGGTTGGCGTCGTTCCCGGTAGTGTCGGTGACGTTGATGAGGAGCCCGGCGTCCGTGCCGCGGGTTTTCCATGCGCTGGTGATGTCTCCGAGGAGCCGTTCAAGGACCGATGCTGGGATGTCGTTGAAGGTGGCTCCGTTGTCCAGGTCCACGGCGTGCACCCAGACTTCGCGGGTGCGCATCCATACCGTTTCCGAGGCCGGGACGATCCTGCCTTGGGCGGTGCGGACTTCGTTGGTCCAGTTCGCGTCCGGGAGGTCGCGCCA
>NZ_JBIVQG010000024.1:0-33216 GCF_044755025.1 Paenarthrobacter sp. NPDC092416
GCCGGCGTCCCCGGCTCAGCATTCCTGGCACTCTCCGCCACCGCCGGCGCACTGGGCATCTTCCCCGTAGCAGGCGTGGCCCTGCTCCTCGGAGCGGACCGGCTCATGGACTCCATGCGCGTGGTCGTCAACCTGCTCGGCAACTGCGTTGCCACCTTCGTGGTCTCCAAATGGGAAGGCCAGTTCGACCGCGACGCCATGCTCGCAGCATTCCGCGGCGAGTCGCCGTCGGACAGCGAAGCCGCGGCAACCGAAACCGAAGCCGAAACCAAAGTCGGAGCATCCTCCGTCCCCTCGGTCTGATGAGTCGC
Source organism: Paenarthrobacter sp. NPDC092416 (assembly GCF_044755025.1). NCBI lineage: Bacteria > Bacillati > Actinomycetota > Actinomycetes > Micrococcales > Micrococcaceae > Paenarthrobacter > Paenarthrobacter sp. NPDC092416. The sequence continues at coordinate 312 of NZ_JBIVQG010000024.1, forward strand.
TACATGCCCGCTTCAACGATTCCCCAGGAGCACCGATGAACACCACCTATGAAAGCGCGCCGCCTCCAGGTAAGAACCGGCAACACCAAAAGACACCATTTCGGAAGACGTACGCCATGGTTCCACAAAGCGCCGCAAGCGATGCCACAGCAATTCAGTTAATGGGATGGAGAAACTCTCGCGCCTGGGGCATCGTTGGGCCGACGAAAGGCTTCGTTGACTCATTTTCCCAGTACAGCGTCGAGGTGTTTCCGGGGGGTGGGACCCGTGCCTCAGGGGCAGAATCCGACGTCGAATCTGTGCTTTTCGTGACGAGGGGCCGCCTGCAGATGACACTCGACGGCGAAGCGCAGACGCTGCGGGAAGGAAGCTACGCTTATCTGGCGCCAGGAGCGCACTGGGGCGCGCTCAATACCTCTGACGAGACAGTTCACCTGCAGTGGATTCGCAAGGCGTACATTCCCTTGCCCGGTTGCGAGGCGACTTCAATCGTGGCCCATGAGCATGAGATTCGACAGTCGGCTGAGTCTGCAGCCGCCGGCGGGAGGAGCACGAAACAGTTGCTTGACCCCGACAATCTCGCCTACGACATGCTCATGGAAATTGTGACTCTTAATCCGAATGGATTACTTCCCTTTGCTGAAACGCACGCTATGGAACGCAGCATCTTCGTGCTGTCCGGGCGCGCTCTCTACAAACTCAACGAAGACTGGGTGCAGGTCACCTCAGGAGACTCCCTGCGACTGCACGCCTTCAGTCCGCAAGCCTGCTATGTCAGTGGACCGGATGATTTTCGGTACCTCCAATACAAAGCCATCAACCGCCAGTGTCGCCTGACCTGAGAGTGCCAGCGGCCTGGCGCTTCAATTCAATTGCCTCCAAGGCCACCTGTTCTCGCAGCGCAGGTGGCCTTGGCCGGTTTAACCACCCCTGATCAGCCGCTCCACGGATAAATACAGTCTATTTCGTGTGCTTTCATTCACCGCCTTTCTGCGTCGAACAATTGTTCCTTATTCGAAACAGGTCCGAAATATCACTGCTGTCTACTCATTTCACTCGTTCGAAAGGCAAGAGGAAATGTCAGACCTGTTTGAAAACTATGAAAAGGCTGCCAGACGCAGTGGCGCGTACGACGAGATGTTCGACGCCGCGATGATGGCCCGAAGTTCCTATTCGGATATCGCCGTCGCGCTGGGCAGCCTTGCTTTGGAAGATGTCACGGCCCGCGCGGACTCCATGGCGCGTACGTTCCTTGATCGGGGTGTGACGTTCGATTATGCGGGGGAGGAGCGTCCGTTCCCGCTGGATATCGTTCCGCGCGTCATTCCGGCCGATGAGTGGGATGTGATGGAGCGCGGTGTCGCGCAGCGGGTCAAGGCTTTGGAGGCGTTCCTGAATGATGTCTACGGCCGTATGGCCGTGGTGTCGGACGGGGTTATTCCGCGTCAATTGATCACCACGAGCGCGCATTTCCACCGTGCCGTGCACGGTTTTGAGCCCTCGGGCGGGGTGCGCGTGCACGTCTCGGGCATTGACGTTGTGCGTGATGCCGCGGGCACTTTCCGGGTGTTGGAGGATAACGTGCGTGTTCCTTCCGGCGTCAGCTACGTCCTGGAAAACCGCCGGGCCATGGCCAAGGGACTGCCGGAGGCCTTCGGGCAGCAGCACATCCGGCCGGTGGAGGAATATCCGCGCAGGCTCTTGTCCGCCTTGCGCAAGACCGCGCCGTCGGGGGTGGACGATCCCACCGTGGTCGTCCTGACGCCCGGGGTGTTCAACAGCGCCTATTTCGAGCACACCCTTTTGGCCGGTCTCATGGGTGTGGAGCTCGTGGAAGGCCGCGACCTGATTTGCCGTGGCAACCGGGTGTACATGCGGACCACGGCCGGTGAGCAGCGCGTGGATGTGATCTACAAGCGCATCGATGACGACTTCCTCGATCCTCTGCAGTTCCGCTCGGATTCCATGCTCGGCTGTCCCGGCCTGGTCAACGCTGCCCGCGCCGGCGGTGTGACTATCGCCAACGCCGTGGGCAACGGCGTCGCCGATGACAAGCTCGTGTACAGCTACGTGCCTGACCTGATCCGGTACTACCTTCACGAAGAACCCATCATTGCCAACGTCGACACTTTCCGGCTTGAGGAAAAGGAAGCCCGGGAGCACGTCCTGGATCGATTGGATGAACTGGTGGTGAAGCCCGTGGACGGCTCCGGCGGCAAGGGCCTGGTCATTGGGCCGGACGCTTCCAAGGACGAACTCGAAGCCCTCCGTAAACGCGTGATTGCCGATCCCCGCGGTTGGATTGCCCAGCCGGTCCTGCAGCTCTCCACGGTACCTACGCTCTCCGGCGACAAGTTCGGTCCCCGGCACGTGGACCTGCGTCCCTTCGCCGTCAACGACGGCGACGACGTCTGGGTCCTGCCGGGCGGCCTGACCCGGGTGGCGCTGAAGGAAGGTTCGCTGATTGTGAACTCCAGCCAGGGCGGCGGTTCCAAGGACACCTGGGTACTGGCCGACTCACCGCAGATGCCGGCCGAGCTGATCCCGCGCCAATCTGTCACCGTCCGCGAACAGGTCTCAGTATGGCCGGTTGAAAGCAACTGGCAAGACCGCCAGACGGAGCAGCAGCAGTGAATCAGCACCACCCTCCCCTCGTTAGTCCCATCCAAACGAAAGTAGAAGCACGTGTTAAGTCGAATTGCTGAATCCCTGTTCTGGATTGGACGTTATGTGGAGCGTGCCGACGGGACCGCCAGAATCCTGGATGTACACCTGGAGCGCATGAACAATCTGCCGGCCACACAGCAGGAACAGATATCGCGCGATCTTCTGGCTTTGATGGGTGTCCCCGCTGGCCCAGGACCCGTCACCCGGGACAATCTTTTGAAGACGCTGGCCTATGACGCCCGCAGTCCAGGGTCCATCGCTGGTTCGCTCTCCGCTGCCAGGGAGAACGCCCGCCGCGCAAGGGAGACTGTGTCGTCTTCTTTATGGGAGGGGCTGAACACGACGTTCTACGGCATTGGTAAGCACCACAGGGATCTGGTCGGAGCCTATGGTTTCTGCCACTGGGTGCTTGAACGCTCAGCCATGGTTACCGGTCTTGCCGACTCGACCGTCAGCCACGACGAAAGTTGGCTGTTCCTGAAGTTGGGACGCTCCTTGGAACGTGCAGATATGACTGCGCGCATGCTCTCCACCCGCGATCTGGTCAGCGGAGGCATCTCCTGGGTGCACATGCTCCGCTGCGCGGGCGCCTACGAATCGTTTATTCGGAACCGGGGCGGCTCGTCCGGCGACCAAAACGCCGCTGAATTCCTGCTCCTTGACAGGTTGTTCCCTCGATCGATCGTCTATGCCCTCCACGACGCAGAGAAATGTTTGATGAAGCTGGAACCGGCCTCTCAGCGGGTGGGGTTCATCGACGATGCCCGGCGGATCGTGGGACAAGCCAGGACGTTTCTGGAGTTCCACCGCACCGACAACCTGCTCGAAGAACTACCCGAACACATGGGGCGCGTACAAAAAGCCGTGTTCCAAGCGTCAGAGGCGATCTCGTACAAATACTTCAATCAGACCAAACAGCTCGAATGGATAGGGGAAGTCTCATGACCCGGCTAAGCATCGTACACACCACCAGTTACACCTACAACGCCAGCGTGGAGCGGTCCTACAACGAGGCACGCATCACCCCTTTGAGCAGCGTCGGGCAGACGGTACTGGAAAGTACAGTGAAGATTTGGCCATCGTCGGCCGCTACCGGTAACTACATCGACTATTGGGGCTCCAAAGTCACCACGTTTGACCTCCAGCAGCGACACGAAACCATGAAGGTCACTGCCACGGCCACAGTGGAAGTGGACCGGACACAGCGAGTGGCAGGAGCTGCCTCGTTGAGTTGGGAACTGCTGTGCTCCCCACGCGTGGTGAGCGGGCACAGTGAATGGTTGACTCCGACGCCGCTGACAGCGGTCGGCGATGAGATTCAGGCGTCGGTCGCCAAGGCGACCGCGGGGATGCCACCCACAGAGGCAGCCACTGCCGTCATGGCGTGGATGAAGGAAGAGATGTCCTATGTGCCGGGAGTTACCGGTGTCACCACAAACGCCGAGCAAGCATGGCAGCAACGCAAAGGCGTTTGCCAGGACCTCGCGCATCTGGGCATCGGCGCGTTACGCAGTATCAACATCCCCGCCCGCTACGTATCCGGCTACATTCACCCGCGCCCCCAGGCCTCGATCGGAGAAACCGTGGCTGGCCAATCCCATGCATGGCTTCAATGGTGGGACGGGCAGTGGCGCAGCTGGGACCCCACAAACCACAAGCCCGCCAGCGACTTCCATGTCTCGGTTGCCACCGGCCGGGACTTCCGGGATGTCTCGCCTGTAAGGGGCATCCTCTCCGGAGGCGGAGGTACGGCGCCCGCCGTCACCGTTGAAATGACCAGACTGGCGTAATCGCGTACCTTGCGGACACGTGTCGCGGCGCCGGCCTTAGGCCAGGGCCGCGACAGTCAGCTTCCGTACTGTGGCCACGCCGCCTTCAGCACGGACGTCGGTGCTCACGTTCCCCGGTGCAGGAAACACCAGATCGCTCAGGACAACCCTGCCGCGTTGGGCGAAAACCTCCACCGAGCATTGGTCGACGACGATCCGCAGGTGGAGCGCGCCGTCGTCGAGCTTTACAGGTGCGGACTCAGCGGACGCGAACTTCTCGTGGAAGGCCGTGTTTCCGGAGTTGTGGCGGTCGAGCGTGAGCTGGTTCGTCACGGTATCGAAGCTGAGAACCGTTGCAGTGCTCCCGCCGGATCCGCCCAGAAGCCTGAAGGAAACTGTCCGCGAAGTACCGGGTAGGATCTCGGCGTCGATGAGCTGGGCGGTTCCGGGCACGGCATCGGGCAGTTTCAGGAAGGAGTGAAGTTCCACGTCCTGAACAATGTAGGCCGGTTTCCCACAGCCCAAGGGCAGCACCGGGCGCTGTACCAGGCGCGGCAAACCGTCCACAGTTGCCAGCTCGACCTCGCGGGCAAGAGACATCCCGGAGCGCCACGGGGAGGTAGGCAAAGAGTTGGCGTAGTCCCAGTTGTTCATCCAGCCGATCATGATGCGGCGGTTCTCCGGGACGTTGCTGAACGACACGGCAGCGTAGTAGTCGCGCCCCCAATCGAGCCACAGACAATCCGAGAGGGCAACAGTTCCGTCGGCACCGGTGGGAACCAGCGAATCGGAGTCGGCGGTGAAGTGAACCCCATCGAAGTTGCCAACGAAGTACTGGCCTCCGGAACCGCCTGCCACGGCACCCGGGTTGATGTTCACCACCAGGACCCACTTGATGGTGGCCGGGTCGCCATCAACGGAGAGTGGGAAAAGGTCAGGGCATTCCCATTCGCCACCACCGGCGTTGGCGGGACCAAACGTGCTCAGGTAGTCCCAGTCCAAGAGGTTGGCCGAGCGGTATAGCACCACCTGCTGGTGCTGTGCTTCCACGGCCACCATGATCCAGCAGGAACCAGCCGGTCCCTGGTAGCGGAACACCTTGGGGTCCCGGAAATGGGCAGAGTTGCGGCCAAGCACCGGGTTTCCGGCGTATTTGCTCCATGTCAGGCCGCCATCCGAGGAGAACGCCAAGGACTGGGCTTGTGTCCCATGGTGCAGCGAGCCCTCTTTGAAGGCGCTGGTATAGACGGCCACCAAGGCTGGCTCTTCCAGTGTGCCCAATCCGGACGTATTACCGTGGTCCACCACGATGCTGCCTGAAAAGACGTCTTCGTCCTCGTCGCAGGCGATGGCAACGGGCTGTTCGGTCCAGTGGATCAGGTCTGGTGACGTTGCGTGCCCCCAGGACATGTTGCCCCAGACGTTGTCGAAGGGGTTGTTTTGGTAGAAGAGGTGGTAGAGGCCTTGGTACCACACGAGTCCGTTGGGGTCATTGAGCCAGGTGTTCCGCGCCGTGTAGTGGATGGCCGGCCTGAACTGCGGAGTCGAAGCATCGTCCGCCGGCAGTGCTGCCGGTTCAGGGCGTGCGGCATCAAGGCTGCTGGACGTCATAGTGGGGTTCCTCGTGAGTAAGTGGAGTGGTGGAGTCAGGTGTTGGCGCGAGTAGGTGAGGCCGATGCCGCCCTCCTCGAATCGCTGGAATGCTGTGGGGAGGCCACGGAATCGCGAAGAACGATGGGACACGGAAGAACAGTCTGGTGATCGGCGAACTGCTGCAGATCTGTTTTTCCCTCGATGGCGTCGATCAGGTTTTCGGTGGCCCAGGCTCCCATTTCGTAGTGGGGCAGGGCGACGGTTGTCAGGGCGGGGTAGAGGTTTTCGGCGATGAGTTGTTGGTTGTCGAACCCGACGAAGGAAATGTCGTCCGGAATCTTCAGACCAAGTTCCCCCGCAGCCCTGTACGCGCCCATGGCCATGCGGTCGTTGTAGCAGAACACGGCCGTGGGCCGGCTCTGGGGCTTGAGGAGACGCAAGGCCGCTTGGTAGCCGCCAGGCACCTCCGAAAGCTCGGACTGGACCAGATCTTCGTGGAACGGAAGCCCGGCATCTGCCAACGTTTCCTTGAAAGCCTGGAGCCGGGAGTGGGTTGCTGGAACGTCGTCGGTGTTGTTGAGCATCCCGATCCGGGTGTGTCCGGCGTCGATCAGGGCTTGCACGGCGGACCTTGCCCCGCCTACTTCGTCAGGAATGACGGAGGAAACAGTGTGGGTGATGTCCTCGGAGTCCACCAGGACTGCCGGCAGGCCGGCCAGGTTCTTGGGGACAGCCAGCTTCCGGTGATACATGGTGGCGTACAGGATGCCGTCCACCTGCCGGTCCAATAGATCCGCCACTTGGCTTTCCTTGGAGTCCTGGGAGCTGGTGCTCGTGGAGTTGATGATCATGATGCGGTACCCGCGGGCCCGCGCCGTTTCCTCGGCCCCGAGGATGATTCTGCCTGCGTGCGGCGTGGTGGCGATTTCCTCGCTGATGAACCCGATCATCCTGGACCGTTGAGTGCGCAACGCTTGGGCGAGTCGGTTGGGCCCGTAACCCAGCCGTTGGGCCGCTTCGTGGACCCGTTCTCTCGTTTCTGCGCCCACCCGGGCATACGCAACGTCATTAAGGACGTGGGAGACGGTCGTCACGGAGACCCCGGCCGCGGCCGCCACATCCTTGATACCGACTGATCTATTAGTCATTCGTCTCCCACGTCCTCATGGTGTTGGTACTGATCCTACGTTCGACTCAATCGTCCCAGAGCCCGTGCTCCGGCCAGCGGCGCCGCCCGGGAAACCGACCGTTGGTGTGGCCCTCAGGGCGTTAACAGCCCTGTCTGCGACAACCTGGGCGTCACTTCCGGAATCAAGGATCGTATTCCGGGCTGATTCGGAATCGACCAGGACGGCGGTAACGGCGAGGCCGTCCGAAGCCCGGGTGGTCAAGAGGGCGTCCACTTGGGCCGAGAAGCAGTCGTCACTTGACGTGGCGTGAACATCCAAGGCCACCACGTGGTTGTTGGAGACAAAATTGCCACTCCCCGTCTTGAGCCGGATGATGACCGGCGTCGCACCTGCCGGTCGGATGCTCTCCGAGTCGATGATGTCGGAGAAATGGTTGCCCACCACAGAGTTGTTGCTGCCGCTGATGCAGAGAAGCCCGTAAACGTCGTCCAGTCCGTTGTCCACTCCCAGGAAGGGCGTCCACGGCTCATGGTCACGCAAAAAGTGATTCGTGGCCACGAGGTTCTCCGAGCTGTTCGCTGCGAGTATCACCATCCCGGGGTAGAAGGAATGCAAACGGTTGTTGGCGACGCTTGAACGCGTGACGCCGTGGAGATGGACGCTGCTCGCACCACGGGGGAACACGTTGTTCGCGGTTATCAGGAGTCCGCCATGATTCTCTGCATAGATCGAGTGACCCTTGAAGCCTGCTCCGATCAAGTTGTCGGTGATCTTTGATGCCTGTCCCCACCCGCGCAGCTCGATGCAGCTTCCGCATTCTGCAATGAAATTGTCGTGGATGGACAGCGCGTCCGCGTTGTAGATGGTGAGGGCGTTCTCAAGGTAGACGAACCCCATACCCGTTACCCGGAATGAGTCATTGGCGTTCGCAACGTAGATACCGGTCTTGCCATTTACGTAGCTGTTCTCCGGAGGCAAATCCGAGCCGTCAGCGGTGAAGTGCAACCCGTCGATGCAGAAGTTGGAGAATTCCACCGAGCTGATCCGCGGGCTCCCGCTTCGCTCAACGTAGAAGGCGGCTCCTTTGGATTCCTCCCCGTCTGCGCCGAGGGGAATGTCCACAATGATGCGGCTGCCTCCGGGCCACAGCTCATGCAGGTCGGGCCATTCGTCGTGGGGAACGTTGAACCGGATGCTCGACGAAGTGAAGCCGTGCCCCGAGCCTTGGATCCTGAGGAAGCTGATGTCGATCAGCACCTGGGTACGGAGGTGATAGTCCCCGGGCGGAAGGTAGATCACCGCGCCGGGCTTTCCGCCATTATTGGCATCCGTGGCCGTCTGCCGGTCCTTGATGTCGGCGATGATGCTGTTGATGACCTCGCCGACGTCCTCGGACGGGTTGCCGACATGCCACGTCGTCACGTCGTAGTAGTTGCTGCTGGACACTGGATCTTCCTTTTGTGTTGTGGTTTCTCAGCCCTTGACGGCGCCGAGCGTCATGCCTGCGACGATCTTGCGCTGCAAGAGAAGCGTGAGAAGGATGACCGGAATGGAGTAGACAGCGGCCAGCGCCGTCATGGATCCCCAGTCGAGGCCGAACTGCGTCTGGAAGTTCGCGATGACCACGGGGGTGGTCTGCGAGCGGATGGCGGTCATCAGAAGGGCGAACAGGAATTCGTTCCAGGACGCCAGGAAGGCGAAGATCGCCGTGACGGCGATGCCGCCGGAGACCACGGGGATGACAACCCGCCACAGGGCGCCGAGCCTGCTGCAGCCGTCCACGGTTGCGGCTTCCTCCAGGTCCCTGGGCACCGCTTCGAAGAAGCTCGACATGAGCCAGATGGACAGCGGCAACGAGATGGTGGTGTGGGCGATGGACAGGGCAATCGGGGTGTCCGAGAGCCCCACGGAAGCCATCATGGATGCCAAGGGGATGCCGATGGCCACCGGGGGCACCATGCGGGTGACCAGTGCGGCCATGATGAAGATCCTGCCGCTTCGCGTCTTGTACCGGGTGATTCCGTAGGCTGCCGGAACTGCCAGGACCAGGGACATGAGTGTGCTGATAATGGCCGTCTGCGTGCTGTTGATGATGGAGGCCACCACGCCGCTGCGGCCCAGCGCACTGACATAATTCACCAGCGTCCATTCCTTCGGCAGGATGGTGGGAGGCACAGCGATGGTGTCGATCGGGGTCTTGAAGGACGTGAACAGCAAGTACAGGAACGGGAAGCCGTACAAGACCATCGCCGCGGCCAACAGGATCCACAGAATGGTCCTGGTGCTGCGGCGCCCCGCCTCCAAGCCTTCGCGGTTGACGCCACGGCGTTTTCGGGGGCTTTTGGGCGACGTGACGTTCGACGGCGGTAGTGCAGTTCCCGGGGTCACGGAACCCTCCGTTTCGGGGTTCTTCCGGGTCGCGATTCGCGAGGTAAATGCCGCGTGGCGCGACCTGCTGCCGGCGGCGGAAGCCGGGATCCCGCCGTCGTGAGCGGTTTCTGCAGCGCTCATCAGGTGTCCTTTCCTGGCCGCCAGATGGTGGCCACCGCGAAGAATGCGACGGCGAGCATCGCCAGCAGATAGATGGTGCCCATGGCGCTGGCCAGGCCCGGATCGCCGAAGCGGATCATGGTCCGGTAGATGAGCAGGCTCATGGTTTCGGAGGCGGACTGAGGTCCACCGTTGGTCTGGATCAAGATGGTGTCGAAGGCGCGGGCTGCGTCGATGCCACGGACCACCAGAGCTACGGCGATGACCGGCCGGAGCAGGGGTAGGATGATCCGGAAAAGCATGGCCGGCGCGCGTGCCCCGTCAAGTCGGGCCGCTTCGATCAGGTCGCCCGGAATGTTCTGGAGGCCGGCGAACAGCACGAGGCACATGAACGACGTCGTTAGCCAGATATCGGGGATCGCCACGGAGAACAAGACAATGTCAGGATCCGAAAGCCAGCCGATCTGGTTGGGGTCGGACAGTATTCCTGCCTGGTGCAGGAGAGTCCCCACCAAACCGAAGTTATCGATCATGAGGAACTTCCACAGCAGGCCGGCCACGATCGGCGCGATCATGAGCGGGTAAAGGAAGACGGTCCGCCAGATCTGGGACTTCTTGCCCAAAGTGGTGAACAGAAGCGCCATACCGAGGCCGAGGGCGAACTCGAGGGTCACCACCACCACGGTGTAGGCGAGGGTCCGCCAGCCGGCTCCGATGAAGTCCTCGGAGGTGAAGGCCCGCACGTAATTGTCCAGGCCGACAAAGTCGCGGGGACCGCCGACGATCGGGGAGATCTTGAAGAAGCTGTCCGCGATCAGGCGGAACAGCGGATAGGCCACAAAAACAGCCAGGAACAGGGCCGCCGGGGTCATCAGATAGAGGGCGAAGCGGCGATCATGGATACGCACGGGGTTCTCTTCCGCTGGTTGGGTTCACGGCCGGCACCCCGTAGCTGTCATTGCAGCATCAGGCGGTGCCGACCGCGAAGTCTTACTTAATGAGGGCCTGGATCTTGGTCTTGGCCTCGGCAAGCAGGGACGCACTGTCCCCGCCGGCCACTGACTTTTGCAGCGTCGGAACCAGGACCGTGTCCACGATCTGCTGCCATTTCGCCGTTGCCGGACGGGTTGCGGTTGCCTTGCCGTTGAGGGTTTCGATCAGCGGCTTGAAACTCTCATACCCGGGCTTGTCCTGGTATTTCTCGAATGCCGAGATGCGGGCGGCCAGCCCAAGCTTGGACTCGATGCCAAGATCGTTGTGGTCGTAGGCGCACTTGATGAACTTCTTGGCGGCCTCTGTATTCTTGGTCGCCTTGGGGACGGAGAGGTACCACGGACCCGGGACGCCTGCCACGCCGGCAGATCCACCGATCATGGGCGCCGCGCCCACTTTGCCGTAGACAGCAGCGTCGGTGGGGATTTGCCGGTAGGCGTGGGCCCAGAACCTGGTCATGGCCGTCTTGCCCTGGTTGAAGAGGTTCTGCGCGGCCGCCCAGTCGACCTGAGCGGCACCGGACGGAGCGGATTTCACGAGGCTCGTGTAGAAGTCGAGCGCTTCCTTGTGGGCCGCGTTGTCCACCACCACATTGTTGTTCTCGTCCAGGACCATCGGGGACCCGGCCTGGAGAACGTGGGCCAGCCATTCGGTTTCGACGGCGCCCTTTACGTCCGTGCCGAACATGCCGTCCTTGGTGAAGAACTCCGAGATTTCCTGGTACTGCTTCCATGTGGTGGGTGCGGCCAGGTCGTAGCCGTACTTGGCCTTGAAGTCGGCCTTGTTGCCGGCGTCCTCAAAGAGGTCCTTGCGGTACAGGATGATCTCGGCGTTGGTCCACGCCGGCATGCCGATGAAGTGGCCATCGACGTTGGCTTCCTTGACGAGCGCGGGGAAGATGTCTTTCTTGGCCTCATCGGTGAAGAGCTCGTCGATGGGCTGGACCGCGTCCTTGAAGCTGGGGAGCCATACGGAGTCCAGAGCGGCGACGTCGAAGGAGACGGTGCCTGAGGAGAATTCGCTGGAAAGCCTGTTGAACAGGCCGTCATAGGGAAGTTCGACGAAGTTGACGTCGAGCCCGGTGTCCTTCTTGCAAGCCTCGGCAACGCCGGCGAGCTCAGCGTGCCCGCCGGCTTCGACGAGGACATTAACGGTGCTGTTGGCGCTACCCGATGTTGGTGCCGGGCCCCCTGCGCCGCACCCGGTGGCCACTAGGGCCACGGCCGTGCAAAGACCGCCGATGGAGGCGAGCCTGGAGATGGTCTTTCGAGTGGACATCGCTGTCGACTTTCTCTCGGAACGGGATGGCAAGACTGTGATTGGGGTGAAGAATCGTTTTGCCAAAACGACTTGGCATCACCGTAAGCCCATTCAGCCAAGTGTGTCAACCACCACATTGAAAACATTCCGGGGCTCTTGACGCGGGAGTTTGTGCGGCCCTAAAGTCATCGTCGCAGGACGATAAATCGTTTTGGCATAGTTTGGCAGGTTTGGCAAGTTTTTGGCAGGCTGCTCCGTTGTTTGGCAGGCTGCTCCGTTGTTTGGCAGGCTGCTCCGTCCATTCCGCACCCGTTTCCGGTTCACGTCATGGGCCGCGCCAGTTTCCGCTAATCGCACCAGTCGTTACGGGCGCACTTGGCGGCAGGGGGTGCGCTCCGTTCCACGTAGGGGCGCATTCGGCGATAACGGGTGCGGCTGAGTTCCTGCTAGCCCAGTTCAAAGGAGAACCATGAAACCACCACCAACCATCAGCCGAAGGAGCATCCTCCGGATGGTCCCGGCAGCAGCAGTTGCGGCCGCCGTCGTCGTGATTTCCGCGAATCAAGCGGCGGCGCAAGACCGGGTTCCAGATCAAGCCGCTGATCCGGCACCAGCCAGGCCAGGCCACCGTCACTTGATCGGCGTCCTCTAGAAGTAACCGAAGAAGCACCAAAGTTCAGTCCCAATGATGCGAGGAGAACCAGCTTTGACCACTGTCTACGACGTCACCACCTGGAGCGTGCCAGGAAATCCGACGGCAACCCCGTACAACGACATCGGGCTCATCATCAACAGCATCATCGCCGATGTGAAGTCCCAGCAGACCAGCCAGGCATCCAAGCCCGGCGCTGTCATCTACATCCCGCCGGGAGACTACTCCCTCAAGACCCGCGTCAACGTGGACATCAGCTTCCTGACCATCCGGGGTTCGGGCCACGGCTTCACATCTCTGAGCATCCGCTACAACGCGGGGAACACCTCAGGCTGGCACGAGATCAATCCAGGCGGCAGCCGCGTCCGCGTGGAAAACACCGACGGGAACACCGATGCTTTCCGCGTGTACCGCGCAGGCGATCCGCGGATCAGTTCCGTGGTGTTCGAGAACTTCTGCTTGGACGGTGTGTCCTTCGGTTCCAACGAAAACGACTACACCAACGGCAAAACAGGCATCCGCTTCGATTCAGCCAACGATTCCTGCCGGGTCGAAGGCATGGGCATGGTGTACCTCGAGCACGGCCTTGTGGTGAAGGATACGGACGCGCTGAGCGTCAGCGGCAACTTCCTTGCTGAATGCGGATCCTGCGTGGAGCTGACAGGATCGGGCCAGGCTTCGAAGGTAACAGACAACCTGATCGGGGCCGGCTACGTAGGATTCTCGATTTTCGCCGAGGGCCACATGGGCCTGCTGGTGACGGGAAACAACGTCTTCCCCCGGGGCAAGAGCAGCGTCCATTTCAAGAACTGCACGCGCTCGGCCATCACCTCCAACCGATTCCACGCCTTCTACCCCGGAATGGTCAACTTTGAAGGAAGCTGCACGGAAAACCTCGTGGGGGCCAACCACTTCCTGCGCCAGATGGAACCCTTCGATCCCCTCAAGCCGTACAACAACGGACTGGACGATCTCTTTGGTTTGGTGCACATCGCAGGCAGCAACAACACCGTGACGGGAAACCACTTCAGCTACGACGTCCCGTCCGGGTCCGTCACGCCATCGGGGCAGACGCCCACCATCATCCTGGTGGCCTCCGGGAACAACAACTACATCGCCACCAACAACACGGTCTCGGCGATCGCGGTGCACACGGTGACCCTTGACTCGTCCACCACCGGCACCAAGGTCCTGGACAGCGGAACCCAGGCCCAGTTCCAGCCGTTCCAGAGCACCTACTCCTTCAGGGCGACGCCGTAACACCATGACCCCAGCCGCATCGCGGCACTGACAAACGACGACGGCGGCTGGTCGCCAAGGTGACTGGCCGTCGTCGTCGTTCGCTGTACTGCACGTTTCGCCGTAACTCCAAGGCAAGCACTCTTGAAAGGTCTGTCAAAGATGACCAGACGCACTAAAGCTTTGCTATCCGTCGGGACGGTCGTGGCCCTCACCGCCGCCTCGTTCGCCATCGTCACAACTGCTGCGCGGGCCACCGATCCGGATCCGTCCACGCAGCAATATCGGCCCTACCTGCACTACACGCCGGAGGCCAACTGGATGAATGACCCCAATGGACTCGTTTACCACAACGGCAAGTACCACATGTACTACCAGTACAACCCGGAAGGAACCGGCTGGGGGAATATGAGCTGGGGCCATGCTTCCTCCACCGACCTGATCCACTGGCAGGAACAACCGATCGCCATCCCGCGCGGACGCAACGTAAACAACGACGTCATCGAGGAAATCTTCTCCGGATCAGTGGTGGTGGACACCCTGAACAGCAGCGGGTTCGGGACGCTGCAGAATCCGCCCCTGGTTGCCGTGTACACAAGCAACTACACAGGGGCCCACCCGACGCTTGCCGGTAAACAGGCGCAATCGCTGGCATACAGCCTCGACGACGGGCAAAACTGGACCAAGTACGGCAGCAACCCGGTCCTCAATCGGAACACCTCCAGCTTCCGTGACCCCAAAGTCTTCTGGTACGACAACCCGTCCGGAGCGGACTATTGGGTGATGGCCGCGGTTGAAGCCGACGAGCACCGGGTCCTCTTGTACAAGAGCACCGACCTGAAGGACTGGAACTACCTGTCCGACTTCGGCCCGGCAAATGCCATAGGCGGGCAATGGGAGTGTCCTGATCTGTTCCCCTTGGCCGTGGACGGGAACCCCAATAACCTCAAATGGGTCCTGGCCGTGAACATCAACCCAGGCGCGGTGGCCGGTGGCAGCGGCGGACAATACTTCGTCGGGGGCTTTGACGGGACAACGTTCACCGCCGAGAACATCGATCCCGCCGACCAGCTTCCACCCGGCAACGTCCTTGCCGGCTTCAACGGCAGCAACTTCAACGGTTGGAACGTCCAGAATGATCCGTCCAATAGTTCGGGCCCCTGGGGAAGCGCCCCAGCCTCTGGAAGCCTTTCAGGACAACAGGCGGTAGTGGGCAACATCGGAGCCGGGCTGGTGAACGGCTTCCATGGCGGAGACGTGCCCGTGGGCACCATGGAATCTGCTCCCTTCACCGTGGACAAGGACTACCTCAATTTCCTGGTCGGCGGCGGAAACCACGCACAGGAATTCGGCAAGCAGTCGGGCAGCCAAGCTCCTCCGGGGTACCTGCTGTTTGACGGCTTCGACTACTCCGGAACGCTCACGCAGGCCGGCTGGCAGCTCAACGGCGACTTCCAAGCGGCGCTGAACCCCTCGACGTCGGGCGGTGAATTCGCCATAGGAAAACGAATCAACACTTTTGAAGGCGGCCCGTATCAAGACAACAACGTCGGCACCATCACGTCCCCGGAGTTCTACCTGACCAACACCAACATCGGCTTCTTGTTGGGCGGAGGCAACCGCACGGACGGGCAACTCCAACTAGAGCTGCTGGTGGGTGGCGTGCCCGTCCGTACCGCAACCGGCACCAATTCAGGAGATCTGAACTGGCAGAACTGGGACGTTTCGCCGTGGTATGGCCAAATCGCCCGCATCAGGATCGTGGACAATGCAACAGGCCCTTGGGGACATCTGACCTTGGACAACATGGTCCTCGGCTCGGAACCGGCCAAGGCCCGCAGCAGCGAAACCACGGTGAACCTGGTGGTCAACGGCCAAACAGTCCGCACCGCTACCGGCGCCAATTCTGAACGATTGGCGTGGACCGCCTGGGATGTCAGCGCCTTCAAGGGCAGCCAGGCAACCCTCAGGATCGTGGACAACAACCGTGGCGGATGGGGGCACATTCTGGCAGATGAGTTTGTCTCCTCGGACACGTCCCGCCTTGAGCCGCACGACTGGCTGGACTGGGGCAGGGACTATTACGCCACCGTGTCCTTCAACAATGCCCCGGGCGGCAAGCGCATCATGCTGGGCTGGATGAACAACTGGGACTACGGCCAGAACACCCCCACTACAACCTGGCGCGGAACCATGGCCCTGCCGCGGGAAGTGGTCCTCACACAAACAGCTGCCGGCCCTCGGTTGCGGCAGCAGGTGGTCTCCCAGACGGACGCGCTGAAGAACACAGCCGCTATGTACACGGCAACTGCCCAGGACATCCAGACTGGAACCACCACCCTTCCGATCACAGGCGACGTGGTGCAGATTGATGCCGAGTTCTCGCCGGGCACTGCGTCCTCGTTTGGCCTGAAAGTGCTCGGAAACGCCAGCGAATCAACCAAGATCGGTTACGCCACGGCCACTCAGCGGCTCTCCATCGACAGAACCAACTCCGGCAACGAGGGCTTCCATCCGGCCTTCAGCTCGGTGGAGGACGCGCGGGTGGAGCTGATCGATGGCCGGATCCGCCTCCGCCTGTACGTAGACCGGGCATCCGTGGAGCTCTTCGCCCAGGACGGCCTGGCAACCATCACGGACCAGGTCTTTCCAGCCGCCGGCGCCAACACCATCTCGGTCTTCTCAGAAGGTGGAACCGCCCGGCTCGAAGGCCTGACAGTAACGCCGCTCAACCCAGCCATGTGGGGCGGCTGACCCGGCGAAAACGTACGACGGCGGCTGGTCGCCAAGGTGACCAGCCGCCGTCGTTCTCTAATCGGCTTTGACCGCCAGCACCGGGCAGTCCGCCTCCAACAGGATCCGCTGGGAGACGCTGCCCATGATGAGCTTGCCCACTGGACTGCGGCGGCGCAGGCCTATGACAATCAGGTCGGCATCGTTCTCGTCGGCCGCGTCCAGCACCTCAGCGGCAGCATCGTGGCCGCGGACCGGCTGCTTGATGACGTGCTGGATGCCTTGCTCAGCGAGCCGGTCTTCGATGCTCTGGATCTCCGGCTCCTGGGCGTACCGGTTATCCACCAGGGCGTCGCCCTTGGACGAGTTGATGACCAGGAGGGTGTCGTTGCTCTTCTTGGCCTCGGCGATTGCTTGCGTCAACGCCGCTTCGCCTTCCGGTGTGGGGACGTATCCCACCACGATGGTCATGGGTTCTCCTGCTTCTGGTTGGTGGGGGTGGTTGTTTCGGTGATGGTGGCGTGTGATTCGGCTGCTGCGGGAGCCGACGGTCCTGCAAGCGTTGCTGCAGGACGGTTTCGGCGGATCAGTTTGAAGACAAACGGCCACACCAGGATGATCGCCACGATGATGTAGACCACGATCGCGATGGGTTCGCTGAAGAGGCCGGCGGGGTCGCCGGCGTAGAGCTGCAGGGTCCTGCGGAGCTGGCCTTCAATTCGCGGACCGAGGATGACGCCGAGAATCAGGGGCAACACTGGTAGTCCGAAGCGCCGCATCATGAATCCGAGGGCGCCGAGGACCAGCAGGATCACCAGGTCGAATGCCTGCAGGTTGACCGAGTAGGCACCCAAGGTGGCGAAGAACAGGATGCCTGCGTAAAGGTACGGGCGGGGGAGTTGGAGCAGCTTCGCCCAGACGGGCGCCAGAGGCAGGTTGATCACCAGAAGCAGCAGGTTGCCGATGAAGAGGCTCGCGATGAGGGCCCACACCAGCGGCCCTTGGCTGGAGAACAGCTGTGGTCCGGGCTGGATGCCGTAGGAGGTGAAGGCCGCGAGCATCACGGCGGCTGTTGCGTTGGTGGGCAGGCCGAGGGCGAGCATGGGTGTCAGGGTTCCGGCGGCGGCAGCGTTATTGGCCGCTTCGGGTCCTGCGACGCCTTCGATGGCTCCCTTCCCGAATTCCTCGGGGTGCTTGGTCAGCCGTTTCTCCGTGACATAGGACAGGAACGTGGGAATCTCCGCACCACCGGCGGGAAGTGCGCCAAACGGGAAGCCGAAAGCAGTGCCGCGCAGCCAGGGTTTCCAGGAGCGGGCCCAGTCCTTCTTGCCCATCCACGGGCGTCCAACGGGAATGATGTGAAGCGGTGAGCGGCGCAGGTGGGCGGCAACCCACAGTGCTTCACCAACGGCGAAGATGGCTACGGCCACCACCACGATGTCCAGGCCATCGGCCAAGAGGGGTTGGCCGAAGGTCAGGCGGCGTTGGCCGGTTACGGAGTCAATGCCCACCAGTCCAATGGCCAAACCCAGCGCCAAGGAGGCAAAGCCGCGGAGCCTGGATGAGCCCAGCACCGCCGTCACGGCCAGCAAGGCAAGGATCATGATGGCAAAGTAGCTGGGCGCGCCCAAGCTGACGGCGAATTGCACCACGATCGGGGCGCATACCGCCAAGAGTGCTGTGCCGATGGTGCCGGCCACGAATGAGCCAATCGCCGCCGTCGCAAGCGCTTGTGCCGCGCGCCCGGCTTTGGCCAGCTTGTTGCCTTCGATCGCCGTCACCACTGACGATGATTCGCCAGGCGTGTTCAGCAGGATCGAGGTGGTGGAGCCGCCGTACATGCCGCCGTAGTAGATGCCGGCAAACATGATGAAGGCGCTGGTGGGTTCGAGGGCAGCAGTAACCGGAAGCAGAAGCGCCACGGTCATGGCCGGGCCAAGCCCTGGAAGGACCCCGACGGCGGTGCCCAGGAGTACGCCGATCACGGCGTACAAGAGGTTCATGGGCGTGAGGGCGGTAGCGAAACCGTCCATCAAGGAGGACCAGACGTCCATCAGAGAATTCCTTCCAGGAGTCCGGCGGGCAGTGCAATGCCGAGGCCGAGGTAGAAGCCGTAGAAGGTCAGCAGGGACAGTGCGATGGAGATGAGGCCGTCACGGATATAGCGGCGGCTGCCCAGTGCCAGCACGCTGCCCCAGAACAGGACGGTTCCGGAGATGACCCAGCCCGCCCAGTCGATGAGCAGGATGTTGAGGATGAAAGCCCCGGCCAGTGGGAGGACGGTCTTCCAATCGGCGGGGTGCGCCAGGTCAACGTCCTCGCCGCCCTCGGCCTCACCTTTGCCACCGCGGAGAACGTTGATGGCCAGCAATACGGCGCAGACCACCAACAGCCCCGCAACAATGAACGGGACAGTTTTTGGACCCACTGGGTCCGACTTGGAGTACGGGGTTACCAGGCCGTTGGCGTCCAGGAAGACCAGGATGCCGGCCACGCCGAGCAGGAGGGAAACCCCCAGCTCGGCGCGGCCTTTCAAGCCTGTGGCTATGGAGCTCACGCCAACCCGAGCTTGGTGAGGACGTCCGCTACCCGCTTGTCCTGATCGGTCAGGAACGTCTTGAACTCGTCACCGGTGATGAAGGCATCCGTCCAGCTGTGGGTCTTCAGCGCTTCCTTCCACCCTGCTGATTCGTGCATCTTCTCAAGCGCGGCGATCAACGACTTCTTGTCATCGTCGCTGATGCCCGGAGGGGCAACGATGCCGCGCCAGTTGGTGAACACCAGGTCGATCTTGGATTCCTTCAGCGTGGGTGCGTCCACGCCATCCAGGCGGTTCTCGCCACTGGTGGCCAGCACGCGGATTTCGCCGGACTTGATCTGCTGCAGGTACTCGCCGGCGCCGGAAGCGGCAAAGCCGAGCTTGTTGCCGAGGATGGCGGGTAGGAGGTCACCACCGCCGTCGTAGGAAACGAAGTTGACCTTGGTGGCGTCGATGCCCACTGCACCCGCCAACTGCATGGGCAGGAGGTGGTCAGGGCCACCCGGCGACGAACCGCCGCCGACGGCGATGGACCCGGGGTCGGACTTCCAGGCCTTCACCAAATCGTCGATGGTCTTGTAGGGGGAGTCCTTGCTGACCATGATGGCGCCGGGTTCCTCGATGAGCCGTGCCAGCGGGGTGGTTTCGGTCAGCTTCGACTCTGACTTGTTGGTGTAGCTGGCTCCAACAACTCCCAGGCCCATGAGCATGGTGAGGTCGCCGTTGCCTTTCTCGTTGACAACGCGGGCCAGGCCCACAGTGCCGCCGGCGCCGGCCAGGTTGAAGACCTCGGTGTTGGTGGAGATCTTCTCGTCGTCCAGGACCTTGGCGGCCGCGCGAGCGGTGGTGTCATAACCACCGCCAGGGGTGTTGGGAACCATGATCTGGAGTCCGGTGATCGGACCGGCTGCCGCGCCGGAACTTGCAGAACCGGTGGAGCTCTTACCTGTGGCACCGCAACCGGTGGCCATCAGCGCGATGCCGGCAGCGACGGCGGCGACTCGCAATGCGCGGAACTGGCGCATGGTGTTCCTCTTCTCATCATCGAAATTCGGGAGGGGCGATCAGCGTTGTGCCCCGTGAATCGATGCTAGGCGCGGGCGTGACGGTCATCACTCTTGAGTACGCATTGATCGTTAAGTTCATTGCGGTCACGGGCTTTTTGGTCGTTCGGCGGGGTCCGGCGTTCTCTGGGGTATAGTTCCGATACGCCACAGCGGGGCCTGATATCAGTCCCCCACATCCGGCTTATCAAAGGAACCCAAGCAGTGACTCGACGAAGAGGAATGTCCCTGGCCGGGCAGTACCTTGCGCTGCAGCTGCTGATCGTTTTGGGAGTTCTGGTTGCCGTCGCAGCCATCTCGCTGGCCGAATCGGCCGCAACTTTCGAGCGCACCGAGGGGCGTCGTGCGCTGTCCGCTGCCGAAGCGCTGGGCAGCAACCCCACAGTCCGTGCCCTGCTGCCCGACGCCGAACCCCGCGTCGGTTCCGCGCTTCCCGCCGTCGCCGAATCTGTCCGCACGGTGTCCGGATCATCCCATGTGGCGCTCGCCAAACTGGACGGTACGGTGGTGGCCTCTTCCGATCCCGGCCTGGTGGGTCAGCCGCTGCCGCTCGGTGCCAGCAGGGTAATGGAGGGCCGGGCATGGACCGGGGTCCTCAGTGCCGGCGGTGGGCCGGTCCTGTCCGCCCACGTCCCCGTCCTGGACGATTCCGGAAAGATGGTCGGCATCGCGTCCATCAGCCGGAACTATCCGTCCATCATCGAACGCTTGGGCGATGCCATTCCCAATCTGCTCACATACCTCGGTGTCGCCAGTGTCTTCGGCGTCGCCGGCTCCTTCCTTCTGTCCCGGCGCGTCAAGCGGCAGACCCTGGGAATGGAACCCCGGGAAATCACCGGGTTGGTAGAGAACCGGGAGGCAATGTTGCAAGGCCTGAAGGAAGGCGTCGTAGCGCTTGATCCGCACGAGCGAATCACCGTGGCCAACCAGAGCGCCCGCCAGCTCCTCGGACTGCCCGCGGACTGCGTGGGAAAGAAGCTCCGTTCCCTGTCTGTGGATCCGGCGCTGAAAGTGGTGCTGACCCGGGAACAGTCAGACCCTGACCAATTGGTACTGGTGGGGGAGCGGCTGGTGGTCTTGAACCGCGTGGCACTCCGTTCCCGGGGCCGCGATATCGGGTCAGTGACGACGCTGAGGGACCGGACGGAACTGTCCTCGCTTGAGCGCGAACTCGGCGCTACCCGAACCGTGACTGACACGCTGCGGGCGCAGGCCCACGAGTTCGCCAACCAGCTGCACGTCATCTCCGGCCTCATTCAGATCGGCGAATACGATTCGGTGGTGCAGTTCGTCAACGGCGCCACCGTGGACCGCACCCGGCTCAACGACGAAGTGACCAGCCGGCTCGAGGACCCGGCGCTCGCCGCCCTGCTCATCGCCAAGGCCAGCCTGGCCACCGAGCGGGGCGTGGAACTGCAATTGGATCCGATGTCCGCCCTTCCGCGCGTCGAGGACCATCTGTCCCGCGACCTCACCACTGTGGTGGGCAACCTGGTGGACAACGCGTTCGACGCCGTCACCGGACTCCCCGGGGCGTCGGTCCGGGTGCTGGTGGTCAGCTCGCAGGACAGCGTGGTTGTCACCGTCCGGGACAACGGTCATGGCGTGCCTTCTGGCTCCTCAGAGGACATTTTCAGGCAAGGATTCTCCACCAAGGAGCCCGGTCCTGGCGACGCGCGTGGCTTTGGTTTGGCGCTTTCCCGGGTGATCTTCCGGAGGTCTGGCGGCGACCTGACCGTGGCCAACAGCAACGGGGCGGTTTTCACTGCACGATTCAGATTCGACCAGGGGGCACACTAACCGTGATCAAGGTATTGATCGTCGACGACGACTTCATGGTGGCCAAGGTCCATGCCGGATTCATTCAACGGACTCCGGGATTCAGCGTGGTGGGCGTGGCCCACACAGGGGCACAGGCTCTGGTTGAAGCGCGACGGCTGCAGCCACACCTGGTCCTGTTGGATATCCACCTTCCTGACATCAATGGGCTGGATCTCATGCACAAACTCAGGGACGTTGCACCGGACCTTGATGTGTTGGTGATCAGTGCCGCCCGCGAGGTGGAAACTGTGCGCAAAGCGTTGCGTGGCGGCATTGTGCACTACCTCATCAAGCCGTTTTCCCAAGCGGATCTGCAGGAACGACTGGAGCATTACCTCAGCGCCTACCAGGGTTTGGACGCGTCCAAGGTGGAGGCCGAGCAATCGGACGTCAACCGGGTGTTCGGCCTCGACGCCTCGGAGCGGACGCTGCCCAAGGGCTGCAGCGTAGAGACGCTGGAGCTGGTGGAAGCCGCGCTTAAAGCCGCCGAAGGGGACCTGTCCGCTGCTGAGGTTGCCGAGAAGCTGGGAACCTCGCGGGTGAGTGCACGCCGTTACCTGGAGTACCTCCACGATGAGGGCGCGCTGGAGGTCAGACTCAAATACGGCGTCGGGCGTCCCGAACGGCGGTATGTGCTGAAGGGGCGGTGAGCCCCAAGAAGCCTCAGCCTGCCGGCTTCCACCCCAAGGCCGGCCCCAATTTTCCTGCGATGTCGGTGAGGATCTGCACGTAATCCTCATGGTCAAAGCTGAAGGGCAGCGCGAACGCCACCTCGTCGACCTCCTGGAATCCACCATGGGCGTACAACTGCTCGGCGATTTCATCGCTGGTGCCGATCAGATCCTGGGCGAAAAGCATGCCCTTCGGCCCTTGGGGTTTCCGAGTGCGTGGAGTGCGTTCGTCGACGTACCGCTGGTACTTCTCCCGCTGCGCCGTCGAGGCGGAATCAGTGGGGATCACCACCAAGCCCTGCGAGACCCGGGCAGCGTTTCCAGACGCTGCTGCGGCTTCGCGGTACGCCCGAATTTGCGATTGCTGGACCTTGGCGAAGTCCGGTTCCTGATCCTTGTCCGGGAAGATCACACTGCTGGACAGTAGATTGAAGCCGTTCGCCCCGGCCCAGACGGCCGACTTCATGCTGCCCGCCCCGTACCAGAGGCGGCTGCGCAGCCCGGGAGAGTGCGGCTCCACCCGGTTGGAAAATTCCTCCACAACGCCCTGTTTGCCGGAGAAGTCCCGGACCTTTTCGCCGGCGACCAAGCGGGCAAATCGTTCAACGCGGCCATAGCTGAAGTCCTCAATATCTGCGGAATCCGGGTAGAGATGGTGCTTCACGGTGTCGTAGTGCATCGGTTCGCCCACGCTCAGCCCCGGATTGATCCGTCCCCCAGCGAGCAGGTCCACAGTGGCCAGGTCTTCCGCCAGACGCAAGGGGTTTTCCCAACCCAGCGGGGTTACCGCGGTACCGAGCTCAATCCTGGAAGTGCGCTGGCTGGCGGCGGCCATCACCGCGACGGGGGAGGAGATTCCGAACTGCAAATGACGGTGCCGCAGCCAGGCGCTGTCGAATCCCAACTGCTCACCGAGCTCGATGATCTCCAACGTTGACCGGTGGCCGGCAGCCGGGTCGGCGGGGTCGAACAGGCCGATGGTGAGGAATCCGAGCTTGCGAAGGGGGTGTTCGGGGCTGGGCATGGACTTCCTTCGCGATCGATCGGGCAGTTACTGCCCAGAATAAGCGCCGGTACCGGGGACGACGGCGGGAGGTTACCTTTTGTGATGGGCTGGCGGAGGGTGCTCCGGGGTTTCGCCATCTCCACCCACTGTGCAGGCAGGGCATCGCCATTTTGACGCGACAGATGTCGATCCCCGACGTCAACTGGACTGCGCCGCAGCGTCAGGGGCAGCCCGGAGCAGGACGGCAGTTCGAACGGCCCCGGCCCGCCTCCCAACCGTCGCGTGGGCGACGGGACCCCTTTAGGCCCACCGCCGGAGCCACACCTCCGGAAGTCATCGGCCGTTCCGGACTTCTGGACGAATTCCAATATGGGCTGGAGCTAGGTTCGGGCGCGCCGGGCTTGCTGTCCATCTTCACTGGCTCCCAGGAACCCAGCGGAATTACTTGCCCCGCGTTTTGCGTAAGTACTCGCGCAGCCCGGGGATGGCGAAGTCGACCTTGCCGTATGCTGGTGCCTCGATGAGCCCGGATGCAATGAGTCGGGCACGGTAGTTGGCCACGACGTTACTTTTGGCGTTGAGCCGCTTCCCGATGTCACCGGCGACAACAGGACCGTCGTCTTGGGCCATGGCAAGGAGGAAATCTTTGTCCTTGTCCGAGGTGGTGGAGAGCGCTGCTTCAATTACCGCCATTTCATGACGGCGTGTTGCCGCAGCGAGGGCCTGGGCGACGTGAGTCTCTCCAAGTGCCAGGCTGTTGATCTCGGCCTGCCGCCAGAGCTGGTAGCCGATGAGCTGAATCAGGAACGGGTATCCTCCGGTGGCGTTCGCCGCGATCTGGACCAGGTCATCACTGATATTGATGCCGGCGTCGCGGAAGGTGCTGGCGTAGGAGCGTTTGACCTCGTTGATGGCGGCTGCATGCAGATCGATGCGCTCCGCTCGGCGCAGGAACGTTGCCACACCCTCATTGAGAAGGTCGGAGACGGCCGCTGGCAGTCCAACGAAAATCAGACCTATCGGCAGCCCGTCACGGATAAAGTGTTGAACGTCCGCAGCCAGCTGGGACAGCTCTATGCGGTCGGCGGAGTGGATCTCGTCAACGGTGAACAGCAACCCGGTTTTTCTCTCGGCCAGGAGGCCCAACAGCTGGTTTCCCAGCGCCTCCAGTCGACTTGGCGCTCGGGAGGCAGCTGGGTTGTCAGAGTGAAGCCAGCGACGCCGAGTGCCGTGATTCTGCGGCCCGTTGGGCCGGAGCCGAGCTCATCCAGGTGAACCCGCATGTTCTCGCCGATCCGACCAACGAATCCAACCGTGGCTGTCTCTGAAATGACCACCAACCCTTGCTGGGCGGCCTTGTCCTCGGCCGCGCTGAGCAGTGCTGTCTTGCCGATGCCACGAGCGCCGGTGATGATGGTCAGCAAACCAGGCGCGCCCGAACCAAGCTGCAGCCCATACTCGAACTCGTCAAGCATCCCTTCGCGTCCAATGAGCTCAGGGGGAGTGGCGCCGGCAGTTGGGCGGAAGGGGTTCATCATCGCAGATCCAGTGAGTCCTTGTGAGTCTTGTGACTCCTTGTGAGTCGACTCCTCGGCGGCCGTGGTGCCATTCCTACAGACCCACACGTGTATCTCAGCAAATCGGAGATCGGGCAAAGCTTCAGCCTCGATTGCCCTGACACACGATTGCGGATTCGCCGATAAGCACCCTTGTGACAAGCGGCGGCATTGGCTTCGTCGATACGGCCTAAGCCCCCACCGTCTTCAGGTAGCTCCGGATCCCGTCCACCACCAGTTGGTGGTCCTCATCTGAGCTCAGCCCGGACACCGTGATCGCGCCGATCACGCCAGCGCCGCGCACGCGGATCGGGAACGAGCCGCCCGCCAGGGTGTAGTCCTCGTGGGCAAGCCAACCCCCGCCCACCGGGCTGTGACCGCGAGCGGCAAACTCTTCGGACAGCAATGCGGTGCTGTGCTCAAACCGCAGCACCGAGGCTGACTTCCGGCGGATCCACTCTTCCTGGTCCGCGGTGGCACCGGGCAGGACACAACGGAAGAGCACGATGTTGTGCCGGCGGATATCTATCGCAACCCCAAACTCTGAAGAGATGGCGTGGTTGGCGATCAACGAGCCCAGGCGCCAGGCATCGTGCTGGTCGAAGCTCGCGAAAACGAGTTCTTCCTCCTGCTGGCGAAGCTCGATAATGCGCTCAGAATCCGTCATTTCGCAGCACCCTCCGAAACACCAGCACTTTCCGAATCAACAGCATCCGCCGCGTACCACAAGCCGATCTGCCGGCGAATCTCGTCCATGGCGGCCATGATGGCCACGCTCTCACTCGGCGGCAGAATGGTTCCAGCGGTGGAACCGGACCGAATCAAACGCTCCAGCTCTGCTGCCTGGTACTGCATCCCCCTGCTCTTCACCGGCTGATCAAAGCGCTCCACAACACTGCCATCAAGGGCATACACGGTGAACGGAACGGGGTTGTACCAAACGGATTCGATGTCGATCCATCCTTCCGTCCCGATCACGACCGCCCGGTTCGCTCCGGCGGCGTCCATCTCACAATCCACCAAGGCCTGCTGACCACCGGCGTACTCGAAGATCGCCGCCGTCTGGCCGTCCACGCCTGTCGCCGTCATGGTGGCGCTTGCCCGCACCACCGAAGGGGTGCCCAGCACGTCAAAGGCAAAGGAGATCGGGTAGATGCCGAGGTCCAGCAGCGCGCCACCGCCCAGAGCGGGATCGTTCAGCCGGTGGGCAGGATCCTTGGGGAGGCTCTGGTTGTGGCTGGCCACCACCTTCCGGACCTCGCCGATTGTGCCCGCCTGGATGATTTCGCGGA
This sequence comes from Paenarthrobacter sp. NPDC092416, assembly GCF_044755025.1. NCBI lineage: Bacteria > Bacillati > Actinomycetota > Actinomycetes > Micrococcales > Micrococcaceae > Paenarthrobacter > Paenarthrobacter sp. NPDC092416. The sequence goes on from NZ_JBIVQG010000024.1 coordinate 26,787, forward strand.
TGCGGATCATGTGCGGAAGGAACCGCGTCCACATGGCCTCCAGCGCTACGAGGCCATTGGATTCTGCGAGGTCAACAATCTCCTGCGCTTCACGTGCGTTGATGGTGAACGCTTTCTCCACCAGGACGTGTTTCCCGGCGTTCAGGGCCAGAAGCGCGTTGGCGAGGTGGAACGGGTGCGGCGTGGCGATATAGACCACATCAACCATCGGGTCTGCAACGAGGTCTTCATAGCTGCCGTGCGCCGTAGCAACGCCGTACTGTTCGGCGAACGCCTTGCTTGAGTCCAGTGAGCGGGACCCCACGGCCTGAACCGTGAAGCCGTTCTCCTTCAGGTCCTGCGTTTGCAGGCCCGCGATGAAGCCGGTGCCGAGGATTCCCCAGCGGATGGTGCCGTCAGAAGTGCCATTGCCTAGCGTCACGTGCTTAGTCCTTTGATGAGTCAGTGATCGGGTACGCCACAAACGCAAAGCGCGCCGAATCCGGCGACCAGCTGTTGACGTTGAGGGTACCTTGGCCACCGAAAAGTGGCCAAGTATGCTGTGGTGTTGTCCAGTCCTCGGTCGAAACAAGGACGACGGCGACCGGCAAGTTGGCGGGGTGCCCTTCCGTTCCGGTGGGGAACCGGATGTACGTGGCGTAGCGGCCATCGGGGGAGAGATGCGGGAACCAATCGACGGTGTCGGATTCGAGGAGCTGCTCGAAGTCACTGCCGTCCACCCGGATCCGGGCCAGTTGGGCATGACCGGGCGCTGACGAAAAGGACTCCGTGTTCAGGTAGAGCCACTTCCCGTCGGACGAATATTCCGGTCCGTCGCAATGGCCGGCGCCGACGTCAACGCGGGCGGCAGCACCGCCGTCGGACGCTATGGTCATCAGCCTGCCGGGCTGTGTGAAGTCGCCCGCTTCGATGCCAACGTACGCCAACTGTCCACCGTCCGGGCTGACGCCGTGGAGGAAATGGAAGGAGCCGTCGTCCTCGGTGATGCGCGTGACCGGTCCTCCGTCCAACAAAGCACGGTAAATGTGGCCGTCGTTCGCGGAGAGGAAGATGCCCGCGCCGTCGGGTGCCAGGACGTGATCGTTGTTCAGGTCAGGAACGCCCGTCAGCGGAACGGGCTCCAGAGAGCCAGCAGCCAGATCGAAACGCCACAACTTCCCGTCGCCATTGAGGATGAGTGAGGCGCCGTCCAGAGCCCAGTTCGGCGCCTCCAGCAAGACCTCGTCGGTGGAGTAAACCAGCGTGGACTCGCCGCTCAGGGACGCGATCCACACCTGGCAGTGCTGACCGGGTTGAAGCGTGCGAATCATGCTGACACCGCCGTGAGTTCCTTGATGCGGATGTTCCGCCACCGGCATTGCGCACCGACGCCCCAGCGGGCTTCGCCGAAGTACGAGTCGTTGTCGTGCACTTCAAGGGCGATGTGGCCGCGTTCCCCCAAGACGTCCAGGACGTCTCCGGCGTTGTAGTTGGGCGAGTCCAAAGTAGCGGTATCGACCTCGGCCACCTTGAGCCCGTTGACCCAGGTGGTGATGACCGGCAGGGCGCCGACGCACCGGATCCGCAGCTCGTTCCAGTCGTCCCATCGCCAGGCCTTCAGGAAATCGTCGACGTCGGCCGCGTAGCTCAGGCGGTCACGCTTCTCTTCCGTGACGGGTTCTACAGACGTGGCAGGGTCATCGGCGATCAGACCGGTGGGCTTTCCGGACGCGTCACGAGCGACGTCTACTGCGAAGGGCACAGCAGAGAAACTCGCCAGTCCGTTGCCGAAGAATCCGCCAATGCCGCCGGACGGCCGGTGATCCACCAGAACCTGGAATCCTTCCCAGCTGTCCGGGCGGCGCCGGAGCATCACGCCAGTATCCGCAGGCCAATCCGGACGCATCTCCAGGATCAGCTCAAAGTCGCCGTAGGCCTGCTCAGTCACCAGATATCCGCCATAGCCGCTGCCAGGGGCATCCTGTTCGCCTACCAGGACACCGTCCTCCACGAACCAATGGGCCGGGTGCTTTTCCGGTTCCACGGGGATCTCGCGGCCGTCCTCAGCGAAGATGTCCAGCACGCTGGGGCCCCCGGGGTACAGCGAGCCATAGATCCGGGGCGCGGCGCGCCAGCCGTCCAGGCTGAGGCCATTGAACAGCGGTACGAACCCGCCGTCGTCGGGCGTTCTTGCTTCAGACATGGGACTCAGTCCTTGCTGCTGAAGGCGGCGTCGAAGGACGTTTGGGAGGCGGGGAAGTCGAACTTCTTCAGGGCGGCGAGGGCTTCGGGGGCGCCGTGGAGGCGGTCCATGCCGGCGTCTTCCCATTCCACGGAGATGGGTCCGGTGTAGCCGATCGCGGTGAGGGCGCGGAAGGAGGATTCCCAGGGCACGTCGCCGCGTCCGGCGGAGACGAAGTCCCAGCCGCGGCGGGGGTCTCCCCAGGGCAGGTGGGAGCCCATGACGGTGTTGCGGCCGGTGGGGCGCAGTTTGGTGTCCTTGCAGTCCACGTGGTAGATCCGGTCTTTGAAGTCCCAGATGAAGGAGACGGGGTCGATGCCTTGCCACATGAAGTGGGAGGGGTCCCAGTTCAGGCCGAACGCGGGCCGGTGGCCGATCGCTTCGAGGGTGCGGACGGTGGTCCAGTAGTCGTAGGCGATCTCACTCGGGTGGACTTCGTGGGCGAAGCGGACCCCGCATTCGTCGAAGACGTCCAGGATGGGGTTCCAACGGTCAGCGAAGTCCTGGTAGCCGGCCTCGATGACTTTTTCCGGGACGGGCGGGAACATGGCGACGTACTGCCAGATGGAGGAGCCGGTGAATCCGACGACGGTGTCCACCCCGAGCGCTTTGGCGAGGCGGGCGGTGTGTTTCATTTCCTCGGCGGCGCGCTGGCGGACGCCTTCGGGTTCGCCGTCGCCCCAGACGCGGGATCCGACGATTGCTTCGTGGCGGAAGTCGATGGGGTCATCGCACACGGCCTGGCCTTTGAGGTGGTTGGAGATGGCCCAGACCTTCAGGTTGTACTTTTCCAGGATGGCGAGCTTGGAGTCGACGTAGCCGGGCTCGTCCCAGCGCCAGGCGTCCAGGTGGTCTCCGGAGACGGCGATTTCCAGGCCGTCGTAGCCCCAGCCCGAGGCAAGACGCGCGACTTCCTCGAAGGGGAGGTCGGCCCACTGGCCGGTGAACAGGGTGTACGGGCGGGGCATGTCAGGCTCCTTCAAGAGGGGTTGCAGAAATCTGGATAATGGAGGATTTAGCGGCTGCGGACTCTTCCACGGCGGCCAGGATGTGCTGGACGTTCAAGCCTTCTTCGAACGACGGCGACGGCGCCTCACCGGATTCGATGGCCAGGAGGAAGTCGCGGATCTGGTGCGTGAATGTGTGCTCCCAGCCGATGATGTGACCCTGCGGCCACCACGCGCCCATGTACGGGTGTTCGGGCTCGTTGACCAGGATCCGGCGGAAGCCCTGTTCCCGGACGGGCAGTGTGGCATCCAGGAAGCCGAGTTCGTTCAGGTTCTCGAGATCGAAGAGGATGGTGCCTTTGTCGCCGTAGATCTCGAGTTTGAGGGAGTTCTTCTGTCCCGTGGCTACGCGGCTGACTTCCACGGAGGCGATTGCTCCGGAGGCGAGGGTCAGCGTGGCCCAAGCGGCGTCGTCCACCGTGACATCTTCGAGCCCGCCCGCGGGACCGCCAGCGCCGGGGCGGTTGGTCACGAAGGTGTGCAGGCGGCCAGAGACCTCGGTGACGGCATCGCCCAGGAGGTAGAGGACCTGGTCGATGGCGTGCGAGGCAATATCACCCAACGCCCCGGAACCGGCCGTTTCCTTGCGGAGGCGCCATGTCATAGGGGCCTCGGCGTCAGAGAGCCAGTCCTGCAGGTACGCGGCGCGGACGTGCCGGACAGTGCCGAGCCGGCCCTCGGCGATGAGTTCGCGGGCCAACGCGAGGGCCGGGACACGGCGGTAGTTGAATCCGATCATCGACTGCACACCGCGGGACCGCGCAGCAGCCGCCGCGGCCACCATCAACTCAGCCTCACCCAGGGTGTTGGCGAGCGGCTTTTCGACAAGCACGTGCTTGCCGGCTTCCAGCGCTGCGATGGCGATTTCGGCGTGCATCCAGCCCGGGGCGCAGATATCGATGATGTGGATGTCGTCGCGTTCAATGACGGAACGCCAATCGGTGGCGGACTCGGCCCAGCCGTATTTGGCGGCGGCTTCGGCGACGGCACCAGCGTCCCGGCCAACGAGCACTTTCTGCTCGATGGCCGGGACGTCGAAGAAGCTGGCCACATTCCGCCACGCATTCGAGTGGGCCTTCCCCATGAAGGCGTAGCCGATCGCGGCCACACCCAACGGGCGCTGCCGGGAACCCGGGCTCTGGTCAGTGTGTGCGGGGGTGGTCATGTTTTCGTTTCCTCAGTTACAGAGTTGCGGTTTCCGGTGCCCAGTCCTCAGGGACGGCTGCCGAAACGGGTGCGTTGCTGGTGACGTCCACGAACGAGCCCGATTCCACGGACTCCGCAATCGAGACCATGCTGTCCAGCACGTGGTAGGCGAGATCTCCCGTGGCGCGGTGCGGGGCACCGGAACGGAGGGCGCGGGCCATGTCCAGCACGCCCAGGCCGCGGCCGTTGGCCGGCCCGGTGGCAGGGATGATCTCCGGTTCTTCCGCGCCCGGACGCCACAGCTTCAAGTCGCCGTCGAAGTAGTTCGGGTCCGGCAGCGAGAGCGTCGCTTCAGAGCCGGTGATTTCGACGAAGCCCATCCGCAGGCGCGGCGACTCGAAGGAGAAGACGCTGTGCGAGGACTGGCCGCCCTCGAACTGCGCCATCGCGGACACGTGCGTGGGGACCTCGACGGCGAACTCCTCGCCGGCCTTGGGACCGGAACCGATCACGCGGGTCGCCTTGGCGGAGGAGCCGACGGCGGCTACCTTGCGGATCGATCCGAAGGTCTGGATCAGGGCGGTGAGGTAGTACGGGCCCATGTCGAACAAGGGACCCGCGCCGTGCTGGAACAGGAAGGCCGGGTTCGGGTGCCAGGACTCCGGGCCCGGGGTCTGGAACGTGGTCATGCCGGTCAGCGGAGTGCCGATGTCGCCGCGCTCGATGATGCGGCGTGCAGTCTGAAGGCCCGCGCCCAGGAACGTGTCCGGGGCGGTACCAAGACGGATGCCGGCGGCATCTGCTGCCTTGAGCAACCCCAGCCCGGATTCGCGGTCCAGCGAGAAAGGCTTCTCGGTCCAGACGTGCTTGCCCGCGTTGACCGCCGCCGTGGCTACCTCGACGTGCGCCGCCGGGATGGTCAGGTTGACGATGATTTCGACGTCGGGATGGTTCAGCGCCAGCTCCGGCGCACCGAATTCCGGAATGCCGTATTCCTTGGCCCGTGCCTCGGCTGCCTCGACGAAGAGGTCCGCGATGACCAGGACCTTCAGGTCCGGGAAGACCGTGAGGTTGTCCAGGTACTGCTTGCTGATGTTGCCCGCCCCGATGACAGCGACGCCGACGGGGCCCTTTCGGGTGGAGGGTGCGAAACTCATGCCTTGGCTCCTTCGGCTGCAGCGTTGAGGTAGTTCAGGCTCTCGGTGATGCCCTGGAAGATGTCGCCGGAGTAGTCGTCGAATTCAACCACGCCAACCTCCAAGGACTTGGCCGCGGCGATGACGTCCAGAACCGCGATGGTGCCCTGGCCGGCAGGCTGCTGGGCCTTGGTGTCGGTGTTGGCCGGTCCGTCCTTAATGTGGATGAACTTCACCCGGTCACCCAAACGGGCCAGGAGCTCCACGGGATCCTGACCGCCCACGGCAGCCCAGTAGGTGTCTACCTCAAGGACGAGTTCCGGATCCAGCAGGCCCTCGAAGTACTCCAGCGCGGTCTGCCCTTCGATGGTGGACTCGAGCTCCCAGGCGTGGTTGTGGTAACCCACCCGGATGCCGTACTCGGCGCCCTTCTTGGCCGCGGCGTTGAGCTTGGCAGCGGTGGCCTGGATGTCCTCGGCGGACTGCCAGTGCTCGGCCGGGAGGTAGGGATCGATCACCGTGGTGATGCCCAGTTCCTTGGCAGCCGCGAAGATCTCATCCTGGTCCTGGCTCAACAGCGGGGCATGACCGGAAGGAGCCGTGAGGCCGTTCTCCTTCAATGCGGCGCCGAGTTCCTTGGCCGTGGCCACGAAGTTGTACGGTTCCACCTGCGTGAAGCCGATGTCCGCGACCTTCTTGATGGTTCCAGGCAGATCCTCCTGGATGGCGTTCCGGAGGGTGTACAGCTGGATCGAGTACGACATTGTGTTCCTTTTCGGGAGTTGCGGTTCTGCAGGACAGATTGAGTGGCGTAGGACGGTTTGTTAGCGGCCTGCGAGGGATCCGCCGATGCCGCCGACGCTGAAGTATTTGTTGAGGGCGGCGAAGACGATGATGGGTGGGAGCATCATGATGACGGC
>NZ_JBIVQG010000025.1:0-24903 GCF_044755025.1 Paenarthrobacter sp. NPDC092416
TAGCGGCGGCGGACTTCCAAAGCCGCCCGGTGTGGTGATTACTCACAGTGTTTTCCTCTTTCATAGGTGATGATGCTGATCATTGATGGTGCTGAAGTCATCGTTGTGGACGCACCCACGGGCAGTGGGCGGTTCACTGTGAACTGCGTCCTCGTGGGACTGGGGCGGCACCCCTTCAGGACGCCACCGACGTTCGCTGCCACAGCGCTGCATTTGTTCATCAAAGCCGGGGTCGACGCCCAGGCCGGGGCCGGGGAATTGTTGCAGCTCAGGACGATCCCATTCATCTCGGCCTCGCAGTATGAGTAGGCCTCGGCGGGACAACGTGTCGCAGCATTTTTTGTGACGTTCGTCACGCAATAAATTGCTGCGTCAAAGCACTCACGATTCCCGGATCGACATCGGTCGCTGGCGCCACACGGGCACTGCTGACGCCTCGATGGGAGGGCGCGGCTTCAGTTGTCGATGAAATAAATATAACAAAAATCAAAAAGTTGGTGACTTTGGATGGTTTCTAACGCATCATGGGTTGTAGCTACTCCCGACGAAGTGAGCGGCATTCAACAGAGAGGGAGCGCAGATGACGCGCTTTGTAGATGTACACAAGATGATCAGCTGGGTGAGGTCCCGGGGGCCGGAATCGATCATCGAAGACCTCGTCCGGTACATGGAGGACGACTTCAGGCGCTGGCCGCAATTCGACAAAACCCCCCGCGTCGCCAGCCACACGCCATTCGGTGTCATAGAACTCATGCCGACCAGCGACCATGAGACCTACGGCTTCAAGTACGTGAACGGACACCCGTCAAATCCTGCCCGCGGCTACCAGACAGTAACGGCGTTCGGTGTTCTGGCTGACGTTCACAACGGCTACCCGACGTTCCTGGCGGAGATGACAATACTGACCGCATTGCGTACCGCTGCCGTATCCGCCATGGTCGCAAAGGAGCTGGCACGATCAGATTCGAGCGTCATGGCGATGATCGGAACAGGGAGCCAGGCTGAATTTCAGGCACTCGGTATCCGGCGCACCTTGGGTATTCGGCGACTCCAAGTCTGGGACACAGATCCCGCAGCTGTGAACAAGTTCATTCGCAACATGTTGCCCCTTGGATTCGAAGTTGTTGTTGCGTCGTCAGCCCTGGATGCAGTGCAAGGCGCAGACATCATCACTACGTGCACAGCGGACAAGGCGCAGGCAACAATCCTCCGCGCAGAACATGTAGCACCCGGCGTCCACCTCAACGCCATCGGGGGTGATTGTCCCGGAAAGACCGAACTCGACCCTGCGGTCCTGGACCTCGGCGACGTCTTTGTTGAGTACGAGATGCAGACGCGGATCGAAGGGGAAATTCAGCAGATGCCCGCAGACTTCTTCGTCACTGAATTCTGGCAAGTGCTCAGCGGTGAAGCACCGGGCCGCACGTCAGAGCAGCAAATCACGATTTTTGATTCGGTGGGGTTCGCCGTAGAGGATTTCTCAGCTTTGCGATATCTGCGGGACTCGGTTGAGGGCTCTGAGTTCTATGAAGAGATCCACCTTGTGGCCAATCCGGATGATCCGAAAGACCTGTTTGGTCTTGTCGGCGCCCTGTCGCCGGTCGGCTAGGAGCGTTGTCCCATGAGCTCGCGCACCTACCTATCAACTGTCATTCATCCTGGAACCTGTCATCGGAGGGATGACGGTCCCCAACACTTACGGAGCAAAATGTCCTCCTCATTCGGACACCGTCTACGCACATCCGTGCTCCTTTCCACCGCCGCGCTGATGGCCTTCTCCATGGTGAGCTGCACAGTTCCCACCGGCGAAAGCAACGAGTCCGGCTCAACCCAAGGAAATATCACGCTTGGCCTTTTGGCTCCTTTGACAGGTGTGGCTGCAGCAGATGGCAAGCTCATGGAGCAGGGCGCGCAACTTGCAGTCGACGAGATCAATGCCAAGGGCGGCATTGATGGCCGGAAGGTTGAGCTGAAGGCGTTGGACGTACGAGACCAAAAGTCCGACGCCGTATCAGCTGCGGTAACGCAGCTGACCTCCAACCCTGACGTCGCCGCCGTCCTGACTGGTTACGCGAGTACCACCAACTTCGAAATCGATCAGCTTGCCGAAGCTGGTATTCCCTACCTGCTCAGCGGCAACAGCGCGCAAACAGGCGACATCATTTCCAAGAACCCGGAAAAGTATCCGGGCGTGTGGTCGCTTGCCCCATCGTATGAGGGCTACAGCACTGGGGTCCCGGAACAGCTTGAAGCCTGGAATGCTGACGGCACGTTCCCGCTCCGAAACCGCAAGGCCTACATCATTTCCAGTGACAATGCTTATTCCAACGGCATCGCTTCAGGGCTGGAGAAGAACCTCAAGGCCAAAGGCTGGGAGGTCACCGGCCCCGATACCGTGCCGTTCGGGGAAGTGGACGACTGGACAACACAAATCACCAAGATTCGCCAGGTCGATCCGGCGGTGATCATCAACCTCGACTATCTAACGGCAAACGCGTCAAAGTTCCTGACCCAGTTCCGGCAGAACCCGACGCAATCGCTGGTCTTCTCCCAGTACGCCCCCAGTGTTCCCGAGTTCACGGAACTTGCGGGCCGAAACGCAGACGGCGTCCTCTACAACCTTCCCTTCGCTCCGCTGCCGGCTTTGCCGGAAACCAAGGAGCTCACAAAGAAGTTGACCGACAAGTACCAAGCCGAACCGAGCCTTTACAGCTTTGGCCTCTATGAGCAGGTTTACCTTTGGGCTGATGCAGTGCGGGCAGTCGGTGACCCGGGCAAGCGCAGCGAAGTAGGGGTAGCGCTGGGCAAGCTGGACACACAGACCACTCTTGGCCGTGTTCATTTTGACCCCGCAACCCACCTGGCCGTCGCCGGCAAGGACGGGATTCCCATGACGTACTACCAGATCCAAAACGGCAAGCGGCTGAACATCGCTCCGGAGGAATTCGCGGACGGCAAGTTCCAGAGGCCCGAGTGGATGAAATGAATCCGACCACAGAATTTGCGTCTCACCGAACCTCCGGGCACCTCTTGGAAGTTCGTGGAGTCAGCCGGCGCTTTGGAGGGTTTCTCGCCGTCGACAACGTCAGCGTACGCGTCAACCGTGGAGAAATCCTCGGCATCGCTGGTCCTAATGGCGCCGGAAAGAGCACTCTCTTCAACCTGATCTCGGGCGTCCCCTTCGGCCCCACAGCTGGGGAGGTCATCTTCGACGGTAGGCGCATTGACCAAATGCCTGCCCACAAGATCGCCCGTTGCGGCCTGCGACGCACCTTCCAGGCAGAACAGCTGTTTCCGACGCTGAGTGTGTCGGACAACGTTGCTGTTGCCTGCCATTACTTGGGAGGGCGTGGGCGTTCAGCGAAAACATCGGCGGAGTCGGCGCTGGAGACGGTGGGGATCATGAAATACCGGGACGTGCCAGCGGGCGAAATCCCACTTCTGGCGAAGAAGAAGCTCATGATAGCCAGTGCCTTGGTGGCGCAGCCCCGTCTGCTCATGCTGGACGAACCCGCCGGAGGGCTGAACAACGAAGATCAAGCCGACCTGATCCTGCTCTTGCGGGAGCTTCAGAAGGGCGGCCTGACACTGCTCATCATTGAGCACGTACTCAGCCTCCTGCGTGAATTGGCCAACCGAATGATCATCCTTTCATCCGGCGAGCTTCTCGCGGAAGGCTCACCGGACGCCGTGCTTTCGGACCCGCAGGTGTTGGAAGCGTACTTGGGAAAGGCAGCAGCATGAATCCTGACCAGCAGCAGAATATCCCGCTGCTTCAGGTCCGGGACCTGGAAGCCGGCTACGGACGTCTGCCCGTTGTCCGTTCATTCTCCATCGATGTGTCATCCGGCGAGGCGCTTGCCCTCTTGGGGCCGAACGGACACGGAAAGACCACGGCTCTTCGTGCCATGGCCGGCCTGGGCAAAATCACTTCAGGACAGGTAGTCCTGAACGGCAACGACATCACAGGAATGCCGGCCTACAAAGTGGTCGATCAAGGAATGATGCACGTACCGCAAGGCAACCAACTCTTTCCACGGCTGACCATTCGGGAAAACCTCTTGCTGGCAGGAAGAATACCGATCGCCAGGAATGAGCGGACCCAGACCTTGGCCATGGTTCACGATTTGTTCCCCAAGCTGCTCCAGCGACGCGATCAACTGGTGGGAACGCTTTCCGGCGGCGAGCGTCAGATGGTGGCAATCGGCATGGGGCTGATGGCCAAGCCGAAGCTCTTGGTGCTTGATGAGCCGACGCTGGGGCTCGCCCCAAAGATCAGGTACGAAATCCTCGAGACACTTCATGACATCCGCAAACTCGGCCTGTCCTTGATCGTCGCTGACGGCGACATCGATTTCCTGTTCGAGCTCACTGATCGATGGCATCTTGTGGAACTTGGCCGGATTGTGGCCAGCGGGACCACGTCCGTAAAGCCCAGTCACGAAGAAATCATGAATATGTACGTCGGCTCGGCGGCCTCGCCAACGGCAGGCAACGGCCCCTTGAAAGGAGCCAACCATGACTGACGCGCTCCTCTCCATCCTTGTTTCGGCGATTGTCCTCGGTTCGTTGTATTCCCTGATGGCCAGCGGTTTGTCCCTCATCTGGTCCACTTTGGGAGTGTTCAACTACGCGCACGGCGCGCTGCTGCTTCTAGGGGCGTATTTCATCTGGACCCTTTCAGAGAGGGTGGGGCTGCCGGTGCTTCTGGCCTTCGCCGCTGCGGTTCCCCTGCTGGCTTTGCTGGGCATCCTCCTGGACTTTGTAGCCGTAAGACCGTTCATCGGCAGACCCAACGGAACGCTGCTGGTCATGGTTTCGACGCTTGCCATTGCCAACGCCGTGGAAGGCGCTGCGCAACTGGTCTGGGGACCACAGAACCGGCAAATTGATGCGGTCACCACCACGACGTTTGCCTTGGGCGACGTGAAAATCGTCGGATCCACCCTCATTTCGCTCGCCCTGGCGCTGGTCCTTGTCATCGGCCTGATCATCGTGCTGCGGAAGACAGAGTGGGGAATGGCTGTCCGGGCCGTGGAACAGAACCGGGACATGGCAATGCTTGTTGGCATCCGCCCAGCACGCGTCTACGGTGCCGTGTTCGCGGTGGCAGCGATACTGGCCTGCGCTGCTGCCTTCGTCTATGGAACTACCACCACTATCACGCCCACCAAGGGTTTCGAGCCGCTGCTGACTGCATTTGTTGTCCTGGTCTTTGGAGGATCGGCTACTTTGTGGGGCACCTTGGTGGGGGCGTTCACCATTGGTGCCCTGGAAGCGGGCACCACGTACTGGCTGGGCCTGCAGTGGAGCCCCGTCGCCGTCTTCCTTGTCTTGGTCCTCATCATGCTCATTCGCCCACAGGGCCTTGTGAAGGGACGTTCCTCATGATCAGCCTTGGCACCATTAAGCGCTTCGGCACATGGCCGCTGCTTCTGGTCGGCGCCGCCCTGCTGCCCTACGTCGTCGTCAGCGGTTCCGCCCGCCTGCTTGCCGCCACGGCACTGATCTACGCCCTCCTGGCGGCAAGCTGGAACCTGACTTTGGGCATTGGCGGTATCTTCAATTTCGCCCACATCGGGTTCTTCGGCGTGGGTGGCTACACCATGGCAGTGTCCACAGTTACATGGGACGTCAATCCGTGGCTTGGACTCGTGCTGGCCAGTGCTGCGGGCGGGCTGGCCGGTGCACTTGCTTACATTCCGGTGATACGCATGCGAGGCATCTATATCGCGCTGATCACGTTTGTTTTCGTACAGCTGTGCTATTACTTGGTCCTGGCCATTCCCGGGATAACCGGCGGATCAAGCGGACTGACCGGCGTGCCCGCATTGAGCATCGGAGAATTCTCCTTCGCAAAGTATTCGGGATTGGGCTATCTCTGGCTGCTCGGTGTCGCGGTGGTCATGCTGCTGGTGGTCCTGAAGATCATCCTGCGCAGCTCTTTTGGCAAGAGCCTCATTGCCTTGCGCGACAACGAGCATCTCGCGGTAAGCCGGGGGATGAACCGCGTCAGGCAGCACCTCCTTGCGTTTATCCTCAGTGGGGCAGTCGCCGGTGTTACAGGAGCCCTTTATGTTGCGTATTTCCGTGTTGCTGATGTCACCTTGTTCAGTTTTGGTTTCGTCACCCTTGGCTTGAGCATGATCTTCCTCGGGGGCACAGGCCACATTTGGGGGCCCGTCCTAGGTGCGCTGATTGTCACGGTCATCGACCGCCAGCTCACGGATCTGGGGCCAATGCGGGCGATCCTCATCGGCGTCGGGACGCTTTTGGTTCTCGTTTTTCTTCCGCGCGGCATTTCCGGACTCATTGGAGACGTTTGGAACGGTGCGCGGAGGCTACTGCGGCGAAGCGGGAACCACGCTCACCGCACTTCGGACCAGTATTCGGATGACAAGGAGGCCGCTCATGTCCGCTGACGCCACTGCCGGAACCGAGCAGAGCAAGCGCAAGGCAGTCTTGGACGCCGTGGATCGGCTGGCGCCCAGGATCGTGCAGTCTGTGTCCGAGGCTGTCAGGATTCCAAGCATCAACCCCAAATATCCAGGCCAGGACTACAAGAAGCTGGTAGGTGGCGAGGGCGAGGTCAGTGCCCTCATGAACGATCTTCATCGGGAGGCGGGTGCCGCCACCGAACTGGTCACCGTTGAAAAGGGGCGGGACAACGCATGTGGCCGGATTACCGGAACGGGAGGTGGGCGTTCGCTGCTGCTCAACGGACATGTCGATGTTGTTCCGCCCAACCGCGAAGGGCTGTGGTCGCGGGCGCCTTTCTCGGGGCTGATCACCGACGAGGCGGTGCACGGTCGCGGAGCAACCGACAACAAGGCTGGAACGGTGGCGACTGCTTACGCGGCCATCGCCTTGGCCAAGGCAGGCATCCAGCTCAAGGGAGACCTTGTCCTGCAGGCAGTCGTCGGGGAAGAGGTGGGTGACCATCTCTCCGGCACAACTGCCGCCTTGCAAGCTGGCTATGGGGCGGACGCCGCCATCGTTAGCGAACCTTCGAACTTTGCGGATGCGGCACCGAATCTTGTTCCCACCACGCCTGGACTTCTGTGGTTCTCGCTCTCGCTCGTGGGCAAGGCGGCGCACTCGGGTCTGCGGGGACTCACAATTCACCCCACGCTGGAGGGCGAAGTGCTTGGGGTCAACACGATCGACAAGTTCTGGATTATTTACCACGCCCTACGGCAACTCGAAGATACATGGGCCCTGCGTGACAGGCACCCGCTGTTCCGGCCGGGTTACTTCAACCTTCTGCCCGGGGTGATTCGCGGAAATCCCGAAGGTGTTTTGGTGCCGTTCTTCCTTGCAGATACGCTCACTGTCGAATACTGCGTCTACCACCACCCGGAGCGCAGCAATGACGAAGTCATTGAAGAGATCGAGAGAACAGTGCGTCAGGCCTGTGCCAACGATCCTTGGCTGAGTGCGCACCGTCCCGAATTCGACTGGAAGCTGCTGTGGCCGCCGTACACCGCGCCCGCAAACCATGACCTCATCCCAGCGGTCATGAAGGCGCATAGCGATTCCATTGGCGGCTTTGACGTCACCACGCCTCCGCAGCAGGAAGGGTTCTTGGGCGTCTGCGATCTGACCTGGATGGACGCACAGGGCATCGACGGGTTGGTCTACGGACCCGGGGTTGGCCGCACCGCGCACGCAGAGAACGAGTATGTCCCCATCCATCAGATCATCACCGCCGTGAAGACTTACGCTTTGTCCGCCATGGACTATTGCGGCGTCGCCGGCACCGAATTCAGCAACAACTCAGACACGACCGGCCGGAGGCGCCAGTGAACACCCCCGATATATTCGTTGCCACCTGCGACCTCGCGGGCCAGGTCCGTGGACGCGGGGCTCCGCGCGAAGCCTACGACTCAGTGCTTCGCTCCGGCCTCGGATGGGTGCCGGCCAACCTTGGCATTTCGGCATTCGGTGGCATTGCGCCGGGCAGCGCCTTCGGTTCAACCGGCGATCTGCGCCTGATGCCGGACGAAGCCAGTGAAATCACGATCCCCAACAGTCCGAATGATTCAGGGCTGAAAGTACTGCTCGCCGACCAGACCCAGCCGGATGGAAGCGAATGGGACTGCTGCCCGAGGACGTTCCTGCGTCGCGCCATCAAGGACTTCAGGGAACTAACGGGACTGCGGATTATCGCCACATTCGAGCACGAGTTCGTCCTGGAAGGGCTGCCTCAATCTGCTCCCTTTTCCTTGCGCAGGCACCGTGACGCCGATCCCTTTGGAACAGACCTGCTCCGCCTCCTGACGGACTGCGGCCTTGCACCTGAGAACTGGTTGCCTGAATTCGGGGCGCACCAGTTTGAAATTACCGTGGAACCGAGCGACCCCCTCACGGCTGCAGACCGGGCAGTGCTCCTGCGCGAACTGGTCCGGGATTTGGCCATCCGCCGCGGCCTGAGGGCGTCCTTCGCGCCGTTGCAGGAACCAAACGGCACCGGCACCGGCGTGCACGTGCACATCAGTTTGGTGGACGACGGCGGCAATCCCGTTCTGTTCGACGCTTCCCGTCCCGGTCGGCTCTCCGAAGTGGGGGCCAGGTTCGGCGCCGGCATCTTGCGTCACGCGGAAGCTCTGACGGCTTGGACGGCTCCAAGTCCGGTTTCCTTCCTGCGGCTGGCTCCGGACCGTTGGAGCGTAGGCGGAATATTTCTGGCTGAACGAAACAGGGAAGCGCTCCTGCGCATCTGTCCCACAAGTTCGGCAGGTGGATCCACTCCGGATCATCAATTCAACCTTGAATACAGGGCAGCCGATGCCACTGCGAATCCTTGGCTCACCCTTGGTGTGTTGCTCCGGGCGGGGCTGTCCGGCATTCTCGGAGGGCACGAATACCCCACGCCACAGGTTTTCCCGGAGACGGCAGGACCAGCCGAATTGAAGGACGTCCCCCAGCTGCCCCGAACCCTTGAAGATGCGCTCCTGGCCTTGGAAAAGGACCAAACGGCGACGTCGTGGTTCCATCCGGATCTGCTGACAACGTATTTGGCGGTCAAGCGGTACGAACTCGCGCAATTGTCGTCCCTTGACGATTCAGCCCGCGTACGAGCGGTTTCTGATGTCTACTGATTCCATCGACCGCCTGCTGGCTGCCATCGAGGAAACCCCCTTGGTGGACCACCACGTCCACGGCGCATTGACCGACGATGTTGCCCGGGCATCCCTCGAAGAGTTGTTGACAGAGTCGGACAGGCCCATTCCGCCGTGGATGACCCAGTTCGATTCGCAAGTGGGGTTTGCCATTCGTCGCTGGTGCGCGCCACTCCTGGATCTTGCCCCGCATGCCGGCGCCGACGCGTACTTTGACCGACGGTCCGAGTTGGGCACGCAGGAAGTAACGTCGCGCCTCCTAAAGTCAGCGGGAATAGGACACTTCCTGATCGAAACCGGATATCGCGGCGAACAAATCCATGGCCTGGCTGGTATGGAGAGCATCAGCGGCGCCAAGGTGAGCGAAGTTGTCCGGCTTGAGGCTGTGGCGGAATCCCTGGCTGGCGAAGGAGTGTCGGCAGCTGATTTTGCTGATGCGTATATAGCTCGACTCGCAGTGGTAACGCAGAACGCAGTGGGAGTCAAGAGCATCATCGCCTATCGGCTCGGGTTCGACTTTGCGCCCGAGCGACCGTCTCGTGATGAGGTTGCCAAGGCGGCTGCTTCCTGGCTTCGGTTGGTAACAGCCGGGTACTCGCTTCGCATCTCGGATCCCGTGCTTTTGCGTTTCCTTCTCTGGTCAGGAGTTGACCGGGGGCTGCCGATCCAGTTGCACACCGGCTACGGCGACCCGGACTTGCGATTGGACCGTTGCGATCCGCTGCTGCTGGTTCCTTGGATAAAATTGATCGAGCCGTACATGGTGGATGTGCTTCTTCTGCACTGCTATCCGTTTCATCGGCACGCCGGTTACTTGGCCCAAGTGTTCCCCAATGTCTATTTCGACGTAGGACTGGGAATCAACTACACCGGTGTTCAGTCAGTGCAGCTCATCAAAGAGTCGATGGAACTGGCGCCATTCTCGAAGATCCTGTTCTCCAGCGATGCCTGGGGCCCTCCGGAACTTCACTACTTGGGGTCCCGCCTATGGCGCGAAGGCATGAAGAAGGTCCTTGGGGCATGGGTCCGGGACGGGGATTGGTCAGAGCAGGACGCCATTCGCATAGTTCAGATGGTCGGAAGAGACAACGCTGAGCGCGTCTACACATTGGGGGGCAACAGTGAATCCCGAACTGCTTGAAGTGCTTCGGAAGCGTATTGACCAGGAAATGCCGCACGCAATAGACCTGCGCCACAGGCTACACACCCTGCCGGATCTGTCAGGGGCAGAGGGACCAACGCTTGACCTCGTGCTGAAGTGCTTGCCCGGATTCGAGCACGCCAGGCCCGTGGCCAACACCGGGGCACTCCTTCGCATCGGTGGACCCGGCGAAGCGATCGCTGTTCGGGCCGAATTGGACGCACTGCCCGCCCAGGAGGAATCCGGCCTTGAGTGGGCATCACAACGGCCGGGTGTGATGCATGCCTGCGGACACGATGTTCATCTGGCTGCGGCGGTAGCTTTGGCCAGGGCTGTCGACGCAACCGATGGCGCGCCTCCGATCCTTCTGGTCCTGCAGCCCAGGGAGGAAACGTACCCGTCAGGGGCCAAGGATATTTGCGCTTCCGGCATGTTCGCGGAGGAGGGCGTGCGGGCTACAGTGGCGGCCCACGTACAACCGACTCTGGCGGGAGGAACCGTAGCGTGCACCTCGGGCTCAGTGAATGCTTCGTCAGACGAGTTCGTCATCAACATCCACGGCAAAGGTGGGCACGCGGCCTATCCGCACATTACCGCCGATCCGGTTGTTGCCCTGGCTCACGTGGTTATCTCACTACAGAACATCGTGAGTCGGAACGTGGACCCCATGGACCCGGTCGTGCTGACTATAGCCACGCTTCAAGCGGGTACGGCAGCAAACGTCATACCAGGCACTGCAGCGGCCAGGGGAACTGTTCGCACCATGTCCGTTCCCGTACGGGAAGAGGTCCTTCGGCGCCTCGAAGAGACGGTCCTTTTGGTGGCATCGGCCCATGGTTGCAGTGGCGAAGTCACCGTGACGGAAGGAGAGCCCGTGCTTGAAAACAACGAGGACATCGCCAAGGCGACCACTCCACTGCTACAGTCTCTGGCCCTCGAAGTGGACGGAAGTCTTAGATCGGCCGGGTCAGATGACTTCTCGTATTACTCGGAGAAAGTGCCCTCGCTCATGATGTTCGTGGGAACAAGTGGCGTTGCCGAGCGGCTGCATTCAAGCACTTTTGTTCCGGGCGACGGCCATGTCCAAGACGTGGCCTATGCGCTTCTGGCAGGGTACGTCGGTGCAGCCATCACCATGCTGCGGAGCAGCGAACTTCCCCTTGCGGTTGCCCCGGCGGGTTAGCCTGCGGCAACTCCGGATTGTTCACTGATTGAATACGAATGAGGAAGGGTGCGAATTCGCGGCTATTGTCGGATATTCCCACTGACTCAAGGAAGGATTGCCATGTCCCAGTTCGGGCTGACGGAACAGCCGGAGAACCAACCGGCAGGTTTGACCTTGGCGGACCGAATCCGGCAAATACAGGGCTCGTTATCGCCGGCGGAGCATAAACTGTCCCGGGTCTTCCTGGCCAACTATCCCGCCGCCGGGCTGGAATCCACAGTGGCATTTGCAAAGAAGGGGAACGTCAGTGCCCCCACCGTGCTCCGATTCGTCAGTCGGTTGGGCTTCAGCAAATACCGCGATTTCCAGGATGCCCTGAGAGATGAAGTCCAGGCCCGGAGAGCTTCTCCTCTAACTCTCCCGGGCAGAATCCGGGTCGACTCGGCGGCGCCGGAAGTGGCGCAATCCGTAGCGGAAACAGCGGTCGAGGGCATCAAAAGCACCGTGTCATCGCTTCCGGAGCACGAGTTTGACCGAGCCGTGGCGCTACTGTGCAATCCCTCGCTGCACATCACTTCCGTCGGTGGCAGGTTTTCGCATGTGTTGGCCACGTACCTTGATCTTCACCTGCGCCTGATGCGGCCCAACACATCAGTGCATGGCCAGCATCCCAACGATGACCCGATGTTCGTCGCCGACCTTGGCAAACGCGATGTGTGCGTATTCTTCGATTTCCGCAGGTATCAGAAAGACACCATTGACCTTGCAAAGGCCGCAAGCGCACGCGGGGCCAAAGTTGTGCTTGTTACCGATCCGTGGCTCTCCCCCGTTTCGTTTACTGCGGATGTGGTATTGCCGGCCAGGGTGGAAGCCGCCGGGTCCTTTGACAGCATCGTGCCGGCCACGATGCTTGTCGAAGCGCTCATCGCAGCGGTCCACGCCAGGCTTGGAGCGTCAGCAAGGGACCGAATGCGCGGTCTTGAGGCCAACTACGGCGATGTGCTGGCGGACTAGTGCCGGACTCACAGGCCGCAGTCGTGGACCCGGTCGATGTTATGCCCGCGACCGTTTTTAGCCCGAAGGGCCTCTGCTACATGGGGCTCCCTAACGGCTTAGTACACGTCCAAGCAGGATCGTGTCGCGGAATTGAAAGATTACTGGACGGCTTAGCCGTAAGTAGTCGGCGATTCAAGTCATGACGCAATCAAATGTCACACTGGCCTGATGGGGAGAGATTTTGATAAAGGCTCCAATGGCGGAACCAAGACAGCTGTGACGGTCAGCGACTTGGACATCATTGAGATGGTCCGCGGGGGCGACTCCGACGCCTTCGACACGCTGTATCGGAGACACCTTGCAGCGGCCCAGTACGTTGCGCGCGCACAAACTGACAACGCCAGCGACGCCGACGACGCAGTCGCGGAAGCGTTCGCCTCCGTATTTCAGGCACTCAGCAACGGCAAGGGTCCAAAGGAATTCTTCCGCGCCTACCTTCTGACAGCTGTGCAGCGGATCGCCCATGCACGGAACAGGAAAGCCCGGAGCATTCAGACCGCAACCGATGAAGCAACGCTGGACACCGCCGTCGTCGACGACGACCCGATCATCAACGAGTTCGAGTCGTCAGCAGTCGCAGCCGCATTCAAGTCGCTTCCAGAACGTTGGCAAGCGGTCCTGTGGCACATCGACGTCGAAGGGCTGAAACCTGCAGCCGCTGCTCCGCTCATCGGCCTCAGCCCCAACGGCGTGTCGTCGTTGGTCCTTCGCGCACGGGAAGGGCTTCGCCAGGCATATTTACAGAACCACCTCGTTTTGGCTCTCGACGACGAGTGTTCCGAGTTTTCCAGCCAGTTGGGCAAGTACGCGCGGCATGCCTTGAAGCGCACGTCGCGTGAAAGGGTCAGCGTGCACTTGGAGACCTGCTCCAAGTGCACTGCCCTGCTGATTGAACTCAACGACATCCAGGGCGCCATGAAGGCTGCTCTCTTCCCACTGGTGACGGGTATCGCGTTGACTCCTGGGGCGGCCGCGGGATTGTTGTCGGCGTCGAACGTGTCTGCCCTCACCGGTCAGGGGGTCACAACCGTACGGTCCATCAACGGCGCTTGGAAGGTTGCTGTTGCTGCTGTGGCTGCAGTGGGCTTGGCGACCTTTGGACTTGCTGCCTGGTTCGGGCAACCCAGCGGCACCGTCAGCACTGCCGGCGATGCCCCGAGCAATTCAGCGACGCCTCCAGCACCTGTGCCCACCGCTGCAACGCTGACGCCCACCCTTCCGCCAGTTGTGGAACCCTCGGCCACCCCTTCCTCCACCAGGCCTTCCCTGCAGTTTCCACCGGCTGTGGCGGGCCCACAGGACCCTGCGCCCCCGGAAGCTTTGCCGAAGCGGGCTGCGGTTGTCACTGACTCGGGAACAGTCACTTCAGCAACCGAGGCTTCCCCTGAATTGACGGACGAAGGATTGCAGACGGTCGACGCCGCCTTCGCTTCGGGGGCGGGATACAGCGCAGCCGAGCGGGATGTGAGCGTTAGCTTTTCGCTGCTGGGACAAGGGCATCCGTCCTCGGGCGAAGCGATCTTCAGCCTGTCCGGGAATGCCGCCTTCATTCTCGGCAAATTCTCGGCCCCGCCAGGTTGGGCATGCTCTGACCCGGCCGCGGACAGCCATCGGATCCGCTGCACCTCGGCGTCCTTCGATCCTGCCGGCCTCACCTTCGGACTTGGCGTTTCACTCCAGGGTTCAACCGGTGGTGGCACGCTGAACTACCAGTTCGGGGGCCAAAACATCGTCACCAAGTCATTCGCCAGCGGGTTTCATTAGGCGCCCGACGCCCCGTTTCAGGGTCCATCCTTACCCGCGATAATTTGCCGAAAACTTTTTCGCTTTTCTTCGTCACGATTTGGATTCGGCCCGCACTAAAGTCCTGACAATATCTTTGCGTGCCCTTTCCGAGGGAGAGGATGCGCCCATCGCCGAAGTCTGGGGAGTTCAGATTGAAGCGTTTGCAGACCGTGGAAAGACAAGCACCTGACGTGAAGACTTCCCTCTTGGCCAGAACCTCGGTGATACTCCTTGCCGCCCTTGTAGCCGCCATGGGCTTGGGCAGTCTTCACATGACCGCTGCGCGAGCCACCACGCCTGACACTCCCTCCGTCAATCTTCCGGGTGTTGTGGTCTTCTCCGAAGACTTCGAGCATGGCAGTGTAAACAGCGCCTTTGGAGCCCAGCAGTACTCCGCCTCCGGGTCCACGCAGTATGTCGGAGCGACCGGCCAAACGTACACAGGTTCAGCCAGCTGGATCGATGCCGCGAGATGCAACGGCGTGATCCTGAGCTACGCCAACACGCAGACGCCATCTTGGGCACAGTCCGGAACAGTCGAGTCAGGCACCAACAACAGGTGTGCCGAGATTCCTGGGATCCGCAGTTATCAGTTCATGCGCATGCTGGCCCTGGCCATGGGGCGACAATTTTCCTCGAGTTCCCCGAACACCAACCACGTGAGCAGCTCGTATACGGAATGCCCGTCCACCAACTCCGGCGGCTCACCGTGCGACGTTATCCCTTCCGGACCCACGGACGGTGTGATGTTCAAGACGAAGACTCCCATCTCCGTGACTCCGGAGCACTACTATTCTTTTGGCGTGGACACGGCAAGCATGAATTGTGGAACCCCCTCGGGAGATCCGTCCTACCAGTTCGCCACCGTTGACACCGCTGGGATAGCCACCCCAATAGGTGATCCAATCAACGCGTGCCAAACCGTGGATAACACCAATGTCGAGTCGTTCCAGCAGCAGGTGACCAGCCACGTCGGTGGAATCCACGGAAACGTCACCCGGATTGTCAACGTCAACTCAACAACGTCCAGTTCGGCAATCCGGGCCACCGGCAACACCCTGGGGCTGGCGATGTGGAACAACAACGGAACCACCAATGGCAACGACGGCGCCTTCGACAACGTGCGTTTGCTTGACGTGACGCCCCAACTCGATCAAGCCTTTGTTCCGGCGCTGGTTGGTCCAGGCGGAAAATCCACCCTCAATCTCACCATCAGCAACACCAAAGAGCTCAATGCGAAAACCGATTGGTCCATAAGCCAGGTGCTTCCCGCTGGCCTCGTAGTTGCTGCGGCTCCGAACGTAGCGGGAACCTGCGTCCAAGAACCGGGAACCGCTCCGTTGGCGACGTCGGCAGCTGCAGGCAGCGGCGTGATCTCGATTTCCGGTGGTGACCTGGCCTCAGGACAACGTTCATGCACACTTTCGGTGGATGTGTCCGCCGTCGTCGAAGGTTCGTACAGCAGTGCCGACGCCAGCCTCGTCACCAATCTGAACCACGGGACCGACGCAAACCTGCTGGTCCGTGCGCCGCGGATCGCCCTGAGCACCGCCTTCGCCTCTGCGCGCGCTACTGATTCAGATCAACTCACTGTGGGGATTCGCACCGGGGCAGCCGACGGTCCAGTCGTTAGCTCGACAACCACTGCCACCACAGCCGGATCGAAGGCCACCATCACAGCGGGTACCGGCATGACCGGGAAGTATGTGGCCGATGCGGGGACTACCTACCACTTGACGGAGTGGGGCGGAATCCCGTCGAGCTACCAACGGACCATCACCTGCACCGACGCGTCTGGCCTCCAGCCCGATCTGCCGGATGGGGCGGAGGTCGGCGAGTCCTTTGCCCTTGTACCTGTTGCCGGTGCCGACATCACGTGCATCATGACAAGCACGGCAGTTCCGCTTCCGGGCTTGGTGTTTACGAACACAGCTGACGCATTGGCAATCCAAGCGCCGGCGCGGGTGGGTGACGTAATCCACTTCAGCTTTCGGGCAACGAACACGGGCAACGTGACCTTGACGGATGTCGCCGTCCAGAACGCCTTGAAGGGGCTCCCGGCGCTGGCGTACACGTGGCCTGGTCCGCCGGGCCAGTTACTTCCGGGCCAGTCCATGACGGCGACTGCAGCATACGGAATCACTCAAGACGACATCGACGCCGGTCGCGTCCTCAACTCGGCCTGGCTCTCCGGCGCTCCGGCAACGGGCCCCACCATGGCTTCCCTGCCGGTGGGTTCGGAGACCCCGTTGCCGTCAGGTGCTCGCTTGGAGTTCTCCAACACCGCGGATGCCTCTGCTGTGGGCGACCCGGCCCGGGCAAACGATGTGGTCACCTACAAATTCACCGCCAGGAACGTCGGAAATGTGGCCCTGAGGGACGTGGCCATTAATGATCCGCTGAGTGGTCTCCGGAAATTGGCATACAAGTGGCCGGGAACTCCAGGTGAACTGCAGCCCGGCGAAACCGTCTTGGCCACGGCCACATACAAGCTCACGGGGTGGGACATCGGCGCCGGCAAGGTCGCGAACGCGGCGACAGCGCACGGGACACCCTTGAGGGGAAGCCAGATAACGACACCGCCGGCCACTGCGACGGTAACGCTCCCAGGCGAGGATCGAGGCCGGGCAAATGGGGTCTTCCAAGCGGCACCTGCGCAATCACCTGGCGAGTCATTGCCGATGATGATTCGGAAGCAATCGCAGGAGTCAGAGGATCGCGACGATCAGTCGGATGGAACGTCGACGATTACAGATGGAACCTTGGCTTATACAGGTGCTGCCTTCGCTCTGGCGCCGGCCGCTGGACTTGTGGGTGTGGGGACCATCCTGTTCCTGATCGGACGCCGCAAGCCGGCAAAGGACCATTGACCATGACGGAGCAGACGTCAGTCCGTTTCGGCGCCGTAGCAATAGTGGCAGTCTGAATCGCAGTCGACGTCGGTCCCGGTCCCTGCCGCGCCCTGCTCAACTGCCCTGTTATCCCGAACTGTGGTCACCATGCTCCTGGCCTCTCTTGGGCGTCCGTGGATGCCGCGATCCGGCATGTATCCATGTAAGCCGAAGGCGTGGCCCACCGGACAGGGGAAGAGCAGTGCCACTGTCCGGCATCCCGGACGATGCCCCGTTGCGGGCTGCGCTTCCTTTTCAGCGCGGGTATTTTGCACCCAAATTGCCCCGAAGGAAAGTCAATGACGCGCTACCGGGCGGTAAAACCCCGAGAAATCGCCTTCCACGCGAAATAGGTCACAAAAGTTTGACGGAAAGGCTTACCTAAGTAAGGCTTGCCTTTGCTAACAAGCCCTCAACGTAATGGAAGGAAGCTGACGTGACGTCACCTAGTGTCGAAGAGCGGATCGCTCAGGAGCAGGACTTCGGCTCCAAAGTGGAACTGGCCCTCGCTGCCACAAACCAGCTGTTCAACGCACGAAATTCGCCCAGCTATGTGGCGCAGGTTCTTCAGGGAGTCAACGCTGTCTCCACCAAAGTCCAGCGGACCGCCCAGCCGTTCACCGGCGTCGCTCATGCTGAACTGAAGGCCAAGGTTGGCGCCGTCGATCTCGAACGTCCGCTGCCCGATACTGCAGCCGCGCTGGAGGAGCTTGATGAGCTGTACCTCAAGGACGCCATCTACTTCCACGACTCCCGCTACGCCGCACACTTGAACTGCCCTGTGGTCATCCCGGCGCTGGTGGGCGAGGCTGTGCTCTCGGCCGTGAACTCCTCCATGGACACTTGGGACCAGAGCGCCGGCGCCACCATGATTGAACGCCGCCTCATCGACTGGACCGCGGAGCGTATTGGTTTCGACGCCGACGCTGACGGCGTGTTCACCTCAGGCGGCAGCCAGTCCAACTTCCAGGCACTGCTGATTGCCCGCAATCACGCCGTAGCCAAGCTACGGGCTACTCATGGGGACGTTCGCTTGCCGCATCTGCTGGACCGGCTCCGGATCTTCACTTCCGTGGACAGCCACTTCAGCATCCAGAAGTCCGCATCCATGCTGGGCCTCGGTTTCGACGCTGTCATCGCCATACCCACCGCCGAAGACCACCGCATGGACCCCACCGCGCTCGCGGCTGCCCTGGCGGAAGCGCACGACGCCGGCCTGGTACCTATGGCAGTCGTGGCCACCGCCGGGACCACGGACTTCGGTTCGGTGGACCCGCTCTCCGAACTGGCTGCGCTGGTCCGCGCCTACGATTCCTGGCTGCATGTTGACGCCGCCTACGGTGGAGGCCTGATCGTTTCCGGCCGATACCACCACCTCCTGAATGGCATCCATTTGGCCGACTCCGTCACTGTGGACTTCCATAAGACCTTCTTCCAGCCGGTCAGCTCCAGCGCAGTCCTGGTCCGTAGTGGCTCCATGATGGGCCACGTCACCTACTACGCCGACTACCTCAACCCGGAAAGTGCCGCCAAGGCGGAGATCCCCAATCAGGTGGACAAGAGCATCCAGACCACGCGCCGGTTCGACGCCCTCAAGCTGTGGCTCACGCTGCGGATCATGGGCGCCGACGCCATCGGTGCGTTGTTCGATGAGGCGATCGACCTGGCCGGGCGTGTGGGTACCCTGCTCGCGGACGACCCTGAATTCGAACTCGCCGCCGCGCCGCAGCTGAGCACGCTCGTGTTCCGCTACCGCCCGCTTGTCGACGGCGTGGCCATCGACGAAGACGCGGCCGACGCCCTCAACCCAGCCATCCGCGCCGCAATCTTTGCCTCCGGTAAAGCGGTTGTTGCCGGTACCAAAGTCGCTGGCCGCCACTACCTCAAATTCACGCTCCTCAACGCGGAGGCCAGCTTGAGGGACATCCAGGAAATCATCGAATTTATCCGCAGGACCGGCGCCAGCCTCCTCGCAAACACCACGGAGGCGGCCGCGTGAGCACCCCTGACAACGGCAAGATTTTCGACGTCGCGGGCATCGGCGTCGGGCCCTTCAACCTTGGCCTTGCCGCTCTGAGCGAGCCGGTGGAAGACCTGGACTGCGTGTTCCTGGAACGCCGCGAGTCCTTCGACTGGCACCCGGGCATGATGCTGGAGCCGGCACACCTGCAGGTCCCGTTCATGGCGGACCTCGTGACCCTGGCTGACCCGACGTCGCCGTTCTCTTTCCTAAACTTCCTGAAGCAGACGGGTCGCCTGTACCGCTTCTATATCCGCGAGAACTTCTACCCATTACGCGCCGAGTACAACCAGTACTGCCAGTGGGTGGCCGGCCAGCTTGCGTCGGTTCGTTTTAGCACGGATGTGCTGGATGTGACCTACGACGACGGCGTGTACCGCCTTTCGGTGCAGGGTCCGGACGGCGCTGAGGTGCTTCGGGCCCGCAAGCTGGTCCTTGGCACGGGCACGTCGCCTTACGTTCCAGACTCCTGTACAGAGATCGTCGAAGGTGGCGGACTTGTCCTCCACAACGCCGACTACCTGTCGAGGAAGAGTGAACTGCAGTCCAAGCGGAGCATCACCATCGTCGGAAGCGGGCAGAGCGCAGCGGAGCTCTACTACGAACTCCTTCAGGAAATCGATGTCTTCGGCTACCAGCTCAACTGGGTGACCCGCTCCGGCCGTTTCTTCCCGTTGGAGTACACCAAGCTCACGCTCGAGATGACCTCGCCGGAGTACGTGGACTACTTCCACTCGCTCCCGGGTGAGCAACGGGATTCCCTGATCAAGAGCCAGAAAAACCTCTACAAGGGCATCAACTCGGACCTGATCGACGACATCTACGATCTCCTCTACACCAAGAGCCTTTCCGGCATGGTGGACACACAGCTCCACACGCACTCGTCCCTCACCGCAGCCAAGTGGGACCCCGCAACCGGCACCCACACGCTCCAGTTGCGCCACGAGGAACACGGCCGCGACTATCAGCTGGAGTCAGAGGCAGTAGTGCTCGCAACGGGCTACGCGTACAAGGAACCGGCGTTCTTGGAAGGCATCCACGATCGCATCCGCCGCGACTCCAAGGGCCGCTTCGACGTCGAGCGCAACTACGGAACCGGCGTCGAACCTGGCGAAATCTTCGTCCAGAACGCCGAGCTGCACACCCACGGCTTCGTGACGCCGGACCTCGGCATGGCCGCTTACCGCAACTCCTGCATCCTGCGTGAAATCACCGGCCGCGAGGTCTACCCGATCGAGCGCAGCATCGCGTTCCAACAGTTCGGTGCACCCGCTTCGGTGCCTGCTTCCCTTCCGGCAACGGCTGGATCAAACGCATGAGCTTCACATTCCGAGCTGTCGATCCCGTGGCGGATGCACCTGTCCTCCACAGCTGGGTGAGCCAAGAGTACGCGCGGTTCTGGGGCATGGTTTCGGCCACTGAGCAGGACGTAGTGGAGGAGTACACGCGAATCGCTGAGTCAGGCCATCACCAAGCGTTCTTAGGGCTCGACGACGGCATCCCCGCCTTCCTCATGGAGCGGTACCGGCCTGAGTCCTCGCCATTGGCGGACGTCTACGAGGTCCAATCCGGAGACATCGGAATGCACCTGCTGGTGTCCCCGCCCAAGGACGAACCGCGCCCCGGCTACACCACCTCCGTCATGCAGTCCGTCATGGCGGAACTGTTCGAGGACCCGGCAACCCAGCGGGTCGTCGTCGAACCTGATGCGCGGAACCACAAAATCCATGTGCTGAACGAGAAGGTCGGTTTCCGGCCGCACGGCGTGGTGACCCTTCCCGCCGTCGATCCTGCCGAAGACCACAAGCAGGGGCTCCTGAGCTTCTGCACCCGCGAGGATTTCCTCGCCACCCTGACCCCGATTCTGGCCGCGCCTGTCGCGGCGACCAGAGGAGATTCCCTGTGACAACCATTGCTGAAACCACCATCAACCAGGTTGCCGCTCCGGTGGCCCACCTGACTCCGGAACGTTGGGCCGCCGCCAACCGGCACCTGGTCCGGAAGGCGATCGCCGAATTCTCACACGAGCGCATCCTGGTACCGGAGTTGATGCGCGAAGAGGACGCCGGCGTCGGGCTCTACAAAGTAGTGAGCGACGACGACACCGTTGAGTACCGCTTCCGGGCCAGGCTCCTGCAGTTGGAGCACTGGTCTGTATCCGCGGAATCCATCGTGCGCCTCCGCGAGGGCGAGGAACTGCCCGTGGACGCCTTGGACTTCATCGCCGAATTCCACGAGGCGTTGGGCATCCGGATGGAAATGTTGCCGGTGTACCTTGAGGAAATCAGCAGCACGCTGGCAAGCCACTCGTACAAGCAGGGCAAGCCGTTCAGCTCGGCCCAGTTGGCGGCGGGCGTCACCGGCGGCGCGGACCGGGCTACGGACTTCCAAGCCATTGAATACAGCATGACCGAAGGACATCCTTGCTTCGTGGCCAACAACGGCCGGCTTGGTTTCGGGATCGCCGACTACCACGCGTTCGCGCCGGAAACCGGCGCTGCGGTCAGGCTGCAGTGGATTGCAGTGCACCGCAGCAAGGCCGTGTTCACCTCGAGTGCAGGCCTGGACTACAAGACACACTTCGAAGCTGAACTGGGGCCTGCCACCCTTGACTGGTTCAATGCAGAACTGTCGGCGTCGGGACTGGACCCGGCGGACTACTTGCTCATGCCGGTTCACCCGTGGCAATGGGACAACAAGCTCACCGTGACGTTCGCGGCAGAAATCGCCCAGCGCCACATCGTCCACCTCGGCGCAGGCGAGGACGCGTACCAGGCCCAGCAGTCCATCCGCACGTTCTTCAACACGGACTACCCGGAAAAGGCGTACGTCAAGACCGCAATGTCCGTGCTGAACATGGGCTTCATGCGTGGCTTGTCTCCGCAGTACATGAAGGCAACGCCGGCCATTAATGACTGGCTGCAGGAACTGATCGGCAATGACAAGGAGCTCCAGGACCGGGGCCTGGCCATGATCCGTGAAACGGCGGCCATCGGCTACCACAACCACTACTACGAGGCTGCGTCGGCCAAGGGCTCGCCTTACCGCAAGATGCTCTCGGCTTTGTGGAGGGAAAGTCCCCTCCCGCTGCTTGAAGATGGCCAGCAGCTGGCCACCATGGCGTCCTTGTTGCACGTGGATTCCTCCGGTGCATCAGTGGCATCAGCCCTGGTTCAGCGCTCCGGGTTGGCTCCAACGGAGTGGCTGCGCCGCTACTTCGAGGCCTACCTCGTTCCGTTGATCCACTGCCTCTACGAGTACGAGCTCGCGTTCATGCCCCACGGCGAGAATGTCATCCTGATCCTGGAAGACGGCGTACCCGTCCGCGCGATCATGAAGGATATCGCCGAGGAAATCGTGGTGATGGGAGACCGGCTCGAGTTGCCCGAGGAAGTCTCCCGTATCAAGGCCGGGATTCCTGCCGAAGAAATGGTCCTTGCGATCTTTACCGACGTGTTCGACTGCATCTTCCGTTTCCTGGGGGCCATCCTTGTGGAGGACGGGACGTTGCGGGAAGACGAGTTCTGGGGGACTGCCGCTGCCGTGGTTCGTGAATATCAGGAACGCCACCCGGAGCTGGCGGAGCAGTTTGCCATGCATGATCTGTTCGCTGCGGACTTCGAGTTGTCCTGCCTTAATCGGCTGCAGTTGCGGAACAACCAGCAGATGCTCGATATCTCGGATCCCTCCGGGGGATTGCAGATGGCTGGCCGCTTGGCCAACCCCCTGGCAAAGTTCCTCTAAGCAAGCAATTGGCAGGGGCGCCACCGGGAAATTACTTCGTCCGGTGGCGCCCCCTCGTGACAGCTGCCTGATCCGACGCCAGGGGCTGTCACGCCCATGTAGTACTGGTTGTCCCTGAATCGTGTTGTAAAAAAGGCACGCGGTTTACGGCATTTCCCTATTCCGTGACGTTTCCTTTCATCCGGCTGGCTGTCTGTACCGGAGGCCGGCGATTGCCCGGTCGCATTCCGCCGGCGAGGTGGGAAAATCCAAAAATTCCACGAGCGTTCGCCGTCCAACGCCGAGGTGTAGCCCGTCGATGAGTTGCAGACAGCGGAACAGTGCCTCGTAGCTCTCCCGCTTGCGGGTCATCATGGTATGAATGCTTCCGCGATGATAGGCCGCAGTGGCTTCCACTGCCGCAAGTTCCCCTCGGCATATCTGACCCATTTCGGCCAACGTTTCCCAGCTAAGCAGCTTGCCGTCTTTTGACCATCCCAGATGAAGGGTGGCTATCGTGTGGCTTCTCCGCCGGGCGCTGGGGTAGTGCGACATCTCATGGATCAGCCGTTCAAAGTGCGCCATGGTTGCAAGCCCTGTATAGACGTCGGTGCAGGAGAACGGTTCAAGACGTTCATTTTCCATAGCCCATCCCTCGACGAGATCCCGCATGGAACCGTCATCAGCAGGTACGCCCGCCGCGTCGAAAAAGGCACTGAGGTCCTGCATGGTTTCGCGGACTCCAACGCCATGATATGCGCGGGACGCCCCGAGGTTCTTGGCGGACATTTGCAGCTCTCCGCCCTCCGCTTGGGCCTTCAGCATGTCCTCGACCTCAGGAACCAGCCAGTCACCCGGGAACAGCCATCCGGCCTGCTCACTACGTTGTCGCCAGCGCCCACGGAGCTGTAAGGACCTGCTTTCGATTTTCAGATGAACGCGTTGATCTTTCATGTTCAATGAGTGCCATTGAACGCCCAGTCATGACGCAATTTCGTCCAAATACTGGACATCGTTCCCGCTTGGACATGCTTCCACCCTCAGGCCATGCCTTCGTCACCACCTTCCTGAATGAACCCGAGAGATGTCGCTCAAAAAAGATTTCGCTTTTTGCGGCATGAACTTTTCCCACACCGCACTCATTGACTGGAGACCAACCCTGCCGGACGCAAATGGATGGTCTCCCTTGATGTAAATGTTTTGCTCGTCGGTTGAGGGGTTGGCCGGGTCACTGTTCTTTGGAAGGAACCCCTTGAAGTATCCGGTTGGGAAGATTACGGCGTTGTTTGCCGCGTTAATGGTGGTCCTGTGCGGGCTTTCATTCGGGACGGTGGGCTTTGGCACACCGGCCCAGGCGTACGAGATCGCAACCGCCCCGGCGAACCTCAATGGTCCCGGTACCATCGCCACACTTTCGATGCCTGGATCTAATCTGACCACCACCTTTGGCCGGACGGGTTACACCTACATGGTGGGCCAGTCAACGATGGGCAGCCGTGGATATGTGGCCTCTGATTTCTCACAAAACATAGGGACTGGGGCCCCGGCTGTTGAATTCGCCACCCACGCAGTCAATAATTGCGCGGCAACTGGTCCTTGTAGCGGCTTGGGGGCTGTCACGATTGTGTTCAGTCAGCCGGCGAGGAATCCTGTGCTCAACATCGCAGGCCTCGGCGGAGAGGTCGACTTGGATGAAACTGACAACGGGACTGTTGACCGACAATCCCAGTTGAGCGCCGTCCTTAACCTCGCAACTCCAGGCCTTTCGATGACCAAGCTGTCCGGCGCCAACCTGTCGGTGGCAAACAATGCCATCACTACTAGCAACAACAATGCCGGAACGGCGTGTAATACGAGTGTGCAGACCGGCACACCTGACCCTGTCGACGCTCAGGCGACCGCTGGCTGTGGGTCTGTCCGTATCAATGGCATTGTGACCTCGTTGACGTTCGATATCAGCGCGGTCTTCGTCCAGACCACCAGCGCGCTTCCGCCATACA
>NZ_JBIVQG010000026.1:0-14197 GCF_044755025.1 Paenarthrobacter sp. NPDC092416
CCGGGAGGGTGTGGGAGAGTAGGACACCGCCGGACAACCATTCGGTCGAGACCCCCCAACCACACGGTTGGGGGGTCTCCCACATTAACCACCAACACACCAAGCCCCGGCCCACCACCGGGGCCCCCGCATTTAACCACCAAACCCCCAATGGGACATGTACTGTCCCTTCCTTGGGAAACCCACACCAGAAGCGAACTACCCCCTCACCATTGATGGTGGTGACTGAATGGTGGGGAGGGGCTTGGGGTTTGTGAGACTTCCCACGGGAGCCCCCGATAGGTAGCTTGGCGTTCGGTGGCTGAGGGCCGTGTCGCCTAGAATTGCATGAGAACTAACGAGCCGAACCTGATGGGTGTCGGCGGCGTGACAACGAAATAAGGGTTATGAGCGACTACGCACGCGCCAGTGGTCGGCTCGCAACAGGAGGAATCCACCATGGCTGAGCACAACGGCGGCAATCGCGACGGCAATCGCGGCAACTTCGGCGGGAGCCGTGGAGACCGCGGCTCTTTCCGTCCCAACAACAACTCCGGTGGCGATCCCCGTGGTTTCCGTTCCAGGGAGAACCGGGACGGCAATGAGTCTGGGCGTCCGTTCAGTGGTGACCGCGATCGTAAGCCTTTCGGTGACCGCGGAGATCGTCCTGCCCGCGATGGAGAGCGCCGCTCGTTCGGTGCTGACCGTGGTGAGCGCAAGCCCTTCGGTGATCGTCCTGCCCGTGACGGCGAACGTCGTCCGTTCAGTGGCGATCGTGACCGTAAGCCTTTCGGTGACCGCGGTGATCGTCCTGCCCGCGATGGAGAGCGCCGCTCGTTCGGTGCTGACCGTGGTGAGCGCAAACCGTTCGGTGATCGTCCTGCCCGTGACGGTGAGCGTCGTTCCTTCGGTGGTGACCGTGACCGGAAGCCTTTCGGCGAGCGTGGAGACCGTCCCGAGCGCGGCGGTGAGCGTCGTTCGTTCGGTGCTGACCGTGGTGAGCGCAAGCCCTTCGGTGATCGTCCTGCCCGTGACGGTGAACGCCGCTCGTTCGGTGGCGATCGTGATCGCAAGCCTTTCGGTGACCGCGGAGACCGTCCTGCCCGCGATGGAGAGCGCCGCTCGTTCGGTGGAGACCGTGACCGTAAGCCCTTTGGCGACCGTCCTGAGCGTGGTCCGCGGAACTTTGACCGTCCTGCCCGCGATGGTGACGAGCGTCGTTCCTTCGGTGGAGACCGTGACCGTAAGCCCTTTGGCGACCGTGGAGACCGTCCCGAGCGCAGCGGTGAGCGCCGTTCCTTCGGTGGCGACCGCGACCGTGGCAACTCATGGGAAGAGCGTCCGGCCCGCGTTCCGAACGCCAAGGACATCCGCAGTTCCAACCGTCCTGACCGCGAACGTTCTCCCGAGATCGATGAGGATGTCACAGGTAAGGAGCTCGACCGCGCCACCGGGCATCAGATCAAGACGCTCGAAGAGCAAAGTGCCGGCTGGGTTGCGAAGCACCTTGTCATGGCCGGCCGCCTGATCGACATCGAGCCCGAGCTGGCATTCCAGCACGCTCTGGCAGCCAGCCGCCGCGGTGGCCGCCTCTCGGCCGTCCGCGAGGCTGTCGGCCTGACAGCATATGCTGCTGGCCACTACGGTGAAGCCCTGCGCGAATTCCGTACTTACCGTCGTATCAGCGGATCCAACGTGCACCTGCCCGTGATGGCCGACTGCGAGCGTGGGCTTGGCCGCCCCGACCGCGCATTGGACATGGTGCGTTCTCCAGAGGCCCAGGATCTTGATGCTCCCGGCAAGGTAGAGCTGGCAATCGTCGCCTCAGGCGCGCGTGCCGATCTCAACCAGCTGGATGCCGCCGTCACCGAGTTGGAGATCCCGCAGTTGGACATCAACCGGGCGTTCTCCTACAGCCCGCGCTTGTTCCGTGCCTACGCCGAAGCGCTGACGGCCAACGGTCGTGCCGAAGAGGCCACCAAGTGGGAACGCCAGGCTGTCGTCGCCGAGAACGCCCTGGGCGTCGGCGAGTTTGCGGAGCCGGAGATCCTCGACCTCGGCTACGACGAGGCTGAAGAAGCCGCGGCCCGTAAGCCGCGCTTTGAGAAGCGTACCCAGGACTCCGACGTCGAGCAGCCAGCTGGCGAGGCCGTAATCGCCGAGGCTGCGGCGGCCGACGTCGACCACGATGACGCTGAACTGGACGACGCCGAGTCGGACTACTTTGAGTCCGATGATGCCGAGTCTGACCGCGACTCCGTCGAAGACGAAGACGACGAGCACGAAGACGACGACAGCAATGACGACCACCACGAAGAGTCCGTCGTAGTTGCCGAAGAAGGCACCGAGGACGAGGGCAGCGATTCCCAGCATGGCTGATTCCCTGATTTCATCGTTCGATGCTGTCCTGTCCGACCTCGATGGCGTGGTGTACGCAGGACCCCACGCCATCCCCGGCGCAGTGGAAGCGCTGCAACGCCTGGAAATGGTCGGCGTCGGCCTGGGCTACGTAACGAACAACGCTTCGCGTACGCCCGCGCAGGTTGCGGCCCATTTGCGCGAGCTCGGCGCTCCTGCTGAAGACCACCAAGTGGTGAGCTCCTCGCAGGCGGCCGGTGAGTTGTTGGCGTCGATGCTTCCGGCTGGCGCGCATGTCCTCATTACGGGCAGCGCGGCTTTGGCCCACGAGATTGAACTGGTGGGTCTGAAACCCGTTCACAGTGCTGCGGAAGCTCCTGTGGCCGTGGTCCAGGGCTTCAATCCCGAGATCGGTTGGAAGGATCTGGCTGAGGCTTCCTACGTGATTGCCGGGGGAGCCATGTGGTTTGCCACCAACACGGATATGTCCATTCCGCAGGCCCGCGGTATGGCACCCGGCAACGGTACCCTCGTCGCTGCCGTGGCGGCTGCCACCGGCAAAACGCCGCTGGTCGCCGGGAAGCCGGAGGCTCCGTTGTTCCATGCGGCAGCCAAGCGACTCAACGCGGATCGCCCCCTCGTGGTGGGAGACCGTTTGGACACGGATATCCTCGGCGGCAACCGGGCAGGATTCGCAACCGCCGCGGTCCTCACGGGCGTGGACACGAAACAGACCATCCTTTCAGCGCGCACGGACGAACGTCCGGACTACCTGTTGGCAGATCTGGGTGACCTCTACACGGTGTATCCCGAGGTTGTCAGTGACGCCGGGACGTTCCGGTGTGGTGCTGCCTCCGCAGCTGCCGAGGACGGCACGGTTACTGTGACCGGTTCTGAAACCGACCTTGATGCCTGGCGCGCTGCCTGCGCGGCGTGGTGGTCTGCCGTTCCTGATGCTGCGGTGGCAACGGACCCGCAGCTTGAATGGCGCACTCACTAGAGAGATGCGATGACTGAGCCGAACAATCTTCGCGCAGCTGGCGCTAAAGCGGAGGGCCTTGACGTCCAGTGGCCTGAACCTGCCGGTGAAACTGGCGATGCCCTCGTGGACCGGGCCCTCGGCCTGCTTGACGGTGTCCAGGACGCGCCGGTTTCGGGCCATGGCGACGTCTACTCCGATATTCACGATTCGCTCCTTGAGGCTCTCGACGCGGAGCCGGGACTGCCGCCTGCGGCGCGACCGGAAGGCGACAGCTAGCGTATGGCGCGACTCGATCAGGAACTCGTGGCCCGTGGGCTCGCGAGGTCCAGGACCCATGCTGCCAAGCTCATCAGCGACGGCAAGGTCAGTTCGGGCGGGGTCGTCCTCGCCAAGGCGGCTCTTCAGGTGGATGCCGGCGCAGATCTCGACGTCGAATCCCACTTGGAGGACATCTACGTCAGCCGCGCCGGGCATAAGTTGGCCGGCGCGCTGAAGGCGTTTCCCGACGTCGTGGTTTCCGGGAGGCGCTGTCTCGACGCCGGTGCCTCCACGGGCGGGTTCACTGACGTGCTGCTTCGGGAAGGCGCCGCGCGCGTGGTGGCGGTCGACGTCGGGCATGGCCAGCTGGTGCCGCACCTTCGGGAAGATCCGCGGGTTGAAGTTCACGAAGGCCTCAATGTTAGGTACATGACGCCGGAGCAAGTAGGCGGACTGTCGCAACTGACCGTGGCGGATTTGTCGTTCATTTCGCTGACTCTGGTCCTGGATCCGCTGGCGAAAGCGACGGAGCCTGGCGGTGACCTGGTCCTCATGGTCAAGCCTCAGTTCGAGGTCGGCAAGGAGCGGCTGAGCCGTACGGGCGTGGTTTCGTCGGAGAACGAACGACGTCGGGCGGTCGCCCAAGTGGCGCGCTCGGCGGTGGATGCGGGGCTGGAATTGCTGGGGTTGGCCGCCAGCCCTTTGCCGGGCCAAGACGGAAATGTTGAGTACTTCCTGTGGATGAAGCGCAGGATGTCCGCTGCGTTGCCTAAGATCGAAGAGCGGGACGAGGACGTTGCTGCGTTGATGAAGAAACTCTGGCCGAACAACTAGGAAGCAGAATCCGATGAGCAGGCGTGTACTTGTCCTTGCCCACACTGGGCGGGAGGAATCGCTCCGCGCAGCTTGGGATGCCTGTACGCAACTGCACGCCTCTGGCCTGGTTCCCGTCCTGCAGAAATCCGAGTTGGCGGACGTCGAGCGGTATTTCGGTGCCCTTGACACTCCCATTGAGATCCTCCACGACCACGTCAGCCTTGAGGACGTGGAACTGGTCATGGTGCTGGGCGGGGATGGAACCATCCTCCGGGCGGCCGAACTGGTGCGCGACGTCGATGTACCTCTGCTCGGCGTCAACCTTGGCCATGTAGGCTTCCTGGCTGAAAGCGAGCGGGCAGACCTCGCACAGACGGTCGAGTGGATCGCCAGCCGCCAGTACACGGTGGAAGAACGGATGACCATCGACGTCCAGGTCTGGATCAAGGGCCAGAAGATTTGGCACACGTGGGCTCTGAACGAGGCCGCGATCGAGAAAGCCAACCGCGAACGCATGCTGGAAGTGGTCACCGAGGTGGACGAACGTCCACTGACCTCGTTCGGCTGTGACGGCGTGGTCCTGGCAACGCCTACGGGCTCCACTGCTTACGCTTTCTCGTCGGGCGGACCGGTGGTGTGGCCCGAGGTTGAAGCGCTGGTCATAGTACCCATCAGTGCCCACGCCTTGTTCGCAAAGCCATTGGTCGTGTCCCCGCGCTCCAAGCTGGCCGTTGAAATCATGAACCGTACGGATGCGCTGGGCGTCCTGTGGTGCGATGGCCGGCGCTCCGTGGACCTGCCGCCGGGTGCCCGCGTCGAAGTGACGCGCTCCACCACGCCCGTGCGCCTCGCCCGTACGCATAAGACCCCCTTCTCTGCCCGACTCGTCCGCAAGTTCGAACTCCCCATCCACGGCTGGCGCGGACCCGCACCACGGACCGGCGAGGTCCATACGGGTCCCATCCCCGTTATCAGGACACCTGCACCGGCGCCACTGCCCAGTCCGCGGGACACTGTCAGCCCCCAGGACATTGGGCAGGGTGAGCCAACCGATCCCACGAATGCGAAGTGAAACATGCTTGAAGAACTCCGAATCCGTGACCTTGGCGTCATCACGGACGCCGCACTTCCGCTAGGACCCGGTCTTAGCGTCGTCACTGGCGAAACCGGCGCCGGCAAGACCATGGTGGTGACCGCCGTCGGACTCCTCCTCGGCGCGCGTTCGGACGCCGGCGCCGTCCGCAGCGGTGCCAAGTCCGCTTCCGCGGAGGCAGTGCTGAAGCTGGACCCACGCCACAGCGCTGTGGAACGGGCCAGGGAGGCGGGCGGCGAGGCAGAAGAGTTCGACGGCGTTGCTGAGCTGCTGCTGGCCCGAACCGTGGGTGCGGACGGACGCAGTCGTGCTTTCGTCGGCGGGCGCGCAGCACCCGTTGGCGTCCTCGCTGAGCTAGGCGAGAGCCTGGTGGTGGTGCATGGCCAGTCGGACCAGATCCGTTTGAAGGGGGCTGCCGCCCAGCGACATGCCCTGGACAGGTTTGCGGGTGCGCCGCTGGCCAAGATCCTGGGGGAGTACCAGGACCTGTACAACCACTGGAAGTCCATCCAGGCGGAACTCGAGACCTTGCGCAGTGAAGCCCGTGAGCGTCTTCGCGAGGCGGAGTCTCTGGATGTTGCCCTCAAAGAAATCGACGAGGTGGATCCTCAACCGGGGGAGGACGAGACCCTCAAAGCCGAGGCCGTGAAGCTTGCCAATGTTGAGGAACTTCGCCTCGCTGCTGCAGCCGCGCATGAATCGCTCATTGCGGAGGAATTCGGCGATGCCGGAGATGCGACATCCATGGTGGACGCTGCCAAGCGAACGCTCGAGCATGTGGCCGAACACGACGACGAACTCCGCTCTGCCGCGGCCCGTCTCGCGGAGGTCGGTTTCCTCCTCAACGACATCGCCGCTGAGCTTTCCAGCTACCAAGCAGCCTTGGACACTGAAGGTCCGGAGCGGCTCTCGGAGATTGAGGAACGACGCGCCGCGCTGGCTAAGCTGATCCGAAAGTATGCCCCGAGCATCGATGAAGTCCTTGAGTGGGCGGCTACCGCACGGACGCGGTTGGACGAACTGCAGGATGATTCAACCCGCATCGAATCCTTGGACGCCGAGGTGGCGTCCGCCGAAGCGACGCTGCTGAAGCACGCCGCGGCCATCAGCAAAGCCCGCCAGAAGGCCGCCAAGGACCTCTCGGCGCGTGTCAGCGCCGAGCTGACGGCCCTGGCCATGGCTGATGCCACGCTCGTTATCGAGGTTGAGGCAAGCGGCCCCTTGGGTCCGTGGGGCTCCGATGAGATCGCCTTCCTCCTCCAGCCCCATTCCGGGGCGCCGGCCAGGCCTCTGGGCAAGGGCGCCTCGGGCGGTGAACTTTCCAGGGTCATGCTCGCCATCGAGGTCGTCCTGGCTGCCGTGGATCCGGTGCCGACGTTCGTGTTCGACGAAGTCGACGCCGGCGTGGGTGGCCGTGCCGCCGTTGAAATCGGTCGACGTCTGGCCATGCTTGCCCGGCACGTCCAGGTCCTGGTGGTGACGCACCTGCCGCAGGTCGCCGCGTTCGCAGATCAGCACATCCGCGTGACCAAGACGTCCGTTCGGGGTGCTGATGGGAAGACGTCCACGGGCTTCACCTCGAGCGACGTTCAACTGCTGGACGAAGACGAGCGGGTCAAAGAGCTTGCCCGCATGCTGGCAGGTCAGGAAGATTCCGAGTCCGCCCGGGCCCACGCCCAGGAACTCCTGGACGATGCCAAACTACTGCCCCAGCGGGCCTAGACCCAGGTTGCAGCGGGTGGAACAGGACTGGGACCACAATCACATTCGGGGACTCGGTCCCGCCCGGCTATTGATCCCGACCCCTGTCCTAGGCAACTATTGACCATTTGGGGAATCCGACAGGACGCTTGGAAGGCGTAATTGATGATAAGCTCGAATTCCGTGGTGCAGCGATCAAATTCCCGTGTAAATTCCCGGTTCCCGGGCTCGTCCAAGACGACCAAACACATCTTCGTCACTGGCGGTGTGGCGTCCTCGCTCGGTAAGGGACTGACGGCTTCCAGCCTCGGCCACTTGCTGCGGGCACGCGGTTTGTCTGTAACTATGCAGAAGCTCGATCCCTATCTGAATGTGGATCCGGGCACGATGAACCCCTTCCAGCACGGCGAAGTCTTCGTGACTGATGATGGCGCCGAAACGGACCTCGACATCGGACACTACGAGCGCTTCCTCGACGAAAACCTTGAGGGTTCGGCCAACGTCACAACCGGCCAGATCTACTCCACGGTCATCGCCAAGGAACGTCGCGGCGAATACCTCGGCGACACCGTCCAGGTCATTCCGCACATCACGGATGAGATCAAGCGACGCATGCGCCTCCCGGCCGAGGGCAAGAACGCTCCCGACGTCATCATCACCGAAATCGGTGGCACTGTTGGCGACATCGAATCCCAGCCGTTCCTCGAATCGGCCCGCCAGGTCCGCCAGGATGTCGGCCGCAACAACGTGTTCTTTCTGCACGTATCCTTGGTCCCTTACATTGGACCTTCCCAGGAACTGAAGACCAAGCCCACCCAGCACTCCGTTGCTGCCCTGCGCTCCATCGGCATCCAGCCCGAGGCAATCGTGATCCGTTCGGACCGCGAAGTGCCGGAGGCCATGCGCGAGAAGATTGGCCGCATGTGCGACGTCGACATCGACGCCGTGGTGAATGCCGCTGACGCACCGAGCATCTACGACATCCCCAAGACGCTGCACTCGCAGGGCCTGGACTCCTACATCGTTCGCGCACTGGACCTGCCGTTCAAGGACGTTGACTGGAGCAAGTGGGACAAGCTGCTTGAAGCGGTCCACAACCCCAAGCACGAGGTCGAGATCGCCCTGGTGGGTAAGTACATCGACCTTCCGGACGCTTACCTCTCGGTCACCGAGGCCCTCCGCGCCGGTGGGTTCGCCAACGAGGCCAAGGTCAAGATCCGCTGGGTCCCCTCTGACGAGTGCGAGACCCTTGCTGGCGCGACAAAGTCCCTGGCCGGCGTCGACGCCATTTGCGTGCCGGGCGGCTTCGGCATTCGTGGCCTCGAAGGCAAGCTGGGCGCCCTGAAGTTTGCCCGCGAAACCAAGCTTCCAGTCCTGGGCCTCTGCCTTGGACTGCAGTGCATGGTGATCGAATACGCACGCAACGTGGTTGGCCTGGAAGGCGCTTCCTCCAGCGAGTTCGAGCCCGATTCCAAGTACCCGGTCATCGCCACCATGGAAGAGCAGCTGGACATCGTTGACGGCAAGGGCGACCTGGGCGGCACTATGCGTCTGGGACTCTACGAAGCCAAGTTGGACGAAGGCTCCGTTGTTGCCGAGACGTACGGCACCACCAGCGTCAGCGAACGCCACCGGCACCGCTACGAGGTCAACAACAAGTACCGTGACCAGATCGCTGCAGAGGGCCTGGTGTTCTCCGGAACCTCGCCTGACGGCAAGCTGGTTGAGTACGTTGAACTGCCCCGCGAAGTCCACCCGTACTACGTTGCGACGCAAGCACACCCTGAACTGAGCTCCCGGCCCACCCGCCCGCACCCGCTCTTCGCCGGCCTTGTCAAGGCTGCTTTGGAGCGTCGTGAAGGCGGAGCAGCAGGAGCCAAGCAGGCCGCCGGCGCGGTAGCTGCCAAGTAACAGCAAGCACTAACGAAGGACGGCGCGATGCCCGGTATTTCTGAAACCCCCAGCACGTCGAGGCAGGTTTCGGATATGCCGAGCCCGCGCCGTCTTTTGTCTACCAACAAGGTTTACGAAGGCCGCATTTGGGACGTCGTGAGCGACTCGTTCCAGCTCAGTGAGGACACGGCCACTCTGGTCCGCGACTACATCGACCACCCCGGCGCAGTAGCTGTGCTGCCCATGAATGTGGATGGCGAGATTTTGCTGCTCAAGCAATACCGGCACCCGGTGGGCATGGATCTGTGGGAAATCCCCGCCGGATTGCTGGACATCGAAGGCGAAGACTTCGTGGTGGGGGCCGCCCGCGAACTTGCCGAGGAAGCGGACATCACCGCCGCGACCTGGAACGTGCTCGCGGACTTCTTCAACTCCCCGGGCTCCTCAAGTGAGGCGATCCGGATCTACCTGGCCCGCGGGCTCAACGACGTGCCGGAAGCCGAACGCCATGTCCGTACGGATGAAGAGGCAGAGATCGAATTCCATTGGGTCCCGCTTGAGGATGCCGTTCGGGCGGTCCTGGAAGGACGGCTGCACAACCCTTCGGCCGTCGTCGGAATTCTTGCCGCGGCCGCTGCGAAGGCGGACGGATTCATGAGCCTTCGTCCGGCAGATGCGCCCTGGCCGGCGCACCCGAGCCAGCGCTGACCATGCCGGAGGCTTCCGCCACCCGGACCCTGAACGGCGTTGACCGCGCTGTCACCGACTACCTCCAGCATGTGGGTGTCGAGCGCGGCCTGGCGGCCAACACGCTCTCTGCGTATCGCAGGGATTTGGCCCGTTATTCAAATTTCCTGGCGGTACAAGGCGTTGAGCGGCCAGGCGACATAACCCGCCATCATGTCACTGCCTTTGTTCAGGCTCTCTCAGACGGTTCCGACGGCGCGGCTGCTTTGGGCGTGCGTTCGGCAGCGCGCACTGTGGTTGCCGTCCGCGGACTTCACAAGTTTTGGGCGTTGGAGGGAACCACGACGGCGGACCCCGCCAGCGATGTCCACCCACCGATGCCCGGCAAACGGCTCCCGAAAGCCATCAGTGTTGATGAAGTAACACGCATTCTGGAGGCCGCAGGGACTGACACCGCCACGGGACTTAGGGACCGCGCCCTCTTGGAATTTCTCTATTCCACTGGCGCGCGCATCAGCGAAGCAGTGGGTCTGGACGTAGACGACGTATCCCTGGACGACACTGGCAGCGATCCCGCCATCGTCAGGCTCTTCGGCAAAGGTTCCAAAGAGCGGCTGGTGCCGTTGGGCTCCTACGGTGCACGCGCCGTCGGAGCCTATGTTGTCCGGGGCAGGCCGCTCTTGGCCGCCAAAGGCAAGGGCACTCCGGCGTTGTTCCTGAACGCCCGCGGAGGCAGGATCAGCAGGCAGAGCGCGTGGACCATACTTAAGGTGGCTGCGGAGAAGGCCAACATCACCAAGGACGTTTCCCCGCACACCCTGCGGCACTCTTTTGCCACACACCTGCTGGAGGGCGGAGCGGACGTCCGGGTGGTCCAGGAACTGTTGGGCCACGCTTCGGTGACCACCACGCAGGTTTACACGCTGGTCACTGCTGACACTCTTCGCGAAGTTTACGCAGCCGCGCATCCAAGAGCACTGGGCTGAATCGGCAACGCCGACTTAGTCGAGCACGCTCAGGGTCAGCTCCACGGCGCCGATGAACAACGCCAGCAGGGAAGTCCCCAGTCCGCCTACCAGCAGGAGGCCAGGGTGGGCGAGGCCCACCACCACGCGCTTCAGCCGGGGCCGTCCGCGGAGGAACTTTTTGGGTACCTTGGTCTGCGTCGGTACCTGTCGCCAGCCGCGGAGGCGTCGAAGGAACCATGCACAGCGCACAATGAAGGCCATCCAAAGGACAGAGAGCACCAGAGGGACCGAGGCCAGCATGACGTTGAAGCCCAGGGCGGTGACTTCTTTTTCGGAGTCGCCAATCACCGACTGGACGGTGGTGGAGATCGAGGCGCTCATCACCACGGAGGCCGCCCAGACCAAGAATGCCGCAACCAACGCCACGAACCTCACAAAGAAGTGGCCCAACACCGTCGCGTCCACGGCCTTGAGATGGCTGCGTGGGGTGGCATGAAGCACGGCCAGCGTGGATGTCAGTGTTGGCAGTGCGGCCAGCAGTACCAGCAGGTACCACGTCCATCCCGCGAGGTCCACCACCTCGTCCAGGACAATCAGGCCGGCCCACACAGCAACCCAGGCCCAGCCGGCGTAAAGGGGATGCGCCACCAGCCACCGCGGAAGCCACGCGTCCCGGTCCGCCGCAGCATGCGTTTCACCCCCACCTTCGCTCATGGGCTCACTGTAGCAATGGCGGCAGCGGCAGGGGAGATCGGGTTAAGGTAGGCAGCATGACAGCAGCCCATGTGACTTTGTGCTTCCTACTCCGCGAAGACGCGGACGGGGAATACGTCCTGCTCGGTACCAAAAAGACTGGCTTTGGCCGTGGCAAGGTGGTGGGCGTTGGGGGCCATGTTGAGCCTGGGGAGACTGCGCTCCAGGCAGCTTGCCGTGAGGTGGACGAGGAAATCCACGTCATCGTTGAGCCGCAGGATCTGGTCCCGGCGGGTACGGTCGATTTCGTCTTCCCTGCAAAACCGGACTGGAACATGGCCACCACGGTCTTCCTGACGCGTATCTGGAAAGGGGAACCGTCGGAAAGCGACGAGATCGCGCCGGAGTGGTTCCGGGTTGCGCAGCTCCCTGTGGAACGCATGTGGGCCGACGCCGAACATTGGCTCCCTGCCATGATCTCGGGGCAGCGCATTGCTGTCCGCGTTGCCCTTGCCGCTGACAACGAGAGCGTGGCGGACGTCCAAACCATCGATTGGGTAGCAGCGGATTAGCGGTTGTTGCACAGCGCACGACGGCGGGCCGGTCACCGAAAGGTGACCGGCCCGCCGTCGTGCGAGCTGCTGTTGGGCGGAAGCGTTAGGGCACGTGCCGCTCTTCCGGACCGTTGTATTCGCTCAGCGGTCGGATGAGTGAATTCGATGCCAGTTGTTCCATGATGTGCGCGGTCCAGCCGGTGATGCGGCTGGCCACGAACAATGGCGTGAAGGTCTGGGTGTCGAAACCCATCAGGTGGTAGGTGGGCCCGGCGGGGTAGTCGAGGTTGGGTTTGATGGCTTTTGCCTCGTCCATGGCCTGTTCGAGTCCGTTGTAGAGGCCCAGGAGTTCGGGTCGTCCGTAGTGGGCGATCATCTTGTCCAGGGCCGCTTTCATGGTGGGCACGCGGGAGTCGCCGTGTTTGTATACGCGGTGTCCGAAGCCCATGACCTTCTTTTTCTGGGCCAGGGCGTCTTCCATCCAGGCTCGGGCCCGGGCGGCGGCTTCCTCGAGGGATTCTTCGGGACGGATGCCGATCTCGTCGAAGGTATGCATCACAGCTTCGTTGGCCCCGCCGTGGAGGGGCCCTTTGAGGGCGCCGATGGCGGCGGTGACGGCGGAGTGCAGGTCCGAGAGGGTGGAGGTGACCACGCGGGCGGTGAAGGTGGAGGCGTTGAAGGAGTGTTCTGCGTACAGGATCATCGAGACGTTGAAGGCCTCGACTACCTCGTCCACGGGCTCTTCGCCGAAGGTCATCCAGAGGAAGTTCGCGGAGTAGCCGAGGTCGTCGCGGGGTTCCACCACTCCGTGGCCGTGGCGGCGGCGCTGGTCGTAGGCCACCACAGCGGGCATGGCGGCCCAGAGGTCGATGGCCTTCTTCATGTTCGCTTCCGGTGAGGAATCCTCAGCAAGTGGGTGCCGGGCCCCCAGCACCGAAGCCGCGGTGCGGCAAACATCCATGGGATGTGCGGTAGTGGGCAGCGTGTCAACAACTGACTTCACCACCGGGTCAAGGGCGCGGCCGGCTTTTTCGCGGGCGGTGAATTCCGCCAGCTGGGCGTCGTCCGGCAGTTCGCCGTTCCACAATAGGTACGCGACCTGTTCAAAGCTGCACCTGGCGGCGAGTTCCTGGACGGGGTACCCGCGGTAGAGCAGCGAGTTGGTGTCCGGGTTGACCTTCGAGACGGCGGTGTAGTCCACCACGACGCCGGCAAGGCCTTTTTTGATGTCTTCAGCAGCCATGCTGAACTCCTTCGTTCTTTGGGCAGGCGAGCCGGTTGCCCGGATTGCCTGCTTTCCCCTTGGTGTAGCCGGGACCTAGCGGATGCCAGGAACCTGGAAGTTGAAAACGCCGGTATCGAACTGGTTGTATGCCTCGTAGTCGACGAGTTCGTAGAGGCGCGATCGGGTGAGCATGTTCGCCACCTCGGCCTCCTGTGTCCCCGCAGCCTTGATCGATTCCAGCGTACGCTCTGCTGCGCCCATGGCAATGCGGAGGAGG
This sequence comes from Paenarthrobacter sp. NPDC092416, assembly GCF_044755025.1. Lineage (NCBI taxonomy): Bacteria > Bacillati > Actinomycetota > Actinomycetes > Micrococcales > Micrococcaceae > Paenarthrobacter > Paenarthrobacter sp. NPDC092416. Next base: position 13,485 of record NZ_JBIVQG010000026.1, read on the forward strand.
GTGACGGGGTAGATGACCATGTTTACGCCGACGTTCTGGAGTTGCTCGGTGGTGAAGAGGTCGCTTTTGCCGAATTCGGTCATGTTGGCCAGGATGGGCACGTCTACTGCGTTGCGGATGGCCTGGAATTCGTCCAGGGTGGCCATGGCTTCGGGGAAGATCGCGTCCGCGCCTGCATCGACCAAAGCGCGGGCGCGGTCTTGCGCGGCGTGGATTCCGTCGGTGGCGCGGATGTCTGTGCGGGCCATGATGAGGAAGTTCGGGTCGCGTCGGGCGTCTGCTGCGGCGCGGATGCGTTTGGTGGCGGTGTCGAGGTCGACGACGTTTTTGCCGTCGAGGTGTCCGCAGCGTTTGGGGTTGTATTGGTCCTCGATGTGGCAGCCGGCCAGGCCGGCGTTTTCGAGTTCCTGGATGGTGCGGGCGACGTTCATGGGTTCGCCGAAGCCGGTGTCCGCGTCCACGAGGGAGGGCAGGTCGGTCATGCGGGCGATCTGCCCGGCGCGGGTGGCGACTTCGGTGAGGGTGGTCAGGCCGATGTCCGGGAGGCCGAGGTCGTTGGCGAGGACGGCGCCGGAGATGTAGACACCGGCGAAGCCTTTTTCTTCGATGAGCCGGGCGGAGAGCGGGTTGAACGCGCCCGGGAACTGCGCGATGGTCCCAGAGTTCAGGAGTTCGCGGAGTTTCAGGCGTTTCTGTTCGGGAGTGACTTTGGA
>NZ_JBIVQG010000027.1:0-12637 GCF_044755025.1 Paenarthrobacter sp. NPDC092416
TCCCGCCCCCGGGCCCGCCGGGAGCGATCCCCCTGCGGGCCCGGGCCAGGCCGGACGGTGCTGTGGTTGTCATGGCCGGGCGCCTACTTCTTCAGGACGGACTTAAGTCCGGTCTCGAACGCTTGCAGAGCGGTCTTGGCGTCGGTCTTGCCAGTCAGGATGGTCTGCGTGAATTGGTTCAGCGCCTGGCCGCCGTCGAGTGCTGCAAGGTCAGCGCTGAGTGCTGTGCCCTGCGCAGCGAACGTCTTGGCGATCGGCACGTATTCGTTGACGATCTTGACGTTGTTGGGGTCGGCCGTAAATTCGGGCAGTTCGGTGATGGACTTGAACACCGGCAGTGCGTTCATGAGCTTCTGCTGCCACAGTTCCTTGAGCTTGCCCAGATAGTAGACCACGAACTCTTCGGAGGCTTCCTGCGACGGAGTGTTGGTGTACATCATGATGTTGTTCGGGAAGATCAGCGCTGCCTTGTCGCCGTGCGGACCGGCGATGGGGCTGGCCACCACGATGTCGCCCGAGGTATCACCCACGCGCTCCGGAACGCCCAACGTCAACATGCCGTAGGCGGCCTTGCCGTCCTTCCACTGTGCGTTCAGGTTGTCCGTGGTGTAGCTGACGGCTGCGGGGTCGACGATGCCGTTGGAGACCAGCTCCAGCATGAACTCGATGGCCTCCACGTTGCGATCGTTCATGACGTCCAGCTGGCCGCCCTCCTTGCTGAACACGCCGCCGCCGTTGTTGAGCATCATCATGATCATCAGGTGGTTGCCGATGTTGTTGCCCGCGCCGGAGCCAGTGGCAAAGCCGACGGCACCAAGGGACTTGAGCTTCTTGCCCGCTTCAAGGAGTGAGGCCCAGTCGGTGGGGACCGCGACGCCTGCCTTCTCGAACAAGGACTTGCGGTACCAGAGCGGCCGAATGTCCAGCTGCCACGGAACGGCAACATAGCCCTTGTCCGTCTTGAAAGGCTCCACAACGCCCGGCAGGAAGTCGTCGAACTGGCCGTTGGACTTCAGCTTTTCGATGACCTTGTCCGCGTACGCGATCTGGCCCTGCTGTTCGAACTGGAAGGCCTGGAAACCACCACCGGTGGACACCGCCGGGCCGGTCTTGGACGCGATGGCCGAAGAGAAGGTCTGGTAGAAGTTGTTCCACTGGATGATCTGGTAGCTGGCCTTGCTGCCGGCACCGGAGAAGCCTTCAGCGATCTTCTTGGCGGCGTCGTTGTACGCGGGAGTCGCCCAGGGCATGTCCCAGAACTTGATGGTTCCACCCGCACCGCCCCCGCCCTGCGACGCGGAACCGCCGCCGCAGGCGGCCAAGAGGGGCACAGAAGCAGCGGCTGCTGTCAGGCCAAGGAAACCGCGGCGGGAAAATGCTTTGTTGGCTGCGGGCTGAACATTCATGATGATTCCTTTCGGGACCGGCGACGCCTGGCGTTTTGTGAGCCGGTCCAGCTCAACGTTGAGTAGAACAAATACTTACTGAATGACGTGGTGGTGCTCGTTGTTGGGACGGGTCAGGACAGGGCGGAGATGGATTCCGTCAGCACGGCAAAGCTGTGCAGATCGGTGGGAACGGTGCCGGCATCGAGGTGGTCCTTCAGCCGGCGCCACGAGGCGCGGTGGGCGGATTCGTACAGGGTGGGCAGCAGGACTTCGCCCTGAGGCCCGGTGACCTTGATGGTTGCCGGCCAGGCAGCAACCGGGTCGGCCAGCGCAACGCTCGTGCCGCCGTCGTCGGTCAACAACGTGACGGTGACACTCGCAGGTGCTGCGCTGGACAGCACGCCTTGCAAGGCGACCGGGGCGCCGTTGGCGAGCCGGGCCGAGACCGCGTAGCCGTGCGGTCCGTTGCGCAGGGTACAGAGATTTTCGAGCGGCCCGGTGACACGCACGACGGCGGCAAGGTGGTCCGCGAGCAGCTCACCGGAGCTGGTGCCAGCCTTGGCGGTGGCGACGCTGTCGAGCATTGCTGCACGGCCGATCATGGAACGAACGGCGTGCTCGGCTCCGGAAAGTGCGGGGTTGGACGCCCATCGCTGATCGAGAACGATCACGGTTCCGGCCGTTTCCGCGGCTGCCGTCAGGGCATGGGTCGTTTCCGGAACGGGGTTCACCACTACGATGCCGCGTGCTCCGGCGTCGACGGCTTCTGCTGCCTCTGCCGTCCAGCCTGGCCGTCCGTTGATGACCAAGACATCGGGCGTTGCTGCGGCATCGGCGGGTCCGAACGATTCGGGAAGGGAAGCTACGGCCAAGGCAACGGCGCCGGCTTCCTGTGCCTCCGGCGTGGCGCTGACAGTGTAGGAGGGGCTCATGCGTGGGCTCCTTCGCGAGCGGATTCCGTGGTTACGCCCGCTACCGTGGCTTCGGCGATGTCCAGGGCAAAGGTGAGGTCATCAATGAGTGTTTTTGCTGATGGCGCCTGCTTGGTTCCGGAGGCCAGGGCGGCAAGTTCGCGCCATTCGCCTTCGTAGCCGTTGTGGTCGTAGGGGCCGTGGATGGTGGTTTCGCTGCCTCGGGTGAAGGTGGCAACGGCTGAACCTGCCTGTACATAGGAAGGCGTGAAGTCGATCCGGAGGGCGGCGTCGTCGGAGATGGCTTCGAAGGCCCATTCCGGCTTCCACGTGTTGTTCATGGCCGCGCGGAGCTCGATGGACCGTGTGGGTGTGCGGAGCGAAATCACGTAACCGAACGGACGGACATGGCGTGCCTCAAGTACCTCGATTGCGTCGAAGTCCGGTGTGAAGGCGCGTACCAAGGGGAGATCGTGGATGGCCAGGCCCATGATGCCGCCACGGAGTGCGCCTTTGATGACCTCAATATCCGAATAGTCCGGTGCCCCGCCCGCTGGCCGGGTGATGATCTCCGTGGCGAAGTCCTCGAACCTGGCGTTGGGCGGGAGGACGATCGAGGAGCGGATGGTGTGGGCCGTTGCCGGGAGATCGCCCCAGTTTTCCTTGGCTGCGAGCCAGCCCGGATCGAACGTATGCATGGCGCCAACGATGATCGGCACGCCCGTTTCCTGGCTGACAGCGGAGATTTGTGCCGCTTCCTCGGAGTTCATGGCGAATGGTTTCTCGCAGAGGACTGCTTTCTTGCCGGCCCGGCAGGCCGCGATGACCTGCTCGGCGTGGAACTGGTGCGGGCTGCAGATGGCGACGATGTCGACGTCGGGATCGCCCAGGAGGGCGTCGATGCTGGTGCTGTGGGTAGCGCCTACGCGGGCAGCCACCGAGGCTGCGACGTTGGGGTCTACATCCATGATGTGGCGAACGATGAGGAGGTCGCCGAGTCGGGCGAGTGATGGCAAGTGGATGGCCTGGGTGACCGGGCCGGCGCCGAGGATACCGACACCCAGCGGGTGTGATCCTGCAGATTGGCTGGACAAGTTCATTTACCTCTTCGTAAGCGGACCTTGGAGAAGGAATCGATGCCGGTGATTCTTCGCATCGAAGGGCTTGATGTGCTGCTCCTCACAACCTAAAGGGACTTTTGCCGAGCGTCAAGCAAAAGTTGAAATGTTCTCGACAAACTTCCGTTGCGTGACACGCATAAGCAACCGTGGTATCACTGGAGGCATGACTTCAGCTGCCGGAAATGACGCCGGAAAAGACACCTCCACACCGGAGGCCGGCAGTCTTTCCCGCGCCGGAGACCTCTTTCAGCTCCTTCGCGACGGCCAAGCCCGCACCCGTGCCGAACTCGCCCTCACCACCGGACTTGCGCGATCCACGGTCGCCTCCCGGATCGATGCCCTGATCAGTTCGGGACTCGTGGGTCCTGCGGGTGAGGCGAGCTCCAGTGGCGGCAGGCCGCCGTCGCGCTTTGCCTTCAACCCGGCTGCGCGCGTGGTGCTGGCGGTGGACGTCGGAGCGACCCACGTGATTGTTGCTGTCACCGATCTCGGCGGAAGCATCCTCGCGGAACGCCGCCTGGCACAGGAAGTCGCCGACGGCCCGGACGTCGTCCTCGGCCGGGTGATTTCAGCCGGCCGTGAGCTCCTCGCCGAGGCAGGGCGCGAAATCGGCGACCTCGCCGGCATGGGCATCGGACTGCCCGGTCCCGTGGAACATGACACAGGGCGGCCGGTCAAGCCACCCATCATGCCCGGTTGGGACGGATTCGACGTCGTCCCTTACGTCCAGCGCTCGCTGCCCGTTCCCGTGCTGGTGGACAACGACGTCAACATCATGGCGCTCGGCGAACGGACCGCCTACTGGCCGGATCACGACAATTTCCTTTTCATCAAAGTGGCAACCGGCATCGGCGCCGGCATCATCAGCAGCGGTGAGCTGCAGCGTGGCGCCAACGGCACCGCCGGGGACCTCGGCCACGTGCGGGTTCCCCGCGGCGACGACGTCCTCTGCCGTTGCGGCAATCACGGGTGCCTCGAAGCGCTTGCCTCAGGACCCGCCGTCGCACGCCAACTCCAGGCGCAGGGACTCGAAGCGACCACCGGTGGCGATGTCCTGCGGCTGGTGGCCGAGGGAAACCTGCAGGCCATCCAGGCGCTCCGGCAGGCCGGTCGCGACGTCGGCGATGTGCTGGCCACCGTGGTCAACCTGCTCAACCCGTCCATGATTGTGATCGGCGGCAGTGTGGGAGAGGCCGGCGAACACCTGGTTGCCGGCATTCGCGAGGTTGTGTACCGGCGTTCGCTGCCGTTGGCCACCACGCACCTGCGGATCGGTATTTCCATGGCCGGTGATCGCGCCGCAATCCTGGGCGCCAGCCAGATGGTCACGCAGCATGTCCTGTCCCCGGCAGTGATTGAAGCCACGCTCCAAGCAACGGGATAGGCGCTGTTCTGTGGGGGTTGCCGGGTGAACGCGTGATAGCAATGAAGGTGATGCCTACTTTCTTGACCTTTCCGTTCGCCCCATGAGCCAGTTTCTCGCCAAAGTTCCGCGCGGCTGGCTGATCCTCGCCTGCATCGGCCTCATTGCCCTCAACATGCGTGGACCGTTCGTTGCGGTGGCGCCCGTGGTGGATTCGCTGCAGGCCGACTTGGGATTCTCGCCTGTTGAACTGGGTCTGTTGACCGGCATCCCTGTGCTCTGCTTCTCGCTTGCCTCGCCGCTGGCATCGATGGCCGGCCGCCGGTTGGGTGCCGAATTCGCGGTGATGCTCACGCTGCTCGGCGTGCTGGCCGGCGTCGTGATCCGCTCCAGCGGCGGGGGAGTGCCCGTGATGGTTGGCACGGTCATCATCGGCGTGGCCATCACGATCGGCAATATTGCGGTGCCGCTGATTATCCGCCGGGATTTTGCGCCGCGGCGGCAGGCAACCGCAATGGGGGTCTACACGGCGGCGCTGAACATCGGGTCCTTCCTGACCTCGGTGGCCACTGCACCGCTTGCTGAGTTGGTGGGGTGGAGGCTTGCCTTGGCTGCGAGTGCTCTGTTGGCATTGGCTGCGGTCCTGTTTTGGGTGCCCACTGTTGGTGCGCGCCGGGCGTTTGTGCCGGTGGCGGTCCCTGTGTCTTCTTCTTCCTTGTCCCGTCCCGTTGCGGGTGTTCGCTGGCTGACGGCGGGCCTGACACTCGGCTTTGCGGGCCAGGCTTTCTCCTACTACGGCGTGACCGCGTGGCTCCCGAGCTTCCTGTCCGACGAACTCGCCATGGGCACTGCCGAAGCCGGCGCAGGGTCCTCGCTCTTCCAGATCTTCGCGATTGTGGGCGGCCTGGGCGTACCGCTGTTGGCGCGCTTTGCCAGCACGACGACGGTGGCGGTCACCTTGAGTGCGTTATGGCTGACGGTTCCCGTGGGCCTGTTGCTGGCGCCTTCGCTGTGGTGGGTGTGGTCCTCGCTGGGTGGTGTTGCCCAGGGTGGCGGCATCACGGTGATCTTCATTGCGATCATCAAATTCGCCCACTCCCAGGCGGCCGCCGGAAAGATGTCAGCAGTTGTGCAGGGAGTTGGCTACTGCTTCGCTGCGTTGGCGCCCACTGTTGTGGGTTACGTGCACAGTGTCTCCGACGGCTGGACCGTTCCCCTGTTCGTGATCCTCGGTTCGGTGCTCGCGTTCTGCGTGTGCACCACGCTCTCCGTGCGATGGGTGGCGCGGCAGCGGTAGGTTCGTACCGCCGTCGTGCTCACCCAACTAAGTCGCAGTTAAGCGCGTTTTGAGCCGTCAAAACGCGCTTAACTGCGACCTACTTGGGTGGATACTCCCCTGCTGGGCTGCCTCCCCGACCATCGGGGTCACTTGTTGCGAAGAGTGCAGGCAGCCCAGCGTCGGGGCTTATTGTTCCTGGGGTGTGGCCCAGAGTCAGGCGGCGACGAGTTCCTCTTCCGTGGCCTCTTCACGGGCCTCGGTGAGGAAGCGGGCGTACGCCGGGATGGTCAGGAAGGTGGGGAATTCCGGAGCCAAGGTGACTTCCTCGAAGATGGCGCGGGCGTCAGCGAAGCGATCGCCGTCGAAGCGTTCCAAGCGGGCGAACTCCTCGTCCAGCATGTCCTCCACCCAGTCGCGGCTGATGATGTCGCCGTGTTCGGTGATGGCGTGGGAGTGGATCCACTGCCAGAGCTGGGACCGGGAGATCTCGGCTGTGGCGGCGTCTTCCATGAGGTTGTGGATGGCAACAGCGCCGTTGCCCCGCAGCCAGGACTCGATGTAGCGGATGCCAACCTCGATGTTCAGGCGGATGCCCGACTCGGTGATGGTGCCCTCGGTGCTGGCGATGTCGATCAGTGCTCGGTCATCGGGGGTGACGTCCTCGCGGCTGCGGTCCAGCTGGTTGGGCTTTTGACCCAGAACCTCGTCAAAGACAGCGCGGCATACCGGCACCAGATCCGGGTGCGCCACCCATGAGCCGTCGAAGCCGTCGTTGGCCTCTCGGGTCTTGTCAGCACGGACCTTCTCAAACGAGGCCGTGTTGGCGGCCTCGTCCTTGCGGTTGGGAACAGCTGCAGCCATGCCACCGATCGCCATGGCACCGCGACGGTGGCAGGCCCGGACCAGCTGCTCGGTGTAGGCCCGCATGAACGGCTGGGTCATGGTCACTTGGCCGCGGTCCGGGAGCACGAAACGCGGGCCACGGGTGCGGAAGTTCTTGATCAGGGAGAAGATGTAGTCCCAGCGTCCGGCGTTCAAACCGCTCGCGTGGTCCCGGAGTTCGTAGAGGATCTCTTCCATCTCGAACGCCGCCGTGATGGTTTCGATCAGCACGGTGGCGCGGATGGTGCCCTGCGGGATGCCGAGCAGGTCCTGGGCCAGGACGAAGATGTCATTCCACAGACGGGCTTCGAGGTGGTTTTCAATCTTGGGCAGGTAGAAGTACGGGCCCTTGCCCTGGGCAAGCAGGCGGCGGGCGTTGTGGAAGAAGAAGAGCCCGAAGTCCACGATGCCCCCGGCGATCGGTTTGCCGTCGATCAGCAGGTGCTTTTCGGGCAGGTGCCAGCCACGGGGACGGACCACGATGGTGGGCAGGTTCTCGGCAGCCTTGAGCTTGTACTCCTTGCCTTCGGGGGTGGTGAAATCGATCCGGCGCTCCAAGGCGTCGGTCAGGTTCAACTGACCCTGGATGACATTGCGCCAGGTCGGGGTGGAGGAGTCCTCCATGTCGGCAAGCCAGACCTTCGCGCCGGAGTTCAGGGCGTTGATGGTCATCTTGCGGTCCACCGGTCCGGTGATCTCCACGCGGCGATCCTCCAAACCCGGAGCCGGGGGAGCGACGCGCCAGGATGGATCGTTGCGGATGCCCTCGGTCTGCGGGAGGAAGCGGGGATCCTGGCCGGAGGAGATCTGGTTCCGGCGGGTGTGCCGTGCCTGCATCAGCTCCTGACGACGATCGGCAGTAGCCTTGTGCAGCTTGCCGATGAACTCAAGGGCATCCGGCGTCAGGACTTCGTTCTGCCGCGAGATGGGCTGCGCGGTCAAGGTGATGCCATTGATAGTGAAGTTGTCAGTGAAGCTGTTCATGGGAGTGTCCTTTCAGGGACCCAACTGAGTCGCAGCAGATGCCGTTTTGGACGTCCATAACGGCATCTACTGCTACTTACTTGGGCAAGTTCTAGTGGAACTGGCCTTCTTCGGTGGATCCCACCAGAGCCAGGGTGGATGCGTTCGGGTTGAGCGCGGTAGCGATGTCGTCGAAGTAGCCGGTGCCGACTTCGCGCTGGTGCTTGGTAGCGGTGTAGCCGCGGGATTCGGAGGCGAATTCCTTTTCCTGGAGTTCGACGTAGGCGCTCATGCCTTCACGGGCGTAACCGTGGGCGAGATCGAACATCGAGTAGTTCAGTGCGTGGAAGCCGGCCAGGGTGATGAACTGGAACGTGAAGCCCATGGCACCGAGTTCGCGCTGGAACTTGGCGATGGTGGTGTCGTCCAGGTGCTTGCGCCAGTTGAAGGACGGGGAGCAGTTGTAGGAGAGCATCTGGTCCGGGAACTCGGCTTTGACCGATTCGGCGAACTTGCGGGCAAGCTCCAGGTCCGGGGTGCCGGTCTCCATCCAGATGAGGTCCGAGTATGGGGCATAGGCCTTGGCACGGGCGATGCAGGGTTCGATGCCGTTGCGGACCTTGTAAAAGCCCTCGGCGGTACGAACCGGCTGTCCCCCTTCGCGGAGGATGAATTCCTGGTCGCGCTCGTCAACGTCGGAGGTGATCAGCGTTGCGGCTTCGGCGTCGGTGCGGGCAATGACGACGGTCGGGGTACCGGCGACGTCGGCTGCCAGGCGGGCTGCGTTGAGGGTCCGGATGTGCTGCTGGGTGGGAATCAGGACCTTGCCGCCGAGGTGACCGCACTTCTTTTCCGACGCGAGCTGGTCTTCCCAGTGAACGCCCGAGGCGCCTGCGGTGATCATGGACTTCATGAGTTCGTAGGCGTTGAGCGGGCCACCGAAGCCGGCTTCGGCGTCGGCGACGATCGGGACCAACCAGTCCTCAACAGTCTTGACGCCCTCGGCATATTCGATCTGGTCTGCGCGGAGCAGGGCGTTGTTGATGCGGCGGACAACCTGGGGTACGGAGTTGGCCGGGTAGAGGGACTGGTCCGGGTAGGTCTGACCGGAGAGGTTGGCGTCTGCTGCAACCTGCCAGCCGGAAAGGTAGATGGCACGGAGGCCGGCCTTGACCTGCTGAACAGCCTGGTTGCCGGTCAGGGCACCGAGTGCGTTGGTGTAGCCGCCGGTGGGAGCTTCTTCGGTCAGCTGCTTCCAGAGCTTCTCCGAACCGCGGCGGGCCAGGGTGTGCTCTTCGGAGACGCGACCGCGGAGGCGGACGACGTCGGTGGCCGAGTAATCACGGGTGACGCCTTCCCAACGCGGGTTGGCAGACCATTCAAGTTCCAGCGCTGCTGCCTGCTGCTCTGCAGTCTGTGCGGATTCTGCTGGTTCAAACGATGCGGTCATTGCATGTCTCCTAATATCCAAGCGGGCTCCCCGGGCCGGCCTCGGCTGCGCCTTTGCTGCGTCGGCCGGCTTATCCGGGATCTGTATTTCTTTTCGTAGGACTTACTTTTCTGCACTTTCAACAGTCTTTCTAGAGGAAAACTATGGAAAGAAATGCAGTTCTTCGCGTATTCTCAAGAAATGTCGCCTGTGAGCTGGAATCGCGAAGTCGCGCCGCCGTCGTCGTCCGTCACGTCCCCTGAACTGGACGTCATCAGCCTTGGCCGCCGCGTGCGCCATCTGCGGAAGCAGGCGGGACTGACGCTCGATGACTTGAGTGCCGCCGTCGGGACCGCGCCAAGCCAGCTGAGCCTCATTGAGAACGGCAAGCGCGAACCCAAATTGGGCCTGCTGCAGTCGCTGGCAAGCTCGCTCAATGTGAGCATCGACCAGCTGCTCGGTGCCGAGCCGCCCAGCCGCCGCGCGGCCTTGGAGATCGAGCTGGAACGGTACCAGCGCGGACCGCTTTATGAGTCGCTGAACCTGCCCAAAATCCGCATCAGCTCGCGGCTTCCGCTGGATGTGCTGGAGTCGCAGGTGGGGCTGCTTCAGGAGCTCGAACGCAAACTTAACGAGCAGGTCGCGACGCCGGAGGAAGCCCGCCGCGCGAACGGCGAGTTGCGTGCCATGATGCGCGAGCGTGGTAACTATTTCCCCGAGTATGAGGCGGAGGCGCAGAAGGTCCTTAAGGGGGTCGGCTACACCTCTGGGCCGCTCAGCCAGCACGTGATCGCGGACATTGCCGAGAACCTCGGTTTTTCACTGCACCATGTAGGCGATTTGCCCCATTCCACGCGCTCCGTGACGGATTTGAAGAACCGCAGAATTTATCTCACGCAGAGCCAGCGGCAGGACCACGATCCCCGTTCGGTGCTCCTGCAAGCACTGGGCCACTACGTCCTGGGACACGAAACTCCGCGGAACTACGGCGATTTCCTGGCCCAACGCGTGGCCACCAACTACTTCGCTGCAGCTTTGTTGTTGCCGGAGCAGGCCACGGTCGAGTTCCTCCAAAAGGCAAAGGCGGCCAAGGAAATCGCCGTGGAGGACATCCGTGACGCCTTCGCCGTCTCCTACGAAACCGCAGCCCACCGCTTCACCAACCTGGCCACCAAGCACCTGGGCATCACCACGCACTTCCAGAAAACCCATCAGTCCGGCATCATCTACAAGGCCTACGAGAACGACGGCGTGACCTTCCCACAGGACCACACCGGCGCCATTGAAGGGCAGCCGTCGTGCAAAGCGTGGACGTCGCGCGCAGTGTTCGACGTCCCGGACAAGTTCAGCGCCTACAGCCAGTACACGGACACGCCTTCGGGTACCTACTGGTGCACGGCCCGAACGGAGCGCTCGGCCAGCGGGGAGTTTTCGCTGAGCATCGGCGTGCCGTACCAGCATGTGAAGTGGTTCCGGGGGCGCGAGACGACTGCCCGGGCAACCTCGACCTGCCCGGACCCGAACTGCTGCAAGCGGCCGCCGGCGTCCCTGGCCAATGAGTGGGCGGGCAACGCGTGGCCCTCCGCGCGGGCGCATTCACACTTGCTCGCCGCCATGCCGCCAGGCGCGTTCCCTGGCGTGGACGAGACCGAGGTGTACAGCTTCCTGGCGGCGCACTCCGAACGGTGACGCTCTTTCACGTCCCGTCGGGTTTTGGGTGACGCTCTTTCACGTCCCGTCGGTTTTTTCGGATCCCTCTCTCACATCACGTGAGTTCCGGCCGCAATCGGTGCACCATGTGAGGACAACACCAAGCGGGGGGATGCACCATGAACCGAGTCCGAAAAGCAGTGACGCTCATTGCGGCAGCCGTTTTGGCGAGCGGCAGCGCGACGATCAGTGCCTGCGCACCCCAGCCATCCGACGTCGGACTCTTAAAGGCCGACGGCGTTACCCGGGTTTCGGTCCAAACGGCGGACTACTCCGGTCAGCTCGAGGCCTTCACCACGTCCGCGCGGAAGCTCGGCGCTACGCTGCTCGCCGATGGCGGGGACGGCGCCAACGGCAACGTGGTCTCGTCGCCCGCGAGTCTGTTGATCGCGCTCAGCATGCTTCGGGCCGGAGCATCCGGCGCGACGGCAGCGGAGATGGACGCGGTCCTGGGATTGCCGGCCGAGGGTCGCGACGAGGGGATGAACGCGCTGCTCGCGTCGCTGGAGAAGTACGACGGCGATCCCGGCGCGGTGGACGAAGCGAACCCGCCGCGCAAACCAGTGATGCACGCGGCCAACGGGCTGTTCGTCGACAAGGGCGTGCCAACAGGTGAGGGCTATCTCGGCACGCTCGCCAGGCACTACGGCACAGGCGTCTACCCGGTCTCCTTCCAAGACGAGGCCGTGACTAAACCGGCCATCGACCAGTGGGTCAGCAAGAACACAGGCGGCCGGATCAAGGAGGCGCCAGCGAAATACATGACCGACAACACTTTCAGCCTGCTCAACGCGCTCTACTTTGCCGCAGCGTGGCAGACACCTTTCGACGCGAATGACACCACGGACCAGCCCTTCACCAAGGCCGGCGGAGAAGTCATCCAGGTGCCCACCATGCATCTCGGGACCAACATGGCGTACGCGGAAGCCCCCGGTTGGAAGGCCGTGGACCTCCCGTACGCCGAAGGCTTCGTGATGAGGTTCGTACTGCCCGACGGCGGTACTCCGGGTTCCGAAGGTCCGGCTGCGGTTTCGCCGGAGGTGCTTTCGGACGCGGCAGCACGGTTGGGACGCGCGGCGCAGGACATGGTCCAGATCAGCCTGCCCAAGTGGGACCACAAGACCACGTTCGATCTGCGAAAGGTCTTCGAAACGCTCGGACTCAAGGAGACCCTCGCCACGGACACCGATTTCGATGTGATCCAACAGGGCATGAAACTGACGCAGGCGGCGCAAGCGGCCAACATCACGGTTGCTGAAAAGGGAACGATCGCATCCGCAGTGACCCAGATCAACGCCAAAGACTCCGCAGCCCTGATTCCGGATCGTGAAATCGTCCTTGACCACCCGTTCCATTACCAGATCCTGCATGTGGAGACCGGTATGCCTCTTTTCGCGGGGTGGGTGGCGGACCCGCGGTGACGGGTCGGGATGTGAGAGAGCGACACAGGAATCCGGCCGGGATGTGAGGGAGCGACGCAGGAATCCGGCCGGGATGTGAGAGTGTCCCTATGTTGTTCGTCAAGGGGTTTGGGGTGTTTTGGGGTGGTAGAGGCTGCCATCGCGGAGCATGGCGAAGAGGGTGTCGCAGC
>NZ_JBIVQG010000028.1:0-10004 GCF_044755025.1 Paenarthrobacter sp. NPDC092416
ACTGGGCCCAAAGAGCAGAAGAAGGCACCATGTCATCCGGAGAGACGCGTCCGCTGGTTGCGCTCATCAGCGCCAACCCGGCCGCCCTTGGGCCGGCCAACGAAGCGTTTGCATCAGGGTTCCCCGAAGCGCGGCTGTGGAACATCCTCGATGACCAGTTGCAGGAAGATGCGGACGTCCGAGGTGTGACCGGGTCCTTGGCCGAGCGGATGCACCGGTTGATCACCCATGCGGTGCTTGAGGGTGCGGATGCTGTCCTCCTCACCTGCCCCGTTTACGCAACTGCTGTTCAGTCCTACGCCGACAAATGCCCAGTCCCTCTGCTCGATCCTGATGCGATGGCCCTGGATGGCCTCTTCGCACAGGTTCCGGGATCAGTTCTGGTGCTCGCCAGCGACCATCAGCCACTGACAGTCGCGATAAACCGCTTTATCAACGAGTCCGCCGGACGAGGTGTTCCAGTGGAGACCCGCGGTGCTGTTGTTCCTGGAGCCAAGCCCGCAGCCCTGCACGGCAGCACAGAGGAACTCGTCACCGCCCTGGCCGCAATGGTCACGGAACAGCCGTCACCTCCCGACGCCGTTCTGCTCGCCCAATATTCCCTGGCATCCGCGGCCAAGGAACTTCAATCCACCACAGGCATACCGGTTTTCTCCGGCCCCATCAGCTCAGCCGCGGCACTTCGCCGCACCATTCTTGGAGGTACACGATGATCGGTGTCATTGCCGATGACTTCACAGGCGGCACAGATGTTGCTGTCGCATTCCGCCGCGCAGGACTCCGCGTCCTGATCCAATTCGGCGTCCCGGAAGTCGTCTCAGGCAACGACGGAGCCGACGTCGTGGTCATTGCGCTCAAAACCCGCACCCTCCCTGCCGATCAGGCTGTGGCACAGTCGTTGCATGCGGGCCGGAAGCTCCTGGACGCCGGTGCGAAGCAGCTCTTCTTCAAGTTCTGTTCAACGTTCGATTCCACCCCGGCCGGAAACATCGGCCCGGTCAATGATGCCTTGGCGGACATGACCGGCAGCAGTGTCACCGTCGTGGTGCCCAGCTCTCCCTCGCACGGACGCACCCAGTACAACGGTCATCTATTCGTCCACCATCAGCTCCTGTCGGACTCACCAATGCGTCATCACCCCCTGACGCCCATGACCGATTCGCGCGTGCCGGAACTGCTCCGCTCCCAAACAGCACGCGCCGTCTCCTTGGTAACCCTGCAGCAAGTCCACGCTGGAACCGAAGCACTGACCGCTGCGATCGCCGGGCTGCAAAACTCCGGAATCCCCTATGCCGTGGTAGACGCAGTTGAGTCCGGCGACCTTGCCACCATTGGCAGGGTGGTCATCGATCACCCCTTCGTTTCCGGAGCCGCCGGTCTCGCTGGCGGGCTGGCAACGGCAATCGCCGAACGCAACACCTCCACCCGCAAACCGGCACCCCTCAATGACGGGTCCGGCCACGACGGCCCGGCGGTCGCGCTGGCAGGATCCTGTTCCGCCCGCACTCTCCAGCAAATCGAAGCAATGCAGGCCGCTGGACACCCCTCATTTCAGCTCGATGCTGTAGCAGTACCGGACTCTTCCCTGCTGTCCGAAGCCGCTCTGGCCTGGTACGACGAGCAACCGCCCGGCACTGCCCCGCTGATCTACTCTTCGTTGCCGCCGGAGAAGCTCCGTGAATCCCAGCGCCGGCTCGGGGTCACCGCTTCGGCTGAAATTCTGGAGACAGCCATGGGCCTCATCGCCCGTGAACTGGTCAGGCGAGGGGTGCAGCGAGTCGTCGTCGCAGGTGGCGAAACCTCAGGCTCCGTGGTGACAGCACTCCACGTCAGCGGCGGACTAATCGGTTCCGAGGCTGCTCCTGGCGTCCCCTGGATTCATACCTCACACAACGGTCCACTGGCCCTACTCCTGAAATCAGGAAACTTCGGCGACGTCGACTTCCTCGTCCAGGCCGTGAGCCCCCGAACGACCGTGGCCGTATAGCCTGTTCCCAACAACTGACCATGAAGGGAACAGGCAACATCGATGTACAGTCTGTGGGTCACGCTGGAGGTACAGCCCGAGGGTCGGAAAGAGTTTCTGGAGGCCATCACGCGCAACGCCGAGTCGTCTGTCCGGGATGAAGATGGGTGCCTTCGCTTCGACGTCATCGAACTGGGCGACGGAACAAACACCTTCGCTTTCTACGAGGTATACACCGATCGTGCCGCCTTTGAGGAAGAGCACCTCAAAGCCCAGCATTTTCTTGCCTACAAGGACATCTCCACACGCGTCGTCGTCCCCGGAAGCCAGCGCGAAACCGGCGGCCCCATGATCGCGTCCTTCTAAGAAAGCGGCCCGGCGGCCAGAATGATGCCACCACCGGCACCTAAAGTGGTTGACTGGCCGACCACTTTACCCGATGATGAAGGTTGCCCACCTCACTTGCTTCGAGACGGGCGCGTATTCCTCAAAGGAGAGACCCAATGACAGATCGTCTTCGGCCAGATTCAGCCTTGTTCGCCGCCGGTTCGTTCAACCGCCGCACACTGGTCCGGGGGGCCCTGGCGGGCGTTGCCCTGGCTGCCGGCGGCGCGGCCGCAGCACAGGCCACGTCCGAGAGACCGGCGCCCTTTTCTGCAGGAACGGAAAGGGCTTCCTATAGGGTCCCCGGCCAGGCCACAGATTGCCACATGCACATCTTCGATCCCGACAGATTCCCCTATCCATCGCCGACCGCGACTCCGCCGCCCAAGTCAACAGTTGCCGATTACCGTCTCCTGCAACGCCGCACGGGCACCAAACGCACGGTGGTCGTCACACCGTCGAACTACAGCACAGACAACCGCTGCACGCTCGACGCCATCGCACAGTTAGGGCTCCGGGATGCCCGTGGAGTAGCGGTGATCGACAACACCTTCACGGACGCGCAACTACGGGAAATGAACGACGGCGGAATCCGCGGAATCCGCTTCAACCTCACCCGCCCGGGTGGCGCCGGGGCGGAACTGATCCGGCCGCTGGCCGAACGTGTTGCGGACCTTGGCTGGCATGTGCAGATCCATATGACGGCAGAGGGAATCCAGGAAAACCTTGCTCGGATCAGCGACCTGCCCACCGACTTGGTCATCGACCATATGGGCAGGATACCGGGAGCCACAGGGACCGCGCATCCTGCGTACGATGCCATTCTTCGACTCATCGATGAGGGAAACACCTGGGTAAAGCTCTCCGGCGTGTACCACGAATCACCGGTCGGCCCCCCGTCCTACAGCGACCGCGCCGCAGTTGGTTCGGCTTTTGCCCGGGCCGCGCCTGAGCGCATGCTTTGGGGCAGCGACTGGCCCCACCCTACCGCTTCCCGGGGCGAGGTACCCATGCCCGACGATGCCGCCATGCTGGATCTGTTCGCGTCCTGGGTTCCGCGACAACAGGACCGTAAGAGAATTCTTGTGGACAACCCGGAAAAACTGTACGGGTTCTGACTGGGACAACCCCGGGCACGGAGCCGCTGCCGTGCCCGGGCTACCGGCCCATCAGCAACGCGGCGGCAAGCACGGCAGGTATGGCAGCAACTGAGGTGAGCAGGATTGAGTCGCGGGCGATAGCGGCGCCTCTGTCGTAGCGGCTGGAAAACAAGAACACGTTCTGGGCTGTCGGCAGGGCGCTCATAATCACGGCGGCGAACGCTTGCGCATCATCCACGCCGAAGACGTAGCGGGCGAGGACAAACGTCAGGGCCGGCATGATGGCGGCTTTGAGTCCACTGGCGACCAGCACGTCGGTCCGAACCCCGCCGGACCGCAACGGCCTGCTCCCGGGCAAGCTCATTCCAAAAGCCATCAAGACCAGCGGCACGGCCGCCCCGCCCAAGACCTTGACCGGATCCCAGATCAATGGGGGCAGCTCCAGCCCGGTCCAGGCCACAACGGCCCCCAGAAATGAGGCGATAATCATCGGATTCCGCACCGGTTGGGCGAGCAACGATCTGAGCGTGGGCCGCTGTCCTGTCGTGAGGTCAAGGAGCAGGAGAAACAGTGGCGAGAGCACCAGCAACTGCACGAGCAAGACCGGGGCAACCGGAGTGGCGTTGCCAATCGCGTAGACCGCGACGGGAATCCCGATGTGATTGGCGTTGACGTAGGAGCTTGCCATGGCGCCCACGACGATTTCTGCACCCTTGCGGGGAAACCACAGCGCACTCAGGCCCCAGTAAAGCAGGCACGTCAGTACAGCCGCGGCAAGGGCCAAGGGCACCAGGGCCGAGAAGATGTCACCGAGTTCCGAGCCCGCCAAAATGGTAAAGAGGAGCGCCGGATTGGTGATGAAGAAGGCGATCCTGGACAAGACCGGCCCAGCTGACGGGCCGGCGATGCCAGCCCGTCCAGCCAAGTAGCCAACCAGGATAATGCTGCCGACGAGCGCAAATCCTGCGAAAATCCCGCCCATTCAGCCCCCGTCCGTGCAGGACGTCTTTACAGGGGCCACAGATCAGATTCGTGCGGCAGCGGCAGCCTGCTCGGGCGTGAGCGGTCGCGTGGCGCGTCCGTGCAGGAGCAGGTAGACCTTGGCCGTCTCCTCAAGCTCTTCAAGTGCATCCATGGCACTGTCCACATCTTTGCCTGCCACGACGGGGCCGTGATTGCTCAGCAGCATGGCAAGGTGTTCGACAGCTGTAGCCTCGGCCAGGCCCTCCAGCGCCGGATCCCCCGGTGCGTGATAGGGCAGCAAGGGAAGGGTTCCTACCCGCATGGCGAAGTAGGCCGTCAGCGGTGGGATGGCGCTGCCGGTCGCGGTGTGTTCCAGGCAGGACACGGCGGCCGAATATGTCGAGTGGGTATGTACCACTGCAGTGTCCTGCGGACGGGCCCGGAGGACAGCCGCGTGCAGGAAGGCCTCTTTGGAGGGTTTGTTGCCACTGACATGCGTTCCAGCGGCGTCAATGACTGAGAGTTCGTCCGGCCGGACAGTCCCAAGGCTGCTGCCCGTCGGGGTAACCAGAATGGCGTCACCCCAGCGGACGCTGATGTTTCCTGTTCGGCCGTGAGTCAGGCCCCGGTTGAAGATGGATCGGGCTGCGTCCACGACGCTTTCGCGGAGGCGGCTTTCGGTGCTCATGCATTCTCTTTCTTGGGGGTTGTTGCAGAGGTTGGGTTCCCCAGCAGTTGAGACCGGAGGGTGGCGGCTGCAAGTTTCGGACCCGCCAGAACCGGTTTGTCGAGGGCAGCGGCCAAGGCCTCGGCCGCCGGGGAAAGCGAGTACTGGGCCAGTAAGACGGCATCAGAATCTTCCTGATCTCTGCAGGCTGCCTCGAGCGCGCGGCTCAGGCGTTCCGTGTCTGCGTCCGCTGCGGCTGCCGCTGCCCCCTCGGCAACGATGCCGGTGACGGAGATGTCCTGACCGGCTGAGGCTGCTGCTGCCGAGAACCGCTCCAGCGCGTCTTCCAGCGGGCCCCGGGCTGAGGCCAGCAGCACGATGCGCTGGTAGCCGCCGGACAAAGCGGCCTTGAATGCTGACGCGTCGGGGGCATGGATCGGGATGGACAGCTCAGCTGCGAGCCGTTCGGCGATGGGCCCGTACATGGAGCACGTCAGAAGGATTCCGTCCGCACCCTCAGTTTCGGCGTGGCGAATCAATCGGGTCATGCGTTCGGCCAGGCCCTCGGTGACGCCCCCTTGGGCTGTAGCGTCGTCTAGAAGGCGGTCATCGAGAAGGTTCCATAATCTGGCTTCAGGGAAAACCTCATGAAAAGCCCCGGTAGCGGGCGGGATCGCCACCGGGGTCGCACTGATCAGCGAGATCAGCGGGTTGGATTGATGATGGGTCACGGTGCGTCTCCTAGTCGGCGGATTTCCAGCCATGTGCCATGGCAAGGATGAGGGTGAATGTTCCAAACGCAGCAGCGACCCAGTACGTGAGCGGCCCCAAGGTCTTGGACACCCCGATGATGAAGTCACTGCTTCCGATCAGCAACCCCGCGAGCTGGAGCAGCACAAGCACCGTCCCCAGAAGCAGCATTGCTACCAGGAGTGCAACGAAGATCATGGTCAGGACACGGATCAGTGCCTTGCGGCGTGGCCCAAAGCCGGGGCCGGCGTCGATGTGTTTTTGTGAAGACATTTATCAGCCTTTCTGGTCCGGCTAGTGGGGAATGGGTAGCAGGTTGAACGCCACCACCACGGGGATGATCAGGAACGGCACCACGTAGAACACCACCAGCGGCACGAACGTTTTGGCGGGATTCACTTCCGCGATGCTCGCTGAGATGAAGATGGACGGACCGCCAGGCGGGGACGCGCCTTCTGTGGAGATGGCCACCATGATGGCGCAAACAGCCAGCGCCGGGTGAACTCCTGCTGCCACGAGGACTGCGAACGCACCACCGCCGAGGGTCGCGGCCGTGGCAGTGGCACTCAGCGGACCACCCACCAGGGCTATGATCACCACAATGATCAGCACTGTGACGATGGCCGGTGCGTTCAGGCCGGTGAGCGCATCACGCAGCTGCTTGTCCAACCCAAGGGCAAGAAGGACCGCGCTGCCGGCGAAGGAGAACACCAGTGTTGCGCCGATGTCCTTGAACCGTGGGGCCGTACTGGCGATGAAGGTGTACCACGCACGAGGTGCGGAGGGCAGTTGTTTACGACCGATGATGAGGCTGAGGATGCCGAGGAGAACAGGGATCCACAGCAGGATGTCGATCGCTTTGACGGCATCGGGTCCTTTGTCGCCGAGCAGTCGGGCGATGAGCTCAGCGCCGACGCCAACGGTAAGAAGAATCGGCACGGCTATGCCCAGGTAGACGATCAATGATCGCCACCCCTGTTTCAGGGACCGTCGCAGCGGCATGAGTTCTTCACCGGAGACCTTGGCAATTTTGTAGCGCCGCACAAAGTAGAAGATGCACAGCAGTCTCCACAGCACGCAGTATCCGGCGACGACGAACATCGCTACCAGGGTGGCGTTCTTGTCGATGTTCGGCCCCACGGTGGCAAGCCCCACAAGGATGAGATAGGAGGCGCTGGGCGGGATGACCGTGCCGTTGCCGGAGTTTCCTGCAACGACGGAGGAGGCGATGTGTTTGGGCCAGTTTGAGCGTTCCATCCATGGAATCGTGACCGATCCGATGGTGGCTGCATTCGCAGACGCGGAGTGGGTCAGCGCCCCGAAGCCCGCAGAGGCGAGGGTGGAGACGTAGCCTGCGCCACCGCGGAGTCGGCCAAGCATGGAGTTCAGGATATGGACCTGATGGTGGATGATGCCGGTCTGCGTCAGCACGAATCCGATAAAGGTGAAGGACATCGCCGCGAAGACCACAGGCTGCTTGAAGGCTTCCCCGAGGCCTGTGCCCAGAAGCGCGAAGAAGTCGGCTCCGCCAAACAGGCACAGCACGAGGAAGCCGACAATCATTGCCTCGCCGATGCCCCGTTTAACGACGGTGGCCCACACGAGGATGGTGATGAGATAGACGATCAGCGCCCAGACGGCGATTCCCACGTCATCTCCTTTCTAGAGGGTGGACGAACGGTCTGCGTCGACGCGGTGCTCTGGTGACGGCTTGCCGTTTTCTGCGGAGACCGGGAGGCGGTGCCTCAAGATCGCGACGGGACTGCCGGTGGCAGCTCGGAACACCGGCGGCCCGGGAGTTCCCGTGGTTGGATCCAAAGGGTGGGCTGCGATGGAGTGTCCCCGTTCGTGGGCGACGAGCAATGCCCCCGCTTCGGCGTCCAAGCAGAAGAAACGGGGCCTGATGCCGTGGGTCTCGGTCCAGCGTCCGGTGCCAAGACGGCCCGTGTCGGGATCGACGTCGTACGTGCCGATAGTGTCCGGGAACTCCCCACCGGGTGAGTGATCTCCGGGTCCGCTGCGGTTGGAGACATAAACATGCTTCCCGTCGGCGCTGACCGCGATTTCGGCCCCGCGGCTGTCCCCGGTGACAGTGTCCGGCAGTGCGGACGTGGACTGGATAGGGCGAAGTGTGCCGGTAGTGGCGTCCCAACTGTAGGTGGTTACCGTTGAAAGGAATTCCTCGATCGAGTACGCGAAGTTGTTGGATGGTGAAAACGACACGTGGCGTGGTCCAGACATTTCCCGCAACCGTATGGTCCGGTCCTGGTGCCACGTCAGGGACCCGGTGCTGTCGATCGAGATCGTGAAGATTGAATCCAGGCCTTTGTCCGGGACCAATGCGTACGAACCGGTGGCGTCGAAGACCACCTGGTGGGGTTTGGAACTGTTTTGGTCACGGCGGTGCGGCCCGGTTTCACCCTCGAAGGACAGCAGACCTGCGACCGGGCCGAGACTGTCATCCGGGAGTATCCGGATGCTGGCTACCGTGCCGCTGTTGTGGTTGGCCACCACGAGAAACTGCTGGTCCGGGCTGAGTGCCAAATGGACCGGGTTCACCCCCCCGGCATCAACCGTGTCGCGGTAATCGATGCGTCCGGTCGCCGGGTCCAGCTCCAGGGCGCTGATCTGGTTCCCGTCGCCATGGGCGACATAAAGCTGTGTGCTTCTTGGACTGAGGATCATGAAACTGGGGTTGTCCATGCCCACCGTTTGCCGTGGGAGCCAGCGTCCGTCGTCGAGGATTTCGAAGACCTCCAGCCCGCTGCCGCGCCCCTCGCGCAGCACGCTGGTTCGTGAACCGACATAGGCAAGTTCAGTGACCGGCAAGGCTGGCCTCCCCGGCGTTGGCGTCCGCGTGGACGGCTTGGGCCAGCATCCTGGGGTCCCCGAAGTTGCCGGATTTCAAGAGCAAAGCGATGGGAATCTCCCCTGTGGTGTAGATCCATGGCACCCCGGGGGCCATTTCCGTTCCGATGGTCCCGCCCTGGACGCCCAACGCCTGGACAACCGCACCGGAGGTTTCGCCTCCGGCAGTGACGATTCGGCGCACGCCCCTTTCAACGAGCCCACGGGCAATCAAACCGGTGGCCTTTTCGAGGATGGCGGAGGATCTTTCGGTGCCCAAAATCTCCTGGGTCCGTCGCAGCTCTCCGGGTTCGAGTGTTGAGTAGATCAGCGGCCGGGCGTCATGAGGCAGTGTCCCGAACCAGGCAAGGGCCGATTCTGCCAGCTGTACAGGGTCCGGGCTTGAGACAGCGTCGAGGAAGAACGAGGGTTCCCGCTCGCGCATGTAAGAGACCTGTTCCCGGGTCCGGGCAGAACAGCTTCCCGCCAAAGCGACTGCCCGCCCGGTTCCGACCGGGTCCTGTTCGTGGTCATGGCTGCTTCCCCGGTTGCCGGCCAGAGATCGGCCAAGTCCCCCGGCCAGTCCGGCGGCGCCTGTAACCAGCACATCGTCGCGACAGGCATCACCGATGGCTTGCAGGTCTGTAGCGGTAATGGCATCCGTGACTGCATAGCGGACACCGCGGCCGGCCATCTCATCGAGGTACTCCCGGATTGCCCGGGCGCCTGCACGTACCGTTTTTTGGCTGACGAGTTCTACAGGGCGTTCCGTCTGGGCACTGAGCAGACGGACGACGTTGGAATCAGTCATCGGCGTCAAGGGATGGTGGCTCATCGGAGACTCGGCCAGTGGCTGTTCGGCGACGAACAGATTACCCATGTACTGGGTGCGGCGGTGTTCAGGTGAGGCCGGAGCTACGACCGTCAGACGGGAACCCTGGAGATCGGCCAGCGCGTCGGCTACTTGGCCGATGTTGCCTTCGGGTTTGGAATCGAAGGTGGAACAGTATTTGAAGTAGAGCTGCGAGGCGCCATGGTTCTTAAGCCATTCTGCGGCGCGCAGGGATTCGGCGACGGCGTCGTCTACCGGGAGGGTCCTTGTTTTCAATGCAATGACCACAGCGTCATGGTACGGCAGGATCGTCTCCGAATCGGGCGAGCCGAACAGAATGACTGTTGCCAGTCCGGCACGTCGGAAAGCGACGGCAACGTCAGTACCACCGGTCACATCATCAGCGATGACACCTATCACTGTTGTTCCTACCATTTCGTGGGGTTTCCGGACACGGACGCATGGCCTCTTGCCGGTTGGGCAATGTGCGTGCAC
>NZ_JBIVQG010000029.1:0-8836 GCF_044755025.1 Paenarthrobacter sp. NPDC092416
GGTCACCGGTGACTCCGAAGAACACCAACGACGACGGCCCGGCAATGCGGTTCAGGCGACGATCCCGCGGATCCCGCAAAGGATTCCGCAGGCCGGTCCTGACCGGGGAATCAACGTATGTAGCCAACATTTTGTTGCCCTCCAACTTTCGAGGCAGTGGCGTGGAAACCGCCGGTCACGAGAGGATTTGTTCGCGGGTCTCCCCGAAGGGAACAGCGTCGTTCAGGGCAAGCGTGTACCGGCCCGGCTCATGACGCGTGACCAGAATGCCTGCGAAGCGCTGGGGCTGCTGCCGGAGCACTGCCTCAGCTTGGTCGAGCAACTCGTTGATGCGGCGTGGTTCAGTAATCAGGACTTCCACCTGCTCGCCTGCCAGACGAAGCATAGTGACCAGCTTCCTTTCCCAGGGATCAGCGTCCCCCAAATGCCAACCCCTCAATCGTTGGGGTCTGCATGTTCGTGGATCGAAAAGGTGGCGCCCCGCGGCCTTCAAGAATGCGGGACGCCACCTTCGAGTCGAGGGTTAGACGATGGCGGCGCGGAGTGCCTTCGCTGCCAATGCAGGGTCCTCAGCACCGTAGATGGCGCCACCGGCGACGGCGACATCGGCACCGGCGTTCTGGACGTCTGCGATGGTGGCGAGCTTCACGCCGCCGGCTACGGAGAACGGAACGCGGGCTTCGGCGCCGGCGCGCAGCAGACCGTTCAGGTCGAAGCCTGGCTTGGCCTGCTCGTCGAGGCCAGCGTGCATCTCGACGAACTTGGCACCGAGTGCGCGGACTTCCTTGGCACGCGTTACCTTGTCCGCGATGCCGATAAGGTCAACCACGACGCCCTTGTTGTGGGCCTTGGCTGCCGTGACCGCACCGGCAATGGTGGAATCGTCAGCAGCACCGAGCACGGTCACCAGGTCGGCTCCGGCCTTGAAGGCGATGTCGGCTTCGAGCTCTCCGGCGTCCATGGTCTTCAAGTCAGCAAAGACGATCTTGTCCGGGTGCGCGTTCTTGACCGCGGTGATGACAGAGAGTCCCTCAGCCTTGATCAGCGGGGTACCCAGCTCGATGATGTCAACGTATTCGGCAACCTGGCCGGCCAGTTCGAGGGCGGCTTCGGTGGTGAGGAGGTCGATGGCAACTTGGAGTTTCATGATGTTGTTTCTTTCTGTTGTGAACTGCGATTGGGTGTGGAAAATCAGGGTTCTCTTACTCGAGGTTTGCGTGGCGGAGCCAGAGTTCTTCCGCCGGCTGCGCGTCGCTGTCCCACAGGGACTGGAAGATGGCTTCTGTGGCCAGGAACAGGGCCTGCTCGAAGAGCGACCCGGAGTACTGGCGGGAAACGGCAGAGCCATGGTCGGTCTTCGCCGCAGCCGGGATGATCACCAAGGCGTCGGCGAGGCCAGCCAGCGGTGAGTCCGGGTTTGTGGTGAACGCTGCAATCCGTGCTCCGGCCTTGGCCGCTGTCTCTGCAGACTTGACGACTCCTGAAGTCGTACCGGATCCGGATGCCACCAGCAGCAAATCGCCGGAAGCGATTGCCGGAGTGGTGGTGTCACCTGCGATGTGCACCGTCAGGCCCAAGTGCATCAACCGCATGCCTGCCATACGCAGGACCAGTCCACTGCGGCCTGCGCCAGCAACGAAAATGCGGCCCGGGTGGCTGAGGTGGCTCGCAAGGCGGGCCATCTGCTGTTCGTCAATCTTGGCGGTGGTGCCCGTGATCTCGTCCCTGACGAGGGACACATTGCGGACAATGTCGGATGCTGTGGTGTACGCGGCAGTGGTAGCGCTTGCTGTCGGATTCACGATTTGTCCCCTTCGATTCGGTCCTCGGCCTGCGGCGGCCGCGGAATGCTTTTCGGTTGACACCCATGTTTCCGAAACAAAGGGGGTGGGGTAACACTGTTTTCTGACGGTTCTTCCTACACTTAAGGACAGGTCGGCCACCGCGTCGTCCGTTCGAGCGCAATACTCCGTAGGCCAAAAGACTTCTGACTGAATCGAAACTTTCAAGTAACCCTGGTCTGTAGTATTGGAGCCAACCCGTTGCCCATCCTTCGGAGCGCAGACACTTGGCATCGCCATCCTCCTTTCAGTCGCAGATCTACAGGTCCTTGCCGGAAATCGAGCGGGCAGATGCAATCGTCGACAGAATCTCCACCGCCATCGCCCTCGGCTTGATCAAAGTGGGCGAACGACTGCCTGCTGAAGCTGCGCTCTCGGACATGTTCGGCGTTGGCGGAGCAACTCTTCGCGAAGCGCTGACGGAACTGCGCGAGCGGGGAATCCTCGAAACCCGCAGGGGCCGGAGTGGCGGGTCCTTCGTGGTCAACCATCCCCAAACGCCGGCCGATGCCATGCGGGCGTGGTTTCTCACAACGTCGATTTCAGAGATACGCGACATCGGAGACGAACACGCGGCCATAGCGGCTGCAACCATCCGGCTGGCCTGTGAGCGCGCCGAATCACACGACTTCGAGCGTCTTCAGGAACTTGCCCGGGCCTTGGTTCTTGCGCACACCCCTGAGCTGCGGGCGTCGGCCGACAGCCGCTTCCACGTCGAATTGGCCGTGGCAGCTCAGTCTCCAAGACTCGCCAACGCCGAGATACGTCTTCAGCAGGAAACAGTTCAACAACTGTGGACTCCCCTGGCCGTAGCATTTGACCCCGAAACGGCAACCGCTGAACACTTGGAATTGGTGAGGGCAGTTGCCCAGGACCAACCAGAGAAGGCTCAAGCTCTGGTCCTTGGACACATCAGGAGGAACATTTTCCACTTGATCGATACGAAGCTCACCCTCGGATACGCCCAATCAAATCAGGATGCCAAATGAAGCTCGACAACGAAGTCGCACATGCAGCCGCCGCCCTCGGCTCATGGACCACCGGCGTCTCCCATGAGATCAACGTGCTCGCCGGGCGGGTGGCAGCCATGGTGGATCGTAATCTCGCCGGCCGCAGCAAGGTCACCAAGTCAGCGCTGCGGGGACTGGATGAGCTCTCCCACGAATTCCTGGCGAAGAACACCTTTGCTGTTGGTGCGGGGACCTTCTTTGCCGCACAGTCGGTTGAGGCCGAAGGCCGCCTTTTGGAGTGGTGGTCCCGCGGGAAGTCCGGCTCCCTGGAGAAACTGGATGCCGACCTGACTCCGGGCAGCAACCGCTACTACGACTACGAAAAGCTCCCGTTCTTCTCCACCGCCGCAGCCACGGGCGAGCAGACTCTCTGGGGCCCGTACATCGACTATCTCGGTTCCGAGGACTACGTCATCACGCTCACAGCCCCATTCTCGGTCCACGGCACATTTGCGGGCGTGGCGGGTTGCGACATCCTGGTCAAGGACTTGGAACCGCTCATCATGCCTGACCTGCGCGCCATCCGCGGCAATGCCGCGCTGGTGAATGCCAGCAACCGCGTCATCCTGGGCAATTCCGGGATGTACCTGGTCGGCGAACGGGTCAAGTCTGGATCGGCACTGGACCAGCGGCGCCTGGACCTGGACGTTCCGCATCTGGGCCTTTCCCTGATCTACGGCGCCTAGCTGCTGCAGGCCACTTCACGAATGCACAAAATTCATGACAATAAAAGCTGTTGAAATGAAGGTATAAAGCTGTACTCTCTGAAGTGATCCATTTCACAGGAAGTTTGAAACGGTAGACGGAAGTCCTGCCCACACAGCTGCAGGCGATAGAAACACCTTTCTTCCGTTGGCGGCACCTTGTCCGGTCCGTCACCAGTTCGACTCCGACCGTGCCCCACTGCCGACAAGCAGCAGTGGGTTCGAATTTCGGAAACCCGACTTCCACCATGCCTCGACGCGCGGGCAATGCGACGCGCGATTCCGACTGTTTAGACATAACTTGCCGATGGGGTTCGGCGTCTCTTTGGCGCGTCCACCGGAAGGGGGCGGCAAGTCTATCCAACTGAAGATGACAGGCGATTAGTTCAGTCAAGGGAGATTGTAATGAGTGAAAATCGTTCAGATGGTGCCGGCACCCTGGAAAGGTCGATCGACTGGAAGCAGGGGCTGGCCATTGCGCTGGGTGTGCCCCTGCTGATCCTGCCCTCTTTGGGCTACCTGCCCATGTATTTGGCGGCCGGAGCAATTCTTATTTGGGGGTTGTCGGTGGTGCAAGGCTTCTTTCAGAACGCCGCTTATGCCGAACTGGCTACCACCTTCCCCAAGGCTTCGGGCCTGCCGGGGTTTGCGCAGCACGTTTTCCGTACAGAGAACTATCAAGGCAAGTACGACAAGAGCAAGCTGATCGGCGGTTTCAGCGCCTGGAGCTACTGGTTCGCCTGGACTCCGGTGCTGGCAATCTTTTCCATCCTTGTGGGCGGATACCTGCACGGGTTGTTTCCGGCCTTGGGAGAAATATTTACGGAGTATCAGCTCTCGTTGATCTCAGGACTGGTGATTTTTGCCGGGTTGTTTGTGGTCAATTGGTTCGGGCTCAAGGATGGCGCCAAACTGGGTTACATCCTGGCCGCCTTCTCCCTGATACCGCTGGTTGTGCTGACTGTGGCACCTTTTGCCACCGGCCACGTTGACCCGGCCAATATCACCGGCAACTGGTTGCCGGCCGACTGGGCATGGGATGGGCACCATATCCTGATTCTGTTTGGCATCTTTGCGATCGCCCAGTGGAGCGCCTGTGCCTGGGAAACAGCGGCCATTTACGGCCCGGAGTACAAAAACCCGGCCAAAGATGTTTCCAAAGCGCTCTTTGCGTGCGGCATCATCTGCTTCTTCTCGTTTGTCCTGGTGCAAGCTGCCGTGATCGGTGTACTGGGTGTGGACGGTGTACTGGACCAGCCTGTCTCACCGCTGATCCCGGTTGCCCAGGCCGTCTTTGGCGATGCCGGCACCATGATCACCATCATCATGTTGATCGCCGCCATGGTGCTGATCATTCAAACGGCATACCTGGGCTCGTCCCGCGCCATGCACTCCATGGCAACGGAAGGCAACCTTCCCCGGTCCCTCGGCACAACGAATCGCCACGGCACCCCGTTTGTAGCCATGCTGGTCATTGGGGCCTTCAACCTGCTGCTGATCTCGATGGGCAACCCCGCGGCAATCGTCGCCGCCTCGGCGATCGGTTACACCTGCGCCAACGGCATCAGCCTGTTCGCCTACGTGAAAGCCAAGAAGCACCCCGCCTTTGCGGGGCTCGAGAGGCCCTTCAAGGCACCCAGGGGCTGGAAAAACGTCGCCATGGTGTTCGGCTTGTTCAATCTACCTCTCTGCCTGGTTGGCGTGGTCTACCTGAACAGCCTGGAGATCGGCTGGACCCCCACTTGGGTCGGCTTCATCGTGCTGGGGCTCTACATCCCCATTTGGTTCTATTCGCAGCGTGAGGCGGCGCGCGCAAGACTGAAGGCAGCCGACGCGGGCAATCCGCTTGATCGCCAAGGCGCAGACCTGGAGAACGCCTCACATCCGTAGGTGGTGATGGGGACGCAAGACAAACCGTAAGACACACACATTCGAGGGCAGGACCGCTCACAAGCGGTCCTGCCCCCTGTGTTTCACTGCGCGGTTTCACTGCGCGCATGGTCCCCGCGGGTGGACGTCAACAGCGCTTTCGCATGCAATCCGCAAATTAGTCATGAAATTTTCTAAAAAAGTCTGGACTATAAGTATTAGCTCGCGTAGGTTTGCTTGTGGGGCCGAGGAGTGACCCGCATCACACAAACCCAAACCTGTTCCATGCCCCCATGGGCTATGACAGCAAAGGGGATTCGGGTCAACTCTTCGGACCATTCAGGCAAGTTCAGCCAAATTCACTCACATGAGAAATGCGCCTCAAGTGAGACATTTCTGACCACCCACCGCCATTTTCAAAGGAGAGACCCATGGAAACGCTCGTAGGAACACTCAGCAAGGCTGGATCCATTCATAAGGTCGAGGGCGGCTATCTCGGTATTCCGTCAATGGACGAGCCCGGGACGATCGCTGCAATCGGTGACGCCCTCCACAACCCCGAAGGTTCGGTCATGAGCGCCGGCTTCTTCGAGCTCAAGGCGTCCGAGCCGCTGGTGTACACGTACACCTACGACGAAATGAAGGTCGTCATCCAGGGTGAGTTCATCCTCACCGACCAGACCACCGGCGACGTGACCCACGCGAAAGAGCGCGACGTCCTGTTCTTCCCCAAGGGCACGACCGTCAAGTTCGAGACCCCCGAATACGGTCTCGGCTTCTTCGCCGGCCACCGTTCGTTCGCACCGTAGGACCCGCCATGCGTTCCGCGTCCATGCCAATGGCAGCAGGCACCGGCCTGGAACCTGGTTTTCGCGGTGTCATCTGTGCATCTTTTGGCGCAGGTGACACCGCGAAACTCCACAGCGGCGGCCAGCTCCACCATGACTTCCGCTTCGAAGCCGCAACCCCTGAAGCCCTCGCCGAGCTGAGGTCCGCCCTCGGATGCTCCAACGTCGGGGTCCGCCTTATGCTCGCTGGTCCCACAGCAGATATCCGTGCGGCGGCCGCCGCCGCTGCAGAATGTGGAATTGAGCAGGAGGAAATGACCCTCCTGAGTGAGGAAACCGCACCGAGGGCGATCTATTGCCCGCATTGCCATTCCGCTACCGCAACGCTCCGCGCGGCCGGCTCGGAGGTGCAGTGCCAGGGCTGCGGTACCAAGCTCGCCACCACTGACCATTTTTCCCGCCGAATGGGTGCCTACTTGGGCTACTCAGCCCATGTCGAGGAGGCAGCATGACCGTCACGGCACTCCCGATCAGCCCCCATCCAGCCGTTGAGGGAGGTCTGCAGCTCGAGGTGACAAGCGTCAGTCCCCAGACGGATTCGATTGTCAGCATCACGCTTGCCGACCCATCCTTCCGGACATTGCCGTCCTACGTTCCCGGCAGCCATTTGGTGGTCCAATACGGCGAGGAAGGCGTCAATGCCTACTCGCTCACAGGTGCCGGCAACGCCCCGTCCGAATACACCATCTCGGTTCTCCGGGTGGAGGACGGCGCCGGCGGCTCCATGGCCATGCACCGGCTCGCGGTGGGTGACCGGGTATTTGTTTCGCGGCCCCGCAGCGCCTTTGCCCCCGCATCAACAGCCACCCACCATCTTCTGGTTGCGGCGGGAATCGGAATCACCCCGGTCCTTTCCCATGCACGTGCCGCCGCTGACCGCGGCACCACGTCATCCCTCATCTATGTCTACCGGCCCGGCGCGGGTGCACACGTAGAGGAGGCCAGGGAACTGCTGGGTCCTGCCCTGACAGAGTGCAGCAACCGCGACAGTTTCAACAAGATCCTCACTGAGCAGCTCACAACCCAGAGCGTGGGAACCCATCTCTACGTTTGCGGCCCTGGTCCTTTCATGGATTCAGTACTGGACCAGGCACGGGAGCTGGGTTGGGCATCGGCGAGGTTGCACTCTGAAGCCTTTGGAGCAGCCGAGCTGGATGATGGCGAGCCGTTCAAGGTGAACCTGGTCCGCAGCGGCCTCACGTTGCAGGTGCCGGCCGGCGTCTCGCTCCTGGACACACTCGAAAAGGCCGGGAAAAGCGTGCCCAACATGTGCCGCAAAGGCATCTGCGGCGAATGCGTCCTGCCGGTCCTCCGAGGCACCCCACAGCACCGCGACCTCTACCTCACCGATCAGGAAAAGGCCGAGAACACCACAATGATGTGCTGTGTTTCACGCAGCCACGACCCAGAATTGGAGTTGGACCTTTGAGCATCGCTATTGACAAAGACACTGACACCGCCGCCCTCCCGGACCGCATCAGGCGTTTCCCCTTCCCCTTCAGCGGTGACACCTACCGCTACAGCGCCAATGTCCAGCCGGCCAACACCACGGTGCCAACCGACGTCGGCTCATGGGGTGCCGGAGTGATCGACATCGACGAGTTCTATCTCGAGGAACTCGCCGACCGCGATCGGATCCTGATCCGCGACCCATCACGCATGCAGGTCCTGCCCCATATGCGGCCGGCAGTCTGGGACACGGTCGCTACCCTGCTGCCCACCATGGCAGAGGAAAACCCGAACATCATGACCTTCCACCGCGAGGGCAACAACTGCCGCTGGCAGAACAAGCTCCAAAACCTCGACGTCGAATTCACCGTTGGCGACGACGACTCCCTGTTGGGCGGGCCCCTACGGTTCCTGGGCAGCCAGATACAGGACGACATCGTCCTCCTCGACGTCCGTGACAACACCATGTGGCTCGACGCGGGCCTGGTCAGTTTCGCAGCGGACTGGTCCTTCGGTTTCGACGTCGGCATGAGCTTCATGGAGATCCACCACCCTGTTCCCCGGGTTAAGGAAGAGAAGATCATCAGCCGCGCGGAGCAATTCCTCCTGCGCCTGCAGCCCGGTGAACAATACCGACGCACCAACTGGACCATGACCATCGGCCGGCGGCTGGACACCTCCACGGAAACCTACCCCGAATGGGGTCCGGACCGCGGAACCATCGCCACCGACCCCGATATGCCGGACAAGCTCCACCTGCGCGTCGAAGTCCAGCACCTGATCCGCCTCCCGCACACGGGGGTCCTGCTGTTCCTCATCCGCAGCTATCTCCTGCCCCTCAGGGACATTGCCCAGGTACCGACGTGGCGCGAAAAATTCGGCCATGTCCTGGCTGAGCTTCCGGAGGACATGGCCGAATACAAAGGCATCATCCGCTACCGGAAAGCAGCCTCCGACTGGCTGCTGTCCGGCTAGTCACCCTCGATCAATCCACACATCAAACACATCAAACACATCAATACAAAGGAGTTAGTCGTGACTTTGAATGCTGAAACTGAGGCTCTTGTGGGGGTTTCGCACCCGTTGGATCCGTTGTCGCGTGCGGAGATTTCGCG
>NZ_JBIVQG010000030.1:0-8429 GCF_044755025.1 Paenarthrobacter sp. NPDC092416
TCACCGGCGAGGATGCCCAGGCCGCCGGAGTACTGGGGGAGGACTTCGGTGATGCCGAACTCGGGGGAGAAGTACGCGATGCAGGCTGGTGCGTCTTCGCCCAGGCCCTGGTACCAGCGCGGTTCGCTGAGGTACCGGTCCAGGTCCGCCGCTGCTGCCTGGACGGCCTCCACCACCTCGCCGTTGCTGGCTAGTTCCTGCAACTGCTCGCGGCTGATCGACCCCAAAAGCGCGATGGGGTCGTGCTGTGACGCCTCCCACAGAGCCGGGCTAAGGCTCGCGAAAAGCTCCCGGGTGGGCCGGTGCCAGGACCAGCGCAAGTTGGTCGCCAGACGGGCCAGAGGCCGGATTGGCTCGGGGAGGACGGTACGGACTGTAAACCTTCGAATAGCCTTCACGAGCGCCACACTAACGGACTCACATGGCGGTCGGAACCGGTTTGGGTTTCTTTTAGGTAAAAGACATCTTGCGTCAAAGAGATGTGACGATGCCTTAGCAATCTGTGATTTTTGTCGCTAACGTCGAGGTTGTGACCAATACCTCGCGAACCACGACCGCTTTGAAATCCAAGACGAAAACGGACATCACCGACGGACTACGGTTCGGCAGGTTCCCCATCACGGCTGTTCAGCCAGTGGTGGACGGTGGACGCTTTCCCGCGAAGGCACTGCCCGGCGAAGATCTGGCCGTTGGTGCGACCGTCTTCCGCGAGGGCCACGACCAGCTCGGCGTCTCCGCCGTCCTCCTGGATCCCAAGGGCAAGGAACGCCAGCGTGTGCGGCTCGCCCCGGCTCAGGATGCGCGCTGGAAGGGGCTGGACCGTTGGGAAGGCCTGCTGACTCCGTCAGGCACCGGCGCGTGGTCTTTCGTCATCGAGGCCTGGCATGACCGCTATGGAACGTGGCACCACAATGCCGAGGTCAAGGTGGGCGCCGGGATCGACGTCGATTTGATGCTCGCTGAGGGTGCGGCACTTCTTGCAGGAGCAGCCGACGACGCCGGGCGCACCGCCGCGGACAAGCGCACCTTGCGTGCCGCTTCCGTGGTGCTTGCCGACACGTCCGTTACTGCCGAGGAGCGCCTGGGCGCCGGCTTCAGCGCAGAGGTGATTGCCGCCGTCGAACGTGTTCCGATCCGTGAATTGGTGACTGTCTCCGAGCGGTTCCCTCTGCAGGTGGAGCGCGACCTCGCCGGACGCGGCTCGTGGTACGAATTCTTCCCCCGTTCCGAGGGCGCAGTGCTGGATCACGTCACTGGCGTGTGGACGTCCGGAAACTTCATCACCGCAGCCAAGCGGCTCGACGCGGTCGCTGAGATGGGCTTCGATGTCATCTACCTGCCGCCCATCCACCCGATTGGTTTCCAGCACCGCAAGGGACGCAACAACACGTTGACCCCGGGACCGCAGGATCCTGGTTCGCCGTGGGCGATTGGTTCGAAGGACGGCGGCCACGACGCCATCCACCCGGAGCTTGGCACGTTCGAGGACTTTGATGGTTTCGTTGCCAGAGCCAACGAGCTGGGGCTGGAAGTGGCATTGGACCTCGCCTTGCAGGCCGCTCCTGACCACCCCTGGGTGGAGTCCAACCCGGAATGGTTCACCACGCGTGTGGATGGCTCCATCGCTTATGCCGAAAACCCGCCAAAGAAATACCAGGATATTTATCCGCTGAACTTTGACAACGACCCCAACGGGCTTTCCAAGGAAATCCTGCGGATCGTTTTGTTGTGGATCAGCCACGGCGTCAAGATTTTCCGCGTTGACAACCCGCACACCAAACCCGTGTGGTTCTGGGAATGGCTGATCGGCAAGATCAATAAGAAGCACCCGGACGTCGTTTTTCTGGCCGAGGCCTTCACCCGTCCGGCCATGATGCATGCGCTGGGACGTGCAGGGTTCCAGCAGTCCTACACCTACTTCACCTGGCGCAACACCAAAGCCGAACTGGAGGAGTACTTCCACGAGGTCAGCCACGAGAGCCCGGCGTACTTCCGGCCGAACTTCTTCGTCAACACCCCGGACATCCTCACTGAATACCTCCAGTACGGTGGCCCGGCGGCCTTCAAGATCCGGGCTGTGCTTGCGTCCACGGCGAGCCCGTTGTGGGGCGTTTATGCCGGCTACGAACTCTACGAGCACGTGGCCCGTCCCGGTGCCGAGGAGTACATCGACAACGAGAAGTACGAATTCAAGGACAGGGACTGGGAAGGTGCCGCTGCCTCCGGGCGGACCTTGGCGCCTTACATCACGCGGCTCAACTCCATCCGCAAGGACCACCCGGCGCTGGGCGACCTGCAGAACCTGACACTCCACAGCAGCACGGACGACGCCACGATCGTCTACTCGAAGCACAAGACGTTGCCGGATGGCAGCAAGGACACTTTGATCATGGTGGTCAACGTGGATCCGCACAGTGCACGGGAAAGCACGGTCACCCTGGACCTGGCCGCACTTCAACTGGACACCGCCGATTTCGATGAAAGCGGGCGCTTCCGGGTAGATGACCTGATCAGTGGCCAGAGCTGGGCGTGGGGTGAACATAATTACGTCCGGCTGGACGCGCACGTTGAACCGGCACACATCCTGAGCATCCGGAGGCAACCTTAGTGAGTTTTTCTCCGCAGAACCCGAGCCAGTACTTCACCCCGAAGAACACTTTCGAGCTGAACGCCCCAGGTCTCCAACATGATCCGTTTTGGTACCGCAAGGCAGTGTTCTATGAAGTCCTGGTGCGGGCATTTGCGGATGCCAATGGGGATGGCTCGGGAGATTTCCATGGGCTGATCGACAAGCTGGACTACCTCCAATGGCTCGGCGTCGACTGCCTGTGGCTCCCGCCGTTCTTCCACTCTCCGTTGCGTGACGGCGGCTATGACATTGCGGACTACACCTCCGTCCTGGATGAGTTCGGCACCATCAGCGACTTCAAACGGCTGGTGGCCGAGGCCCATGCCCGCGGCGTCCGGGTGATCATCGACCTTCCCCTGAACCACACGTCGGACCAGCATCCGTGGTTCCAGGAATCCCGTAAGGACCCCACGGGTCCTTACGGCGATTTCTATGTGTGGAGCGATACGGACGAGAAGTACCAGGACGCCCGCATCATCTTCGTGGACACGGAGGAGTCCAACTGGACCTTCGATCCCATCCGTCGTCAGTTCTTCTGGCACCGATTTTTCAGCCACCAGCCGGATCTGAACTTCGAGAACCCCAAGGTCATCGAGGCCCTCTATGACGTCATCCGGTTCTGGCTGGACCAGGGGATCGACGGCTTCCGGGCTGACGCTATCCCTTACCTGTTCGAAGAAGACGGGACCAACTGCGAGAACCTGCCAGCTACGCACGCATTCCTGCAGGACCTGCGCCGGATGGTGGACGAGAATTATCCAGGCCGGGTGATCATTGCCGAGGCCAACCAACCACCGCAAGAGGTGGTGGAGTACTTTGGCACCGATGAAGCCCCCGAATGCCACATGGCGTTCCACTTTCCGATCATGCCCCGGCTGTACTACGCCTTACGGGATCAGAAGGCTGCTCCGATCATCGAAACCCTGCGGGACACCCCGGAAATTCCGGCGGGTGCACAGTGGGGCACGTTCCTGCGGAACCACGATGAACTCACGCTGGAAATGGTGTCAGCCGACGAACGCGCCGCCATGCTCGGCTGGTACGCGCCGGACCCACGAATGCGTGCCAACATCGGTATCCGCCGCAGGTTGGCACCGTTGTTGGACAACTCCCGCTCCGAGATCGAGCTCATCAATGCCCTGTTGCTTTCCCTGCCGGGGAGCCCGTTCTTGTATTACGGGGACGAAATAGGCATGGGTGACAACATCTGGCTCGACGACCGAGATGCCGTTCGAACACCCATGCAGTGGAACCCCGACCGGAACGCGGGCTTTTCGGGCGCCGATCCGGGCAAGTTGTACCTGCCCGTCATCCAGTCGCTGGTCTACAACTACAGCATGGCCAACGTGGAGGCTGAAGCGGCGCACTCCGGTTCGCTCCTGCGTTGGACTCGGCAGATCCTCAGTGTCCGCCGGAACCATGCTGCCTTCGGGCTCGGTCGTTTCCGGCACATCGAAGCAGATCACGAGGTAGTGCTCGCCTACGTCCGGGAGCTTCCGGACGGCAACATCGAGGGCGAAGACCCGGAGACCATCCTGTGCGTCTTCAACCTGTCCCAGCATCCGGTATCCGCTGTGCTGGACGTGCCGGAGTACGCGGGTCGCGGCCTGCGCGATGTCTTTGGCGGGCAACCGTTCCCGGCCGTTGGCGACAATGGCCGGCTGACGGTGATGCTGGGCAGCCACAGTTTCTATTGGCTTCGCGTGCGCTCAGCGTTTTCCAATCCAACATCGCCTCTGACACAGGCGATTCCCGTGGTGACGACCAAAGGATGAGATGAGCAAGGGCACTCTTAACCCCTCCCTCGAAGGTCTTCTCCGGTCATCGCTTCCTGGCAAGCGATGGTTCCCGGTGAAGAGTCACGATTTTGCGCTGGAGCGTGTCGGCGGGTTCAACGTGCCGAACCCTGGCGGGACCGCTGACTTGGAGATCCTCCTTCTTGCGGTGACCTACAGAACGGCCGACGGCGGACCCCGGACCGACGTCGTTCAGGTCCCCTTGAGTTACAGGACCCTGCCGCTGCCTGATGTTCCGGCGGCTCTGCTGGGGGAGTTGACTGACGATTCCGGACTTCGCCTCGTGTACGACGCCGTCCACGACAACGACTTCATCAGCGCGTGGCTGGATCTCATGCGAGGCGAGGGCACGGTGGGGGACGGCGTTGCCGCAGGGCATCTGACGCGTGGCCGCGTGGGCCTTCCCGCCAGCACACAGTTTGTGCGGGTGCTGTCCGCTGAGCAGTCCAACACCTCGGTGATAGTTGACGACGGCGATTCGGCCGCCATCGTGAAGATCTTCCGTGTGCTGGCGGCCGGCAAGAACCCCGAGGTTGAACTTGGCGCTGCACTGACCGCGGCCGGGACGTTGGAGGTTCCAGCGACGCTGGGATGGATCACAGGATCCTGGCAGGGCCCCAGCGGAGCCGGTACTGCCAGCGGGGAACTGGCTGTCGCCCACGAATTCCTGGGCGGGGGATTGGATGCGTGGAGACTGGCTGTGGACGCAGCGGCTGCCGGCGCAGACTTCACAACTGAGGCCCGGGAGCTCGGCGCAGCCACGGCAACGGTGCATGCGCGGCTTGCAGAGACGTTCGGCAGATACGACGGCCAGGACCAGGGCGCCGACATCATCCCTACCTTGGCCCGGCGGGTCCGCGGGTCCTGGGCGGAAGCAGCTACCGCCGTCGGGCCCTATGACAAAAGGATCGAAGAGACGCTGGGCGAGTTGGACACCCACAGCGTGGGGGAGTTGCAGCGCATCCACGGCGACTTGCATTTGGGCCAGATTCTCAAGGTCCCTGGAACAGGTGGCGGACCCGACCGCTGGGCCATCCTCGACTTCGAAGGTGAGCCGCTGCGGACCATCGCCGAACGCAACACCCCGGACCTTCCACTGCGCGACGTCGTGGGCCTTTTGCGGTCCTTCGACTACGCAGCCGGCGCTGCGATCCGCGAAAACCCTGATGCGGCAGTGCCGCCGTACTGGGTGGACGAATGCTCCGCTGCGTTCCTGGCCGGCTACAGCGACGTCACGCCGGGAACCATAGACCGCCGCTCGCCGCTCTTTGTGGCATTGTGGCTGGACAAGGCCTTATACGAGGTGGTTTACGAGTTGCGAAACCGGCCGGATTGGGTGTCCATTCCGGTCAACGCAGCACGGCAAGTCCTCGACAACACGAGCCGTGGCAAACGCGCCAAGGCTACAGCGGAAGGTAATGACATGACAGGCTCTGCACGCACCGAACGGCCACGAGTCCCACTGCATGTGGACTCAGAGACCCTGGCCCGCGTGGCAGCCGGCGCCCACCACGCGCCACACTCGGTGCTTGGCGCACATCTTGACGACCACGGCCACGTCACCATCCGCACGGTGAAGCATCTGGCGACGTCCGTGTCCGTGGTGACCGAGGCTGGAAGCACAGCCATGGCGCACGAAGTCGACGGCGTTTGGGTTGCGGTTCTGGAACCGCTGCAGGCCGGCCATGTGCCGGACTACCGCCTTGAAGTGGTGTACGACGCCGAGCCCATCACCATCGACGACCCGTACCACTACCTGCCCACAGTGGGCGAGGTGGATCTCCACCTCATCGGCGAAGGCCGGCACGAACGGCTGTGGGATGTGTTGGGTGCGCACATTCAGCACTATCGCTCAGCCCTGGGTGACGTTGACGGTGCCTCGTTCGCAGTGTGGGCTCCCAACGCGCAGGCCGTTCGGGTCAAGGGTGACTTCAATGCCTGGGACGGCAGGCAGAATTCCCTCCGCTCGCTGGGTTCCTCCGGTGTCTGGGAAGTCTTCATTCCCGGTGTTGTAGCAGGGGCGTGCTACAAATACGAGATCCTCACCAAGGCCGGACACTGGGTGGAAAAGGCCGACCCCCTTGCCTTCGGCACCGAGGTTCCGCCGCTGACGGCCTCACGCGTGGTCGAGTCAAGTTACCGGTTCAAGGACGCCGACTGGATGGCGGCGCGCGCCGAACGGGATCCGCACAATTCGCCGATGAGCGTTTACGAAGTCCACCTTGGTTCCTGGCGGCTGGGCTTGGGATACAAGGAACTGGCCACGGAGCTGGTGGAGTACGTGAAATGGCTGGGCTTCACCCATGTGGAATTCATGCCCGTGGCGGAGCACCCCTTCGGTGGCTCGTGGGGTTACCAGGTCACCTCCTACTTTGCGCCGACCTCTCGGTTCGGTCACCCCGACGAATTCCGCTTCCTGGTGGATTCCCTTCACCAGGCCGGAATCGGCGTGCTCCTGGACTGGGTTCCGGCCCACTTCCCCAAGGATTCATGGGCGTTGGCAAACTTTGATGGCGAAGCCCTTTATGAGCATGCCGACCCCAACCTTGGCGAACACCCCGACTGGGGCACCCTCATCTTCGACTTCGGCCGGACAGAGGTACGCAACTTCCTGGTGGCCAATGCCCTTTATTGGCTGGACGAGTTCCACATCGACGGACTCCGTGTGGATGCTGTTGCCTCCATGCTGTACCTCGATTACTCCCGCGAAGAGGGCCAGTGGCAGCCGAACCGCTTCGGCGGCCGCGAAAACCTTGAGGCCATTTCCTTCATGCAGGAGGTCAACGCGACCGTCTACAAGACACACCCGGGCGCGGTGACCATCGCTGAAGAGTCCACGGCATTCCCGGGCGTCACTGCACCGACAAACCACGGAGGCCTGGGCTTCGGGCTGAAGTGGAACATGGGCTGGATGCACGACTCCCTCAAGTACATTGCCGAGAACCCCGTCAACCGCAAATGGCACCACGGCACCATTACGTTCTCCATGGTCTACGCCTTCTCGGAGAACTTCCTGCTGCCGATCAGCCACGATGAGGTTGTTCACGGCAAGGGCTCAATGCTGCGGAAGATGCCTGGTGATCGTTGGCAGCAGCTGGCGAACCTCCGCGCCTTCTTTGCTTACCAGTGGGCACACCCGGGCAAGCAGCTGATCTTCATGGGCACCGAATTTGGCCAGGAAGCGGAATGGTCCGAGCAGCATGGACTGGACTGGTTCCTTGCCGACATTCCAGCCCACCGCGGGCTTCAGCTGTTGGTGCGCGAGTTGAACGCCTTGTACTCGTCCACGCCTGCCCTGCACGTACGCGACAACGAGCCCGCCGGTTTCCAGTGGATCAACGGTGGAGATGCTGACCGGAATGTCCTGACCTTTGTCCGTTATGACAACGACGGCCAGCCGCTTGTTTGCGCAGTGAACTTCTCCGGTGGCCCGCACGAGGGCTACATCCTCGGTGTACCTTCCTCTGGTGCGTGGACCGAGGTGCTCAACACGGACGACGAAACCTACGGGGGCTCAGGCGTCGTGAATTCAGGCCCGCTTCTCGCGTCCACTCCGGGAGCAGACGGTCAGCCGGCGGCCTTGACCGTCACACTGCCGCCGCTTGGTGCTTCCTGGTTCGCGCCAGCCAAGTAGTTTCTGCCTTGCGAGAGGGCTCGGAACCTGTCGGTCCCGGGCCCTCTTTCTTGGTTTTCCTTGTGTTTCCGGGGATCTTGCCCTGTTGGGGAGCGCCCTCTCTTGCGTGTTTTGCCATCTCGGCTGAGTAGGGGTATAGTTAGTACCCGCGCTGCTCCCCAGTGGAGGACGGTGAAGCTGACAAGAAACCGCAAGGAAAATCAAGTCAAGTTCGCCGATTTGACCCGGAGGCAGGCAGCGTGTAAGTTTGAAAAGTTGCTCCGGAGCGATCCAGTGAAGGCTGGTGGTACTGCTTTGGAATAGTGACCTGTTGTTTGAGAACTCAATAGTGTGCCAAGTTTGTTGATACCGATTGTTTTTTGATTGGTTG
>NZ_JBIVQG010000031.1:0-7092 GCF_044755025.1 Paenarthrobacter sp. NPDC092416
ACACTATTGAGTTCTCAAACAACAGGTCACTATTCCAAAGCAGTACCACCAGCCTTCGCTGGATCGCTCCGGAGCAACTTTTCAAACTTACCCGAACCAGCCGCACAAAGCAAACCAGATCCAAGCCCCCCAAACCACACCAACGACGCACAAAAACGCCACCGAAACCGGCCATTTGAAAGGGAGTCCGTCACCATCTTTCCGCATTCAGCGGCGGCGACTCAGAAAACAATACACGCTCCCCCGGACCCGCGCAAATCGGGTCTGGAGAAGCGTGCAAAGTCGTACAGAAACCGCGGGAACTAGGCGGAAACCTCAATGGTTGCCAGGTTCTTCTTCCCACGGCGCAGAAGCAAGTAGCGGCCGTGAAGCAACTCGTCCTGGGCAATGACGGCGTCGGGATCGGACACTTTGGTGTTGTTCACGTAGGCGCCCCCTTCGCCAACAGTGCGCCGCGCCGCCGATTTGCTGTCTGAAAGTCCCGAGGCAACCAGCAGATCAATGATGCCCAAACCGTCGGTACCGATCCGCGCCGTCGGAAGTTCCGACGTCGCGGCTTCCAACGTGCGTTCGTCCAGGACCGTGAGATCGCCGTTGCCGAATAGCGCGGCTGAAGCTGCGATGACCTTTTCCGTTGCGTCGACGCCATGCACCAAAGAAGTGACTTCGAAGGCGAGCTTCTTCTGGCCCTCACGGGCAAACGGACGCTCCGCAACGGCCTGCCCCAGCGCTTCTATTTCTGCGCGCGACAGGAACGTGAACACCTTGAGGCGATCCACGACATCAGCGTCGGCAGTGTTTAGCCAGAACTGGTAGAACGCGTACGGACTGCACATCTCCGGGTCGAGCCAAATGGCGTTGCCCTCGCTCTTGCCGAACTTGGTGCCATCCGAGTTGGTGATCAGCGGAGTGCCCAGCGCATGAACGCTCTTGCCTTCCACCTTGCGGATCAGTTCGGTGCCACTGGTCAGATTGCCCCACTGATCCGAGCCGCCGGTCTGCAATGCGCAGCCGTAATCGCGGAACAGCTGGAGGTAGTCCATCCCTTGCAGGATCTGGTAGCTGAACTCCGTGTAGCTGATGCCCTCGTCCGAGCTCAGGCGTGACGCGACGGCATCCTTGCGCAGCATGGTACCCACACGGAAGTGCTTGCCGATCTCGCGCAGGAAATCGATCGCGCTCAGCGGAGCCGTCCAGTCGAGGTTGTTAACCATGCGGGCGGCACTCCCGCCCTCGAAGCTCAGGAAGCGCATGACCTGGTTCTGCAGGTAGACCACCCACTCCGCGACGGTGTCCTTGGTGTTCAAGGTGCGTTCCGCCGTCGGACGGGGATCGCCGATGAGGCCGGTGGAACCGCCCACCAGGCCAAGCGGCTTGTGACCTGCCAGCTGGAGCCGACGCATCACCAGCAACTGCACAAGGTTGCCCAAGTGCAGCGAGGGAGCGGTCGGGTCGAAGCCACAGTAATACGTGATCGGGTCCCCGGCGAGCAGCTTTTCCAGTTCCGTTTCATCAGTGGAAACGTGGACAAGGCCGCGCCATTTGAGCTCCTGCCAGATGTTGGCAAAGGCGGGATCGTTGTGCTGGGACTCGAGGTTGTTTACGTGTGACACGAGTTCTAAGTTAGCAGGATTGGAAGGCCTGTTTTGTCTAGCGCTCGATGCCGGCCGGCAGCGGCGCCGCGGCGATGAGCCGCAGACGCTGCGTGGGCCTCGTCATGGCCACGTAAAGGTCCCCCACCTTGCCGTGCTCGTGGTTGAGCATCGCTGCAGGTTCCAGGACTATGACGCCGTCGAATTCCAGGCCCTTGGCTTCTTTGGGACTGATCACAACGATGTCCTGCTCATAGCTGCCGGCGCCGGCGCCGATGCGTCGTCCGTAAAGCTTCCGCAAGGCCGCAGTGGCTTGAGGCAGGAGCGGGCCGTCGGCAATCACAGCCAGCAAGCCGCCGTCGATCGCTGTTACTTCCTCCGGCAGGACCTCAACAAGCCTGGAGACGATGCCGTCCGCATCCACGCGGTCCACGATCGGCGACCATTTGCCTTCGCGGACGGCCTTCGGGGCGGAGACCACGAGGCCTGCCCTGTTGGCCATCCGTACAGCGGCCTCCGCGATCTGGGACGGCGTGCGGTAATTGACGGTCAGCTCTTCGAGCTGCCAGCGGTCACCGAACGACGGCGCCAGGGCACTCGCCCACGAATTGGCGCCGGCCGCGGCGCTCGTCTGGGCGATGTCCCCCACAATGGTGAACGACTTCAGTGGGCAGCGCCGCACCAGCAGCCGCCACTGCATGGGCGAGAGTTCCTGGGCCTCGTCAACCACGATGTGGCCGAATGCCCAGGAGCGATCGCTCGTGGCCCGTTCGGCGGCAGTCAAGCGACCTTCGCGTTCCTGGTTCTGCTCAGCCAGCTCTTCTGCGGTTACCAGGACGTCGACGCCCATGGCCTCCATGTTGGCCAGCGTCTGCTTGGCATTGGCGAGATCGCGGGCGCGGTCCGCTTCTTGCTGCGCCAGCCCCCTGCCCGCAGCGGGGTCAAGTTCGCCCAGCAATTCGGCGGCCTCATCAAGGAGCGGCACATCGGCCTCGGTCCACGGGGCATCCACGGGCCGCGTCAGCAACGCCCGTTGAGCCGGCGTCAGGTGTGGCGTGCAAGCCTCGAGGATAGCGGGCTTGCTGAAGAGCTCGGAGATCAGCTTCTCCGGAGTCATGGGCATCCAGCACAGGTTCAGCGCAATGCGGACATCCCGTGCAGAGCGGACATCTTCGGCGAGGTAAGCGCGATCTGCATTGTTGCCAATATTGGCTTCCTCGACAAGGTCGGTCAGTTGTTCGGTGAGCTCCCGCAGGAGGATCTTGACGAAGGTCAAGCGTGCCTCGTTGTGGGGCTTGCCGGTGGCACGGGCCTTCTCACGGGCACGGCGGACCTGACGTACGGACAGCGTGAGCTTCCGGGAATCGACCTCAAGGATGCGGTCCTCAGCCGGCGTCCTTTGACGGTTCGCCACCGCGTTGGCCACCACGGTGGCCATGTCGAGCTTGCCCTTGAGGGCGGCGACGTCGGCGTCCTCCTCAGGGACGGCGTGAATGCCCGGCATCAGGCGGCCAAGGCTCGCCATGACCACACCGGTTTCACCCAGCGAGGGCAGCACGCGCTCGATGTAGTGCATGAACGAGGACGACGGGCCGACCAGGAGGACGCCGGCACTCTTGAGGCGATCGCGGTGCGTGTAAAGCAGGTACGCGGCGCGGTGAAGCGCCACGGCGGTCTTGCCCGTTCCCGGACCGCCCTGCACCACGAGGGCGCCGGAAATGGAAGAACGGATGATCCGGTCCTGCTCGGACTGAATGGTGCCCACGATGTCGGACATGCGGCCCGTGCGCTTGGAGTTCAGCGCAGCCAGCAGCGCACCTTCGCCTTGGAGGGAGTCGTTGTC
Organism: Paenarthrobacter sp. NPDC092416; assembly: GCF_044755025.1. Taxonomy (NCBI): domain Bacteria; kingdom Bacillati; phylum Actinomycetota; class Actinomycetes; order Micrococcales; family Micrococcaceae; genus Paenarthrobacter; species Paenarthrobacter sp. NPDC092416. The sequence continues at coordinate 3,436 of NZ_JBIVQG010000031.1, forward strand.
GGCGAGCATCCCGGCATCAAGAACATCGTCCTCGATCGCTTTCACGTCCCGTCCTTGCAGGATCAGGTGCCGACGCCGGCGCACGCCCTGGCGGTCGAAGGCGGTGGCCTGGTAGAAGTGGCCGGCTTCAGGCGCACGCCAGTCAACCATGAGCCGTTGGAGATCCGCAGTGGAAAGGCCGATGCGACCGATGTACTGCGCCTCACCCGAGTCCAGGTCCAGGCGGCCAAAGACCAAACGGTCGTCGACGGCGTCGAGCTGGGCCAGACGGTCTTCGTACAGCGCCGCGAAAGCGTCACGTTCGGAAACGTTCTGCATGGTTCCCACTGCGCCCGCCTTGCGCACTTGCGCCAGCTGGGCGCGCTTTTCTGCGCGCAGCTCATCCAGCCGGGCATAGAGCCCGGCGACGTATTCCTGCTCGTGGACCAAATCAGCGTCGTGCATCGAACTGTAACCCCTATCGCAAAAGACAGACCGTCCATTCTACAGCGATTTCCGTAAACGTGTGGGGTGGCTGCCATGAGGCGGATCACGTCACACAAAGTTCACGTCCTGCTTACCTTTTTAGCGTTCGCCCAGGACACCAGGGGTGCTTTGATGCTGCAATGCAGCACGATGTCACCCTTTCCGGGCACGGAATCAGCCTGGTTCCCCTGTCGCCTTGGCACGCACATGCCCTCCACGGGTTCATCGATTCCGAATTGTGGGCAGGCATGGCGGCCAGCCAACCGCAGAGCGTCGACGATCTGGCTGGCCTGTTCACCACACGGCTGGGCGATCCGGGATCCATTGCCTTCGCCGTGGCCCATGAGTCCACCGGACAGACGCTGGGTACGACGTCACTGACGGATTACAGCCACGCCCAACAACGAACGGACATCGGCGGCACCTTTTTTGGCCGCCCTTATTGGGGGACGCCTGCGAACCGGGCCAGCAAGCACCTGCTGCTCGCCTATGCCTTCGACGTTCTCGACGTCGATCGGGTTGGCTTCCGCTGCGACGCCCGCAACACCAGGAGCGCCACAGCCATCTCCCGCCTTGGAGCCAGCTACGAGGGCACCTTGCGGAGCCACCGCCTGGCACCGGACGGCACCCGGTCCGATACCGCCGTCTTCTCGATCCTGCGGGACGAATGGCCCGGCGTCCGCGACCGGCTCCTTGAACGGCTGGCCGTGATGGAGTGGCCAACAGAGCAACCGGCCCCGCACGGTTGGGCCGCCTGAACCGGCTCCCCCGAGGCGCCACCTACCCGCTGATACCGCGGTTGCGTGGCCGTGCTGGCTTGTAGCGCGAGACGGTCGGATCGTCCTCAATCCAGTACCGCCACGGATAGTCCGTGCTCCCTCCGTCGCCCGCGACCCCCACCCGCGGCCCGCTCGCCACAGCTGCCGCCTGCGACTCCGGCAAGCACACACTGAACGGCGCCGCGAGCGCGTCCCGGCCTGTGTCCGCCGTCGTCAGCCCCAGTGCCGAGGCGAGTCGGGCAGGTCCACTGGCCAAGTCAGTGGAGACCTTGGACGCGGGTCTCCGGGCCTTGGCCAGCTCCACTCCGGCCACAATCTCACCGGCACGCAGAAGCAGAGCGGAGGGCCAGCCGTCGGGTCCGCACACGATATTCGCACAGTAATGCATGCCGTAGGTGAAGTAGACGTACAGGAACCCCGGCGGTCCAAACATCGGCGCATTGCGTGGCGTGAGGCCACCAAACGTGTGCGAGCCCGGGTCCGGATGCTCGGAGTCCCGTGGCCCGAGGTAAGCCTCAACTTCCGTGAGCCGAACTGACACTGGGCCAGCTTCCGAGCGGTGAGTCAGCACCGCGCCAAGAAACAGCGGCGCGACGATCCGTGGATCCTGGGCGAGGAATCCACGCACCTCACCGGGCTCGCTGGCTGCAAACGCGCTCATGCCCAGACCTTAGCAACTCCCCTCCATGGCCATGTCTGATTTCCGCTAGCCGCGGCGTCCAGCGGCTGACAGGATGAAGTCATGGACTTCTGGCAGCGCTACCGCGCGATCGACGCCCGCGACACCCGATTCGACGGACAATTCTTCACGGCCGTGCGCTCAACGGGCATCTACTGCCGGCCATCATGCCCGGCCAGGACGCCCAAGGCCGAGAACATCACGTTCTACGAAACCTCCGCCGCGGCGCACGAGGCCGGTTACCGCGCTTGCAAGCGCTGCCTACCGGAGGCGGTTCCGGGAACACCTGCCTGGAACATCCGTTCAGACGTCGCGGGCCGCGCGATGCGGCTGATCAACGACGGCGTCATCACCCGCGAGGGCGTCGACGGCCTGGCCCACCGGCTTGGCTACTCTGCCCGGCAGCTCAACCGGATCCTCAGCCATGAACTGGGCGCCGGTCCCCTGTCGCTGGCACGCGCGAGCAGAGCCCAAACCGCCAGAACCTTGCTGGTTTCCACGGATATGCTGCTCTCGGACGTCGCTTTTGCTTCCGGTTTCAACAGTGTGCGGCAGTTCAACGACACTATTGGTGAGGTCTTCGCCATGACCCCGACGGCGGTGCGCGCCACTGCGACGAAGGCCGCCCCACACCGGGGTTCTGCGGGGGCACCCGGCGCGGCTCATGCGGCGCTGACACTGAACCTGCCGTACAGGGAACCATTCGACCCCGGAATTTTCGACTTCCTGGCAGTTCGTGCGGTTCCCGGCATCGAACGTGCCGATACCTTGACAGACGGAACCCGAACCTACGCCCGGACCCTAAGACTCCCCCGAGGCAGCGCTTCCTTCACCGTTGCCTACAAGCCATCAACACCGGGCAAGCCGCTGCAACTTACTGCCACCGCCGTGGACCTCCATGATCTCCCCGCTTTGCTGAGCCGTGTCCGTAGATTGTTCGACCTGGACGCCGACCCACAATCGATCGACGACGCCCTGGCGACGGATCCCCGTCTCGTGGGCAGCGTTGCCTCTATTCCAGGCATCCGCGTCCCGGGAGCTGTGGACCCTCAAGAGCTGTTGATCCGGGCCATGATCGGTCAACAGATCACGGTGGCAGCAGCCCGGACCGCGCTCACGCAGTTGTCGGTGGCCGGCTCGGCTGTCAGCAGTCCCACGCCGGGGCTCGAACAGCTGTTCCCGACGCCGGCCGAACTCGCCGAGCATGGTGGCGAACTCCTGAGAGGTCCCCAACGCCGCATCGACTCCATCATGTCCGCGGCCGAAGCCATGGCCACCGGTTCGCTCGACCTTGGTTATGGCGATGACCCCGCGAGCCTTGAACGCAAGTTACTGCCCTTGCCTGGAATAGGACCTTGGACCGTGGGCTACGTGGCCATGCGGGTGCTGGGAGCGCCGGATATCTTCCTGGCCAACGACGCCGCAATTCGGAACGGGCTGAAAGTCCTCCCTGTGGGGGTGGGACTCAGCGCCGATTTCCGCGAGGTAAGCCCGTGGCGGTCCTACGCGACCATGCATTTGTGGCGGGCAACAGCTAAGCCTGCGGACGGGTAGCCCATGCTTCTTTCCTCGCATCCCGACGTCGGCACCCGGCTGAGTGCCGACGTCGAACTGCTTCCTCGGGACGGCGAACCGGGACGTGAGAGTGTCCCTATGTTGTTCGTCAAGGGGTTTGGGGTGTTTTGGGGTGGTAGAGGCTGCCATCGCGGAGCATGGCGAAGAGGGTGTCGCAGC
>NZ_JBIVQG010000032.1:0-3407 GCF_044755025.1 Paenarthrobacter sp. NPDC092416
GCCACGGTGTGGTGGGGGTGGGAAGTATGTGTGGTTACAACTGTGGTGTTGTTATAACGGTGTGGTTATAACTGTGGTGTTGTTATTCAGTTGTGTTTGTTCCTGTAACAACGGGTTGTTGTTCGGGAACCACATAGTGGACGCGTGCAGTGTTGTGTGTGGTGTAAGTTGTTGGCCTATTAGTACCGGTCAGCTTCACGAGTCTTTAGTCCTCGCTTCCACATCCGGCCTATCAACCCAGTGGTCTGGCTGGGGGCCTCTCACACATGATGTGTATGGAAATCTCATCTTGAAGCGAGCTTCCCGCTTAGATGCTTTCAGCGGTTATCCCATCCGAACGTAGCTAATCAGCGATGCACTTGGCAGTACAACTGACACACCAGAGGTTCGTCCGTCCCGGTCCTCTCGTACTAAGGACAGCCCTTCTCAAATTTCCTGCGCGCGCAGCGGATAGGGACCGAACTGTCTCACGACGTTCTAAACCCAGCTCGCGTACCGCTTTAATGGGCGAACAGCCCAACCCTTGGGACCTACTCCAGCCCCAGGATGCGACGAGCCGACATCGAGGTGCCAAACCATGCCGTCGATATGGACTCTTGGGCAAGATCAGCCTGTTATCCCCGAGGTACCTTTTATCCGTTGAGCGACGGCCATTCCACAATGTACCGCCGGATCACTAGTCCCGACTTTCGTCCCTGCTTGAGATGTCTCTCTCACAGTCAAGCTCCCTTGTGCACTTACACTCGACACCTGATTGCCAACCAGGCTGAGGGAACCTTTGGGCGCCTCCGTTACTTTTTAGGAGGCAACCGCCCCAGTTAAACTACCCATCAGGCACTGTCCCTGACCCGGATCACGGGCCGAAGTTAGATGTCCAAAGTGACCAGAGTGGTATTTCAACGATGACTCCACCCGAACTGGCGTCCGGGCTTCAACGTCTCCCACCTATCCTACACAAGCCACTCCGAACACCAATACCAAACTATAGTAAAGGTCTCGGGGTCTTTCCGTCCTGCTGCGCGTAACGAGCATCTTTACTCGTACTGCAATTTCGCCGAGTTTATGGTTGAGACAGCGGGGAAGTCGTTACTCCATTCGTGCAGGTCGGAACTTACCCGACAAGGAATTTCGCTACCTTAGGATGGTTATAGTTACCACCGCCGTTTACTGGGGCTTAAATTCTCAGCTTCGCCCTTACGGGCTAACCGGTCCTCTTAACCTTCCAGCACCGGGCAGGAGTCAGTCCGTATACATCGTCTTGCGACTTCGCACGGACCTGTGTTTTTAGTAAACAGTCGCTTCCCCCTGGTCTCTGCGGCCCACACCCGCTCACGGAGAGCAAGTCTCCATCACGGGGCAGGCCCCCCTTCTCCCGAAGTTACGGGGGCATTTTGCCGAGTTCCTTAACCATAATTCTCTCGATCGCCTTGGTATTCTCTACCTGATCACCTGTGTCGGTTTGGGGTACGGGCGGCTAAAACCTCGCGTCGATGCTTTTCTTGGCAGCATAGGATCACCGGATCCCCCCAAACGGGAGTCCCATCAGATCTCAGGCACGTGCTCGAAGCACACAGGAACGGATTTGCCTATCCCTGACCCTACATCCTTAGACCGGGGCAACCATCGCCCGGCCCGGCTACCTTCCTGCGTCACACCTGTTAATACGCTTACCTCCCGGGATCAGGTCCCGCGCTCGGCCAAAACCCACACACCACAAGGGTGATAGGGCAGGCTCCGGGCGGTTAGTATCCCCCGCTTGGCATGGGCGGTTTTTCGCCGGTACGGGAATATCAACCCGTTGTCCATCGACTACGCCTGTCGGCCTCGCCTTAGGTCCCGACTTACCCAGGGCAGATTAGCTTGACCCTGGAACCCTTGATCATTCGGCGGACGGGTTTCTCACCCGTCTTTCGCTACTCATGCCTGCATTCTCACTCGTGTAGGCTCCACCGCTGGTTTCCACCGCGACTTCACTGCCCACACGACGCTCCCCTACCACTCCACACCCCTGAACCACGAAGGCTAGGGCAATGTGTGAAATCCACAACTTCGGCGGTGTACTTGAGCCCCGCTACATTGTCGGCGCGGAATCACTTGACCAGTGAGCTATTACGCACTCTTTCAAGGATGGCTGCTTCTAAGCCAACCTCCTGGTTGTCTTCGCAACTCCACATCCTTTCCCACTTAGCACACGCTTAGGGGCCTTAGTTGGTGGTCTGGGCTGTTTCCCTCTCGACTATGAAGCTTATCCCCCACAGTCTCACTGCTGCGCTCTCACTTACCGGCATTCGGAGTTTGGCTGACGTCAGTAACCTTGTAGGGCCCATCGGCCATCCAGTAGCTCTACCTCCGGCAAGAAACACGCAACGCTGCACCTAAATGCATTTCGGGGAGAACCAGCTATCACGGAGTTTGATTGGCCTTTCACCCCTACCCACAGCTCATCCCCTCCATTTTCAACTGAAGTGGGTTCGGTCCTCCACGACGTCTTACCGTCGCTTCAACCTGGCCATGGGTAGATCACTCCGCTTCGGGTCTAGATCACGCCACTACACTCGCCCTATTCAGACTCGCTTTCGCTACGGCTACCCCACACGGGTTAACCTCGCGACGTAACACTAACTCGCAGGCTCATTCTTCAAAAGGCACGCCGTCACCAGAATCAGACTGGCTCCGACGGATTGTAAGCACACGGTTTCAGGTACTGTTTCACTCCCCTCCCGGGGTACTTTTCACCTTTCCCTCACGGTACTGGTCCGCTATCGGTCATTAGGAAGTATTTAGGCTTATCAGGTGGTCCTGACAGATTCGCACGGGATTTCTCGGGCCCCGTGCTACTTGGGATCCTCTCCAGGGGATACACAACATTACGGTTACGGGGCTCACACCCTCTCTGGCCGGCCTTTCAAGACCGTTCACCTATGCCTGCACCACACCCCACCAGTCCGGCAGAACCAGTACGGAAAGTCCCACAACCCCGCCCATGCAACGCCCGCCGGCTATCACACATGAACGGTTTAGCCTGATCCGCGTTCGCTCGCCACTACTAACGGAATCACTCTTGTTTTCTCTTCCTGCGGGTACTGAGATGTTTCACTTCCCCGCGTTCCCCCCACGCACCCTATGTGTTCAGATGCGGGTCACACAATCACCTTGCAGCGTTGTGCGGGGTTTCCCCATTCGGACATCCTGGGATCACCGTTCGGTTATCAACTCCCCCAGGCTTATCGCAGATTCCTACGTCCTTCTTCGGCTCCTAATGCCAAGGCATCCACCGTGTGCCCTTAAAAACTTGACCACACACACCAAACAAAAAATGTTCGATGATGCATCATCTATTCGAGAGAACCACGACCACAAAGGGCCAGGTTCATTCATAAGAAATTGCTGTAAGAACACACACACCA
>NZ_JBIVQG010000032.1:3504-5654 GCF_044755025.1 Paenarthrobacter sp. NPDC092416
TGTGTGTGTTCTAGATGCTCGCGTCCACTATGTAGTTCTCAAACAACAACCCCATCAACCAGACCACCACGACACCCCCACAAAAAAAGGGGGCACCCGGGCAGTACCGGAAGCAGGAACAAAAGAAACACCAGAACTGTGTCCCCCTGCATTGCTGCAAAAAGGTCCTGTTGCCTCAGGACCCAACAGTGCGCCAAACACAACCCCACCAACCACGCCCCAGCAGCTTTCCCAACAACACCACACCCCCAAGGGGGCACAGGCTGCCGTACTCACACCAGGACACAACCAGCAAACGGCCATGCCAAAAAACCTTGATTCGTTGATATTCCACCCATGAGCACCCACCGCAGAACAGACGCCTGCGCAATGGGCAACACTGACAACCCCCACCCACCCATGCAGGCAGACAGACATTGCTAGCAGCTCCTTAGAAAGGAGGTGATCCAGCCGCACCTTCCGGTACGGCTACCTTGTTACGACTTAGTCCCAATCGCCGGTCCCACCTTCGACGGCTCCCCCCACAAGGGTTAGGCCACCGGCTTCGGGTGTTACCAACTTTCGTGACTTGACGGGCGGTGTGTACAAGGCCCGGGAACGTATTCACCGCAGCGTTGCTGATCTGCGATTACTAGCGACTCCGACTTCATGGGGTCGAGTTGCAGACCCCAATCCGAACTGAGACCGGCTTTTTGGGATTAGCTCCACCTCACAGTATCGCAACCCTTTGTACCGGCCATTGTAGCATGCGTGAAGCCCAAGACATAAGGGGCATGATGATTTGACGTCGTCCCCACCTTCCTCCGAGTTGACCCCGGCAGTCTCCTATGAGTCCCCGCCATAACGCGCTGGCAACATAGAACGAGGGTTGCGCTCGTTGCGGGACTTAACCCAACATCTCACGACACGAGCTGACGACAACCATGCACCACCTGTGAACCAGCCCCAAAAGGGGAAACCACATTTCTGCAGCGATCCAGTCCATGTCAAGCCTTGGTAAGGTTCTTCGCGTTGCATCGAATTAATCCGCATGCTCCGCCGCTTGTGCGGGCCCCCGTCAATTCCTTTGAGTTTTAGCCTTGCGGCCGTACTCCCCAGGCGGGGCACTTAATGCGTTAGCTACGGCGCGGAAAACGTGGAATGTCCCCCACACCTAGTGCCCAACGTTTACGGCATGGACTACCAGGGTATCTAATCCTGTTCGCTCCCCATGCTTTCGCTCCTCAGCGTCAGTTACAGCCCAGAGACCTGCCTTCGCCATCGGTGTTCCTCCTGATATCTGCGCATTTCACCGCTACACCAGGAATTCCAGTCTCCCCTACTGCACTCTAGTCTGCCCGTACCCACTGCAGAACCGGAGTTGAGCCCCGGTCTTTCACAGCAGACGCGACAAACCGCCTACGAGCTCTTTACGCCCAATAATTCCGGATAACGCTTGCGCCCTACGTATTACCGCGGCTGCTGGCACGTAGTTAGCCGGCGCTTCTTCTGCAGGTACCGTCACTTACGCTTCTTCCCTACTGAAAGAGGTTTACAACCCGAAGGCCGTCATCCCTCACGCGGCGTCGCTGCATCAGGCTTCCGCCCATTGTGCAATATTCCCCACTGCTGCCTCCCGTAGGAGTCTGGGCCGTGTCTCAGTCCCAGTGTGGCCGGTCACCCTCTCAGGCCGGCTACCCGTCGTCGCCTTGGTAGGCCATTACCCCACCAACAAGCTGATAGGCCGCGAGTCCATCCAAAACCACAAAAGCTTTCCACCCCCCACCATGCGATGAGGAGTCATATCCGGTATTAGACCCAGTTTCCCAGGCTTATCCCAGAGTCAAGGGCAGGTTACTCACGTGTTACTCACCCGTTCGCCACTAATCCCCAGTGCAAGCACCAGATCATCGTTCGACTTGCATGTGTTAAGCACGCCGCCAGCGTTCATCCTGAGCCAGGATCAAACTCTCCGTTGAAGTAAAACAAATCAAACAGACACAACCACACCCACCGGAAATAACGGCGGAACGCGGCTGCACAAAATTCGAAACCAGCTGAAAACCAGACCACCACACACGGGGGTGCGCAGCAACCTGGCATAAATTCAACCAATCAAAAAACAATCGGTATCAACAAACTTGGCACACTATTGAGTTCTCAAACAACAG
>NZ_JBIVQG010000033.1:0-3423 GCF_044755025.1 Paenarthrobacter sp. NPDC092416
CACCGCCACGGCGATCTGGACAAACAGCGACTTATACAGGGGCTTCTTGGGGGTCCTGGCCGCGGGGTTATCAGCCGCTGGGAGTGCCGCGGTGGAAGGCAGGGGGATCTTCATGGCAACGCCTATCTGTGCGGGGCCATGAAGGAATCATGGCCGAGGTCACAGACGACGCTATGAGCCGGATGTTTCAATCTGACGACAGATGGAAGGCGATCCTGTTTAAATTGGAAGTCAAATTCCATAATGCGGAAATCTGATCACGGCTTCGAGTGCCAGCGCGGGACGTCCAAGCCAGGTCGCTGAAGAGCAGGCCCACATGCCCTGCGACTTTTTTGAAGCGCGTCGATTTGGCGAAATGTTTTGTCTCTTGAGGCGATCCGCGGCGAAACAATACGTAAATGCCTTAGAGTCCTTTCATGCGTTATTCGGTACAGACTTCTTGGCAGGCCGCTCCCTAGAGCGGCCCGATACGCATATTCATGCACGCGACCGCCTCCCCTGGCGGTCGCTTTGTTGTACCGGGCAGTGGGCGGCCTCATCTTCAGGAGACCAATGACTTCCCTGCTTGCCCGCATCATCGCATCATCCTCCGGAGATGCCCCACTTCCATTCGCCGTCATACGACGCAACGGGTCAGACGACGTCGATGTCATCACGGGGCCGATCATCGACATAGAGAACCTTGCCGAAATCCCACTGGAATCAGGTCCAAACGCGCACGATGTACTGGTCCTCGTTCCGTACCGACAGCTCAAGGAACGCGGTTACACAGCACAGGACGATGGCACGCCGTTGCGTTGTCTCATCGTCACCGAGCGGGAGACGGTATCTGCACGGGAGGTTCTTGAGATTCTGCCCCGTTTTGAGGTTCCGACTGATTCTTTGGGCTTCGACACCCCTGACGATCATTACGCCGAGACAGTTCGGCGCGTCATCAACGACGAGATTGGCCAGGGAGAAGGCGCCAATTTCGTGATCCGGCGTTCTTTCCGCGCCACCACGTCAACCGCCCCTGCTGCAGCGGTGCTGTCGTGGTTGCGTACCTTGCTGGCTACGGAACAAGGGGCTTACTGGACGTTTGCGGTGCACACACCCGGGCATTCGCTCGTCGGGGCCACTCCAGAGCGTCACGTTTCGGTCAAAAGCGGACTAGTCACCATGAACCCGATCTCCGGCACATTCCGGCACCCTATCGGGGGTCCAACGCGGGCCGGGGCCCTCCGATTCCTGGCGGACACGAAGGAAACCGAAGAGCTCTTCATGGTGGTTGACGAAGAAATGAAGATGATGAGCGCCGTGTGTCCGGACGGTGGCCGCATTCTTGGACCCTACCTGAAACAGATGTCCAAGCTCAGTCACACAGAATACCTGTTGGAAGGACGGACGGAGCTCGATCCGCGCGAGGTCCTGCGAGCCACAATGTTCGCACCGACCGTCACGGGATCCCCCATGGAGAACGCCTGTGCAGTCATCGATCGGTACGAGGAAGGCGGCCGAGGATACTATTCCGGCGTGCTCGCATTCTTCGAGTCCGAGGCTTCCGGCAACGACTCGTACTCGTTGGACGCCCCGATCCTCATCCGGGCAGCTCACATCGACTCCAAGGGACTCATTAAGGTATCGGCGGGAGCGACTCTTGTACGGATGTCGACGCCCGAGGGTGAGGTCGAAGAGACACGCACCAAGGCGGCGGGAGTCCTCTCAGCCCTCGGGCTAATACCAAAGGATCCGGTCCCGGATGCGGTCGATCTCAACAAGCAACCAGGAGTTACGGCGGCTCTCGAAACGCGCAACGAGAAGCTCGCTTCCTTCTGGACGGACTCACAGGGCGCAAACACCAATCCGCCCTTTGCCCAACGCACAGCCCTGGTCATTGACTGCGGCGACCAATTTACCCAGATGCTTGCCCACCAACTGCGCTATCTGGGCATGACGACGAGCGTCACGCGATGGGATTCCGTCAGCGACCTGTCTTCTTTCGATCTCGTAGTCTTCGGGCCTGGTCCTGGCGACCCCCGTCAGGGAGACGCCCGTATTACGACAGTCGGAGAGCTGATGCGCGCGAGACTAAGTTCGGGAAAAGCGCTGCTCGCGGTTTGCCTGAGCCACCAAATTCTGTCTCTCCTGGCAGGTCTCCGCGTGGAAGCGCTCCCCTCGCCGCATCAGGGCGTGCGCCTTGAAGTAGACGTTTTCGGGGCTCGAGCCGCTATCGGCTTCTACAACACGTTCAGCGCAGTCCGGGCAGCGGGTCAGGTGAGCACTCCCGAACTGGGCTTGGAAATCTCGGCTGAAGAAACTGTCGTATCAGCCCTGCGCGGTGACGGTGTCGCCTCTATCCAAGGGCACTTGGAGTCCGTTCTGTCCACTGATGGCCTCACGACACTTGAACGCCTCATCCGGATGGCATTCGAAACAGCTCCTCGACGCGAGCCAGCCATGAACCGCCTCGGCTAGGTCCCCGGCGAAAGGGCGCAGTCTCGGACAGCATCCGGGCTGCGCCCTTTTGCGCCCAGTAACCACGCCATTCAAGCACCGCGATTCATGCGAAATCCGCGGACCAAGTCGCGTCGTGCACCACCCACGCGGAAGCCCTCCGTAACACTGCGTGTGACTTTTGACACACCTCACAGAACAGGCCTACAGTCGCGTATCGAATCGCGTCGACAACGCGGGTCGATTGTCTGGTATTCAAGCTTTTCCGTCACTGACCAGTGGGCGGCGAGCTCCGGTCCTCCAGCGCTGGCAACGAAAAATGCCGAGGACCTGTCTAGACGGAAGCTGCCCGCAGGTGTGCTCCCCGTCCCTGACCGGCGGCTTGAACATTGCCGCTGAGAAACGCCAGCCGCCCCCTCTGCCTCGGCCACCGAAGGTCGACTCAGCCGGGCCAGATCAGGTTCCAGACCACCCGAACTCTCTGAACCATCCATAGAACACCCCGACCTTGCGGAGGCAAGAGCATGAAAGCGACCCCAAAACTGCCAACCGGCTTTGACCGGAACGTGCCGACCGTAGGGAGGTCCGGAAAATGAAGGCCATACGGAAAATCACGGTCCGCATGACGCTCCCTGAAGCCGTTCGGCCGTTGGCGGCATTGGCGAGCAACCTGCGTTGGTCCTGGCACCGGCCCACGCAGGAGCTGTTTGCCTCGTTGGACGCAGAAGCGTGGGCAGCGAGCAACCACGATCCCATGACATTCCTGGGGTTGATCAGCCGCGAGCAGTTGCAGGAACTAGCCAGCAACGGCGAGGTGGTGGAGGCCGTCCAGGCGGCAGCGGCGGATCTGGACCGGTACCTCAGCGAGCCGCGCTGGTACCAGGGCCTGGGCGAGGACGCACCAGCCTGCATCGCGTACTTCTCCCCCGAGTTCGGCATCACCGAAGTCCTCCCCCAGTACTCCGGCGGCCTGGGCATCCTCGCCGGTGA
>NZ_JBIVQG010000034.1:0-3331 GCF_044755025.1 Paenarthrobacter sp. NPDC092416
CGCGAAATCTCCGCACGCGACAACGGATCCAACGGGTGCGAAACCCCCACAAGAGCCTCAGTTTCAGCATTCAAAGTCACGACTAACTCCTTTGTTCCTGGAACGGGATGCAGATCCCTATGGATGACGGAATGGACCCCGGCATGCACGGCCGTCCCCGAGGGGTAAGGGTCAACTGAAGTTCGATTTACAGAGGCCGGCAGCGGCTCAACTCGGAGCCTCAGGTGTGTGATGCCAGTCACTCGCATTCCGTCTGTGAGAAAAAGCTACGCCACCCAAAACATTTATGCGAGAGCTTTTTTGAATATTTAGGTGAGAAATTATCGGGCACATTTTCCCACTCGAGTTAACATGTTGGAAACATACGGAAACGCCTTCACATCTGCAGGAAGAAGGCCCGGGAATGCTAATGTTTTTCATCTCGGCTCGATAGCGCCGGCCCTTCACAATCAACGTAGTCAGGGCCCGTCCGAGGGAAAGTTGGTACCCAATGTCTGCCCGAAGTGATCGCTTCATCTCGCGACAATCACCCGTGGAAGGCCTGCGCCGTCGAAAACTTTCATTCTTGCCCGTCCTGGCACAGGCAGTCGCCGGCGTCGCTCCGGCCGGTGCCATGGCCGTCATTCCAGCCTTGGTCTTCCCAGGGCTTGTGTTTGGATCGGACGGGCCGAACCTTGTGATGACCTTCGGCGCAGCCATGGCCGTGATGGTCCTCGTGGCGTTCTGCCTCCGGCCGATGGCCAAGCGCATGGCTGCCGTGAGCGGCCTGTACAGCTACACGGCCAAGGGACTCGGTCAGCGCACGGCAATAACTGCCGGCTGGTCAGCCCTGTTCGGATACGGCCTCGTGGCGATGGCCGGCCTGCTGGTGGTTGGCATCTATGTGGCCAAGCTCTTCAGCAACCTGGGGATCACCATCGCGGAATCAACGGCGTTCCCGGTACTGGTTATCCTGGCAGCGGCAGGCGCCGCCTGTTACCTGATGGTCCGGGGAATCCGCCTATCCGCGTGGTTCACGGTCATGATGGAGGCCATCTCCATAGGCGTTCTCGCCGTGCTGATGTTCGTCTACTTTGCCCTCAACGAGCCGAAGATCGACCTCGGCAGCGCGCTTGCCTGGAGCGGGAATTTTGACGCACTTCCGCTCGGCGTCGTGGTGGCCATCAGCGCTTTCGTCGGCTTCGAAAGCCCTACGACACTGGGCGGCGAGGCCCACAAACCCTTCGTCAGCGTCCCCAGGGCAATCACCTGGACCCCGCTCCTAATGGGTGTTCTTTGCCTGCTTTCCGTCTCCGCACAGGATGTGGCGCTCAGGGATGCGCCGCTGAGCGTGGCGGCCAGCACTACTCCCCTGTCCGACCTTTTTTCCCAGACGTCCCCGTTGTTCGCAGCAGTCTTGGACCTGGGCATCGCAGCTTCGTTCTTTGCCTGCGCGATCGCCTCAATGAACGCCTTCGTTCGGATCCTCTTCTGCATGGGCAGGGAAGGCGTCGCCCCTCGGATCTTCGGTCGAACGCATGCCGCTTTCCGAACCCCCTCGACGGCGATCGTTGTCACCATGCCGCTGATCGCCGTCGTACCCGTCGCGGCCATCGCTTCGGGCGCCAGCCCCGAACGGGGCCTCGCAATCCTCTTCACCCTGGGCGCCTACGGCTATCTGGGCTCATACGTGCTTGCCAGTGCCTCACTTCCGTTTTTCCTCCGCCGGATCGGCGAAAGCACCTACGCCAGCTGGATCCTGGGCGCCGTTACTTCCTTGGCGCTCGGGGCGGTGATCTGGGCTGCTACGGCGGTCTCCATCAGCTCCGGCAACCTGCAGGCAATCGTCTACGGGGGCGTGCTCCTGGCAAGCGTCCTGTACGCCACCGTCCTGCACTTCCGATTACCTGAGCGTCTGGCGTCCGTCGGAATCTATGACGAGACCCGGGACCTGGACCTCTTTAATGGCAGGCCAAATCCATGAGCATGAATTACAGACCCTCACATACCAAACCGAGTTCGGCGCTGAACTCGCTCAAGGTTCTGGAAACCGTAGCGCGCTTTGGTACGGGAACCACCGCCAAGGAGATCACCGATGCCCTGCAGATGCCACAGGCAACCGCTTACCGCGTCCTGAACTCGCTGGTTGCGGACGAGTATCTGGCCCGCACCTCGGACCTCCGGGGTTTCGCTCTGGGGCACGCGATCTCAGGCCTGATCACCGCCGCTACTCCGCCCACCGTGCCCACGGCAGCCCGAAGCGCAATACAGGAATTCCGCAGCAAGAATCGATTTGCTGTTCATCTCATAATGTTCCGTAATGCATCACTAAGAATCGCCGATGAAGATCCGGACTATCCACTTCATTCAGTTTTCGAAATGCTCCGTTATCCACACACCTCCGCCGCGGGAAAACTCATGCTCGCCGGACTCGACGATTCTTCGGCACCATTCCCAAAAGGACCATTGGCGCGACTGACGGCACGCACCATCACGGATAGCGCGCAATTGAAACAACAACTGGAAGAAATAAGGTTGAAGGGAGAAGCCTCGGAAATCAGCGAGCTGGAAGAAGGCTCGGCCAGCCTGGCTTTTCCCGTGCGGCTGTCGGATGGGCCGGTCGGTGCCGCACTCTGCCTGTCCAGCCCCGCGGAGCGGTTCACTGCCACTCGCGAGCATTCCGGGGCAGCCCGGGAGCTAAGTGCCCGGCTGGCACCGCTGCTGTTCTGACCGGGCATCGGGTTAAGGAACGACGGCGCCGTCATCGTTTCGTCGATGACGGCGCCTTTTGGTGGTGGACTGTCAGCCCGCCTTGGCAAGGGCGTCATCCACCTGGCTCAGTGCGGAAACCAGCGCATCCACGTCCACGTTGCCCCGCTGGTGGACTCCCTCGTGCTGAACGCGGGACAGATCAAACCCGCGGACCGTCTCGCCGAAGACTTCGTCGGGGTCGAGCCGGCGGAGTTCTTCGGCGAGGCAGTCCTTGAGGCTGCGCCGGGCGAGCGTGATGTGCTGGGCCGGTTGCCCCGGCTGGGTGAGTTCGGCCACGGTGTGGCCGGGCCGGGACAGCCGGATGACACCGGATGCGGACATTAGCCTGACACCACGGATACCTGTGCCCGGAGGATCCGCCACAATGGTGACCGGCGCCTGCAAGGCCTGGCGCAGCCACGTCGCGAGCAACAAGGTGCTGGGAGAATCAGTCGCACCTTCCACCGTGATGGCCGTAACTGCGGCGGCGTCGACGTGTTCCATGGCTGCGGCGAGTTGCATGCGCCAGTTGGTCAGGCGGGTCCAGGCGAGGTCGGTGTCGCCGGCTTTGTAGGTGGCGCGGATGTTCTCGAGTGCTTTC
>NZ_JBIVQG010000035.1:0-2368 GCF_044755025.1 Paenarthrobacter sp. NPDC092416
AGGGTGTGGGAGAGTAGGACACCGCCGGACAACCATTCGGTCGAGACCCCCCAACCACACGGTTGGGGGGTCTCCCACATTAACCACCAAACACCAACACCCCCCAGCCCCGGCCCACCACCGGGGCTTCTCGCATTTAACCACCCAACCCCCAGAATTCTTTGAGCTGCGCGGCCAGGGACCGGCCTTGGTCGAAACCGGCTTGAGCAGCGGGTGGTCGGAGTGACAAGTCCATCGCATTGGTGCCAAACATGTATTCGGCTTCGCTGTCCGGGAAGATGGTTTCGACTCTGCTGCCGCCGGCGCGCAGCTCGTCGAGCTGGGTTGCGAGATCCAGGCCCCACTCCACCGGTGTCCGCGTTCGGCCGCCGAATGGTGAGAGCACCAGCACCCGAGCGAATCCGGCCGCCAGGTCAGCATTCTCGGCGTTGGATCGGTAGCCGCCGTCGATGTATCGGTGGTCCCCGATGCCGTAAGCGAACCCACTGGCACAGCTGGCGGCCACGGCGTCGACCAAATCGACCCCGCTGTCGCGGTGGAACACTACGGGTGAGCCGGTTTGTGCATCAACCGCTGTGATCAACATCGTTCGCTGCGGCCAGTCCTCACTGGGCAGCCGGGAGCCGACGGTTGCGCGCCACTGTTTTTGCCGGGAATCGTCAAATGAAGCATCCAGCTCGAGCGCCGACGCCCCCATTTTGCGGCGCATGTCAGCCGCGTCCTCAGAGGCGGCGATGATGTTGCCGGTTCTCTCCATATGGGTGGCAACCTGGCCATTCGGAGCTCGTCCCCGGCTGGATCCGACCGGATCGCCCTGTCGCATTGGGGCAGCGGCAAGAATGGCGGTGAACAAATCGGCAGGGGTTGCGCCGGCTAGCTGGGCCGCGGCCGTTGAACCGGCCGATGTTCCGATGGTCAGATCGGCTGTGGTCACGTCCAGCCCGGCTTCGACGAGCCCGGCGATGACGCCGATCAGCCAGGCGTTGCCTGTGGATCCGCCTCCGCCGAGAACCAATGCCCGCTCGCCAGTCGGATGTATTCGTGTGGTGGCGTCGATCTGCGGCTGATTCCGGGCTGACCTTGGCTGGTCGGAGACCGGCGTCGAGGTGGAGTGCAGAGATGAAGAAGCAGTTGTGTTCATGGGAGTCGCCTTTCGCGAATTGCCTGGCGGGCGCTCCCGGTGGCGACTAGCTCAGTCGCGGGATCGTGGACTCCGGTGGAGCGCCCATTACGGATACTGCGTTCATGGGTCTCACCTCCTATCGATAGGTCACGATCACCCAAGAAAGTATCATTCCGGCGACCGGTGCGCAATCACCATCATGCGGGCGGACGTTCGGCGCCGGTTGGTAATGGTGCAGTGCCTACCGGTGATTAGCCGCCAACCGGCGATCAGTCGCCGGAAGCCTTCGATGCTTTGGCGGCCGCCTTGGCAGCTTGTTTGGTAGCGCGAACCTTCGCCAGTGACTCCGGGTCCACGATGTCAGCTACCGATCGGAAGGCGCCTTCGTCACCGTAATGGCCGGCCGCTTCGCGCCATCCCTGGGACTTGAGGCCGCATTGTTTCCCGAGCAGTGCGAGGAAGATCTGTGCTTTCTGCTCGCCGAAGCCGGGAAGGGCTTTCAGTCGCCGCAGCACTTCAGGCCCATCAGGATCCCCGGTGGTCCAAATGGCCGTGGCGTCGCCGTCCCAGTCTCGGTGTACGGCCTCGGCGAGAGTTTGAACGCGGGCGGCCATGGAGCCAGGGAAACGGTGGACGGCAGGCCGCTCCTTGAATACCTCTACGAAGCCGGCGGGATCGTACTCTGCAATCGTGGCCGGTTCGATGGACCCGATACGGGTCCGGATCTTTTGGGGCCCGGCGAACGCCGACTCCATGGTTACTTGCTGGTCGAGGAGCATACCTGTCAAAAGTGCGAATGCATCGTCGCTGAGAAGTTGGTCGGCGGCAGCATCTCCGGTGATGTGAAGTTCCATGCGGTCCATCCTCCCACTCGGCCGGCGCCCCCGTCATGGGAGCAGGAGCGGAAGCGGGACCACGTTGCAGGCGGGTTCGACGGCGGTTTGGTGGGGTTTTGGGGGTGGGTGGGGGTGTTGTTTGGGGTGGATTTGCGTTGGGGGTGTGGGGCGTGTATTGTTTTCTGAGTCGCCGGGTGCGAAACGGAAAGCCGGAAGGTGTGTACGGTTCGGTAGGCGGCCAAAATAATCCCTTTTTACCAATGGCCTTGTTGGTGCGCTTTTGTGGTGTGCTGGTGGGTGATGTTTTGGGGGGTCTGTTGTTTGAGAACTCAATAGTGTGCCAAGTTTGTTGATACCGATTGTTTTTTGATTGGTTGAATTTATGCCAGGTTGCTGCGCACCCCCGTGT
>NZ_JBIVQG010000036.1:0-2150 GCF_044755025.1 Paenarthrobacter sp. NPDC092416
ATCAAAAACAGAGCGTCGCAATCATGCCGGGACCGGCAGGCCAGCACACCCACATCCTTCACCAGAAAGGGGCTACGAAAAAGGTAACGAGCGTTGCTCCGCACCGTTGTATGCGCTCAGCGGTCGGATCAAGGAATTAGATGCCAGTTGTTCCATGATGTGCGCGGTCCAGCCGGTGATGCGGCTGGCCACGAAGATCGGGGTAAATGTTGGTGTATCGAAGCCCATCAGGTGGTAGGCAGGGCCGGTGGGGTAGTCGAGGTTGGGTTTGATGGCCTTTGCCTCGTCCATGGCCTGCTCAAGTCCGTTGTACAGCCCCAGGAGCTCGGGTCGTCCGTAGTGGGCGATCATCTTGTCCAGCGCCGCCTTCATGGTGGGCACACGGGAATCGCCGTGCTTGTAGACGCGGTGTCCGAAGCCCATCACCTTCTTCTTCTGGGCCAATGCGTCTTCCATCCATGCACGGGCGCGGGTGGCGGCTTCCTCGAGGGATTCTTCGGGGCGGATGCCGATTTCGTCAAAGGTGTGCATGACTGCTTCGTTGGCTCCACCGTGCAGCGGGCCCTTGAGGGCGCCGATCGCTGCCGTCACTGCAGAGTGCAAATCAGCGAGCGTGGACGTGACCACCCGGGCGGTGAAGGTAGAGGCGTTGAAGGAGTGCTCGGCGTAGAGAATCATCGAGACGTTGAAGGCTTCCACGACCTCCTCTGCTGGTTCTTCGCCGAAGGTCATCCACAGGAAGTTCGCGGAGTAGTCCAAGTCCTCTCGTGGCTCGACTACGTCCTGGCCCCGGCGGCGGCGCTGGTCGTAGGCCACCACCGCGGGCATGGCAGCCCAGAGGTCAATGGCCTTCGTCATATTGGTTCCGGGTGAGGAGTCCTCGGCAAGCTCATGACGGGCGCCCAACACCGAAGCGGCCGTCCGGCAGACGTCCATCGGGTGCGCGGTGAGAGGCAAACTATCGATGATGGTCTTGAGGTCGGACGTTAGCACCCGACCCGCACGCTCCACGGCAACAAGATCTGCGAGCTCTTGGTCGTTGGGCAGTTCGCCGTTCCACAGGAGGTAAGCAACTTCTTCGAAGCTGCATTTGGCGGCCAGTTCCTGGACAGGGTACCCGCGGTAGAGCAGTGAGTTGGTGTCCGGGTTGACCTTGGAGACGGCGGTATAGTCGACCACGACTCCGGCCAGTCCCTTGCGGATTTCGGGCGTCTCTACGGCTTGCTGAACGGTCATCGCGACTCCTTCGTCGGGCTGAACAGGGAGGGCACTTCAAAGTTGAAGATGCCGGTGTCGAATTGGTTGTAAGCCTCGTAATCGACGAGTTCGTAGAGGCGGGACCGGGTCAGCATCTGTGGGACGCGAACCTCCTGGGTGCCCAACCGTTTGAGCGTTTCTAGGGTGGCTTCTGCAGCGCCCATGGCAATGCGGAGGAGGGTGACGGGGTAGATGACCATGTTCACCCCGACGTTCTGGAGTTGCTCGGTGGTGAAGAGGTCGCTTTTGCCGAACTCGGTCATGTTGGCCAGGATGGGCACGTCCACGGCATCGCGGATGGCCTGGAATTCTTCCAAGGTGGCCATGGCTTCGGGGAAGATCGCGTCCGCCCCGGCCTCCACCAACGCACGGGTACGGTCCTGAGCGGCTTGGATTCCCTCGACGGCGCGGATGTCGGTGCGGGCCATGATGAGGAAGTTCGGGTCCCGGCGGGCATCTGCTGCGGCGCGGATCCGTTTGGTGGCCGTGTCGGTGTCCACCACGTTCTTGCCGTCCAGGTGTCCGCAGCGTTTTGGGTTGAACTGGTCCTCGATGTGGCAGCCGGCCAGGCCCGCGTTTTCGAGTTCCTGGATGGATCGGGCCACGTTCATCGGTTCGCCGAAGCCGGTGTCCGCGTCCACGAGTGAGGGCAGGTCCGTCATGCGGGCGATCTGCCCGGCGCGGGTGGCGACTTCGGTGAGCGTGGTGAGGCCGATATCGGGCAGGCCGAGGTCGTTGGCCAGGACGGCGCCGGAGATGTAGACACCGGCGAAGCCCTTCTCTTCGATCAGCCGGGCCGAGAGCGGGTTGAACGCGCCCGGGAACTGCGCGATGGTCCCAGAGTTCAGGAGTTCGCGGAGTTTCAGGCGTTTCTGTTCGGGAGTGACTTTGGA
>NZ_JBIVQG010000037.1:0-1951 GCF_044755025.1 Paenarthrobacter sp. NPDC092416
ACAAAGGAGTTAGTCGTGACTTTGAATGCTGAAACTGAGGCTCTTGTGGGGGTTTCGCACCCGTTGGATCCGTTGTCGCGTGCGGAGATTTCGCGGGCGGTGGCGATTTTGAAGGAGGGACCGGCTGCGGCGGAGTCGTTCCGTTTTATCAGTGTTGAGCTTCGTGAGCCGTCCAAGGAGGACTTGCGGGCTGGTGTGCAGGTGGCTCGTGAGGCTGAGGCGGTCCTGGTGGACCGTGCCCAGGCGCGTTCGTTCGAGGCGGTGGTTGATCTTGACGCCGGGACCGTGGATCGGTGGACCCAGTTGGCCGCGGATGTCCAGCCTCCGTTCATGCTGGACGAGTTCGCTGAGTGCGAGGAAGCGTGCCGGAAAGACCCGCAGGTCATAGCTGCGTTGGCCAAGCGTGGCCTGACGGACCTGGACCTGGTGTGTTTCGAGCCTTGGTCTGTGGGGTACTTCGGTGAGGACGCCGAGGGTCGTCGTTTGATGCGTGCTCTGGTGTTCGTTCGTGACGAGCCAGACGACAGCCCGTACGCGCACCCGATCGAGAACTTCATCGTGTTTTACGACCTCTCTGCCGGGAAGGTCGTCAGGCTCGAAGATGACCAGGCCATCCCGGTCCCGTCCGCGCGGGGCAACTACCTGCCCAAGTACGTCGGTGCGGCCCGCACGGACCTGAAGCCGATCAACATCACCCAGCCCGAGGGCGCGTCCTTCACGGTCACCGGCAACCATGTCCAGTGGGCCGACTGGTCCTTCCGGGTCGGGTTCACCCCGCGTGAAGGCCTGGTCCTGCACCAGCTCAAGTTCCGCGACCAGGGCGTGGAGCGACCGGTCATCAACCGGGCCTCGCTCTCGGAGATGGTGGTTCCTTATGGTGACACCGCGCCGGTGCAGGCCAAGAAGAACGCGTTCGACTCCGGTGAATACAACATCGGCAACATGGCCAACTCCCTGACCCTTGGTTGTGACTGCCTGGGCGAGATCAAGTACTTCGACGGGAACAGCGTCGACAGCCACGGCAACCCGTGGACCATTGAGAACGCGATCTGCATGCACGAAGAAGACGACTCCATCCTCTGGAAGCACTTCGACTTCCGTGAAGGCACCGCCGAGACCCGCCGGTCCCGCAAGCTGGTGATCTCCTTCATCGCCACGGTAGCCAACTATGAATACGCCTTCTACTGGCACCTGTTCCTGGACGGGTCCATCGAGTTCCTCGTCAAGGCCACCGGCATCCTCTCCACCGCCGGGCAGAAGCCCGGCGAGAAGAACCCGTACGGCCAGAACCTGAACAACGAGGGCCTGTACGCACCCATCCACCAACACATGTTCAACGTCCGGATGGACTTCGAACTCGACGGACCCAACAACTCCGTCTACGAAGTGGACATGGAAATCCCCGAGCACAACCCCACGCACACCGCGTTCAAAGCCGTGGACCGGCTCCTGGAAACCGAACAGCAGGCCATCCGCAAGACCGACTCCTCCAAACACCGCTTCTGGAAGATCGCCAACCGCGAGAAGAAGAACCTCGTGAACGAACCGGTCGCCTACCGGCTCATCCCCACCAACGGCATCCAACTCGCCGCCGGCGACGAGTCCTACGTCTCCAAACGCGCCCAATTCGCCCGGAACAACCTCTGGGTCACCGCCTACGACCGGACCGAACGCTTCGCCGCCGGCGAATACCCCAACCAGTCCACCGGCGCCGATGACGGGCTGCACATCTGGACCCAAGCAGACCGGAACATCGTGGACCAGGACCTCGTGGTCTGGTACACCTTCGGCATGCACCACGTCGTCCGCCTCGAAGACTGGCCCGTGATGCCCCGCCAGAACATCGGCTTCATGCTCGAACCCCACGGCTTCTTCAACCAAAACCCCACCCTCAACCTCCCCGCAGGAACAACCAACAACACCACCACCGACGACACCTGCTGCCACACCG
>NZ_JBIVQG010000038.1:0-1738 GCF_044755025.1 Paenarthrobacter sp. NPDC092416
GGAGAGTAGGACACCGCCGGACAACCATTCGGTCGAGACCCCCCAACCACACGGTTGGGGGGTCTCCCACATTAACCACCAAACACCAACACCCCAAGCCCCGGCCCACCACCGGGGCTTCTCGCATTTAACCACCAACACACCAAGCCCCGGCCCACCACCGGGGCTTCTCGCATTTAACCACCAAGGGCTCACCTCGAGCAGCTCAGTTGAGCGCCGATCCCGGCGCGCCGGGTTGCCAAACCAGCGCGCCCAAATTCCTGCATGAAAGTGGCACCGAGTCCAAAGCAGTGCAGCCGCTTGTCTCCCAAGTGGCCGCGATTGTCTCTGCGTCGTCGGCCTCGACGTGGCGTTGCCTGGTGCTGCGAGACTCCATTGCGATGGTCGACAGCGGTTGGGGCCGGGTTCGGTCAGGCGGAGGGGACCTGTAGTCAGAGCGCGTTCTGCCCTCTTGCCACGGGTTGCCAGCAACATGGGCACCGAGTAGCGGTATAGCGTGGGCGGCTCGGTAGCAACACAAGCGCGCCGCTGTGGTTTGTTCGACGGCGGTCTGCCGCAGCTTAGTCCGTCACGTCCGTTCCGGCCCAGCCCAAGGCCGGCCCGAGAATTCTCCCGAAGCGTCGTCGTGCCACTCGGCCAAAGCCGCGGTCAACACGAAGTCAGCCATCGCCGGCGCTGATGCCGCAGTTTGTGCGATCGCAGTCTCGAGCCGCCAGGCATCACTGGCGTCCGGTCCCAAGCGCAGCGAGCATACCCATCGCCAACGGTTACGAGCATTATCGGCTGTGTAGGGGCTGGCCGATGAGGTTCAAGGACCGGGCGTAGTTCACCACCGCACGGACACCGCTCCAGCGGGCGGCCGCTACCCCACAGATCGTCGATCAGAGACGACTTAGAGACGGCGCGTCCGCGGTGCGCGGTGAGTATTCCGACGACTTCCCGGTGCCGCCACGTGGAGAGTTCACGCGGCATCCGGTCCAGCTCCACGAGACGTCGCAGCTTGGCCATGACGGATTGGTGCTTGCTGGTCACGACCGGGGCGCCTAGTTGCCATTCGTGCCTGTCTGGATCATCTCGGGGCGGTGACACATCTCCTGTCCCTGGATGTCCTGCCCGCTTTGGATATGTAGGACATCCTGCGCGGTGCCGATGCGAAGGTGGCTTGGCACCTGTACCTGGTTGCTCAACCTGCCGGGATTGTTGAAGCCAGGATCGAAGCTACAGCGGAAACGTTCTTGTCCTCGTTTATCTGCGGCTGGACCGCCAACCCGTCAGCCATTCCACCCGTGTACCTCGCCGAGTACCTTCGCGCGTCACGGGAGGCTGTGAAGTCCATCGCTGCGGGCTACCGTGCCTCTGCCGGCATCGATGTGCTCCAAGACCAGGAGGATCGTCCCGCCGGGAGAACCTTGACCATGCCGGTCACTGTGATTCCAACAGGACAGGGAGCAGCGCTTGGTTAGGACGCCGCAGCAGCGGGCTGAATGGGCATCGGACGTGGAACATCGCACGCTCGACGCCGGCCACTCATGGCAGAGGAGAATCTCAAGGCCGTCATCTCCGCCTTGCCCGAGCTGATGCCCCCATAGAGAAAGGCGGGTTCGACGGCGGTTTGGTGGGGTTTTGGGGGTGGGTGGGGGTGGTGTTTGGGGTGGATTTGCGTTGGGGGTGTGGGGCGTGTATTGTTTTCTGAGTCGCCGGGTGCGAAACGGAAAGCCGGAAGGTGTGTACGGTTCGG
>NZ_JBIVQG010000039.1:0-1722 GCF_044755025.1 Paenarthrobacter sp. NPDC092416
GACGAGGTCGCGGTCCACGGAGAGGTAGTTCTGGCCCTTGGGGTTGTAGATTTTCGCGGTCGGGAAGAACGCGTCCATGCCGAAGGTGCGGGATTCGTCCGGGACGACCGGGACGAAGCGGGCGCCGAAGTTTTTGTCGCGCATGAGGTCTTTGAGGAGCCGGACGAAGGCCATGGTGGTCGCGGCTTGTTGTTTGCCGGAGCCGCGTTTGGCTACTTCGTAGGATTTGTCCTCGGGCAGGGTGACCGGGGTGTGGGTGCGGCGGCGTTCGGGGACGAACCCGCCGAGTTCGGCCCGGCGTTCCATCAGGTATTTGATTTCGGGGGCGTCCATGCCGGGGTGGTAGTACGGGGGCCGGTAGAGGTCCGCGTCGAGTTGTTCGTCGGCGATGGGGATGCGCAGGTGGTCACGGAAGGCCTTGAGGTCTTCCATGGTCAGCTTCTTCATCTGGTGGGTGGCGTTGCGGCCCTCGAAGTGCGGGCCCAGGCCGTAGCCCTTGACGGTTTTGGCCAGGATGACGGTGGGTTTGCCCTTGAACTCGACCGCTGCCTTGTACGCGGCGTAGACCTTGCGGTAGTCGTGCCCGCCGCGTTTGAGGCCCCAGATCTGTTCGTCGGTCAGGTCAGCGACCATGTCCTTGGTCTGCGGGGACTTGCCGAAGAAGTGTTCGCGGACGAACCCGCCGGACTCGGCCTTGTAGGTCTGGTAGTCGCCGTCGGGGGTTTCGTTCATGATCTGCACGAGGGAGCCGTCGTGGTCGTTCTCGAGCAGGGAATCCCATTCCCGGCCCCAGACGACCTTGATCACGTTCCAGCCCGCGCCGCGGAAGAACGCTTCGAGTTCCTGCATGATCTTGCCGTTGCCCCGGACCGGCCCGTCGAGGCGCTGGAGGTTGCAGTTGATCACGAAGTTCAGGTTGTCCAGGTTCTCGTTCGCGGCGAGCTGGAGCAGGCCGCGGGACTCGGGCTCGTCCATTTCCCCGTCGCCGAGGAACGCCCAGACCTGCTGGTCGGAAGTGTCCTTGATCCCGCGGTTGTGCAGGTACCGGTTGGACTGGGCCTGGTAGATCGCGTTCATCGGTCCGATGCCCATGGACACGGTGGGGAATTCCCAGAAGTCCGGCATCAGGCGCGGGTGCGGGTAGGAGGACAGGGCATGGCCGGCCTTGGACTTTTCCTGACGGAACCCGTCCAGGTCTTCCTCCGTGAGGCGCCCTTCCATGAACGCCCGGGCGTACATGCCCGGGGACGCGTGGCCCTGGAAGAACACCTGGTCCCCGCCGCCGGGGTGGTCCTTGCCGCGGAAGAAGTGGTTGAAGCCGACCTCGTACAAGGTCGCGGCCCCGGCATAGGTGGAAATATGCCCGCCCACCCCGATATCGGATCGCTGCGCACGGTGGACCATGACCGCGGCGTTCCACCGCATGTACGCCCGGTACCGGCGCTCGAACTCCTCGTTGCCCGGGAACTGTGCTTCCTGGTCCACCGGGATCGTGTTCACATAATCAGTGGTCGTCACCATCGGCACACCCACCGACCTGGCACCGGCACGCTGCAACAACGAACGCATAATGTACTGGGCACGCTCGGTACCCTGCTCCGCGATCAACGCATCAAGGGACTCAATCCACTCCGCGGTCTCTTCCGGATCACGATCAGGCAGCTGGGCAGTCAACCCGCTGAGGATGTGTGAGGTCTCTTCTCCTGCAGCCACGTCCAACCT
>NZ_JBIVQG010000040.1:0-1461 GCF_044755025.1 Paenarthrobacter sp. NPDC092416
CGTTACCTTTTTCGTAGCCCCTTTCTGGTGAAGGATGTGGGTGTGCTGGCCTGCCGGTCCCGGCATGATTGCGACGCTCTGTTTTTGATGATCCGAGAGTGGTGTCACCGGGGTTGGCAGGTGCCGAGGGACCGCTGATAGGGACATGGCCGTTGGATCGCCGTGCGTAACGTGGGTGCCGGGCTTCGACACCGTGGCAGGCTGGCCGGATCTGTTGGTTCGTGGTCGGAGGTGTGGCGGTGCTCAGGGATTATGGCTCGGTGGATGTATTCATCGGTGTTGATGTTGGCAAGGACGGCCATCACGCGGTGGCGCTGGATAAGTCAGGGAACAGGCTGCTGGACCGGGCGCTGCCGAACGATGAGAATGAGCTGCGGCAGATCCTTCAGGACCTGGGCTGCCATGGGCGGCTGCTGTTTGTTGTGGACCAGCCGGCCACGGTCGGGGCACTGGCGGTGGCCGTGGCCCGCGCCGATGGTGCGGTGGTTGGGTATCTGCCTGGTCTGGCGATGCGCAGAATCGCTGACCTGCACCCGGGTGAAGCGAAGACGGACGCCCGTGACGCGTTCATCATCGCCGAGGCTGCCCGCAGTCTGCCCGGGACCTTGAGATCGCTGGAACTTGGTGATGAGCAGCGCGCGGAACTGGTCATGCTCTGCGGGTTCGATGATGACCTGGTCGCCCAGGCCACCGCCACCTCGCACCGGATCCGGGGACTGCTGACCCAGATCCACCCGGCACTGGAACGAGTCCTGGGCCCGCGCCTGGACCACCCCGCTGTACTGGACCTGATCCGGACCTGGCCGACCCCGCAGGCCCTGCGGCGGGCCGGAACCAAACGCATCGCGGCACGGCTGCGGAAGCTGGCGCCACGGATCGGTGACCGCCTGGCCGAGGAGATCAGCCAGGCCCTGAACCGGCAAACCGTCGTGGTCTCCGGCACGGAATCGGCAGGGATCGTGCTGGCGCAACTGGCCGGCATGCTCGATGGGCTGCACACCGCCAGGGATACCGTGCTGGCCAAGGTCGAAGCCCTCGTGGAGGCCCACCCTCTTCACCGGGTCCTGACGTCGTTACCGGCAGTTGGCGTCAGGACCGAAGCCCGCATCCTCACGGAAATTGTCGGTAAAGATTTCCAGACCGCCGCCCACCTGGCTTCTTACGCCGGCCTCGCGCCGGTGACCTGGCGATCCGGGAGCTCGATCAGGGCCGACCACGCCTCACGCAAAGGCAACAAAATCCTCAAACGCACCCTCTACCTCTCCGCGTTCGCCGCCCTGAAAGACCCACTTTCCAGGGCCTACTACGACCGCAAACGAGCGGAGGGGAAACGACACAACCAGGCTCTCATCGCCCTCGCCCGACGCCGCTGCGACACCCTCTTCGCCATGCTCCGCGATGGCAGCCTCTACCACCCCAAAACACCCCAAACCCCTTGACGAACAACATAGGGACACTCTC
>NZ_JBIVQG010000041.1:0-1401 GCF_044755025.1 Paenarthrobacter sp. NPDC092416
TCTTGCCGATGATCACGGCGAGTTCGGCTTCCCAGTCCACGGTGTCCGATTCCTGCGGCAACGCCAGGTCGTCGTTCGGGCCGATCAGGGATTCCTGGTACTTCGCGAACAGGGTGGGGTACTCGGGGATTTCCCGGCCCATTTCCTTGATGTGGTTTCGGTAGTTGTGGCCCACGCAGATGATCTTCCCCGGTGCGGGCACGACGGCGGCGAGGTCGGCGCCGTCGAGCGCGTGCGTTGCGCCGTTGGCCGCCTTCGCTTTCTCTTCCCAGGCGGGGTCGGCCAGCAGCGCGCCGACGTCGGCGAAGCCGGGGATTTCGGTGAGGGTGTCGCCGTCCTGGCGGACGGCCACGGTGCCTTTGCCTGTGGCGGTTTCGGTGCGGAGGGTGAGGAGTCTCATGCTTTCTTGCGTCCTTCGGTGTAGCTGCGGTTGAAGTTGAGGCGTTCGAAGATGGGGGCGTCGCTGAAACGGAACAGATCGAACTCTGTTTCGGCCTGCAGGGACCATTCCTGCCAGGACGGGACCACGAAGAGGTCGCCCTTGGCCAGGTGCTTGGTTTCGCCGTTCAACACGACGGTGCCGGTGCCTTCGAAGACCTGCCAGACACTGGAGCCGACCTCGCGGAGCGGTTCGGTGGTGGCGCCGGGACGGAGGCGGTGGAACTCGGCGCGGATGGTGGGCATGACGTCCCCACCGGTGGTGGGGTTTGAGTACCGGATGGCGGCGTGGCCCTGGGACACGGTGGCCGGGTGGCCTTCGTCTTCCAGGAGGAGTTGTTCGCGGAGGGCGGCGTCGGTGTGTTCCCAGCGGTAAGCGGCGATGGGGGAGTTGGTGGTGTCATCGAGGCCGGAGAGGGGGCGGAGGCCGGGGTGTGCCCAGAGACGTTCGGAGCGGGAGATGTCCGGGGTGGCTTCGTCGGTGACGCGTTCGGTGCCGAACTCGAAGAACCCGGCATCGGCGTAGTGCACGAACGGGATGTCGAGCCCGTCGATCCAGGCCATGGGCTGGTCGGTGTCGTTGTGGTGGCCGTGGAAGTTCCAGCCCGGGGTAAGCAGGAAGTCACCGCGACGCATCGCCACGGGGTCCCCGTTCACCACCGTCCAGACGCCTTCACCTTCGACGACGAAACGGAAGGCGTTCTGGGAGTGCCGGTGCTCGGGGGCGACCTCGTGCGGGCCGAGGTACTGGATCGCTGCCCACAACGTCGGGGTCGCGTACGGTGCGCCCGCAAGGCCGGGGTTCGCGAGGGCAATGGCCCGGCGCTCACCGCCGCGGCCTACCGGTACGAGGTCCCCGGCACGGGCGGCCAGCGGGTACAAATCATTCCAACGCCACACATGGGCGACGGCTTTTGGGGTGGGGACCATCGGCATCAGGTCACCGATCTCCGTCCACAACGG
>NZ_JBIVQG010000042.1:0-1298 GCF_044755025.1 Paenarthrobacter sp. NPDC092416
GAGAGCGGGTTGAACGCGCCCGGGAACTGCGCGATGGTCCCAGAGTTCAGGAGTTCGCGGAGTTTCAGGCGTTTCTGTTCGGGAGTGACTTTGGAGTAGAGCATTTAGAACAGTCCCTTGGGTGCGTTGGTGGGGTCGATGATGCCGGGGGCTGCGGTGATGTTGAGCTGGTCCAGTTCGCCGGGGCCGAGGTCGGTGACGTGTTCGACGGCGGTGAGGAACCTTTCGATCTCGGCCTCCTCCACGAGACCGGCAGCGAGGGTGCGGAACTTGTTCACGTACTGCTCGCGGGCGAAGGGCCGGGCACCGAGCGGGTGGGCGTCGGCCACGGCGATCTCGTCCGTGACAACAGACCCATCCGTGAGTGTGATGACAACAGTGCCGCCGAAGGCCTTTTCTGCGATGTCCAGGGAGTGGTAGCGGCGGGTCCATTCGGGGTCTTCGACGGTGGTGACTTTGTGCCAGAGTTCCACGGTGTCCGGGCGTGCGGCGCGTTCGGGGGCGTAGGAGTCCACGTGGTGCCAGGCGCCGTCCTGCAGGGCGACGGTGAAGATGTAGGGGATGGAGTGGTCCAGGGTTTCCCGGGACGCGGTGGGGGAGTACTTCTGGGGGTCGTTCGCGCCGGAACCGATCACGTAGTGGGTGTGGTGGCTGGTCTTGATCAGCACCGAGGCCACGTTGGCGGGGTCGGTGGTTTCGGGGTGCTCGCGGTTGAGTTTGCGGGCGAGGTCGATCCAGGCCTGGGCCTGGTACTCGGCGGAGTGTTCCTTGGTGTAGGTGTCCAGGATCGCGCGTTTGGCTTCACCGGGCAGCGGCAACGGCACTTCGTAGGAGGCGTCGGGGCCGTCGAGCATCCAGGCGATCACGCCGTCTTCGCCTTCGTAGATCGGCACCGGGGAGGTTTGTCCGCGCATGGCCCGGTCCGCGGCTTCGACAGCCATCTTGCCCGCGAAGGCCGGGGCGTGGGCCTTCCAGGTGGAGATTTCGCCCTTGCGGGACTGCCGGGTCGCGGTGGTGGTGTGCAGTGCCTGGCCCACGGACTGGAAAATCGTCTCAACATCCAGGCCCAACAACGTGCCGATCCCTGCCGCGGCGGACGGGCCGAGGTGGGCGACGTGGTCGATCTTGTGCTTGTGCAGGCAGATCGCTTTGACCAGGTTCACCTGGATCTCATACCCGGTCGCGATCGCCCGGACCAGATCAGCCCCGGTGGAACCCACATGCTGGGCCACGGCCAGGATCGGCGGGATGTTGTCGCCCGGGTGGGAGTAATCCGCGGCCAGGAACGT
Organism: Paenarthrobacter sp. NPDC092416; assembly: GCF_044755025.1. Taxonomy (NCBI): domain Bacteria; kingdom Bacillati; phylum Actinomycetota; class Actinomycetes; order Micrococcales; family Micrococcaceae; genus Paenarthrobacter; species Paenarthrobacter sp. NPDC092416. Next base: position 1,290 of record NZ_JBIVQG010000042.1, read on the forward strand.
GTCATGGTA
>NZ_JBIVQG010000043.1:0-1270 GCF_044755025.1 Paenarthrobacter sp. NPDC092416
TCCTTCCCTTTCATGATGATGATGACCTCCGCAGCGCTTGCCTCGGTGGACTCCACTGTCTACGAGGCGGCCAACATGGACGGTGCCTCGCGCTTCCAGCAATTCACGCAGATCACCTTGCCGCTGATCGCCCGGTCAACGTACATCTCATGGATCCTCATGACGATCTTCTGCGTCAACGACTTCCCCACCATTTACCTGCTCACCGGCGGCGGTCCTGTTGACGCCACCACGTCCCTGGTGGTCCTTGCCTACCGCACCGTCTTCCAGGACTTCGCTACCGGACCCGGCGTTGCCATCGCCTTCCTCATGACCATCACCCTGGTAGTCGTCTCGGTCATCCTGTACCGCCAGATCCGAAAGTCGAGCGTCGAATAATGAGCGCAGTACTTCACGCCCACCCCGAGTCCGGCCCCGCACTCGGCGTCGCCCAGACCGGCAAGACCCGCCGCGTCCTCTCCGAAGCAGGCATGCGCGGACGCTGGTGGCGGTTCGCCATCATCCTGATCATCACCGCGATCGTGCTTGTCCCCATCATGGTCACAGTCGTCCTGGCCCTGACGCCAGCACCAAACAGCACCGCCACCGGGCTGACCTTTGAGAACATCACCGGCGTCTTCTCCAAGACCCTCGCGGCAACGTGGCTGCAAAACAGCCTCATCACCACCCTGTCCACAGTCCTCGTCTCAGTGGCAGTGGCCGCACCCGCCGGCTACGTCCTCTCCCGCGGGCGCTCCAAGGCAGTGTCCGGCTACTCCCTGCTGCTGTTCGTGATGCAGTCCCTGCCCATCATCACCTCCGTGGTGCCGCTGTTCATCCTGTTCGCCGCCATGGGACTGGTGGACAACCTCATGGGCCTGACCATCATCTACGTCGGCTCCACCATGACCGTTGCCACCTGGATGATGGCCGCCTACTTCGACTCCATCCCCATCAGCCTCGAAGAAGCATCCTGGATTGACGGCTGCTCCGTCTTTGGGTCCTTCACCAAAGTAGTTTTGCGCAATAGCCTTCCAGGTGTGCTCTCCACCGCGATCTTCGCGTTCCTCCTGGCCTGGAACGACTACCTGGTAGCCATCGTGTTCCTGCGCTCCAACGAGATCTTTACCCTTCCCATGGGCGTCCAATCCTTCTTCCAACAAAACCTCACCGACTGGTCCGGAGTCATGGCCCTGGCCGTCATCATGATGCTCCCACCCATCATCGTCTTCGCCGCCCTCAACAAATACTTCAGCGTCGGCGGCATCGGCGGATCCCTCGCAGGCCGCTA
>NZ_JBIVQG010000044.1:0-1189 GCF_044755025.1 Paenarthrobacter sp. NPDC092416
GCCGGGCGGGGTGGTTTGTTCCCGCCCGGCGTGTGGGTGGTGTGGTTAGACGTGGGCGACGGTGGTGACGCGGGTGGCGACGGCGTCGGCGAAGTCGCTGGTGCCGGCGGTGCCGCCCATGTCTTTGGTGGTGGTGCCGTCCAGGACGGTCGCTTCGATGGCTTTTTCGACCAGTTCGGCGGCTTGGAGGACTTTCTGGTCGTCGAACTTCGCGCCGAGCCAGCGCAGGAGCATGGCGGAGGAGAGGATCATCGCGATGGGGTTGGCGATGTTCTTTCCGGCGATGTCCGGGGCGGAGCCGTGGGAGGCCTGGGCCATGGCGTGGGTGTCGGAGGAGTTGATCGAGGGTGCGATGCCCAGGGATCCGGCGACTTCACCGGCGAGGTCCGAGAGGATGTCGCCGAACATGTTTTCGGTGACGATGACGTCGAACTTGTTGGCGCGGCGGACCAGGTGCACGGTCATGGCGTCGATGTGGAAGTCGTTGACGGTGACGTCGGGGTATTGCTGTGCGACTTCCTTGCAGACGTCGCGGAACAGGCCGGTGGTCATTTTCAGGACGTTGGCTTTGTGGACGATGGTCAGTTGCTTGGTCCGGGACTGGGCGAGCTGGAACGCGGAGTGGGCGATGCGTTCGGTGGCGGCGCGGGTGATGATGCCGTGCATGATCGCTACGTCCGGGGTGGGCATGAACTCGCCGGTGCCGGCGAAGGTGTTCCGGTCGGCGTAGAAGCCTTCGGTGTTTTCACGCACGATGACCAGGTCGGTGCCTTCAACGATGGCGTTTCCGCCGGGGAAGGCCTTGGAGGGGCGGATGTTGGCGAAGAGTCCGAAGTGTTTGCGGATGGTGCCCGAGGGGTTCAGTGCGGACTTGTGCGGTTCGGGGTAGGAAGCGCTGTCGTGCGGGCCCAGGAGCCAGCCGTCGACGTCGGCGAGGGCTTGGAGGGTTTCGGCCGGGACGGCGGTGCCATGGGTGTCGATCGCTTCACGGCCCAGGGGCAGTTCGGTCCAGTCGATGGCCGGCGCTCCGGCAGCGGCCATCGCGGCGTCAAGGATCTTCACGGAAGCGGGAACGATTTCCGGGCCGATGCCATCGCCGTTCAGAACTGCCAATCGGTACTGCTTGGATGTAGTCACGGTATTTCCTTTTCTTTATAACCAGGTCTCGTTGACGGACCAGGAATCAGTG